>CAYQIS010000001.1:0-41221 GCA_964417645.1 uncultured Spirochaetia bacterium
AATTGTCTTTAATCCAAACTTCTTCCGTTTCATCCGCGGAATTCCCGGTTTCTTGAGCCTCATCATCGCCTGCCTGCGGGACGGTTTCACCGTTTAATTCCGCAAGAGATTTCTTTCTTCCTTTTTTTGGTTCTTCCGCAAGAATTTCCTGCTCTTCCTGAGACATAAATCCTTCAAGTTTCTCTTTTCTTATTTTGCCTCGTTCTTCAAGCTCGCGTCTTACTTTTGCTCCCGCTTCTTTGTCAATGCCTTTGCCTTCAAGTTTTACGGATATAATTTTTGAAACGCCCGCCTTCTCCATTGAAACACCGTATATTGCATCGGCTATTTCCATTGTTATCTTATTGTGCGTAATTATTATAAACTGCGTCATTTCATTAAAACTCTTTACAAGGTTTGTAAATCTCGCAATGTTGATATCGTCAAGCGCGGCGTCAACTTCGTCCATGACGCAGAACGGGCTTGCTTTTGTAAGGAAAAGTGCAAAAAGAAGCGAAACTGCAGTAATTGACTTTTCCCCGCCAGACAAAAGCGTTATGTTTTGAAGTTTTTTACCCGGGGGTCTTGCAATTATATCAATACCTGATTCCAAAACATTATCCTCATCTATTAATATCAGATCAGCTTCCCCGCCATTCATCATTTTTTTGAATACTTCCGCAAATTTTGCCTTTATTTCAACAAATGCGGTGGCAAAGAGCTGCCTGCTTTCGTCATTTGTTTTCTTAATGACTTTTTTGAGATTCTCGCGCCCGTTCATAAGATCGTTGTACTGAGTCTGCATGAAATCCTGTCTGTTTTTCAACTCATTATATTCCTCAATCGCAACAAGATTTATAACACCAAGTTTATCCATTTTTTCCTGCAGTTCATCCGTTCTCGCTTTAATTGAATTGTATTCATCCTCGGAAATTACAGTTGCCATTACAGCATTTTCATCCGGAGCAATATGAAACTCTTCATTGATTTTGTCATATATCGCCTTCAGACCCAAATTAAGCTCATTAATCCTTACTTTAAGTTCATATTGAGAATCTCTTAAACGGTCTCTTTCTTTCCCCATTTCCTTTAAATTATCTTCATGTTCTTTCATCTCATTTCTGAATCTCTCATACTCTTCCCTGGCCGAATTAAGTTCATTTTCGTCTTTTATAAGATTGTTTTTGTTGTTTTCTATCCCGCTTTCACTTATCAGTCGCTCTTCTTCGGCCAGCCTTGCTTTTTCAGTTATACTTTCTATGTCCGAATTCACCGAATCATATTTTTTTCTGGTTTCTTCAATTTGTCTTATCAATGCTTCTTTATTTTTTTCTTCAAATTCATGCTCGCTTTTTTCCTTCATTATCTCCATTCGTCTTTCTTCCAGAGCTCTTTGCCTTAAAACAAGCTCTTCTTCCATAATTACCGTTTCTTTCGAAATCAACTCGGCCTCTTCTTTTAAAGTTTTTATCTCGGATTCCAAAACAAGCAATTTTTCAGAATACTCGTTTCTGCGCGAAGAAAGTTCAGCCATTTCCGATTGTTTTTGCGCTTTTACAAAATTTGCTCTTTCGATTACCGCCTTATAAGCCTCTCTGTCTTCAACTTTTTGTTTTAACCTTTCATCTTCTTTTACCACCTCAACAAACTGACTGTGATAATTTGCGGATAACTCTTCTATTTTCGCCTCTATTTCGGCTATTTCGGCATCATGCTTTGCTTTTTCTTCTTCAATTGCCTCGCATTTACCCCTTGCCATTGATATTTCCGAAGACAATTCATTTATTTCCCTTTCTCTTGACAAAAGACCGGTTCCGGCATCCGACTGTTTTCCGCTTTTTTTAAACAAGCCAAAACTTGAAGCAAGTTCACCCGTCTCGGTAAGCAGAAAATATTCATGATTTGTTTTAACCGTTTCAAAAACAGTCATCGCATCTTCAACGGTTTTCACAAGATAAATATTATGAAACAAAAGTTTTACGGATTCATGCTTGTCGTCGGTTATTATCAAATCCGGAAGATACCCGGCTATCAATTCGTGTTTTACCGCTTCTCTTGCCGCGGCAAAAACAGAACCCGCTTCATTCGCAGCCGCAAGAAGTGTTATCTCACCCTGATCATTTCCATATTTTTCAAATATCGCTTTTATCTGTTCCTTTCCGGAAAGCAAAATGGTTTGCAGTGCCCCGACAAGCGCCTTTTCAACGGCCGATTCATATTTTTTATCAACCGCAATAAGATTCCCTGCGGTATCCACGACGGCATCTTTTAATCCTTCGGGAAGACTGTCTCTGTATTCGGTAAGAACTTTTCTTACAATTTCCCCGTAGCCTTCCATTTTCTCGTGAAGCTGAACAAGGAAATTATGCCTTGACTCCATTCTGCTTATTCCAAGATTAAGCTCGCGTATCATATTTAAAAGAGTTTCTCTGGCTTCGGATTTTGCTATTTTCTCATTTATAAATTCCGCTTCCATTTCTTTAATCTTGCTTATCTCGGTCTCTTTAATAACTTTATTTTCCGAAAGCCTGCCAATTTCCGTTTCAACAATTCTCAGCTTTTCTTCTGCTTCTCTGCAGGCCTCGTCATTTCGTAAAATCTGCTCTTCAATGTTCTTAATTGCCATTTCATATTCAACCATCTTATTTTTAATTTCGCCGATTTCACGATTAGCCTGTTCAATTCTTTCGATTTTTTTCTGTTTTTGTTTTTTCTTTTCCTCAAGCAAAGCGATAAAATTGTTGTTTTCATTTTCCTGGACAGTTAACTTTTCCTGTATTGAATTTAAAACGGTAAATTTTTCGGAAATTATTCTTTCTTTGTTTTCAAGTTCTGTTTTATACGCTTCAAGTCTTCCGACATTCTCAACATTTTCCGTTCTTAAATCTTCAATTCTCTGCATAAGTTCAACATGTCTCTGCGAAAGAAACTTCAAATTATCTTCCAGACGCTTTATTTCCTGCTGCCGTATCAGCCATTTTTCCCGTTTCTCGTTTATTTCGTGCTCCCGGCGTGCGGCTTCAAGCTTCATTTCTTCATATTTCATTTCATGCGTTGAAAGCTTTGTATTTTCTTCCTCGATTCGCCGCTCAATCTCGTTTAATCTTCCAGAGCTTTCCTGCAGCTCCATCTTTCTGTCCCTTATTTCCTTTATAAAAAGGCGCATTACAAGGTCTGACCATTCCTGTTTCAATTCCCTGTATTTTTCGGCCTTTTTTGCCTGTCTTTCAAGAGCGGCGGTCTGACGCTTCACTTCAACCAAAATATCGTTTATCCTCAGCATATTTTGTTCGGTGGCTTCAAGCTTTCTTAATGCTTCGTCTCTTTTTCTTATATACTTTGTTATTCCCGCCGCTTCCTCAAATATTTCCCTTCTTTCATGAGGTTTTGCGTCTATTATCCTCTGGACTTCTCCCTGTGAAAGCACGGAATACGAATCTATACCAACCCCGGTATCAAGAAAAAGTTCCACAATATCGCGCAGTCTAACCGGATTATCGTTTATAAAGTATTCACTCTCTCCGGAACGGTAAAGCCTGCGGGTTATCTTTACCTCTTCATAACGAAGATTTAATGTATGATCTGAGTTGTCAAAAGTAAGCGATACTTCCGCCATTCCAAGGGTTTTTCTGTCGTCAGAACCTATAAAAATTACGTCTTCCATCTTGCTGCCGCGAAGCGACTTCGGACTTTGCGTGCCAAGAACCCATTTTATCGCGTCAAATATATTGCTTTTTCCGGAACCATTTGGCCCGACAACTATTGTTATTCCTCTTCCAAACTTTATCAATGTTCTGTCGGCAAATGATTTAAAACCAAATATTTCAAGTTCTTTTAATTTCACTTTTTTGCTCCGTCAAATGATTTAAATGCATTTTCAATTGTAACAAAATCCGCATCTGTTAACAGGGGATAAACAGGCAAACTAAGCACTTCTCCGGCCGCTTCTTCGGCGTTTGGCACAACTGGTTTAAATTTAAGTTTGCCTTGATATACCGGCTGTTTGTGCAGAGGGATCGGATAAAATATTTTTGCGCCCACTCCGTTGTCATTTAAATGTTTGATAAGTTCATCCCGTCTGCCGTTTTTAACCCTGATTGTAAACTGATGATATATATGAAACTTTCCCGGCAATTCTTCCGGACACTTTATATAATCATAAGCCGAAAGTATTTTTTTCAGTCTTTCCGCATTTATACGCCTTTTTTCATTAAAGTCGTCAAGTTTTTTTAACTGCTCCACACCTATTGCGGCTTCAATATCGGTTGTCCTGTAATTATATCCAATTTCCGTATGATAATAAACTTTAGGCATTCCGTGATTTATGAATATTCTTAAACTTTCGTTTATTTTGTCGTCATTTGTCGTAACCATTCCGCCTTCTCCGGTTGTCATATTCTTGGTTGCATACATGCTGAAAGTGGCGGCATCTCCAAAAGAACCGGCTTTTTTCCCTTTATCCTTGGCCCCGTGCGCCTGAGCGGCATCTTCAATTACGGCTATGCCGTATTTTTTTGCAATCGAATTTATTGCATCCATATCGCAAACCTGACCGTACAGATGAACAACGATAACGGCTTTTATTTTTCTGAAAATATCTTTTTTCAGGGCTTCCTCAATTTTAACCGGATCAATGTTAAAACTTTCAGGCTGAATGTCAACAAAAACAGGTTCGGCGCCCGCGTGGATTATGGAATTGCTTGTTGCTATGAAAGTAAACGGGGTTGTTATTACTCTGTCACCCTTTTTTATTCCCAAAGAATGCAATGCCGCGTGTATTGCGCATGTGCCGTTGGATACGGCCACAGCGTGTTTTACCCCGCAGTAAGCTGCAAAATCAGCCTCAAACTGTTTTACAACCGGGCCCGAAGCTATTATCCCCGAATCAAGCACCTTCATTACGGCATTTTTTTCTTCGGCGCCTATAAGGGGTTTTGATATTGGTATCATATGTACCTCCGTAAATTTATTATAAACCGTATATAAATGCTTTTTTACCCGCTTCCTTTGCCATAACTTCCCTGTCCAAAACAAAAGTTTTACCGGACTCTACGGCAATTCCGGCGCCTTTATATTTAAGAAGAATCTCCAGTGTCTTTGCGCCGATAACCGGAACATCATACCTTAAATCCTGCCCCGGCCTTGCCGCTTTTACAACAATAAATCCGGGTCCTGCTATCTTTGCCCCTCGTTCAATCGCGGCATCTGTTCCTTCCTGCGCTTCGGCGGCGGCTATCACTCCGTTTTTAACAACTATGGTCTGCCCTATATCCAAAGCCGCCAGTCCTCTGGCCATTTTAAAGCCGAATTTAATGTCTTTTAACTCTTTTAAAGAAGGTTTTCTGCCAGCAATCAGTCCTTTTTTTGCCAGCGAATTATCCATAAGAAAAGTTGAAGGCAAAACCGATATTCCTTCGCTTGCAAGCTCTTTAAAGATTCCTTTCATTATGCTGTCCGCACTTAAATTTGGAAGAGAAGCAAGCACTTTTACGGTGCGAAAATCAAAACTTATATTCTTAAATATATTTGTATGCCTTACATATCCCAAAAAAACAACCTTATTAACATTCTCTTTTAAAGCAAGTTTGATAATACCGGATAATCCTGTAATTTTGACTTCATGGAAAGTATCCGCAAGAACTCTTGCCTCGTTTCCGGTTTCTCCCTTTATTCCGAATACAACAGTTTTTATGCCGTGTTTTTTTGCGGCTTTAAGAAATTCCACGGGAAGGCTTCCGCCTCCGGCAATCAGACCAACCTTTCCGATTTTCACCTTGTAATACCTCTTTTGGAAGACCTTACAAAAGAAACAAAATAACCGGCATCGGGATTATTCGGGTACTTTTCTTCTATTTTACTTAAAGCTTCCTGCGACAAAAGTTTTTCCCTGAAATATATTGAAAAAATATCTTCTATGACGGAAATTCTTTCTTTTGAGAAACCGCGGCGTTTAAGGCCCACCTTGTTGCATCCGTGAACCGCCGCTATATCGCCGCCGACCATTGTAAAAGGCGCAACATCCTGATTTATTCTCATTCCGCCGCCTGTCATTGAATAGCTTCCTATCCTTACATTCTGATGCACCGCGGTCATACCGCTCACGAATGCAAAATCATCAATGCAAACATGCCCGGATAATCCTGTGTTGTTTACAATTATAATTTCATTCCCTATTTTGCAGTCATGCGCGACATGAACCATTACCATAAGGAAATTATTGCTGCCAATCTTTGTTATGCCCCCGGGTGATGTTGAACGATGAACAGTGACATATTCCCTGATAATATTATTGTTTCCTATCTCGACAAACGAGGGTTCGCCTTTAAATTTTAAATCCTGGGGTATATCGGAAATAATTGTCCCTTCACCGATGTAATTGCCGGAACCTATCCTGCTTCCGTCTTTTATATGAACCCTCGCGGCAATTTCGGTGTTGTCGCCTATTATCACATCGTCATCAATTATCGCAAAAGCTCCCACCTTTACATTGGAGCCAAGCTTTGCTTTTTCCGATACAATGGCTGTTGGATGTATCATCTGTTTACTCCTTTTGGCAATCAAAAAATACTTTAAAATCTGTAATTATTTAATGTCTATCCCGCAACCATTGCCATCATTTCAGCTTCGGCGGCAAGCTGGTCTCCAACATATGCTTCACCGCGTATTTTGCCGATCTTTCCCTTAAATTGATTTATTTTCACTTCAAATCTTAATGTATCGCCTGGAACCACGGGTTTTCTGAATTTAACGGCGTCAATTGTCATAAAGTATATTGACTTGCCCTCCTGGCCTTCAAGCATTTTCATCAAAAGCACCCCGCCTGTCTGCGCCATGGCTTCAACAATAAGCACTCCGGGCATTATGGGTTCGTTTGGGTAATGCCCCTGAAAAAACCATTCATTCATGGTCACATTCTTTATTCCCGTTATGGACTCACCCGGTTTTATGTCAATAATTCTGTCCACAAGAAGCATCGGGAATCTGTGAGGTATGAGTTTCTGTATCTGTTTAATGTCAAGCACTGTTTCCATTTCCTTCCTCCTTAAAATATTATTTATTGCAATAATTTTTTTGCCAGTTCAATATTGTGCCTGTGCCCGGTTCTGTAAGCAATAATATGCGCTTTTATCCCTGCGTTTATAAGTCCAAGGTCACCGGTTATATCAAGCACCTTGTGCATTGCAGGTTCCGTCTTAAACCTTAATTTTGTGTTTTCAGGCTCGCCTTTTTCATTAAATAATACCGCGCTGCCCATATCAGCGCCTTTAATAAGGCCTGAATTAAGCAGCCATTCTATTTCTTTTTTAAAACCAAAAGTCCTTGCAGGAGCAAGCTTCTTTTCATAATCCGTTTTTTCGTCAAAATCAGCATGCATAGGCACAAGTCCCTTTTGGGAAAAATCGGAATAATAGGAAATCCTATATATGTCACAAGGTATCGCCGCAATATAAGCGTCCTTATCCTTAACCAAGACAGGATTCTTTATTTCCAGTTTTCGCATTTCTTTTTTTTGTCTTGCTATGCCTGCCTTTAATATTTCACGGCAGAAATAAAGCGCGCTTCCGTCATAAATCGGCGGTTCGTTGCCTTTAATCACGCATATTTCTGCGTTTGTAATTCCCAGACCCCTTATTGCCGAAACCAGATGCTCAACGGTATGCAGCTTAAAACCGCCCAGCTTAAGGGTTGTGCCGCGTTTTGTGTCACATACACAAAAAGGCGACATTGTAAAACTGCCGCCATTTTTTTTACCGCTTAAACTTACCGTAAGCCCGCTGTCTTCGGCTGCCGGTTTTAAAACAATTTCGCTTTCCATTCCGGCGTGAAGCCCCCTGCCTTTAAGAAGCACTTCACGTTTTAATGTTGCCTGTTTCACTTGCCTTCCTTTAATTTTTTTATTTCTTCTTCAAGCGTCTTTATTCTGTCAAACATTTCTGCAAGTCTGGCAACACGGGCCTCTGATTTTCTGGTCTCCAAAAGCGGTCTTGCCGGAGTGCCGGACATCACGGCATTGTCTTCAACATCTTTTGATACTCCGGACTGCGAACCTATTTTTACCATATTGCCGATAACCACATGATCCGCCACACCCACCTGCCCGCCCAAAATACAATACTTACCCGTAATCGAACTGCCAGCTATACCGGTTTGCGCGGCTATCATTGTGCCGTCACCAACTTTTACATTATGTGCAATCTGCACAAGATTGTCTATTTTAACACTGTTTCCTATTTCTGTTGTGCCAAAAGCCGCTCTGTCTATTGTCACATTATTCCCAATTTCCGCATCATTGCCTATTTTAACATTTCCTTTTTGGGGAACTTTTATTATCCTGCCTTCATGCTCAACAAACGCAAAACCGTCCCCGCCGATTGCAGCCCCTCCGTGTATAATACAATTTTTTCCGATTTCCGTGCGTCTGTATACAATACAATTTGGTTCTATTACAGTTCCGTCTCCTATAATGCATTCTTCGTCAATTACCGTTCCGGCAAGAATCACACAGTTGTCTCCAATTTTGCAGCGCGGACCTATTACAACAAAATCCGCAATATGAACATCTTTGCCAAGAATTGACGTACTGTCTATTGAAGATTTTGCAGATATAAACGGATGATATTTTTTTTCCGGATACAAAATTGAAAGCGCCATAGCATATGCGGCTTTTGCATTGGACGCAAGAACAACGGCCTTTCCGGGTATTTCAGTGTCAAAATCAGCTATAACGGCGGCGGCTTTTGATTCTGCCGCTTCCTTAAGATATTTTTTTCCAAGAACAAAGCTTATGTCATCAGGACCGGCCCCGCTTAAACTGTTAAGTCCTTTTATTTCAATATCCGGACTGCCCTTAACCTTGGCCCCTATTGCGGCCGCAAGTTCCGAGAGTTTCATAAGATTACTGCTCGTTCATCTTCTTTAAAACGATATATGTGATGTCCTCGCCGCCGTATAAAAGCATATTTTGTTCAAAAACAAGATCGTATTTTTTTTCTTCCGCTATCTTTTTCACAATAGTCCTTATCTCTCCCACTATATTGCTTGTAAGTTCTTCTTCCTGCGCCCTGAGCTTTTGTTCAATTTCAATTGCTTCTTTCTGAAGTTTCTCGTACTTGCTTTGAAGCTCTTCCTGCTTTGCCCTTACTTTGTCTTTGTCAAGAACCGACGCCTTTTTTTCAAGATCTTCCTTAAGCTTTAAAAGCTCGTCTTTTTTGGCTTCTATATTTTTTTGCTCTTTTTCAAGAGCGCCCTGCAGTTTTGCCTTTGCTTTCTTGGTGCCTTCATACTGATTAAAAACTTTCTTAATGTCAACATAACCGATATTCAAAGCATAAGAACTCCCCGCAACACCTAAAATCAAAACAAACACAACCATTACCGCAAGCATTTTTTTCATTTTTAATCCTCCGTTATATTTTTATCAGAATATATTTCCTATATTAAAGTGTATTTTGCCGCCGTACTGGTTGTATTCCGGCAGCAGCGGATAACCGTAGTCTATCCTTATAAGCATGACTGTTCCCGGTATCGTAAACCTCACGCCTCCCCCTATGCTGGGATAAAGGTATGGATTATTGAAATTAACCTGCGAAACATTGTCCCAGCAGTTTCCGCTGTCATAAAAGACAGCCAGCGTAAGAACTCTTTCAATAAGCTTCAATTTATATTCGATATTTGAAACAAAAGAGAAATTGCCGCCTGAAATTCCGGGACCAAGTGATCTTTCTTCATATCCTCTTACCGTATCCGTGCCGCCGGCAAAAAACTTTTCTGTGGGAGGCAAAGCGGCATTGCCGTAAGCCCAATTATACAGCCAGGCATTTCCGACCCTCACATGAACACCAAGTACAAATTTCCATATGCTTGGCACAAAATACCTGTAATCCCATACAGCCTTAATATAATTGTAGTCTCCACCCAGCAATCCGCCGCCGAACTGCGCGGATATGCTTGTATAAACTCCACGGCCGGGATCAAAAACATCATCACGGTTGTCATACACATACATCGGCATTATGCTTGATATCTGACTTTTGCCTTCCTTGACACTGTTTTTTAAATCTTCATTAATATTGCTGTACTTGCCCTCTTCATATCTGTAAGTTATATATGCTTTTTGTTCCCTGTCTATCCTGTATCCAAAACTCAAGTCAAGCCCGTAAGAATCAAGGTCATAACCCTGATTGTTATATCCTCTGTTTTTAAATGTATTCCATAAATCTATGCCAAAAGATACGGGAGTGTCAAACAGCCACGGATCTTTATATCCAAGCTGCCAGCTTTTTTTGCTGTTTCCAACCTGCACATCCGCGGAAAAACTTTTGCCCTCGCCAAACAGATTTGCATTGGTAAGCTGAAGATACCCCACCAAACCTTCAACCGTGGAATATCCCGCTCCAAGACCTATTGTATTTGTTTTTCTTTCGGAAACTTCAAAAATAAGATTTAGCCTGTCAAGCCCGACCTGCTCTGTGTCTATAACAACATTGTCAAAAAATCCCAGATTATATATGGCCTCCTGTGATTTTCTTATCTTGCTGCTGTCAAAAGGTTCTCCCGCCGCAACGGTTAATTCCCTTAAAATAACCTTGTCTTTGGTCACATAATTTCCTCTTACCTTAACTTCATTTACATAAGCAACAGGGCCTTCGGTAATATCTATCAAAGCAGAAACTTCTCCGATGTCGTCATCATAAACATAGGAGTCTTTCACCTGTGCAAATATTCTGCCTTTTTCGGAATACATCAAACGCAAGGAATTAACATCGCGTTCAAACTTTGGCTTGTCAAAAACTCTTCCGGGTTTACTTTCAATTTTCTCCGTAAATTCCTCGTTCGTAAAAATTTCATTTCCTTTAAAAGAAATATCTTTAATCTTGTATTGTATGCCTTCGCTTACCGGTATGTTTATTGTGATTATTTTATCCTGCCTGTTGAACTTCACGCAGTCTTCTATAAGTTTTTTTCTGTTTGCGTCAATTTCCCCCATTGAGAATCCGTTTATCTTTGCCTTAACATATCCTTCGGTAAAATACGAAGTAAGTATTGCCTTAAGATCTTCTATGAACTGGTCGTCATCAAATACTCCTGACACAAACCATCCTTCTTCTTTTGTTTTCATTGCGCTTTTAATCTTGTCCACCCCAAAAACACTGTTGCCGGTTGCCGTAATAGTTTTTACTTTTATCTTATCCCCTTCTTCGGCTTCTATTGTAACGGTCACTCTTTTGCCTTTCTTGCCTTTTTCTTCCGCCGGCTCTGAAACACTGTATTTCACCGTTGCATAATAAAAATTCTTTTCTTTATAAAGTTTTTCAATTTTTGCTATGGCTTCCTTAAGATAATACTCGTCAAAATACTCGCCTTCCTTTATTTTGCGGGAAGGTTTGCCTTCATCTTCCGGCTGCGCTACTTTGGGTTTTGTCGCGTCAGCGGATGCGGGATTAACGTTTGACTCCTGCTCAGGCTCAAGTTTTGATTTAATATCTCCTTCGCCGACTTCCTTGTTTCCTTTAATAATAACTTTTCCGATAATCGGTTTTTCAGTTATTTCATACACAAGAATATTTTTTCCGTCTTCCTTGGCTGTATAAACCTTAATATCATCAAACCTTCCTGTTTCATAAAGTTTTTTTATGTCTTCCCTTGTTTTATATTTCGAGAACGTCATGCCTATACCATAAGAAATACGGTCAAGCACAAACTTTTCCTCGGTTGTCATAAGCCCTTTAATTCTTATATCATCTATTATGTCATCAGCCGCAAAAACAGCAACGGCCATAAAGATTACGAAAACCAATAAAATCAGTCTTTTAATCAAAATATTACCTCCTGATATTTTTAATAAAACAGCGCTTATTATAACACAAAGCCGATGTTTTGCAATCCGATAAACATAATCACGGATTTTGACGTATTCTTTCCAAAATTTGTTGCCATATTTTTATTAAAATTAAAAAGGGCGGCTTTTTCAAGCCGCCCTTCGGCACCTTCCCCTTCTCCACACTGCCCCTTCTAAACCCTTTTTATCTTCCCATACCCGCTTTATTAAGTGCAATAAGCGTGCCATAAAATATATGCTTTTAAATATTGTAATTACTTTATTTTAAAGTGCATATTTTTGCACAATCCGTTTTTAACTTATAAATTAACCATTTATTTATTTGCAATTATTCCGCCTTTGGATTAAAATAATAAAAATTATAATTTAAAGGCGGGAAGTATGGATATTCAAAGCGTCCTTCTTTTAAATACAACTTATGAACCTTTGACAGTCCTTAATCCAAAAAGGGCTCTTAAACTGCTTTTTTCAAATAAAGCCCATATAGTGGAAAACGGACATTCTTATATTTCCACGGTAAGGGCAAGAATTAAAGTCCCTTCGGTAATACAAATATCTTATTATGTAAAAAAACCATACAGCAAGCCAAAATTTTCAAAAAAAGCTGTTTTTTTAAGGGATAACTATACCTGTCAATACTGCGGAAAACATCTTGTAAAACCGACAATGGATCATATAATACCAAAAAGCAAAGGCGGAAAGACAGACTGGCATAATGTTGTTACCGCATGTTCACCCTGCAATAACAAGAAAGGCAACAGAACCCTTAAGGAAGCGGGAATGCATTTAATATGCCAGCCAAGCGAGCCCAAATACCTTATTCAATCGGATTTTAACAGAAAACATTGGGAAAAATGGGATAAATATTTTAACGGAAATCCTCAGGCAATTCCCGAAGGTGCTTTTGTTTCTTAAAATTTTTTATCTTGCGGATATAAGATACATCGGGTCTATCGGTATCCCAAAAATATTTACCTGCCAATGAAGGTGAGGCCCGGTAACTATCCCGGTTGAACCCACACTTCCTATCCTTTCCCCTTGTTTTACTTTATCTCCTGTTTTTACGCTTACTCCCCTTAAATGATGATACAGCGAGTAAACACCGCCGCCGTGGTCTATTATTATCATAATGCCGTGAGCCTTGGTTGTATTGGCCATAACAACATCGCCGCCGCTTGCCGCAAAAACAGGGCTTCCTTCGGGAGCGGCTATATCAACCCCTTTATGTCTCCACCCTGCCCCGTTATCATAAATTCTCGGTTTTCCAAATGCGCTTGATATTTCGCCTTTTGCCGGCATAATAAACGGCAGCGAATATTTTACTTTTGTTATGTTTTCCTGTTTTTTGTTTATTATCCTGTTTTCTTCTTTAAGGCTGCCGGAAAAATTTCCGGCTTTACCCTTTGTATCAAGCGCTGACGGAGGCAACTTAAGTTTTTTTACGGTTATATATTCTTCCTGTTCCCTTTTTTTACTGTCAGCCATCCAAAGTATTTTCATTTTTTTCACGCCCTCGGTTTCCAAAGGAACAGGCACAATCGTGACAAATTCAAAATCAAGATTTGCCCTGTCAAAACTTTTAAAAAACAGAGGATATGTATTTCCCATAAACCTCACTTCACCAGCCTGCAGCCTTGCCGAACTGCTTACTTTAACAATAACTATTCCGCCTTCTCTTACGGTGTTCGTGTCCAAAATGGCGCAGGAATATGCAGCCGCGGCCGCGGGTGTCAAGAAGACTAATAAAATAAAAAACAAAAATTTGGGCATCAATACCTCAGAGAACCTGTTATTTCCTTTATACTTTTAATCTTCTTTTCTCTCATATATTTTTCTATCCCATGAGCTATTTTCTGCGATACGGAAGGTTCTATAAAATTTGCGGTGCCTATTTGAACGGCGGATGCTCCGGCCACCATAAATTCAAGCGCGTCGCGTTCGTTCATTATGCCGCCAATCCCGATTACAGGTATTTTAACAACCCTGCTTACCTTGTGCACAAAAGCAAGGGCAACAGGTTTTACGGCAGGCCCTGATAAACCCCCGAAAATATTGCTTATTACGGGCTTTCTTTTTTCAAGATCAATTGCCAAAGCAAGAATTGTGTTAATAAGCGAAATTGCATGAGCGCCTTCACCTTCACAAAGCCCCGCAATTTCTTCAAGCGGCCCCACGTTCGGGGAAAGTTTGACTATAATTGTCTTCTTATAAACCTTTTTTATTCCTTTTAGCATTTTTGAAATTGCGTCTTTGTCCCCCGCAAACTGCAGCCCGCCCTTTTTCACATTCGGGCAGCTTATGTTAATTTCAATGCCCGCAACATCGCTGTCGTTCAATCTTTCTGCAACCGAGATATATTCATCTATGTCAGTTCCATAGATATTTGCGATTACAGGCGTTTTATATTTCTTCAATTTTGGCATTTTTTCCTTAAGAAAAGCTTCAACGCCTATATTCTGAAGACCTATGGCATTTATTATGCCTGAAGGTGTTTCCACAAGACGCTGGGGCTTGTTACCTTTTACGGGCCTTATTGCAAGCCCTTTAACCACTATCGCGCCAAGCCTGTTCAAATCAAGATAAGGTTCAAATTCCAGACCGTAGCCAAATGTCCCGGAAGCTGTCATAACAGGGTTTTTCATTTCCAATCCGCCGATATTAACTTTGGTGTCAATTTTCATAAAACCACCCCGTTAACATCAAAGACCGTACCGTCTTTGCACACCCTTTTATACTCAAAATTATCGTGTGTTCCTACAGGTATAACGCAGCTTACGCATGCCCCTATTCCGCAGCCCATGTATGCTTCAAACGAAGCATAACACTTTACATTGTTTTTTTCTAAAGCCGCGGCTTTAACGGCTTTTATCATTGGTTCCGGTCCGCAGGCATAAATTGTGTCTTTGTCATTTAATATTTTTCGTAAAACATCCGTCACAAAACCTTTTGTGCCAAAGCTTCCGTCTTCAGTGGTAAAAATACATCCGAGTTTTTTAAAACCCTTCAAGTCAACAATCATATCCTTTGAACGAGCGCCTTGTATAAGAATAAATTTTTTCTTGTTCTTTTTTAATTCACTTGCAAGAAAATGCACGGAAGCGGACCCTGTGCCCCCTCCCACTATTATGATATTCCCCTTTTTGTCGTGACTTGGATATGTATTGCCAAGCGGGCCGATGAAGTCAATTATGTCCCCGCTTTTCTTTGCGGCAAGTTCCTTTGTGCCCGCGCCAATCACCCTGTATACAAGCTCAATGTCTCGTCCTGACGCGCTGTAAACCGAAAAAGGCCTGCGCAAAAGAGGCGCGGTGCCCTGCGTTACCCTTACATTTATAAACTGGGCAGGAAGAATTTTTAAAGGTTTTTCCGCCTTCAGCTTTATATGCCATATCTCTTTTGCAATTTCCCTGTTTGAAAGCACAGTTGCTTTTTTACCCATGCTGTTTTTCGGCCTTATAATATTCCTGTATCGGCTTAACCTGTATTCCCTGAATTTTAACCGCTTCAATTGCCGTAACCACAGCCTGCGCCCCTGACATGGTTGTTGTGTAAGGAATTCCCAAAGCAACGGCAAGAGTTCTTATCTGGTAGTCATCACTCTTTGGGCCCTTGGCAACAGGCGTGTTTATAATCAGGTCTATATCTTTTGCTTTCATTCTGTCAAGAATGGTTATGCCTTTTTCATTTACCTTTTTTACCTTTTCTGTTTTTATTCCGTAACGTCTTAACACATTTGCAGTTCCTTCCGTGGCAAATATTTTAAAACCCAAATCCTCGAGTTTTTTCACAACAAAAACTATGTCGCGTTTATGTTTGTTTTTCACGGAAACAAAAACCCCTCCCTCGGTTGGAAGTTTTTGTCCCGCCGCTATCTGCGCCTTGTAATAAGCATGACCAAAGTCCATGTCTATTCCCATAACTTCGCCGGTTGATTTCATTTCAGGCCCAAGCACGGAATCCGCGCCCTGGAACTTGTTGAACGGGAACACCGCTTCTTTAACCGCAATGTGCGGCAGGTCAAGATTTTCCTTTATCCCAAGCTGCTTTATTGTTTTCCCCGCCATTATTTTTGTTGCTATTTTTGCCCATGGTATACCGGTGGCTTTGGAAACAAAAGGCACGGTGCGGCTGGCGCGCGGGTTAACTTCAAGCACAAATACCTGGTCGTTCCTTAACGCGTACTGCACATTCATCAATCCCTTTACTTTAAGTTCAAGCGCCATCTTGTATGTGTATTCCCGTATCTTATTAATGGTGTCCTGCCTTAAAGTTAATGCCGGAAGCACGCAGGCGGAATCTCCCGAATGTATGCCCGCTTCTTCTATATGTTCCATGATGCCGCATATTACAGCTTCTTTTCCGTCGCAGACGCAGTCAACGTCAACCTCTATTGCATCCTCAAGGAATTTGTCTATCAATACGGGGTGCTTTTCCGAGACTATGAACGCTTCTTTCGCATATTTTTCAAATGACTCATCATCGTACACTATTTCCATACCGCGGCCGCCAAGAACGTATGACGGACGAACAAGGGCCGGATATCCGATACGTTTTATTATCTGCCACGCTTCTTTCAAAGAAAAAGCCGTCCCGTTTTCAGGCCTTGATATGTTCAGTTTGGAAAGTATCCTGTCAAATTTCTCGCGGTCTTCGGCAATGTCAATTGACACCGGAGACGTGCCCATTATCTTTACTTTTTTATTGTACAAAGGCATGGCAAGTTTTAAGGGTGTCTGTCCGCCAAACTGCGCTATAAACCCTGCGTCACGGCCTTCTGAATCCGCAATTGACATGACGTCTTCCATCGTAAGCGGTTCAAAATAAAGCTTATCTGACGTGTCATAGTCCGTTGAAACCGTTTCGGGATTACAGTTAACCATTGAAACTTCATATCCAAGCTCTTTTAAAGCAAACACTCCGTGCACGCAGCAGTAGTCAAATTCAATGCCCTGCCCTATTCTGTTGGGGCCGCCTCCTAGTATTATGCCTTTTTTCTTCTTGGAAATTACATTCTCATCCTCTTGTTCATAAGTTGAATACATATAAGGAGTGTAAGCTTTAAATTCTGACGCGCATGTGTCAACCATTTTATAAACAGGTTTTATTCCAAGTTTAAGCCTTATTTTTCTGAATTCATCTTCCGATACGCCAAAAATGCGGCCAAGCTGAAAATCCGAAAAACCGTTCTGTTTGGCCTGCCTTATATGTACGGCTATTTTCTTTGCTTTTACGGCATTAAGTTTTCCTGTTTTTACAGCCAATTTTTTCAGTTCGCTTTCATGCGTAAGAATTTCTCTAAGATTATGCAGGAACCACGGGTCTATTTTTGTAAGTTCAAATATTTCTTCGTCTGTCATGCCCTTTTCCATTGCATATTTAAGCCAAAACACCCTGCCCGAGTTCGGTGTCCTTAATTTTTCCTTTATCTGTTCAATTGTAAGTGACTTAATGTCAGGGTCCTTGCCGTCTCCTCCCCAGCCATAGCGCCCGTTTTCCATTGACCTTAATGCCTTCTGGAAACTTTCCTTAAAAGTCCTTCCTATTGACATGGCTTCGCCAACCGATTTCATCTGCACGCCCAGTTCGTCCTTGCTTTCCTTGAATTTTTCAAAAGTAAACCTTGGAATTTTGGTTACAACATAGTCAAGCGTTGGTTCAAATGAAGCCGGTGTATAACGCGTGATATCATTTGGTATTTCATCAAGGGTGTAGCCAACCGCAAGTTTCGCGGCTATCTTTGCTATCGGGAAACCGGTTGCTTTTGAAGCAAGCGCGGATGAACGCGAAACGCGCGGGTTCATCTCTATCACTATCATGCGCCCGTTTGCGGGGTTTACGGCAAACTGTATGTTGGAGCCGCCCGTGTCAACTCCGATTTCACGGATTATCTTTACCGCAGCGTCACGCATAAACTGATATTCCCTGTCCGTTAAAGTCTGCGCGGGTGCAACGGTAATTGAATCCCCCGTGTGTACTCCCATAGGGTCAAAGTTTTCAATTGAACATATAATGACAACGTTATCCTTTAAATCTCGCATTACTTCCAGTTCGTATTCTTTCCAGCCCAAAACCGATTCTTCCAGAAGAACCCCGTGAACAGGCGAATCCTTCATACCTTTTTCAACTTTTGCCTTAAACTCGGATGCATTGTAAGCAATGCCGCCGCCTGTTCCGCCAAGGGTAAAGGCAGGGCGTATTATTATTGGGAATTTTATTTCATCCGCGGCTTTCATGGCGGCGGCCATTGTGGTCACATAAGAACTTTTTGGAACATCAAGGCCAATTTTTTTCATTGCCCTTTTAAACAATTCCCTGTCTTCCGCCTTGTGTATTGCCTTAAAATTTGCCCCTATCAACTCCACTTTATGTTTCTTATCAAGGCCGGCCTTTACAAATTCAACCGCAAGGTTTAATGCGGTCTGGCCTCCCACCGTGGGAAGTATGGCATCGGGTTTTTCTTTTATTACAACTTTCTCAAGCACTTCAACCGTAAGCGGTTCAATGTATGTGGCGTCCGCAAACTCCGGATCTGTCATGATTGTTGCGGGATTGCTGTTTATCAATACAACCTTATATCCTTCTTCCTTAAGCGCCTTGCAGGCCTGGGTGCCTGAATAGTCAAACTCGCATGACTGCCCTATCACGATTGGGCCAGAACCGATTATCAATATTTTTTTAAGGTCTGTGCGTTTTGGCATGTTATTTTACCTTCCTTTTCTTCGCTGCCGCCATGTTTTCAATGAAGTGATTGAATATGTATCGGGCGTCATGCGGGCCGGCTGACGCTTCCGGATGATGCTGAACGGAGAATGCCTTTAATTCCTTTACTTCAAGGCCCTCAACAGTTTTGTCGTTCAGGTTAATATGTGTTATGTCAACCTTATACCCGGATTTTTTAAGTGATTTGGGGTCAACAGCAAAACCGTGATTTTGAACCGTTATGTCTATTTTTTTTGTGCGCATATCCATTACGGGATGGTTTGCGCCCCTGTGTCCGAATTTCATTTTGTATGTTCTACCTCCCAAAGCAAGGCCCAGAAGCTGATGTCCAAAGCATATTCCAAATATGGGCTTTTTACCCAGGAGTTTCTTTAATTCCTCAACAAGATAAGGCACGCCTTCAGGGTCTCCGGGGCCGTTTGATATGAATATCCCGTCAACATTCATTTTTAATATTTCTTCGGCTTTTACTGTTATCGGAACAACCGTCACATCACAGTTTAAATCAGTAAGTATCCTTAAAATATTGTATTTAATGCCGCAATCAACGGCCGCAACCTTAAAGCGCGTCTTGTTTGTTCCCACGCGCACATATTCATGCTCTTTTTCCATCATGCCCACGGGGCACAGCTTTTCATTCCAGTGATAGCTCTTTTTTGTTGAAACATCAAATGCAAGGTCTATTCCCACAATTGACTGTGAGGCGCGCACCTTTTTTAAAAGCGATTTTTCATCAAGGTCAATTGTTGACAGCACGCTTTTCATTGCGCCGTTATCGCGTATATGCCTTGTTAACATTCTTGTGTCTATGCCCTCAATTGCCGGTATCCTGTTTTCCTTCAGGTACTGAACAAGGGTTTTGTCCGCGCGCCAGTTGCTTTTTACCTTTGATATTTCCTTCATTACAAAACCTTCAACGCGCACCTTGCAGCTTTCCATATCTTCTTCCACAATCCCGTAATTCCCTATCTCGCTGTAAGTCATTGTCACTATCTGCCCGCGGTAAGACGGGTCTGTAAGAATTTCCTGATACCCCATCATTGAAGTGTTAAAAACAATTTCGCCGTAAGCTTCGCCGTCAGCGCCTGCTGATATGCCCCTAAAGCAGGTGCCGTCTTCCAACATTAATATCGCTTCTTTCATGGTCTCTCCTTATATTTTAGCTTTGCTTGTATTCATTTTACAGGACGCCTTTTTTCGGACATTTCCCCGTAAATTATCTTTCCTTTTTTAACCACATACTCTATCTTTCCGTGAAGTTTCTGGCCGATAAAAGGCGAATTTGTGGAACGGGACGCAAAGAAATCCTTGGTTATTTCAATTTCTTTTTCAAGGTCCGCAACAACTATGTCCGCAAAACTTCCTTCAGTAAGAGTTCCCTTGTTAAGGCCAAGTATCTTCGCGGGATTGATTGTAATTTTTGCAACCGCCTGGGATATTGTAAGCACTCCCGGCCTTATCAGGTGCTCTGTAATCAGCGGGAAAGCGGTTTCCAAACCCACTATGCCGTATGCGGCAAGGTTAAATTCAACGTTTTTGTCAAGCTCTGCGTGCGGAGCGTGGTCTGTTGCTATTACATCTATTACATCATCCTTAAGCGCCTTTTTAAGAACCTTTACGTCTTCTTTTGTGCGAAGCGGCGGGTTCATCTTGAAGTTTGTGTTGTATTCAACCAAAGCCGATTCATCAAGCGCAAAATGATGCGGCGTAACTTCGGCAGTAACAGCCACATTTTGTTTCTTTGCCCATCTTAAAAGCTCAACAGATCCTTCGGTTGAGATATGCGCGATATGAAGTTTGGCTCCTGTTTCGCGCGCAAGCAGTATATCGCGGGCAACTATCACTTCTTCCGCGGCATCAGGTATGCCCTTTAATCCAAGCAGCGTGGAATAATAGCCTTCGTTTATCATGCCGTCGGCCGCAAGATTGGCGTCTTCGCAGTGTTCTATTATCGGGATATTGAACATCTTTGTATATTCCATTGCGCGCCTTAAAAGTTCGGCATTCATTACGGAATTTCCGTCATCGGATATCGCAACCGCCCCCGCTTTTACAAGTTCTCCAACGGGAGCAAGTTCGGCGCCCGCCCTGCCCTTTGTGATTGTTCCTATAACATGAACATCTATTAATCCCACTTCTTTTGCTTTTAAGTTTACAAATTCAACCAAAGCCTGATTGTCTATTGCGGGACTTGTGTTTGGCATTACACAAACCGAAGTAAAACCGCCTTTTGCGGCCGCGCGCGAACCTGATTCTATTGTCTCCTTGTATTCAAAGCCCGGTTCCCTGAAATGCGCGTGCATGTCAATAAATCCGGGCATTACCACCCTGCCCTTTGCGTCTATTATTTTTGCATCGCGGTCTGATATATTCTTGCCAACTTTTTCTATCCTGCCATTGGCAACAAAAATATCAAGTTTATCCTCTATCTTATTCGCAGGGTCAACAACAAGCCCGTTCTTAATTAATAATTTCATCGTGTTTTCCTCCTCCGAGTAAATACAATACAGCCATACGTATTGCCACGCCGTTTGTAACCTGTTCATTGATAACCGACTGCGGTCCGTCCGCCACATTGGGCGATATCTCTATACCGCGGTTCATCGGGCCCGGGTGCATTACCAGGCAGTCGGGTTTTGCGTATTTCAATTTTTCCGTATTTATTCCAAACAACATTGCATATTCGCGTATTGTGGGGAAAAGATTCTTTTTCTGGCGTTCAAGCTGCATGCGCAGGATATTCACAACATCCGCGTCTTTTAATCCTGTTTTAAGGTCGGTATGGATTTCAACCCCGAGCTTTTCAACATCCCGCGGGATCAAGGTTGACGGTCCTATTACCCTCACCTTTGCGCCAAGCTTTGTAAGCCCCCATATATTGCTTCTTGCGACACGTGAGTGAAGTATGTCGCCAACTATTGCAACGGTTAAACCCTCAATTTTTTTCTTTTTCTCAACAATTGAGAACATGTCAAGCAGTCCCTGCGTCGGGTGTTCGTGCATGCCGTCGCCCGCGTTTATGACTGCTGACTTGATATTTTTGCTTAGAAACAGCGGCACACCGCTCATGCTGTGGCGTATTACTACCATGTCAATTTGCATTGCTTCTATTGTTGCCAGTGTGTCTAAAAGCGTCTCTCCTTTTACAACAGAGCTTGTGCTCATCTGAAGGTTCAAAACATCAGCGGATAATCTTTTTGCCGCGAGTTCAAAGCTCATCTTTGTACGGGTGGAGGGCTCAAAGAACATGTTTACAATTGTCTTTCCTTTGAGGGTTGGCACTTTTTTCACGGGACGCAGTATCACCTGCTTAAAACTTTCCGCGAGTTTAAGTATTGTCTGAATATCTTCCTTTGACAAATCCTGAAGCCCGAGCAAATGCTTAAAAGCCATGCAAAAGCCTCCTATTTTACCGACGCCAGGTAAACTTTGTCCTGGCCGTCTTTTTCAATGTCAAAAACAATGCGTTCATCCAAAGACGTGGGCACATTTTTGCCGACATAATTTGCCTGTATCGGAAGCTCCCTGTGTCCCCTGTCCACCAGCACCGCAAGCTGAATGCTTTTTGGCCTGCCCTGTTCTATAATTACATCCATTGCCGCGCGTGTTGACCTGCCCGTGAACAGCACGTCATCAACAATCACAATATCCAGACCGTCAACATTAAATGTAAGATCAGTCGCGTTTACATCCACTTTTGCGTTTATTTCATAGTCATCACGGTAGAATGTTATATCAACAGCGCCCACAGGCACTTTGACTTTTTCAATTGCTTCTATTTTTTTGGCTATGCGTTCTGCCAGGATGTCGCCCCTTTTGCGGATGCCTACCAATGCGAGGTTTTTAGCGCCTTTGTTTTTTTCAAGGATTTCGTGGGCAATGCGGGTTAAGGCGCGGTCAATGCCGTCTTTGTCAAGGATTTCGGTTTTTATCTTTAGATTTTCTTTGTCCATCGCGTCAAACCTCCGTAAAAGATAAAAAACTCTTGCGAGGTCCTGCGATTAGGTTGTTATTGCGGATGTGGCGCTTTACCGCATTCTTTAGGGAGGGACATAAAAAAAGCCCCTTCCCGCGTACACGCAGAAAGAAGCCGACGTTTTTCTTGCTTCCTTTCCAGTCTCGCAGGACCAGTTTAAAGGATTGCTAGTTCGTTAAATATAATAACTTACGGAAACGCTTAATGTCAACCGGGATTTATTTTAAATTTTTCCGGTAAAATAAAAAATCAAATTCCGGGTATTTCACAGACAATCACAATAATATATTCTTCTTTTTAAGAAACATTGATATTTAATTATATGCCCGACATATTTACAGCAGATAAAAATAATGATCAGCTTATAATTAATTTAGACTTAATATAACAATCTTTAATTTTAAGTATCAACTAATAATTACTTTTTAACAGCTTCATTATTTTGACACTGACATGGGTCTGTTTCCGTACAATCATCAGCACATCTGTATCCCATATCAAAATAGACATTAAACGCATTTTCAATACTAGATTCATATTCTCTCAAAAGAGGTACAGTTACGTCACGTTTTTGCAAAAATAATTTATTTGACCTATAAATAGGCGGTTCAGGATATGCAATAACTTTAATAGTTGCCTTATCTGCTTGTGCAGTCACTTCATAAAGCACAGGTGTATCTCCAATATAATCACCATCAACTTCAATTTTCGCAGCTGAAGGATTTGATTGGAATTTGACAGTCCTCGTCTTCATCGAACAAGCAGTTACATTTACAACCAAAAACAAAAGAAAAATTATAAGCTTTAGCATATTGCCCCATTTTATATGCCCCATTATTGTTCTCCTTTTCCCAATGTTATTTACAAGATTTTATAAAATATATAGGAATTTATTAAGAAATTCAATAAAATTTTCGCAAAAACACTAAATACATATTTATTCATAACATCCGAGCCGCACTTTTTCTCTCGCAAGCTTGCTTCGGGCCGCCATTCCTCCATTTAATCCCGCTACTTCACTTCACTTTTCCAAGTTTTTTCTTCAGTTCGGGAATATCATCCTGTATTATTTCCCAAACAATATCCATACTGATGCCAAAATATTCATGAATTATCCTGTTCCTGAATGCCGTGATCTGGCGCCATGGCACACCCGGATTTTTCTTCTTTATCTCATCAGGAAGGTTATTACATGCTTCCCCAAGTATTTCAAAATTCCTGATAACCGCATCCACCGCCATATGATTTGAATTGAATGACTTTTTATCCATCCCTTTTGTATAAGCAAGAATCTTCCTGCAGGATGCCTTCATGTCATTCAGAAAAAGCTTCCACTCCCTTTTAGACATCAACCAAATCCCTGTAAATATTCCTTTTAAGTTCAGGCCTTATGGCATCTTTGGTTACAAGGTCAACTTTGCGTTCCAGAATCTGTTCCAGATAATCAGAAGCGCTGAAAAAACCAAACCCAACCGGCCCGCTGAACTCAACCAGCATATCAATATCACTGTTTTTTTTCTGTTCCCCACGGGCAAAAGAACCAAAAACCGATAACCTTTTTATCTTATATTCTTTTTTTAGTATCTCTCTGTGTTTTTCCACTGTTTTCTTTATCTTCTCTATACCGCTCATATTTCACCTCTGTTACAATTTTACCCTATTGATATGCAGGCCGTCAAGACAGCATAACACCCGTACCGCACCTTTTCTCTCGCAAACTTGCTTTTACACATTTCCCCTCCCGTTAATAAACATTCTTGTTTTATTACTATCCGCTTTCTCTCACTCATCCCCCAAAATTAAAAATATTATACTGTAAAAAGAGTATATTTTCATAAAAAAATTACAAAATTGTATCGTCCCCTTTATTTTCAAAACTGCATATACAAATCACTTTCACCCGTGTTTTCTTCCTTTTACCAATATGCTTTTAAAAAATTCTATTATTACTCCCGGATTAATTATGCGCGGCGTACTTAAAAACTTATTCTCTGTCGTCCCAAATGTCACCTGTGCAGCGCCGCTTCCGTAAGAGAATATACCGTTAAAAGCCTGAATTTTCCCGCTGAACCAACATACAATACCATGCTATTTTAGTCCTTTAAGAAGACCGGTCCAAAGCCCCATAAAGACTTTAAAAATTTACTTTCAGCACACCGGGCGCCGTAACACTTTTATCTCCTTCATTAAAAGCTCCCCCAAAATATAAAACAAGTCCGATGGCAACAAAAGCAACGGTAAAACCAAGATAAAGAGGTGTATTTTCCGTGTTTGATTTATGGTATTTTGTGTCATACTGCGCCTCTCCGCCGCCGCATAATGCCTGGCACTGCGCGTCAGTAAAACTGCAGTCATGCATTTTACCGTCACAGATGCAGTACTGGCTGACGCAGTCTGCGAGCACAGAAACGGGGAAATTAATAAGCATCAGAGAAATCATAAGCACGCATAAATATTTTTTCATTCCCTCACCCCGCAGGAAAATCATTATTTTTTAACGCAAACATTATTTATATATTTATTATATACGTTAAATCGACACACATCAACATTCAGGCATAAAAAAACCGGGCTGTTAACCCGGTTTTTGCAAAACATTAATCAATTCATATTTTCACTCAAAAGACACGTCATCAATAAAAAGATTTACATCTTCAATGTCGTCAGCATACGAGTTCATTTTTACGATGAAAGTGATTTTTTTAACAGAAGAAAGAACTTCATCAATTGTGTAAGCGGCGGATTGCGGTAAAACAAAATCGTTTCTTAAATCATAGTTATAAACCGCATAAGCGGATATGTAAGAAAATACTTTAGAACAATATTTACCGGACATATTTTCAATTACAACCTTGCCGCTAAACCTGCTTGCAGGAGACGGCAAATCCGCTTTTGCGTAAAATTTTATTTTTGTACTGTTCCTTACATCAGCCCCGTATGTTTTAACAGTCTGACAGCCAACATATCCCGAATACGCCGGCGTCGGAGTAACCGTAGGCGACATCACGATAGTTGGCAAAGTTGGAACCGTGGTTAATGCCGGCACTGTGGGTACAACACCCATGGAAGAGTACCCTCCACCCGATATTGAAACAACTTTTATAGTGCCTGAAAGTTTCATGGCTTTTAAGGAACCTGCGCCAATCGTGTCACTGACCAGTACAGGAGCAGAACTTGCTGACTGACCGTTTTCAGTTGAATCATTGACATCCACCCAGTTGCCAAGCTGGCTGCTTAAATCCCCGTCTTCAAAATCATCAGCCGTAAAAACCGCCGACATGACGACAGGAACAGGCGTCGGATCCGGTGTCGTTGGCGAAACCGATTTATTATTACCACAAGAACTGAAAATTAAGGCAAAAACGAGCAAAACAATACCTGAAACTAAAATAAATTTTTTCATAATACCCTCCCTATATTTTTTATCAAGGAACAATACCCAAAATAAAATTTGCTCCCGACAATCCCACAGCAGGTTCTATATGAACCGCACTCATCGAATAATATCCATAATAATCACCGGAAGTTGCGCCCGTTTCAAGGCCGCTTGAATCCCTGTCAACAAGAGCGTAAATGTAATAATCCAAAGGTAACACAGCGGCAAGTGCGTAGTTTCTTGAAGAACCGCTTACAAGCCCTGTATCCGCCGAATAATATCCGTTTGACGGGTTCATATCCGTATCAAGAATAACAACATAGGCCTTTGCGGTAACCGGCGCCGGAAGTGTTATTGTGCCTGATACGTTATTTGTTATCGCTGCCATATTTATATCAACACCTGATGTCACAGACCCCGTAATTACATTAACGTTCGGGCTCACAGGAAATACAGGGAAAGTCGTTCCATAAACACCTGCAAGGTCATTTAACCTTGGACCTTTTGATGGGTCGGATAACACGGCGCCATATACATAAAAAGTACCTGAAGTTGCAGTCATTGAATAAGGAATTGCCAAAGACGAATTACAAACTCCAATTATTCTGTTAATTATGCCGTTTGCAGTATTCAAATCACTGTCAATAAAAACAGTATATTCCCATCCGCTTTTATCCGAAGGAAGAATTATTGAGCCTGTCACGGTTCCCGTAACAGGCGTCGCAGTAGCGGTTGCAGTTGCCGAGGAAGTTGCGGTAAAAGTGTACGTAATTGTTGCTGTGGGCTGAACATCGCCGGGCGTGGAAGGAGTTTTAGTTTTGTTACATCCAAATATCAGAATAAAAATTAAAATAAACAAAGTAATATAATGACTGCTTTTTCTCATTTTTATCTCCTTTTATCCCAAGATAAATAAATTATATTCATTTTTAAAAAATTGTAAATATTCATTTTATAAAAAAAAGCCCCGGGCTGTTAACCCGGGGCTGTGTTGTAAATTATCTGTTTTACAGAATAAGAATTACAAAATTCTTGCTGTTTATGCTTCCCTTTGATTTAATTGAAACTTTAAGAACATATGTCCCTGCCGCAAGCTTATGACCTGATGCTGTTTTCCCGTCCCACTGCACTGAATGCGGCCCCGCGCATACATTGGAGACTCCTGTTACCGTCTGCTTCCAGACAAGCCTTCCCTGTATAGTGAACACTTCAAGCATAACCTGAGCGTCAGGGTCTTCAACTGTCATAAGCGTGTTTGTGCCGTCCGCAGACTGAACTGTAGTGCCGCCCGGCAATATTGAGTACTGAAGGTTTACAGTACCGCCGCTTACAGCGGGGTTGGGATAACTGAGCACGCTGCTTACGGTTGCAGCCTGGTTGTTAACAACAGCCGTGGGCTCATAACCATATACAAGCGCGCCTGCGGAGTAAACGGTTATGTTCAAACTGTTTATAAAAGTCTGATTCGCCGCATAGCTCCAGTCATTTGCCTGCTGCATTACGCTCCAGTCTGTTTTGTTAAACCTTGACTGAATTTCAACATATTCATTTGTTGCAAGCGTTACAGCGGAATTAAACCTGAAGCTTATGTAGTAATTCTGCGTACCCTGAACTTTCTGAACAGCCGAAACCGTGATGTTTTGTGTTATCGTGCTTCCCTGCGGCAGCTTGCCTGCCCAATCCACAAAAGCCTGCACCTGCTGGCCTGATGTTGAGTCAGAGTTAATCCAGTACCTTACTTCCATGCCGTTAAGGTTCAGCAATGCGCTTCCAGTATTTATAATCCTTATTACAGGATGCGGGCTGGTGGTGCTGTTTGAATCTGTATTCTTAAGCTGAACATTTATGCTTGCACTCTGTGCCTGGGTTGCTGTTGCAGTAGGCGGTATCAATGTTGCCGTTGCTGTTGCAGTCGGCGGCACAGGAGTGTTGGTCCTTGTTGCCGTATTTGTCGGCGGAACCGCTGTATTTGTCCTTGTAGCTGTGTTCGTGGGCGGTACCGGTGTGTTTGTTGATGTTGCTGTCGGAGGCACTGCCGTGTTTGTTGATGTGCTTGTTGCAGGTACCATTGTATTCGTTGATGTCGGCGGTACTGCCGTGTTTGTTGACGTTGCTGTCGGGGGTACTGCCGTGTTTGTTGATGTGTTTGTCGGCGGTACTGCTGTGTTCGTTGACGTTGCTGTCGGAGGTACTGCCGTGTTTGTTGATGTGTTTGTCGGCGGTACTACCGTGTTTGTTGCTGTTGCCGTCGGAGGTACAGGCGTGTTGGTGAATGTGTTGGTTGGCGGTACAGGTGTATTTGTCCTTGTTGCCGTGCTTGTGTTTGTAGGCGGTACCGGCGTGTTTGTTGATGTCGGTGTTACTGCTCCGGCCTTTTCAAAATTTATGTCATCCACATAGAAATTGCCTGTGCTTGTCTGTGTTTCAACAAAAAGCCTTGCAACCCTTAAAAGCCCTGTCCATGTCACATTTGCGGAACCGCTTATCTGGCTCCAGTCCGTGCTGTTTGCGCCAATCGAACCAAAACTTATATATCTGCTTCCTGCATCATCCTTAATATACAAAGTAAGTTTTGCCGTGTCTGTTCCAGATGCAAGACGTACCCATGCGCTTGCATTATAGGTACCCTGCCCGTTCTGAAGCAGATACCACAGTATGTACTGGCCTGCTCCATGATATGCCTGCGTTCTGTTAGAAACCTTAAGCGATTTTGAACCGCTGTGAACTATTGATGTTTCTTCTGATATTGTGCCGCCGGAGCTTTCATTCCAGCAATAAATCGAGCTTTCAAAGCCTCCGTTATAGATACCTTTTACAGGATTTAAACCAAGCACTGTCTGTATCGCATAATACGCAGGTTTTTTATTGTAATTTACGTCAAATATAAGCGCCGCATCAGACGTGCCGTTTGTAAAGCCCGGTATCCAGGAATACTTGTCAGTAAAGCCCCACATAAACATGCGTTTAACATTTGGATGTGTCATGCAGAAATATGTCATGTCAGCATAGGCTTTTGCCTGAGACTGAAGCTTTGCCGCGTCAACCGGCACCGGTATTGCAACATCAAGCTCTGTCACGGTAATTTCAAGCCCCAATGCCGTAAGCCTTTGTGCGTTTTCGTATATATCATCATTCAAACGCCAGCTGCTGCTTACATGACACTGCCAGCCCACTCCGTCAATCGGAACATTCTGTGTCTTTAAATTTTTGACCATGTCATAAATATAATTTGACTTTGCGTTTAAACCTTCATTACCGTAGTCGTTGTAATAAAGCTTTGCGTTGGGATCCGCTTCCCTTGCCCATCTGAATGCGTTTGGTATGTAATCGCCCAGTTTCTGATACCAGAAGTCATTTGAACGATAGCCGTAAGGAGCGCTGTCTGTAACCGCTTCGTTTACAACGTCCCACTGGTTCATCTTGCCCGCATACCTGCCCGCCATTGCTTTTATATAAGCTTTAAGCATGTCGCTTATCTGTGTGCTTGTGTAATTACCAGAGCTCATCCAGCTTGGAACTACAGTATAATAAACAAGAACATGGCCCCTCATATCCATATTGTTTGCATCTCTGAAGGTCCTGTAATAGTCGGTTGTGGTGAAGTTATAGCTGTAAGGGCCGGTCCAGAGATATGCTTTAAATTCATTCTCGCCGCCCAGCCAGTTAAATTCTTTTGCAAGTGTTGTTCTGTATATTGCTTCGTTCTGCAGGGGGCTGTTTGTTGCTTCAGAGCCAAGAAGCATTCCTTTTGCCGCCGCAAGGTCGCGAAGCCCGCCTGTCACAACAGGTATTGTGGGTGTCAATGTGGGTGTAAATGTTGAAACAGCCTGTGTGTTGGTGTTTGTGGGAGTGTTTGTTCTTGTGAATGTTGATGTGGCCGCAGCTGTATTTGTGTTTGTTGATGTTGCCACCGCGCTCTGGTAGAAACGGTAAGAGCTTATGTTAAACAGGTTTCCGGTTCCTCCCGTGAATACAAAATAAATATTCTTTACTCCGGAAAGCCCGCTTACACTGCAGGTAACATTCTGCCATGTCTGCCATCCGCCTGTAACAGGCACATTGCAGGTGCCTGCAAGAGTTCCCGTAACGCTTCCAACGCGTATTTCAATCTTCCCGCCGCTGCCCGCGCTTGCGATACGCGCTTCAAAACTTGCGGCGCCTGTTCCAAAATCAAGATTCTTTACAAGTATCCAGTCTCCGTTTTCTATATAACCTACATTCAAACCGCCTTCTGAGCATGTTTCCGTTTTAATGCCTGATTCCTGTGCCATTGTTACGGCTTTGTTTAAAACATAAGGATTGGCAAGCTTCAGAGCATTAACGCCGGTTGTTGTGGTTGTCACTTTTTGTATTGTGCCGTCGGCGTTAAAATACAGCCTGTCTAAAGCCACGCTTCTTTGATATATTCCGTTACAATTTCCAAGGTTGATATTGGAAAGCCTTCTTGTATGATAAGCAATGTAGTAATCGTTTCCTATATTTACAATTGAAGCATGGTTGTTGTTGCCGCAGTTATCCGGCGGATTGCCAAGAACTGTGCCGCGGTATGTAAATCCTGTCATCGGGTTGCTGCTGGTCATATAGTCAATTGTGGCCGCAGGAGAAGCCGAGAAATCCGTTGAATAGGTGAAATAGTATATTCCGTTTCTTTTGTTCATAAACGGCGCTTCAAAATACCTTGGAGCGTCAATTGTCACAGCCGATCCGCTTACGCTTATCATGTCCGAATTTAATTTAATTACCCTTGCATTACCAGGCCCGCCGCCGCCAAAATACATGTATGCCTGGCCGTCATCATCAATAAATACGGCAGGATCAAAGATATACGTCATACCGCTGCATCCCGGCGTGCTGCTTGTGACTATGGGGCGTCCTACGGGGTCTGTCCAAGTTCCGGTGGGGCTTGTGCTTCTTACAACACCTATGCTTCCGCCGCCGTTTCCAAAATAAAGATAATAGTAGCCGTTCCTGTAAACACAAGCCGGCGCATATGTAAGCCCCGCCCATGTGGTATTTGACGCCTTGAATGTCTCGCCTTCATCGGTCCAGTTCACAAGGTCGTCAGACGACATAAGCGTAACATCCGTTATGTCATAACCGGTTGCGCCGTCCTTATCATGCGAAGTATATATGTACATTCTTCCGTTAAACCAGCAGGCCGTAGGGTCTGCCGTATATTTCTGGTACATAAGCGGGTTTCCGCCAAACAGATTTGTAATCGGAGTGTTTATCGGTGTCGCCGCGGTTGTGGCTGTTGAAGTTGCGGCTGTTTGTACGGTAATGGTGAATGCCTGTGTTGATACCGCACCGCATGCATTGGTATATTTTGCCGTGAATACATTTGTGCCCGCGCTTAAAGGTATTCCAAGAATTTCCCTTGACGTTGATGTAAAGCCGTTCGGCCCTGTCCAGCTCCAAGAGCCGCCCGTTAAAGGCTGAGGCCCGAGATTTACAACAGACGAAACGGAAGAAACAGTTACAGATGATGTCTGCTGCCATGCTCCGCCGTCAACCTGAATATAAGGGGTAATCGGCGTTGCCGCGCACGGTGTGGGAGTTGCCGTGGGAACAACGGGAGTGTTTGTTGATGTTGCGCCTGTGGCGATATTTGCCACAAAAGAAATTATGCTTTGAGCCGGAAGATTATAGGTAAATGTATTGCCCGAAACATTCACAGGTGTCTGTGCAACAAGCCCTGTATTTGCATTTGTAAGCCACGGGGTTATTGATGTGACATTCATATTATTTAAAACAAATGTCTGACTTACAGGAGAAGTGTTGTTGTTAATTACCACAAAAACTATTTTGGAAGGAGAGCTTGTATTTGTGTTCTTAAATGCGCTTACCTGAACACCGGATGTCGGCGAAGCTGTTGCCGCCATTCTGTAATAACCCGGTCTGATAAATTTGCTGTAATTTCCAAGAGCAAATGCTTTTATATTAAGATTTCCGTTTGTTACCAGGTCATAAAGCCACCAATAATGGAAAGCGTTCATATTTGCATTTACAAAACAAGTCTGAACCCATCCCGCCTGCTGAAGCGCGCCGGCTATATCCAGCGTATTTGCCGATATTTCGGTTTCCCAGAATTCCTGGTTTGTAAGCTGTGTGAAGCCGTATGTATTAAGCGGGTTGGGCATTCCGCCGTAAAGATGTGTTCCCAATATTCCAACATAAGAAGCCGTTGTAGGGTTGTTCATTGTTGTTGAAGCAAGATTCATCCCTCCGGGATTAATCGGTTCGGGTATCATTATTTTTGTGGTAAGACCTGCCGCGTTAAGGGCCGCTTTAAACGCTCTTACAAAAACCTCAAACTGCCCCGCCGTCCAAAGACAAGACTCATAATCAGGGTTCCAGTTTGGCTCATTCTGAGGGGATACGGCATAAATATCTATACCGCGGCTTTTTGCATACTGAATATATGTAACCAGATAATTTGCATATCCGATGTCAGCGCTGTTTGGTTCTCCAGATGACGCTCCAAGAAATGTATTGTTGGGCACGTTTCCGTTTACATTATTATTTGCCTTATACTGCGGAGGGGGCGACCATTCCGAAGCCCAGCAAAGCAGATTCGGGTTTGCACTTTTGGCCGTCACAAGATTTCCAACTTCAGCGGCATGATTCCCGTTTGGATCAATCCTTGCGCGCAGAGATGACAATCCGATATGGCCGTTTATATTGTCATCCGCAAAGATTGCCGCAGGATTTCCGCCTGCAAGACCATACCACGCACTTGAAGCGCCTATTGCGCGTATGTACTGATACGTGGTTCCTGCATCAATGGTACAAGTGCCTGCATGAAGAACCGGAACAAAGAACATTAATAAAACCGCTAACACCAGACTTACTTTTTTCATCTTCTGCTCCCCTTTTATTTTAATTTCAAACATTTAGCTTTATTCTATATGAGCGTTCATATTTTTCTTTATAAAGAAACTGTGGTGTTTTTTATATATATGAGCGTTCATAATCTAATATATTTTTACACTTTTTGTTAAAATTTGTCAAGTTTTTTTTATGCCGATTCTCTTTTAATCAATTTTGGCTCAAAAACAATACTTTTTATGTCTTTTAATTTCCCCTGCATAGCTTCCAATGTAATTATAAATGCCTCATTCCCCATTTTTTCAACCGGCTGTCTTACAGTTGTAAGCTTTGGCGTGAAAGCAGATGCTACGGGTATATCATCATAACCGATTACAGCTATGTCATCAGGAACCTTAAAACCCGCTTCTTTCAATGCATTGATACATCCTATTGCGGTGCTGTCGCCTGCTCCGCAAAAAATGGCATCCATCTTTTTTACGGATTTAATCAAACTTTGCGTTATCGCATATCCTTCATTAATATAATTATTATTTACTTCAAATGTCATTTCCCGCTTAACTTCCAAATTAAATGAAATAAGCGCATCTTTATAGCCTTCCTCTTTTTGTATTATGGAAGGCCATATATCATTGCCTGATTTCGACAAACCAATATATGCAATTTCTTTTCTGCCCGAAGATATAAGATATTCCACGGCGGAAAATGCCCCTTTTTTATTGTCACATATTACGGAATTTGCGCCTTCTTCCCGCGAGTCTATAAGCACAACACTGATTCCCGCATTCTTTATCTTTTTCATTGCTTCTGAACCGGGTCTTATTCCAAGCATTATAATTGCATCAGCTTTTCTGTTCATTATTATTGAATCTATTATCTGGTCTTTAAGGCCGCTTTCTCCCCTGGTTGAATAAGGAATCAAGTCATAATTTGCGGATAACCCCGCAAGGTGAACACCCTCTTCTATTTCACGCAGTATATTCATTCCAAAAACAGAAGTAAAACGGGTGCTTATGAAAGCAATTGAGTCCGCCTTTGCGCCGGCCAATGCCCTTGCGGTTTTATTCGGCCTGTACTGAAGCTGCTCAATTGCCTTTAAAACCCTTTCTTTTGTGGCAGGCGCAACTTTGTCAACGCCGTTTACCACATATGAAACAGTGTTGTATGAAACGCCCGCCAGTTTTGCCACATCATATAACGTTGCCATTTAATTACCTTCCTTTTTATTATTTCTTAATAATAAAAATATTTTCATTGTAATTTCTTTTTCTTTTGTATATAACCTTATCGGACATTGCAAGAATGGTTTTTATCCCCATTTTGCCGCCAAGCCCTTTTTTTAATCTTCGCGATGTATCAGGAATCGAATAGCGATTCATGTCAAACTTCGGTCCGAAATCAACAACAGAAATTTTTACATATGTTTTTTTAAATTCCATATAAATTTCCATTTTTCCGGCATTTCCGTTATATGAATGTTTTATAATATTCTCGCAATGCTCGGTTACGGAAACCTTCATCGCCGATATTTTTTCTTTTGAAAATTTATTTTTTTTCATTTCAATTTCTATAAATTTTCTTATAACCTGAATATTTTGCGGCGAAGCATCTGTTTTTAATATATGCATTTCTTTTTTATTCAGCATAACTTTCAACCGCTTCTTTTATTGTCTCAAAACTTTTAATAACGCCGTCTATCCCGATTAAACCGTAAACTCTTTTGGCTTCAGGCTGCAGCCGTGCAAGCTTTAATTCTTTTCCGGATTCTTTCAAGAAATTGAATAAATTCAAAAAAGCAGTCCAGCCGGCAGAACTGATAAAATCCAGCCTGTGCATATCAACTATGTATCCTCTGCTTTTATTTTTTTCCGCAATTTCCTTAAAACCGATAAAAAAAGAAGTTACGGATGAAGAATCCAGCTCTCCTGAAACTTCAACTATCGTAAGTCCTTTCTCCGTACTTTCCTTTAATTCAAGCGCCATATATAATTCCTCCGTTAGTTAAGCCGCCTTCGCAATTAAAAGGACGGCAATATCATCACTTTGTTCCTCGCCCATTGTAAACTTTTCTACCTCGCCTATAATTCCGTCAACTATTTCACGGCCTGTTTTGGTTCCGTATTTTTGAAGAGAATCCATAACTTTTTGTATTCCCAGCCTTTTTCCTTCCGGAGATCTTGCCTCACTGATTCCGTCCGTAAAAAGTAAAATCCTGTCTCCGGGATTTACAGCTGTTTTTATTTTACCGATTCTGTTTTCAAAATCTCTGCCTTTTAACACTCCGATAGCGGCGCCTTTGGGGCAATAAGTTTCAACTTTTGCGGCGGAGCTTCTGTAAAAAAGAGTTTCATGATGACCTGCGGATACCATTTCAAGAGTATTTTCGGCGGAATCCAGCACGGCATAAAATATTGTCGCAAAAATATTGCCTTCAACACTGCCAAGCATTCCGTTGTTAAGATTTATAAGTGTTTTAACAGGGTCCTGTGTTGTTCTTGCCTCTATATTTATTATTCCGCGAAGCATTGTCATAATCAGCGCGGCAGGCACCCCTTTTCCCGAAACATCAGCCATAACAAACCCGAATTTCCCGCCGCCCAACGGTATTACATCATAGTAATCTCCGCCTGTCTCCCTGGCCGAGCGATAAAAAGCGGCAATATCATATCCCTTTATTTCGGGAAACACTTTTGGCAGCAGTGAATCCTGCAGCTTACCCGCTATTTCAAGCTCTTTTTCCATTGCAGTTTTCTTAAGTTCAACCATCTGGGCCTTTTTAAGGTCATCGGTCATGATATTAAAAGCATTTGCAAGCAGACCAAGTTCATTTCTGCTTTTAATATTTATTTTATGATTTAAATCTCCCTTCCCGGCAATCCTTACCCCCTCTGCAAGGATATTAACCGGCTTGGTTATTTCCATGCTTATAAAAAAAGCGCCGATTACACTTAACAATACGGCAAGCAGCGTCACTGCCGCAATGTTAAAATAAGTCTCTTTAAGCGCATTGTTGATTATATCGTAGGAAACCGCAATCCTTACTTCGCCTGTTTTTGCTTTGTGTTTTGCAACTGCAGGCGCAATAAATTCAATGTACTTGTATCCTTCGGCGTTTTTATAAATCTTGTTTTTTCCCGGAGTCATTCCGATTTCTTCGTCTTTTTGAACAAACTTTTTTCTTGCCTGTGTCATGTCATTATGCGCAAGTATTGTGCCGTCAGCCCCAAGCACCATTGCATAAATAACCCCGTCATTGCGCATTGCTTCTTTAAGAAGTTTTGCCGATTCAAGCTCATACTTCATCATAATATAATCCGCAATATTGTTTGCCACATTGCCGGTTATTGCCGCCCCCCTTAATTCAACTTCATTAATCAGGCTTTTTTTATGCACATTCAGAAACAAAACGCTCATTATTGACGTTACAAGAAGGGTAAGCACAAGCATTACAGCCATTAATTCCCATTTGACGCTTATAAATTTTTCATTCATTCTATTCCCCGCCTTTGAAGTTCCTCAAGCTCTGCCTGGGCTTTTTTAATATCCCTTTGCGTCTTTATGTCTTCCGGATTTATTGCCAGCACTTTTTTCCATGTCTCAACAGCGGCTTTTAAATCTCCCTCGGTATACTGATTTACCCCTATATAATACATTTTCTCGGCCGTTTCTTTCTGTTCTTTTGAAAGATTAATCTTTTGTCCTGACGAAGACATATCTTTCTTTGCTTTTTCTATCAAAGCTTTCAATGCCTTGTTTCCCGGCCTGCTTTTTAATGCCAATTCCCATTGTTTAATCGCTTCATCATACTGTTTTTTTTCGTACAATTCAATTCCCGCGGAAATATACGTTTCATTGTCGGCGCTTAAATCTTTTCCTTCGTCGGTTTTAAGTTTCTCTTTAAGCTTTTCCTCCAATATTTTTTTCATTTTAACCGCAGGTTCATAATCCTTTTTCCATTCAAGAGCTTTTTCCGCCGCAAGAAGCGCTTCTTCATATTCATTTTTCTGATAATAAGCGTATGAAACCCTGTAAAGCGCTTCAGCCTCTTCTTTTATCTTTATCTTAATTTTCTCGTCAACCATCCTGCGTACCTCTCCGTAAATCGCTTTTCTGCGCTGTAATCTTTGTTCTTCAAGTGTCATGCCAAATAAATAAGAAAATGTGTATCTGTCCATCCTGCCGAAATAATTGTTTGTTATAAAAGCATAATCAATTTTAATGTCATATATCTGTATGCCTGCGCCAAAAGAAAAGTTACTTTCTCCGTAACCGAACCTTAACGCAAAAACATTCAGCCAGCTTGTTTCCAGGCCAAACCTGTTTATTATTCCCTGCGTTTCCGCCGTTTCCATATCATATGCGCCTTTAAATTCAAAATCCCCGGCTTTATACTTTCCGAAAAAACCCAAAATCAAAGAACGCGGCAGTGTTTCTGTGTCAGACTGCATGGAAAAAACCGGCTGTATCAGGTTTTTTACCGTTATCCCGGCGCGAAAAAAGTTATACGGTTCGTACAGCAATCCTAAATCACATCCAAAACCGGCATAATTAAACCTCTGCATGCTTGAGTAATAAATATCAGTATTTATACCGGCATAAAAACTTTCAATGATTTTTCTGGAATATGATAAAACCATCTTATATTGAACATTGTCAAAATCTGAAACTTTTTGGCCGTTTTCATCGTATCCTTCAATATTACCGGTTGAAAATGAATATAAAGACGCGCCTATTGCGCCTATTCCAAGTATCGGCTGTCCATAATGAAGAGCCCCGTAATAAGAATTTTCAAACAAAGGATAATAAATAAGCGCGGCTTCCTGTTTCTTTATTAAACTCAATCCCGCGGGATTATAATAAATTGCCGAAACGTCATCAGAAGCACCGGCAAAAGCTCCTGCCATTCCGTCGGCTCTTGAACCGCCGCCTGAGGTAAAAATGCTGTCATTTCCATATGCAATAGAATCTTTTGCCTGGGCCCGGGGTAAATTAAAAATCAAAACAGCCGCAGCAAAAATTAATAATGTTTTTTTTTGAAGCATTACCTTAGCACCGCAAACTTTTTAACAAGCCTTTGGGTTTGCCCTGTTGCCCTGTCCTTTACTTCCAAAACGCAGAGATAAACACCGGACAAAACTTCAGCGCCATTCTCATTTTTTGCATCCCAGACATCTTCCGAATGATACCCCTGTGATTTTAACGCTTTATCCGCTATAACCCTTACAGGCTTACCCGAAACCGTAAATATGCTTATGCTGACTTCCGATTCACCCGGTATGTAATATCTCACACGCGCATTTGATTTCTTGGGATTTACAGGATTGGGATAAATGTTAAAAGAATCCTTTAAAGCCGGAGGCTTTGGAGTGGGCGTGGGAGTTGGGCTTGGACAATATCCAAGTTTCAAATCGCCAAAATTTGCCGAACTCTGCCAATTATCTTTGTCTCCGTTCCATACAAGCTGCCCGACCCTCTGTGTTGTTCCGTTATTAAAATCAATCTGCACATCAAATTGATATGTGTTTCCTATTAAAGGCGTCACGCCAAGCAGTGTCCATGGTATCAAAACTTCCATGGTATAGCCGGTTGAATCATATGTGCTTGCATACCGCATTCCTCCCGGGGGAACCGCAACAGCCGCATTAAGACAAAATTGAAAACAGTCATAACTTATCATAAAATGGAAATCGCCTATTGAACCAGGATACGGCTGGGTGCCCCGGTCATTGGCCATGTCAAGATATATTTCAACCGCGGAATCATTATAGTTGGCGCATGCCACCTGTGTTGCATTAAGATAAGAATCATTGACCCTTAGCCCCACATAAAGGTTGTCTGTATCCCAAAGTGTCTTGAAGCTTCCGTTAACATTATAAGGATTTGTCCCGAGGCAAAGTTCCGATATCTGATTATCCTGCACCGTACCCCAGGCAGACTCATTCATTATTCCGTCAATATTAATGGCAGAGGCGCATCCTGCCGTAACCGTAAGCGATGAGACCGTTGTTATATTAAAATTTCTGGTTGACTGCGCTCCGCATGAATTTGTATAGACAGCGGTAAAAGTGTTTAATCCCGTATTTAGGGGTATTCCCGTTATTTCTCTTGATGTTGAAACAAAACCGTTTGGTCCTGTCCAGCTCCATGTTCCCCCTGTTAAAGGCTGAGGCCCAAGATTAACCACGGCTCCATAGTTAACAGTTACGGTGTCTGTTTGCTGCCATGCTCCGCTGTTAACCTGAATATACGGGGTTATGACAACAGGTATGCATGGCGTTCTTGTTACCGTGGGTGTCGGCGGCATGGGATTAATCTGCAGTGCGCAAAGCTGGGCATTATCTTTAATGACAGGGCCAAACTGCACGGATATTTTCCCGGATAAAGGCGTTATATTGTTGAATATCCTGCTTACAGCCTTAAATGCGCCTCCTGCATCGGCATATATGTCATAATTATCAAGCACAAGGACATTGTTGATAAACACATCAAATACCCTTGAATTCTCCGCTGTCCAAAAAAGCTCCGCAAATTTTATTGTAACCTGATAATTTCCCGGGGGAACATTAAATATATATATAAAAGGATTTCCGTATCTTTCGGTCTGATAGAGAATGCTGTCATTGGTGTTTGATACCGTAATTGTGACAGAACGTGAAAAACCGCTGCTGTAATTTGTGTCAGCCATCCATGTATTGCCCCAGCTGTCCGGATAATTGGGGCCTCCCGCATTAATACGCCATACGGGTGAAACAGTAAGGTTATATGTGGGGGTAATTGTTACCGTCGGCGTAACCGTAAAAGTTGCGGGCGCAGTGAAAGCCTTATTAACAAAAAAAACAAAAATAAACGTTAAAATCAGATTTTTATGATTTACTTCGACTGCATTTGTTTTCATCAGCGACCCCGCAATATGAAAATTCAAATATTTTTTTTATTATACATCAACAAGAAAACAAACGCCACTTTATATCAAAACCCAACGCCCGCCCTGAATACGGTACGGTATGTTTTATAGTCATAAAGCCTTTCACCGTAACCGTTAAACAGCTGCAGAACCATTACAGGAAGCAGCTGCTTCATAAAGAATAAATTGCCTCTAAGGGTTATTTCCTGCCCGCCTTTTAACAGGTCAACAGATGACGGTCCCCCCGGATATATCCTTATCGTAATATCATTCCTGTCAAAAATAAGGCTCGCCGGGTTTTTCATGGTGAACTGAATTTCAAATGTGCCCCTGTACCTCTGCAAGTCAGGAGAAGTGGGGTCCGGCGCATAAGGATACCATATTTTAAAAGTCCAGTGAAACTCATTGTGTTCTCCTATCAGCAAACCGTCTGTGTATCTAAGATAAAGCTTGTTCCAGCTGCGCGAGTCCTCTCCCTGCAGCCCGTTAGACTCATGATCCAAAATCCCTATATCAAGCCACGAAGAACGGGTGTTGTTCAAAACTATCCGAAAAAACATATCGGGATTATAATTAACATCATACATCGGGTGTGAATCCTTCCAAAGCTGCCAGTACATCTGCTGGGTATAGGCAAAGAAAAGCCCGCCTTCCTGTATGGCGCGGAATTTTGTACTTATCTGAAGTTTTGATTCGGGTATTCCAAGAATAAAATAATTTGAGTTATACCCTTCTGCAGGCCAGTGCGGAGGGTTGAATTCATTGGAGTAGGCGCCAAGCACTGCAGGAAAAAGAAAAAAAAGAATTACTTTTATATATTTCATATATTCACCGCCGTTTTTCAGGCATTATACGACCAGGCGGTATGCTTTTCAAGCTTATATATAAAAAATATACTTTACTTTATAAGTAAAATTTTGCCTGTTTTTGATTTTATTCCGGCATCATCAACAAAAACAAAATAATATGTTCCATTTGACAGATATTTGATTTCCGAAGCCTTAACAACAGCCGTATAAGAACCTGCGGGTAATTCTCTGCCGATTTCAATTTCTTTAAGAAGACGGAAAGAGGAAGAATATATCTTCATTTTTATAAAACCGGCATGTTTTTTAATGGAATATTTTATATTAATATCCCCATACTTTGGATTATAAGGATTTGGATATGTAAACACATCTTTAATTTCCTGTTCTTTGGCGTCAGCAATTGTCTCAGTTGCTGTTGGTGTATGAGTGCTCGTTGGAACATATGTCTGAGTATAAGTACCTGTAACGGTATCCGAAGGAGTATGAGTATAAGTTGCCGTATATGTATGTGTACTTGTATATGTTGAAGTCCAAGTATGCGTCGCAGTATTTATATATGTTGCCGATGAAGTTGATGTATTCGTGGCAGCCGGCACCGATGTATTTGTATAAGTTGCTGTAGCTGTATTAGTCGGCGTGGCTGTATATGTGTGCGTTGCCGTATGTGTATATGTATTCGTGAATGTTTCTGTGGGTGTGTACGTATACGTGTTTGTTTCAGTGAACGTTTCAGTATTCGTTGGCGTATGTGTCAATGTATCCGTGAATGTTTCTGTCGGCGTGTACGTAT
>CAYQIS010000001.1:41321-56152 GCA_964417645.1 uncultured Spirochaetia bacterium
TTGCCGTGTCTGTCGGCGTTTCAGTAAATGTATTCGTAGGTGTGTAAGTATGTGTATATGTATTCGTGAATGTTTCCGTGTTCGTTGGCGTATGTGTCAATGTATCCGTGAATGTTTCTGTCGGCGTGTACGTATACGTGTTTGTTTCAGTAAATGTTTCCGTGTTCGTTGGCGTATGCGTCAATGTGTCGGTATCTGTAGGCGTATAAGTTGCGGTTTCTGACCCGTCAAATGTTGCCGTGTCTGTCGGCGTTTCAGTAAATGTATTCGTAGGTGTGTAAGTATGTGTGTGGGTATCAGTGAATGTTTCTGTATTCGTTGGCGTATGCGTCAATGTGTCGGTATCTGTAGGCGTATAAGTTGCGGTTTCTGACCCGTCAGATGTCGCCGTGTCTGTAGGCGTTTCAGTAAATGTATTCGTGGGTGTGTAAGTATGTGTATATGTATTCGTGAATGTTTCCGTGAATGTTTCAGTATTTGTCGGCGTATATGTCAATGTATCCGTGAATGTTTCTGTCGGTGTGTACGTATACGTGTTTGTTTCAGTGAATGTTTCTGTATTCGTTGGCGTATGTGTTAATGTTTCCGTGAATGTTTCTGTGGGCGTGTACGTATACGTGTTTGTTTCAGTGAATGTTTCCGTATTCGTTGATGTATGCGTAAATGTATCCGTAAATGTTTCTGTGTTCGTTGGCGTATGTGTCAATGTCTCCGTAAATGTTTCTGTCGGTGTGTACGTATACGTGTTTGTTTCAGTGAATGTTTCAGTATTTGTTGGTGTATGTGTCAATGTTTCAGTAAATGTCTCTGTTGCCGTGTATGTATGAGTGTTTGTTTCAGTGAATGTTTCAGTATTCGTTGGTGTATGCGTCAATGTTTCAGTAAATGTTTCTGTCGGCGTATCTGTATCCGTCTCAGTAGGGGTATCAGCAGATATTAAAACCGGTATAAACAAAAAAATTCCCGCAAGTAAAATTTTTACAATTTTCATTTAAGCCTCCTATTAAAAAACTAAAACTTTACCTTTTTATGCTTTCCATTATATTATAGGTTTTTTTAAAAGTAAACTTAAAATTAATTTTTAACAAAATCTTCAATCTGTTGAAAACTGACGCTTATTTTAAAAACTTTTTTTACCTGTATTTTTCATTATTTTCACATAAGAAAGCCTGCCAAAATATTCTCCGTTTATTATTCCCGCAGGTGCTTTATCACACATATCAATACATTTTATAGGAGTTGCCTTTACGCTTTCCCCCATCTCCTTTTTTATGACCTCAAGAAGTTCTTTGGCTCCTGCTTCGGCGCATTTTTTGCCGCAACATATGCCAATTGAAGCTTTTTTTCTTATATAATCCGCGGAATAAAGAGGAATTTTATTTTGCTGTTCTTTGGCCGCTCCAAAAGCCCTGTCCATTATCTGTTTCCTGTAAACCGATATACTGTCCCCTCTTCTTATTAACTCCTTTTCTATCTCTTCCCTTGTTTTGCCGTCCTCTATTAAAATTTCAACAATGTCCTTCATTGTCAATCCGCCCTTCTGAAGCCAATTTTTCCTTGGCATCTTTTGGCATTCTTTTTATTTCCCTCTCCCTGCGCATGGCTTCAATAATATTATAACCCTTTTCCAGTCTTATAAGTGTTAAGGGACGGTGAATTTTTGTATATTGGGCGCCACGGCCTGAATTATGCTGTTTTAATCTTTTCTTTATATCATTGGTCATTCCCGTATAAATACTGCCGTTGCCGCAGCGAAGCATGTACACCATATAATTGCGGTCATTTGATTTTAAACCCTGCCCGCAAAAATTAAAAGAAGCCTTTAAAACCTTGGTATGCGGCGAAATCTTTTCATATCCCGGCTGTGTGCCTCCCGCAAATACGGTATAAGTGCCGTTAACATTAAACATTTCCCCGTCGTCATTCACAAGCATAATCTGTTTTGGATTAATCTCAAACTTTATTTTTTTTGTCTGCCCGGGTTTAAGAATAACTTTTTCAAAACCCGCAAGCTGAAGCTTCGGATGCCCCTTGCCCGCCAGCGGGCTTTTAATATAAAGCTGAACGGTTTCCGCTGCCTTTATTCCCGAAACATTCTTGACTTTCAAATAAACCTGCTGATACTGCCCGTAAGTTAACGTCTTTTTTGACAATCTTAATCCGAAATACACAAATTTTGCATAACTTAAACCATATCCAAAAGGATACAACGGTTTTCCTTCAAAATACCTGTAAGTTCTTCCTTTCATTTCATAATTTTCAAAAACAGGCAGGTCTTTTTCGGATTTATAAACAGTAACCGGAAGTTTCCCCGACGGGCTGAATTTTCCAAATATAAGTTCCGCGACTGCCGTTCCGCCGGATTGCCCGGGATACCATGCCTGAATTACGGCATCGGCAAGTTTGGGTTCAACGCTGACTGCCCCGCCTGACATTAACACAAGTATTACAGGTTTATTAAGCTTCTTTATTTTTTTCAGAAGTTTCTCCTGGACGCCGGGAAGCCCCAAAGTTTCCCTTTCATGCCCGTTTGTATCGGTTTCTTCGCCTTCAATTTTCGGAGACAGCCCCATACACATTACAACCGCATCCGCGGCCTTTGCGGCATTTAAAGCTTCAAAAAAACTTTCTTCCGATTTATCGGATATTTCGCAGCCCTTGGCATATATAATTTTTATGCCTTTAACCGCCTTTAAAGCTTTAAGCGGCGTCACAGGAGAAGACGGTGTCCCGCTGTAATTTCCAAGAAGCGGTTCTATGTCATCACAGTTTGGCCCAATCACAGCAATTGTCCTGAAATTATTTGACAAAGGCAGGATGCCGTTGTTTTTAAGCAGCACCAAAGAATCACGCGAGCACTTCAAAGAAAGAGCCCTGTGCTTATTGCTGTCAACCGCGCCTTTTTTAAAATTGGCATAAGGGTTTAATTTACCGTCGCCCAAAAGCCCAAGCTTTAGTCGTGTTATAAGTATCCGCTTTAAATTTCTGTTTACCCACTCTTCTTTAAACAGCCCTTTATTACCCGCAGCAAAAATATCCCGCCTTATTTTCGTGCATATGTCATTACAGCAGTTCATATCGCAGCCATTTTCCAAGGCAAGCGCCATTGCACCGCCAAAATCAGCGGCTTTCTTATGATAAAGATATATGTCATCAATTGCGCCGCAATCCGATACAACATGCCCTTTAAAACCCCATCTTTCACGAAGAATTTTATTAAGCATTGTATCGGAAGCGCTGCACGGCTCGCCGTTCACCGCATTGTAAGCGGTCATTATGGTTTCAACTTTTGCTTCCTTAACTGCCGCTTCAAACGCCGGCAGATATGTTTCAAACAGGTCTTTTTTGGAAACAGCCGCATTAAAACCGTGCCTCATATTTTCCGGGCCGCTGTGAACCGCAAAATGCTTTGCACAAGCGGCTGTTTTAAGATATTCGGGATTGTCCCCCTGAAGCCCCTTGATAAATTCAACCGCAAGAACGGAGGTAAGATACGGGCATTCACCGTAAGTTTCCTGGCCCCGGCCCCAGCGGGGGTCGCGGAATATATTGATATTTGGGCTCCAGAAATTCAGCCCAAAGTACTGCGGCGTTCCGTTTTCGTCGCTTTGTAAATGATGCTTTTCCCTTGCTTCATCGCTTATTGCCCTTGCAACCTTGCCCATTGTTTTTTTGTCAAACATGGCCGCAAGACCAATTGCCTGCGGAAAAACGGTTGCAATGCCAGCCCGCGCCACGCCGTGCAGGCATTCATTCCACCAGTTATACCTCTTTATTCCAAGCCTTGGTATTGCGGGTGAATCATGCAAAAGCTGTGATAATTTTTCGCTTAAAGTCATCTGCGATATAAGTTTATCCGCCGTTTTTTCATGTTCCATAAAGCAGCCTTTTTTGTGCGTCCTTTGCGCCAATATTTTTTTCAACAAAAATCCGCCCGCCTGTAAAAGGATTTTTACCTGTGTAATACATCAGCGAAGATATTGTGGAAGGAGTGGGGGTGAAAATCTGCACCTGCTCCGCCTCTGTCTTTAAGTTTTTTTGGATAAAATCCGCGCTTTTTCTCATATCATCCATGCTGCATCCCGGATGAGCCGCCATAAAATAATATGTAAGCCTCTGCTTTAATCCTTTTTTTTGATTTATTTCTTCATACATGTTTTTAAATTCAATCAGCCTGTCCGAGGGCGGTTTTCCCATTTGTTTTAAAACATTGTTCATAGTGTGTTCCGGCGCTATTTTCAGCTGCCCTGACAAATGATTTCCGACAAGTTCTTCAAGATATTCAACGCCAAATTTCTCATCCCTAAGCACGATATCATAACGTACACCCGAGCCCACAAAAACTTTTTTTACGCCAGGTATTTTTCGTATTTTTTAAGAAGAGAAATCAAAGGTTTGTGGCTTATTTGGCCCTGCTGCATGCCGTACATGTTTGCGGTAGGACCGCCTATGTCCGTTATATACCCTTTAAATCCGGGCATTTTGGCTATTTTTTTTGCTTCATCAATTATTGATTCTTCGCTTCTTGATATTATCTTTCTTCCCTGGTGCGCGGTTATTGCGCAGAAATTGCATCCGCCAAAACATCCCCTGTGCGTGGTTATTGAAAACCTGATTGTTTCAATGGCCCTTACCCCGCCTCTTTCAAGGTCGTGCGGGCTTACCGCGCGTTCGTAATCAAGACCATAAATCTCATCAATGTCTTTTTGACTGTATGAAAAAGGAGGATTCTGCACAAAATACCTTGTGTCTGTTTTTTGAACAATTCCTTTTGGATTTTCAGAATATTCATTCTTGTAAAAAGACATAAACATTTCCGTAAACTTTTCTTTGTCTGCTGCGCATTCATCAAAAGACGGAAGTTCAATATATCCTTCGGGCTTTTCCCTTAAGGCATAACATAATCCCGGAATTCCGTAAGGCGACGACCCTTCTTTTAAAGCAAGGGCAAGCGCTGCGGCGGTTTTTTCCCCCATTCCATAAATTAAAAAATCAGCCTTGGCGTCAAACAAAATGGAACGTTTAATTTTATCCTTTAAATAATCATAATGCGCTATTCTCCTTAATGACGCTTCTATGCCTCCCAGAACAACGGGTTTTGTACCCTTAAAATGTTTTCTGATTAGGTTTGCGTAAACAATCGTGGCATTATCAGGACGGCGGTTGTTAATTCCCCCGGGCGTGAAATCATCTTCTTTCCTGCGTTTAAGTGTCGGTGTAAAATTTGAAACCATAGAATCAACACAGCCTGCCGTAATTCCCCAAAATAAATTCGGCTCCCCAAGTTCCTTAATTTCGTCACTGTTAATGTCCGGCTGTGATATTATGCCCGCCGTAAAACCCATGTGTTCCAGGTACTTGCCAATAACGGCGGCGCCGTTAAAAGATGAATCAATATACGCATCCCCGGTTACAATTATCACATCGCAGGAATGCCTTTTAAGTTTCTTTAAATCCTGCCTTGTCTGAGGTAAAAACATCATTTCTCCTGTTTTTTATTGGATTAATTGTAATAAAAAACAGAAGACCTGTCATTAAAATTACGGGCTATTTTACCGCTATCTTAATGCCTCCAAACGCCCTCTTTCCGTTGTCCATCTGAAGTTCCGCGCTTATGTAATAAACACCCTGAGAAATCAGGCCGTTTAAAGGCGTCCTTAAAGGCATTACAAAAATTCCGCTTTCAGAACGCGCCGAATCAACCCTTATGCGCTCGCCTGCGGCATTGAAAAGCGCAAGCTTCATTATTCCCGGGCCTGTCTTATTCCATGCTATTTTTATTTCACCTTTGGACAAATCAGCAGGATTAGGATATGCCATTAAACCTTCAAGTTTAAGCCCCGTATCTATAAGTATTGTAACAGTCTTTGACGCTTCAATCTGCCTGCCTTCATCGGTATAAAGAACAAACTGTATTTCATAAATGCCCGGACTTACGGCTTTGCCGTCTTCATTAAGCCCGTTCCATTCAACAAAGTCATCCTGTGTATAATTAAGCTTTACATTTGTTTCACCCGGCTTTATGCCGATTACATCGCCTATCCCAAGTTTCAGGTAATTTCCGCCGGCACCCGGTTTTCTGATTGTCCTTACAAGCTCCCCTGCGGTATTATAAACCCTCATCTCAATTCCCGACTACCTGTTTAAAGACTGAACTTCTTTTGTAATTGTTGTTATATGCCCGTATGCGTCCTTTTGTTCAAGTTTAAGATAATAAGGCCCGTTATTTACAACCTGCCCCGCGTCATTCCTTCCATCCCAGTAAAACGCGCTTATACCCGTGCCCAGAGTCTGCGGAGTTTCAATGTCCTTCAAGATTATTTCCAGCCCCCCGGAAGGTGTTACAATATCAGGGCCGGTTGGAGAATTAAATTCAACAACGGACATTTCTTTTGTTGTCGGCACCGCAACTATTGTTCTTACCTTTTCGCCCGCTTCATTATAAACGCTTATCCGCAGCACAAACGGGAACGGAGGAAGCGTGGGCGTTGCCGTAAACGTTACCGTAATTGTGGCCGTGGGAGTTGCGGTTGGAGTGTCTGTCTGAGTTACAGTGGGGGTTACCGTATCAGTGATTGTTCCTGTCACGGTCCTTGTTGCCGTGGGGGTTGCAGTCAGGGTAACCGTAGGCGTGTTTGTTAACGTGCTGTAAGGCGTATTGGTTGCCGTCATTGTAACCGTATAAGTTTCCGTTGCAGTTTTGGTTGCCGTAAAAGTGACTGTCTGCGTTGCCGTGGGTGTTGCGGTTGGCGTTGAAGTGACCGTCATTGTTTCCGTAAATGTCTGAGTGGCGGTTCTTGTTGCGGTTATTGTGGGAGTAACTGTCATGGATTCCCAGTATGTCGGCGTAATGGTTGGCGTTGATGTTCTGGTGGGCGTTGCCGTGCTTGTGTCTGTAACCGTCCTTGTTGCCGTCGCCGTGGGAGTTGCGCTGAATGTAACGGTAGGCGTTGAAGTGTCTGTAATTGTCCTTGTTGCCGTCATTGTTGGCGACGGCGTAAAAGAAACCGTGGGGGTTGCGGTATCCGTAATTGTTCTTGTGGGTGTTGCCGTGGGGGTTGGCGTGCTTGTTTCCGTTATTGTCCTTGTTGCCGTCATTGTGGCTGTCGGCGTATTTGTAAGGGTTTCCGTTGAAGTCGGTGTAGGAGTTCTGGTTTCAGTCACTGTTCTTGTGGCTGTAGGGGTATTTGTCTCGGTCATGGTGGGGGTAACTGTTGGCGAACCGCAGTAAACGCTTAACACCGTATCATTTGAAAGTATCGGAAGTATGGGGTCATTGCCGTCAATTGCGCCAACATTTGTAACAGGACCGCATCCAGTAACCCTTGCCCACCAAGTGTAAGATCCTCCTTCATTCATAATCGTTCCAAGATTCCACCTAACCATTCCCGATGTTTGTACGGGAGCAGTGGGGCCCAATGCTCCCATATATGTAAGGTCTGAGGGGATTGTGTCATAAAGCATTGTATTGGCGGAAGCCCTTGGCTCGTAAAGCATAAAGTTATTGTAGCTGTCCCTTGTTGTCCCGTTTGCGCCGCCCTGCTCTCCTATTCCCGCATACCATCCTGACGCGGGACTGCTGCATGCCATTGAGCCAACCGCCGTATCAGTCCATGTTATTGTATATCCGGACGGTTCAGGGTCTCCTTTTGCCCATACTTTTGCCCTGAAAGTATTGCCTGTTGCGCCGGACACGTCTATTTTAATTCTGTACCACTTGTTTCCCGTTATTTGAATTGTGTTTACGGAAAGCGGCCAGTCGCATGCGCCTGCCGTGCATTTCTGGAATCCCACATTTCCGTTGCTGTTTGTCCCGATAAAATCATCTATTGAAATTACAAGGCCATAGGCGCTGTTCGCGGTGCCGGCCAGATTGTTGTTCCTTATAATAACAAGCGCATCGGAACCTTCGTATCCGGCGCCCGGCGGCCCCGGATCTATCAAAACATCCGTTACTATTGTTCCGGTGCAAAAAGGATTGCCAATATAAGTCATTGCAGGATATGAATTAGCGGTAGGCACGCTGCCTGTTATTATCCTGTCCCCGGTTCCGCACACATCCGTTACGGTCCATGTTCCGTTTGTTCCGTTGTTTGGCAGGAAATTCCAGCCTGTCGGCGGGCTTGTAGTGTAAGTGCCGCTTAAATCATCCATCGGCTGATATGCTATCAATTTTGATCCGTTAATATTGTATTCCAAAGTATATGTAATAACATCATTAAGCATTACCTGCGAGGCGCTCTGTCTTTTTTTTATGTCTATTGCGGCCTGGCCTGTCACAATGCTCGCGGTATCCGATTTGACAGTTGCATTCATTGTTCCCGTGACAGTATTGGTAAAACGGGTTCCCAAAGGAACAGCATTGCGCAGCCTGTAGAGCATCCAAACTGTTCCCTCGGCGCTGCCTTTTTGATTTGTCCTGTCAGGGAAGACCCACTGAAAAGTTCCCGATGTTGCGCCGGGAACAGGCGAAGGATGCGACACGCTTCCGCCGGTTATCGCGGTGGGCCCGTATGAAACAAGCTCTAAGTTTCCTCCCCAAGCCGCGGGAATTACATCGGTTATCGTAAGAGGCCCGTTTGCGTATTTATAATCAACGGAAAATAAAACAAGGTCATTTACATCCTGAATTACACCTTCAACCCTTTTGCTTATTTCAAAATTTGAAGGCTGCAGAGGAATGGACCATGTAAGAACGCCTGTCTGGCAGGTTCCAAGAGCCTGCCAGTCCCCTTCATTCATATTGTTGTCTTTAAAACCAACATGCATATAAAGATTTGTGACATCACATCCGGGGAAATTGTCAGCGGACGGAATGTGCACAACCCAATCTTTAACATAGCGCTGCCCGCCTGCATTATTGCATTCAAGACAAGGAGGCGAGGCAATATAACCGTTTTGAGTGTTTGCCAGCCAGTCTATCCTGCCGCCCTGTGTTGGAGCGGGGCGCGAAGTTGCAACATCAAAACCGGCTTCGGAAACAATAAACACCTGCCCGACACCGGATAATGCCGCATTTTGTCTTGTTGCCGATGTGCTTACCGCAAGCGCCACCTGGGCATCGGCATAAAGCTGGGCGCAGTATTCTATATGAACAGTGACCGCCTGCCCAAAATCAGGACTTGCCGGACTCATGGTAAAACTTGTTACTCTTGGTTCGGCAATCAAAGATGAAACAGCGGCAAGCAATATAAGAGCGATAAAGAACAATTTTCTTTTTACGCTCATGTAAACCTCCGCGCTTATGCGCTTTTATCCCCGTATAATTTAAACGTATAAAACTTTTTCGTGATATAAGTCACTGTTTTCGTACATGATACTTATACCCCCAAAACAATTAAAACGTTTACATTAATAATTTTAACGATGAAACAGTAAAAAGTCAATATTGAAAAAACAGCTGATTTTAAAGCATTTGTCACGCTATTTTTATGCAATTTAATGCAAATTAATGCAATTGTTTGCCTGATTATTAGCTTGTAATTAAATTCCCTTTTCTTTTTATTTATTTGCACAAGTGCGCATTGAAACTTTTTGTATGTTATGCAATAATTCAAACATGAAAAAAACTGTAAATCACATTCTTTTTATTTCTAGCGGATATGGTTTATCCCCTGTTTTAAGCGGCGGTGAAGTAAGACTGCACGCAATAATAAAACGCGCTCCCAAAAATTTCAAAACAACCCTGCTTACTTCAGAAGGCGGAACAAAAGCAGCGCTGGAAAACGGAATCAGTATTCGGACAAATATTATCACGGCAAAATCATCATTCATATTTAAACGCGAGTATTCCGGCATCCAGAGATTTTGGGGATACTTTATTTCGGCAATCACCGGCTATAACTCAGTTAAAAAACTTAAGTTTGACACTGTTTACACAAGTTCGGACTCTGTATGCGATATAATACCGGCATATTTATATAAACGGAACAATAAAAGCGTTTTATGGTGCGCCATGCTTCATCACAGATATATGAATCCTTTTAAAAGACCGGGCAATAAGATTGTAAACCTTATTCTTTACATGCTGCAGGACTTTTCTTTCAGGCTGATCGCCAAAAAGGCCGATATTGCCTTTGTGCTTGATACACCCGAAGGCGAATCAATCTCTTCCCTGCTTACAAAATACGGTTTTGACGGAAAAGTCATAAAAGTTTTTAACGGCACAGAAAATGCGGGCGTTAAAAACATGCCTGCTAAAAAAGACAAAAATCTTGCCGTTTATGTCGGCGGCTTAAGGGCCTCCAAAGGGCTTTATGACATAGTGCCTGCATGGAAGGCGGTTTCAGAAAACAGCATCTATAAACTGCGAATTATAGGTTCAGGTTCAGCCAAGGATAACCAATACCTTGAAAGAACAATAAAAGAAAGCGGCCTTTCAAAATCAGCAAAAATGCTCGGCTATTTAAAACCGGACGAACTTAAGAACGAACTGTCAAAAGCAAGCGTCTTTTTCTTCCCTTCCCGCGAAGAAGGCTGGGGTATATCTGTTGTTGACGCAATTTCATACGGATTGCGCCCTGTTGTTTATGAACTTCCCGCTTACAGGCACTTCAGGCACAAGATTCTGACCGCGCCGTGTTTTGACACGGAAGCTTTTGCGGCGCTCACAAAAAAGGCTTTCAAACTTGGGCCGCTTAATTATGACAAAAATTTCATAAGACGTTTCTCATGGGACACAATAGCAAGAAAAGAATATAAAATAATAACAGGAGAACTTAAATGCTTGAGATCAAGAATTTAAACGTAAGCATAAACGGCAGAAAAGTGCTTCACGGCATAAACATCACAATACCCGACGGCGAGACCCACATATTATTCGGGCCAAACGGCAGCGGGAAAACTTCATTGCTTCTTACAATACTGGGCTATCCTCAATACGAGATTAACGAAGGCGAGATAATATTCAACGACAAAGTGATAAACAATATGCCTGTTGATGAACGCGCGCGTCTTGGCATAGGCTCTTTTTTCCAGCGCCCTCCCGTTATTAAGGGCGTAAAACTTTCAGAAACAGCGGATATTATAATGGCAAAAAGCGGAATAAAGCTTGAAAAGAACGTGGCTGCAGCGTCCCTTAAACTTGAGCATTTGATTGACCGCGACATTAACAGCGGTTTTTCAGGCGGCGAGATAAAACGTTCGGAACTTTTCCAGCTGTTTGCCCAGAACCCTTCTTTTGTAATGCTTGACGAGCCCGAAAGCGGGGTTGACCTTGAGAATATGAAGATGCTTGGCGGCAAAATCCGCCAACTGCTGGGGCGTGACCTTGAAAAGAAAAACAGAAAGAAAAGCGCACTTATCATTACTCACACCGGTTATATTCTTGATTACGCCGACGCTGATTTTGGATACACCCTTTTAAACGGGCGGATAAAATGCAGACATGACGCCCGAAAACTGTTCGAAGACATTCAAAAACACGGATTCAGGGAATGCGAGCTGTGCAGGGACGGAGGTGCTGCATGAAAATTGACGATAAAGACCTTGAAAAAATAACACGTGCCGGAATTAATCCTGACGAAAGCGGAAGAAGCGGCACTTTTATGATGGAAAACGGCAATGTGTCACACATCAGCCTGAAACAGGACGGCGTGGAGATGCTTGCAATCAGCGCCGCCTTGTCAAAATATCCCGAACTTAAGGATAAAATGTGGAAGCTTGTTGACAAAGACAAAGATGAATTTACAAAAGACGCTTATTCGGAAACACAATCAGGTTATTTTATACGGGTAAAAAAAGGCGTTAAAGCCTGGCTTCCCTTTCAGGCCTGTTTTTTTCTTAAAAAAGGCGGTTTCAGGCAGAAGGTGCACAACCTTATAATCCTTGAAGATAATTCGGAAATACATATTATGAACGGCTGCGCATCGGCCAATTATGCCGAAGACGGTTCGCATATAGGCGTGACAGAAATGTACCTTGGCAATAACTCAAAACTTATGTATACAATGATACACGACTGGAACAAAAGCACCGAAGTAAGGCCCCGTTCCGCAATAAGCCTGGCTGACGGCGCAGTTTATATCTCAAACTATATCGCCCTTCGCGAAACAAAGTTAACGCAAATGTACCCTGTTGCCCATTTAAACGGCGTTAACTCTGTTGCGAAATTCAATTCGCTTGTTCTTGCGCCAAAAGGTTCTGTTTATGACCTTGGCGCGGCGGTAAACCTTAATGCTCCCGGCTGCAGGGCCGAGATAATTTCACGCTCTGTAAGCTCCGGCGGAAACGTTATTGCCAGGGGCAAACTGCGCGGCAATTCCCCGGGCGTTACCGCGCATCTTGAATGCGACGGCCTTATGCTTAATGACGGCGGCCTTATATCGGCTGTTCCCGAACTTGAAACTTCTTTTTCCGATGTAAACATGAGCCACGAGGCCGCAATAGGCAAGGTGGACCGCGAGCAGATATTGTACCTTATGAGCCGCGGTATACCGGAGCGCGAGGCTATATCTGCAATTGTCGCGGGTTTCATGGACGTTAAATTACTCGGGCTTCCTCCAGCGCTTGAGGAAGAAATAAAAAAGAACCTTAAAAAAATTGAAGAAAGCGAAGGGCTTTAAGATGCACGCCTGAAATAAAAAATCCCCAAAAACAAAAAACCCCGGAGAATCTCCGGGGTTTATTTTTTTATAAAACCGTTATTTCATGTCTTTACGGTAGAATGTAAGCGTATGAATATGGGAAAGAGATTTTGGTATCTCATCCTCTCCCTGAACAGACAGGACAATCAATGTCCTGCACGGGAATTTTTCACCTTCAACTTCCCTTGTAATCATAATGTTCAAAACATCATCTTTCACTTTCTCGCTTGCCTGATGATATTCACGCAGAAAAAGCGTTGAACCTTTGGGGTTTGCTTTGAATATTTTTGTCATCCAGTGCGGGGCTTTGCTTTCAAATTTCATGCCGCCAAGCTCGTTTTCCTTTACGGCGGCAAGGTCGCATTCAACAAGAGGCCGTCCCGCTTTTTCGGATTCTTCCCTTACAACCTTCTTCAGCGTATCTCTTTGATCATTGTAAATAATAACATCTTCCGGCGTCTCTGTTTTAAGCGCCCTTTCAAAAAACTCCCTCATTTCCTTTTCGCTTTTTATGCAAAGGCTCATCAATAACCCCCCGGAATATTGTATTGGCTATCGAGGCACAGCCGATATTTCTGTTGAATTCTTGCTTTCTTTTCCGTCCTTGCCAACCGTGCGTACAACAAAATACACCCTTAAACCGCTTTTCAGCGGCCCCACATTCATATAATAGGTTTTTATTGGCTCTTTATTAAGCTTATAATACTGCCCACCGGGCTTATAACTCATATAAACATTGTATCCGTTGCTTTCTTTCAATGATTCGGTGCTCCACGTAACAGCTATCTTTTTTACCTGTGCCGTTAATTTTACAACCTTTGGAGGTTTTATTGCCACAGGCGTGGGTGTTGGCGTTGGTTCTCCAACCTTTACGGTTAATCCTATTCTGTGCGTCATGCCAAGATCCCCGTATGGTATCCAGGCATAGTCAAGAGCCGCATCAACACCGTCAAAATTACGGCTGTATCCAAAACCCGCGGATAATCCCGCAAGCGCGCCAAGGTCTGATATCAGTTTGTTGCCGTTAAAACGATATCCTGTCCTTAATTTAAGAATATTATTTTCTATGTTATATCCGTATTCAAATCCCAAATGAAGTTTAAACGGCATATTGGCGGGAACAATAGGCAGCCCGCCGTCCATTCCGAATGTGAAGAAATCTTTTGCGGCATTTTCAGGAGTAAACAATCTTTTTAAGCTGTAGCTTAAACCAAATTTTAGGTTTAAAGGAAGCGGCGCATCAGGCGCACCTTTTACCTGGTTCATCTGCATAAACGAAATATTCTGAAAAACAAGACCAACGTCAAACCCTTCCATCATTGTATGGGCAAGTATGCCGATATCAATTGCCGGTATCCACCCTTCTTCCTCGGCTATTTTCTGGTTAATAAGTTTTATTGTAACGCCCGGAGAAAACATTTTTGCCGCCTGCCAGCTGTATGACACACCGATTACCGTTCCCCCGGCTCCGTAGGTATATGCTTTATCCGCATATTCCTGGCTCCAGGAACCGTCAGGAAGTTCCCTGGTTTGCATAACGTCATCAACACGCACCAAAAGAGCCATAATACCAATTGAACCCCAGATATCAAGCCCCAGCTGTTCCGCAGGAAAACCAACGCCAAGATATTCATATGAAGTTCCGCCAAAAGCCGCGTTATGCATAAAACTAAACTGAGGGTCTGTAACTTTAACAAGAGCGCCCGGATTCCAAAAAACAGAATCAACATCGCGAACAACAGCGGTATATGCCTCGCCCATACCGCAGGCGCGCGCGCCTATCCCAAGGTTAAGGTAAGGAGATGCAGTAACGCCGCCATATTCAGCGGCATTAAGTACTGCCGCGGATACCAGTAGTACTGAAACAATCAGTATTTTTCGCATCATTGGCTCCCTTTTTTTTATTCGCCGTTATCAACTGTCTTACATTTATAGCAGACTATAACGCGCTCAACCCTTGTTTTGTTATTTGGGTCTTTCATTACAAGATAATACAATCCCGAAACAACCTTGCTCCCGTTCTTGTTCTTCCCGTCCCATATAAAGCCAGCAGATGTCTTCACTTCACCGTCAACCACAAGAGATCCGTCCATACTGAATATCTGAACTTTTGTTTTTATGGGAACGTTCTGAACTTTAAACTTCTTTGATCCGTCATTCGGATTAAACGGATTCGGGAAAACATGCGCTTCCGTAAGCCCCTGCTGCTGATCCACTGTTGGTATCGGAGAAGCCGTTTCGGTAGGT
>CAYQIS010000001.1:56252-224585 GCA_964417645.1 uncultured Spirochaetia bacterium
TTGTCGGCGACACTATAGGCCCGCCTCCTCCGTAAACAGTCGGTGTTATTGTAGGCGTAAGCCCCTGCTGCTGATCCACTGTTGGTATCGGAGAAGCCGTTTCGGTAGGTGTGATTGTCGGCGACACTATAGGCCCGCCTCCTCCGTAAACAGTCGGTGTTATTGTAGGAGTCGGGATAAGGGGGACAAAAACGCCAAAAGGCGTTGCGTTAGCAAGAAAGTCTTCGTGGTAAGTGGCGTTTATTGTGTTTAAATTCTCATTCTCCGGAAGGATAGTTCTTCCACCGTCACAGGTCAAAACTTTATACCAGATCATCGCATTGCTGATTGGTAATGCTGTATCAGCATAAGCTGTCATGGTGGAAGACGGGAAATATCCGGTATTTATCCATGGACCGCCCGAACCTCCGGTTGATCTGTAAATATGAAATGCAGTAATGGGTCTTCCAGGCAGTGCGGTATATGTCAAAGGATGCCATGTGACATTAACACCATAAGGATAAGGACCATTATAAAGTACATCCGCAGACCTGGTCATAGGAGCTTTATATGGATCCATTTTAGCACCCAGTGTTAACCAGTCATAATACATTATTATAGAACGATAATCAGGATCAGGATATCCTTCCGAAGGTTTTGGAATCAAAGACAGAAGTGAATAATCAGCAGATACTGCAGGTATAACAACTCCCGCAACATTTGATATGCTGAAATATCTTCCTGTATCGGGATTATATTGATTTGCTATATATCTTAATGAAACAGTAATATGTCTTGTAAAACCCGGGGCAATCAGATTAGTCTGAGCAGGCACATCAACAGCAAAACTTGTAAACGTCATTGAACCATCATTTAATGCTACTGTTTGAGATACATTTCCAGGTACATATCCCCCATTTGCCTGGGTATTCATATAAAAGTGAAGTCTTAAATACTCATAACATGACCAGTCTCCGGCAGTGGTGGTAAGAGCCCCACAGCCAACATTTTGAAATTTATCATTTGAAAGCAAAAGCCACTGAAGACTGGAAGTTCCTTTACCGGTCCATGTCATACGCATATAATTCTGACCTTGTAAAGTTGCCGGTGAGCCAGGATCAACGGTTCCTCCTGCACCATATGGCTCATATTTGGGCGTAGGTATAGGAAAGGGGGCCATACCTCTCCAAGACATTGCATCCTGTTCGCTTCCTACAGGTGGAAACTGCATAGGAGGAATATGGGCTCCTGCATCAAAACTATTTACAAGACCCGGTCCATAATGAAGCTGATTAGGATATGCGGGGTCATAAGCCTGAAGTTCATAAATTTTTATTATTGTAATAAAGGACAGAACAAAAATGATAGAAAATAAATAAAAAATAATTTTTTTCATATAAATCTCCAATTTTTTATTTTTTTTATTATAGTTTAATTAAACAGGATAGTCAATACCCAAGAAATGCCAATAAAAATCAATTAAAAAAGTATTTATTGCCCTTTAAAAAAGATATGTTTTCGCTGAAGGAACAACGTTTCTCCATTTCTTTTCTTATTTCAGTCGCAGATTCAAATCTTTCGTCGCTTTGCTGTCCCGCAAACAGAATCTTTTTTGCTCCAAAAAAATTATTTTTTATAACAAATTTTTGAGCAATTTTCGGGCTTTCACTTAAAGCCCATGTGGACACAAATAAATCCGGTTTAAAATCAAATCTGCTCATTCTTTCAAGAATATTTACCGGTAAAAGATTTATCTTACCTTTTTTTATTTTGTCTTTTTTGTCTGTAATAATATTTACCCTGCAACCTCCAAAAACAGATGAAAGATAAATTTTTTGTATACAGCAAAAAACCGGAGAATCAATTATTATGTAAGTATTGTTTTTATTTGTTAGGCGTAATAAAATTTTGGCAAAATTTCCGTATCCTCCGCCCCATTCAATTATCGGCCCAAGATCCTTTGCCTTTTTCCCTGTTTTATCAAGATATCTTGTCAGACTATATAAATGCTGTATGCTGCTATGAGATGTTTTATACTTCCCGTTTAGTAACAAAGGAGCTCCGACAAAATCTTCTTCAAGAAGTGCTTTTAATTCATTCTTATTAAACCTTGTTTCAAGATAATTAAGCTGCGTCTTCATCCACGACCCTCCCGCGGTCGCGAACATTGTCATCATAATAACAGGATCCTTTAAAAAATCAAAAGGCGGTTCAGGCTTAAATCTTTCTTCCACCTTTTTATTAAAATCCGCCCAAGTCAAATTTATCAGCTTTGTTTCACCTGAACTTTTAATTTTAACCAAATCTGTAATAAACTGTTTTTTCACCGACTCAAAATTATAATACTGATACTTTTTTTTTAATGCTATTTGAAAAAATGCCAAAGGATGCAAAAAACCCTTAACAAAACGTCTTGCGCTTATCAATATTTCAGTTAGATTATTAAAAATCATAATTACCGTCTATTTCTGTAAAAAGAACTTCGGCAGGTACAACCGAAGTCTCTTTGCCCGGTCTTTTCCAGTTAAAAATTATAAAACCCGGAGCTTGGGCTTCAATATATACATTATGGAATCCACTTACAAGATTTATAGACTTTTCCATATCAACTCTCTTCTTATCAACAGGGTTCTCTCCTCTCCCAAAAACTCTCATACCATCAATTTGTATCTGTACATAAGGAGCATTCGTGTTAATGTTAAATCCATACTCACCATTTTCCTGTATCTTAATTTTTCCTTTCCACTTTACGGAATATGGCGGAGACAAAACATGACCATCGCAAAGAATCATCGGGTCAAGCTGTACATGTGCCGCCTTGCCGTCAAATATAGGATTGGAATAATAATATCCCATTAATCCATTAATCGTGTTAATACGGTGAAAATTTGTGCTCTCTATTTTTTTAAACGGCTCGCCATATCCGCCAGCCGTACCCGGACCGTAAAACAAAGCGAAAGATTTTATTGCGTCTGTTTTACCGGCAGAGATTGAAATTTTATGAAGTCCCTTATGAGTTCTTCCGGAATATATTCTTTTACGCGGGTTTAAGACTTCACGCCCATCCAAAACAACGCTGAAATTCGGGCTGTCTGTTTCGGCTTTTAAGACAATAAATTGGGAATAAGGTATATATACGGCTCCTTTTAATTTCATTGTATAGCTTCCTTTTAAATTTTCCGGAAAATTAACATCTTTTTGTACAGCTTTTAGAGTGCTTCCGTCAGTATTTATATATTCAGCTTCAAGACCTTTTATTTTTCTTGCACCTTCTCCCGATGCAACGAACGCGTCAAAAAATTTTCCAAATGCCACATGCTTTCCTTCAATCACTTCACCATCATAAAATTTCCGCAGATAAGGAATCAAAGGCGAATACAAAGGACTTATAACATAAATGAATCCTTTATGTTTTTCCTCCATCATCCTTTCAGGGAAAGCGTCAACCACGTTTGATGTATTTCCTGTTTTATAACCCCATGTCCATATTCTAAAAGGAGGATGCCCTACATAACCCAAACTGTTTCCCACCAGCATGCTGGCATAATCCTTCCCATATTTCCCCACAAATTCACCGGCCAGTGTTGAAGGCTCATCCATTCCTCCAACCCATCTTTTAAAATAAGCGTCATAATTTTCCTTCGTGGACAAATATATTACCGGAACAAATAGCAACAGAATCAGAATTATGCCTGCTTTAAAATTAAATCTCGAAATTAAAAATCTTGTTATAAGAAATACCGGTATTGCCGCGTAAAAATACACAATAGGAATTGCACCGAAAGTTCTGAATCCGCTTGGGGCTTCAATGGAAAATATCGAGGCGGATACAATTGATATAAAAAAAAGAATATAAAGTAAAAATCTGTTATCCCGCCAATAATACATGCTGTACAAAAACCCAAGCATAAATAATAAACCCGTCCAAAAATCAAGCGTTTTATCGTATGGCTGCATCCCTGTGTTTCTCTGTCTCGAATCACCCTGATGATTGAACATCAGAAATACTTTCTGAGAATTTTGCACAATACCAACAAATGGATTGCTTGGGGCGTTAGGATCGGAGCTGAATACCGATACATCATTTGACCTTCCAACCAAAAGCGGCTTATTTACAAACCACATCTGAAATACAGTGCCGGAGAATATCCAAAATCCAAGCGCAAAAGCAGAAACTGGTATACAGTACTTTTTCATAAAATTTCTTTCAGAAATAAGCTTATATATTAGAAATATTATCAAACCAAACGTTATTAACTGACCAGAACGGTATCCGTGCCAGCACATTCCGCCTGCCAAACCGCCTATAAACATCATCCATTTATTTTTCTCTTTTAAACCTCTCAGAATAAAAAACAAACTGATAATAACAGTCAAAGGCAGCATTATTGTTCCGTGTCCGGAGCGCGAAAAATGCAGGTGCCATTTGGAAAAAGTAAATAATACAGTGATAATAAAAGCCGTGTTAACATTAAACATGTATCTGACAATAAAATAAATAGCCGGAATGGTAAGGCTGCCAATTATTATTCCGAACATTTTAATGCTTAAATGACTTAAAGGCATCCATTTTATAAACGGCTCATAAGCGTAAAAATAAAGCGAATATCTCCAAAGCATATATTCCATCATCTTGTTAAATTTTTCAAATATGGTTATGATGCTGCCCGCTTCGTCATTCTCAATTCCCACAGGCCTTATATTTATCTCATGAACCCTCAGATAAACACCTATAATGGTTATAACAAACAAAAAAAGCATTTCAATTTTTATGCCCGGCCCCTTGTCTTTTTCCTGAGATTCTTTTTCAATAATATTTATCGGAAAGCAAATAACAAATAAAACTGCCGCAGCAACGAAATGCCACATTGCTTTTGCAACAGAACCCGCATAAAAAAACTTCTGCCCCTTATAAGCAAGATATAAACCAATGGCAAGCGCCAAAAACCTTATAACAGTATCCAAAGCAGCATTTTTTATTTCAAAATTTCTAAAAGTAACAGGCATGGCGAAAATAAAAGATAAAATACTTAAAAAATTCAAAAAGTAGTACATAACAACATTATTATCATAAGTCATAATAAAAGCAGCCAACAGAAAAGAAACAGCAGATATGGCAAGGGATATCAGTCTGGTTTTTATGCTGTGCACCCAAGGGAAATATGAAGTCTCTTCTTCATTTTCATTCTTATTTTTATCAGGCAAAAAATATGCAGCTATCACGCATCCTATGAATGTGACCCAAAAACCCATATGCTGCGAACCGCCCAAACCAAGTTTGCTTATATCAAAACCAAAAATAAAAATACGTTTGTTGGCAAGAAGCATTATCCATCCTATTAAAACTATTATAAGTCCGGCTATCAATCCTGCTGCCTTTTTCATTTCATATTTAAATTCTATTGTGTAATAAGTGTCTTTTTTCATCACAAAAGCCAGTCCCACAGCAATAGCAAAAACAGCAAATAAAACCGAGTATAATGGCTTGCCCATTATTACAAAAAACTGTATCAGCACTATTAATATGACAAGTATTCCCAACAATATATTTTTATTGAAAGTGAAAATTTTTTCAATCAATCCCGAAGCTTTTATATCTGATTCATATCGAATTACATTTGTTTTTTTATTTATTACTCCTTTATTAAGTAATTTTTCACTTTTAAAATTTTTCTGCCCCTCATTATCTTTATTATCAAAGATAAATTTCTTAATAAGTTCCAGGAATTTGGTTGCAGAATCTGTAAATTTTTTCAACAAAACCGAAAGATATCTATAAACACCCAAATAATTAAAACCGGCAACCGCAGCTGCCAGAAACATAAGAGTAATTGCGGCTGTTATGTTCCCGTCAAAAAGAAATGGCTGACCCGCAAGAAAAATTAAAACAGCTGCAGAATAAATAACCAAATCAATTTTTTTCATTTTTCAACCGCCAATTATTATTTTCTTTATATATCTTCAACAGTAATTTAACGTGCTTTTGTATTCCAAAATTTTCAGCTATAAACTTTTTGGCCCCAGTTCTAAGCTTAATCAATTCATTTTTATCCATGCTAATTTTAAGCATAGCATATGCTAAATCTTTAGCGCTGCCCGGCTTCACAAGTAAACCTGTCTTATTATTCTTTAGCCATTCCATAATACCGCCTGTATTACTGCCTATAGCAGGCACTCCATGATAAGCAGCCTCTATTCCTACAATACCCATTACTTCAGGCCATATAGATGGCACCAAAATAACATCGATTTTATTGTAAAATTTGGACATTTCATTAATATCAATTTTACCCATAAATTTCAAATACTTTTTTATCCCGCATGTTTCAGCATATTTTTCCATCCTGTATCTGTCAGCACCATCCCCAGCTATATAAAGCATCACCCTCTGCCGTATTTTTTTTTTTGCCAAAAACATGGCAAAAGCATCAAGCATTATAAAAATTCCTTTTTTTTCAATCAAAGCTCCCGCATAACCAAATATAAATTTTTTAACGCCGGCTTTTTTTCTTTTATTTTTAATTGAGTATTTCGAAAAATCAATACCATAATTCAAATGTTTTGTTCTGTTTGAACCAAAAATCGCATCATATCCTTCTTTGATTCTGTACGACGGGCATATTACTGCCCCAATTTTATTATAGACACTTTTTGCCATAACTCTTCTGAAATTTTCAAAAAATTTTATAAAAAAATTAAATTTATCAAATTCAATCAAAGCATATATAATTTTGTAAAAGAATCTATCTGACGTCAGAGAATTTAATACTTTAAGATAATATCCGCGAAGACAATTGGCGCATTCATTTTTTTTGTGGCATACACCTTCGTCCTGTTTTTCCATTTTTCCTGTTCCACAAACAAGATAGTAATCGTTTGCGGTCAAAACAGGTTTTAAGTCACCGCAGGCATATACCGCGGAAACAGTAAGCGTTGAATGAAAATTATGAATATGTATATAATCAGGGGCGAAATCTGCAACAATTTTCTTTATTGCTTTATATACGGCAAGATCAGGAAGCATAAGCGCAGAATATAGTATGTTTACTTTTAAATTAAGATTAATGACATCCGGGTCTTTAAAATTCGCACCAGGAACATTTGTAATTACCTTGACTTCATTTCCTTTTCTTTTAAGTTCTTTATAAAGATCATATGCGTAAATTTCCGCGCCACCAACATAATGCGGTCTAAAAAAATTCGAGATCATAAGGATCTTATTTTTCATTTTACACATTCCGCAAACAAATTTCCCGAGGCTTCATTTTCAGAAGAAAAACTTTCAAGAACATAACTTCCGGCCGTAATTCCACTGTCTTTTGCCAAAATTTTTCTGCCCAACTTTTTAATCCATTTGGGGACAAAAACAGAATATAATTTTAATAAACCTGACTTTTCAAGTATCCAGTAAACATTCCTGTCTGTGTTTTTGACTCTGATAACTTTATCATCAGGAATCACAATGCTTACTTTAACCCGTGAAAAAAATCTTTCAAGAAGTCTTTTCAGTTCATGCGGGGTAAATTCCACGAAATGATTGGGATTTGAAACTTCCCCTTTTTTTATGTATCCATTGCTTTCAAGATAAAGTTTGTTTGGGGTGGCAACATAATAGCTGCCACCCTTCTTGATAACCCTTTTAATCTCAGATAGATATTTTAGGTAATCCTTTATATGTTCAATCACTTCAAAAGAAACGCAGCAATCAAACACATTGTCTTCAAAAGGCAGTTTAACGGCATCCGCACATATGAATTTTATGTTAATATCTTTATATTTATTATCAGCCTTTTTCACTGTATCCTCATTATAATCAACAGCTGTAATTTTATCGGCATACTTGGCAAGTATAGATGTGCCATAGCCGTCGCCAAATCCAATTTCAATAACATTCATACCCTTAATTTTATCCTTCACATAATTATATGCAAAGACATGCTCCGCCAGAAGCGCTTCGCTTATATCACCCGGGGTGAGTCTTTCATTTATTTTTTTTTCCACAGAATTAGGGCTACCTTTCTAAAAATTATAGTAATAAAAAAAACTATTATCTTAAAAGCTAACATAAAAAAATGTTTATGAATATTAGCAGCATCAAACTTTAAAATAAGTATCAAAGCCTTGAAAAAACCTGAAATTGGAGCTGTATTTTCCCCTGTTACCACAGAATAATGATAATATGCAAGGTTTGCTTTATAAAATGCTTTAACTCTTTGTTTTTCACTATAATCTTTTGTTTCATAAACAGAAAAAGGATCTGCGCCCCAGTGAATTCCGTCTTCCCATGACCTTAAAAAAATTGCATTTTTATCGTTACATACGGTATCATAAGATTCCGTCATCGGATAAGGAACAAACATTCCAAACAAAGCATTATCAAGTTTAAGCTTTTTTGATTTTCGCAAAGTAATTAAGTCTTTTTCAAAACTGCTTCCGGGAAGCCCTATAATAAAAAATCCGGTAACTTTAATTTTATATTTTTTCAATATTTTTATGGCATTAATTATATCTTGAAGTTTTTCTCCTTTTTTCACGGAATTAAAAACACTTTCATCCAATGATTCCACCCCAATGCTTACATATGCGCATCCTGCTTTTTTCATTGCGCTTACCGTCTCTTCATCAAGCCTGTCAGCGCGAATTCCATTAGGACAAGCCCATTTTATATCAGGAAACTCTTTAGCCATAAGTTCACAAATATTCAAAGTCCTTTTTTTATTCAGCGTAAAATTGTCATCCAAAATAATTATTTCTCTGCTATGAAATTTTTCTATTGCATTGACTCTAATTTCTTTAATTATACTTTCTGGGCTTCTGCTTCTCCATTTTCTGCTGCCACATATTTTATTCACGCTGCAGTATGTGCATTCATATGGACAGCCACGGCTAGTCAATAAAGGGTATGACTCCAATAATTCCCTGTTAAATAATTCAAAATCCGGAAAAAGAAGTTCATCAAGATTTTCGGGAATATTCAATCCATTGCTGATAATATCACCGGACTCATTTTTGTAAGCAATTCCTTTTATACTGTCCGGCTTTGCGCCATTTAAAAAATCCGCGATTGCATTTTCACTTTCTCCAAGAAATACAAAATCAAAAACATCGGAATTAAGAACCCCTTTATAATCAAGTGTCGCATGCGGCCCACCGCAAACAATAACCGCGGTTTCTTTCATTATGGATTTACAATATTCTGCAATCTCAAGAGAATTTTTCCATGTCGAGGATTTAACAGAAATGCCTATAAAGTCCGCGGACGAAATCAACCCGTCATATTTATCAATCTTATGATTAGTGTTGTTAAAGTCTATTAAAAATGCTTCATGTCCATTCGCTTTAACAACACTAATCAAAGATGCTATACCATTATTTATTCCCCTGTTAACACCTTTGGGATCAATAAATACAACTTTTTTTAACATGCAATTAGTATTCTATAGGCTGAAAAATTGCCAACTTATGCGTGGAAACATAAATAAAACCATCAAATCCTCCGGCTAAAGCCGCAGGATAAGTAATGCTGAATGTTCCGCTGCTGTCTTTTATAAAATTACCTAAATTTTTACCCTTTTGATTAAATACCATGATGCGGCTTCCATTAAAATCGTTAACATATACGTTTCCGTCAGGTGTAATTGCAAGATTTTCAAGACCGCTTGTTTTTTCAATTTTCAATATGAACCTTCTTAAAAATTTTCCATTCGAATTAAAAACCTGAACAGTCTTACCGTCAAGCGCAAATATATTGTCATCTTTATCCTTAAAAAGTTTTGTTCCGCCGACGAATCTTCCCGGCGCTTCTCCTTTACCGCCAAAATCCATAATCTTTTTTCCATCAACCGAGAACTTAACAATCTTTCCAGTAATGTTGTCAGATACAAAAAAAATGTCATCAGCAGTTCCTACAATTCCGTATGGCTGACTTATACCTTCAAGTAATATTTTCTTCTTTATCTTTTTATTTGAATATATGGTTAAATAAGGATCATTAGCCACAACAATACCAACATCTCCATTAGCAAATTCCACGGCTCCAACCGGAGGCTTTTCCGTGACAAATACATCAAGCAAATCTCCAATTTTTTTATTATATCGCTGGACTTCATTATGAGGGCCATCTATTATAAAAAGATTTTCGTTGCTTATGGACATTCCTGTTATGCCTTTTTGCTGAGATACCCAGAAATTGGATAAAATAGGTTTTTTATTTAATTGTGCCTGTTTCTTCATTACAAAGAATATTTCGGCAACAACAAGCAACAGTACAAAAGTAATTACAGCTGCAACAAGTCCTGTTTTTTTCTGTCTAGCATCAACCGCCTTATTTATGGGTTCAAGCGTTTTAATTTCCGAAACTATCTTCTGTTTCTTTGCAGATTTTTTCTTTGCCTTTGCCATTTATTCCTCCTGATTTTTTTTTAATTTTATCAAATTTAAAACCTTAGTCAATTGCAATGAATTAATAAGGGTTTGTCCATTCAACAGGCACCGACATTTTCCGCTTCATTCCTTCTTTGTAATAATATAAAGAGAAAGCTCTAACGCTTAATTGCTCTCCTCCTATCGCCTGCATAGCTTTTATCTGCACTTTCTGACCTTTATTAACATTAACAGACATTTTAAAAGGGTTTTCTCTTTTATTTCTGGAATCATATACCATTTTCCCAGCGAGATAAACTATACAGTCGGAATACTGGGGCCCTGTTATTTCGTATTTCCCTGCTTCAGGAAAAGTAATATATCCTTTATACTCCACGGTAAAAGGCAGCGGCAAAATTGTCGGGTCATGATACCTGTTAGCGGGAAAAAATTCCATGCGTTTTTTTACAGGGTTAAAAACTGAAGGCCAGTATCCATTGGTAAAAGACGCTTCAAAACCATGCTGCTCGCCGATTGCCACAACCCTGTTTGCAGCAAACATATCCCCTCCGTCAGCTTCTATTATAAAAGGGCTTCCAGAATTAACAGTTGACGGCACAATTCCTGACAATTCTATAAAATTAATTCCTGCTGCAGGTTTTATTTTTGCATTAACAGCAGTTTGCAAACCATTTAATTTCATTGTCCAACCATGCCATTTTGTTTTAACAGAAAAAGTATTTACACCGTCAGGCAAAATTACCGCAAACTTTATATTTAATATCTTGCCTTTGTATATCTCAAAGCTTTGCTGTGTATTTTTTATAAAACCTTCTTTAACAAGAAAAGAATGAAAATCAACTATATCCTGTTTTGGTATTTTTACCCTGAAAAGATAAGTAAATTCATTCATAGGTTCATTATGACGCACCCACGGAGCCATCTTATAACTATAAGATGGCTCCGTAAAAAGTTTGTTTTCTTGATCCGTCTCTTCATAAATTTTTATGTCAGCATTTTTAAAAACACTTTTAAACCATCCCGATGCCGGCGCCATAATTCCTTCCATTAAAAGTAAATGATCTTTATCCTCACTCATAACAAGCATTTCTTCACTAAAAACTTTATTTTCCCATTTGGCGTCAATATCAATAAGCATTGGAGTTATTGAATATGCTGTTAAACTTGGACTTAGAAAATTAACAGTTTCTTTATTTTGCCTTATTTCCTTACCGGCAAGATAAACAAAATATCCCCTGCCAACCCTGGCTCCCGGGTCTTTATCAAATTTCACAAAATAATGATTCACGGTGTCATTTGCCGTCCAAAAAGCGAAAAGAATAAGGATAAATCCAAATACAAAGTTGAATATCTTATTTTTTTGCGGATTAAGCGCTGCGCTTAACTGTTCCATGGCAAGTGCCCCGAAAATATAAAGTGCAGGTATGGCCATTATAATTCTTCTGGTGGTAGGGTGCGCGAATCCAGCGCCTCCTAAAAACGCAGGGAACATACCTGCAAAAAATAACAACAAGGCAAAAGCAGGAATTGGTCTAAAAAAAATAAAAACTGCCATAAAAAAACCCAAAGGGAAAAAATACCTCATGACCGGTTCAAGCACAGGCGTGCCTACTATATGTGTGCTATAATCCAAATCAGCCGAAAAATGGAACATTTTAGCGTAATCAGGAATTACATTGCTTATAGTTTTTATATATCCCATTATGCCGGCTCCCCTATTCGGGTTAGCATGCTGAAAATAATTCCAGTAATACTCGGGATACTTTAAAGCGTAATAAATAACGGGGCCCGCCGAGACTATAAAACCAATCCAGAAAATAGACATATGTTTTAAACTGATACCGTATTTTTTCCAGAATATCATTGCCATAATAAACCAAATTATAAAAATAAGCGGCACATCTCGTCCCGGATAGTACCCGTGTATGGCAAGCCCAGATGCTAATCCTCCAATAATATATAAAATACTGCTTTTCCTTTCAGCGGCAGTGATTAAAAAATAAAAACCCAAAACAGGCGCTGTTACAAGTATTATTCCAGGGAAAAACCAGCGTGAATTAACCATGTGCTGAAAAGAGGAAGCATACATCAAGCTAAATGCAAACGCAGAATAAACTGATGTAAATTTACGCAAAAAGAAATACATGGCTATAATTGACAGTAATCCCCATACAGCCGCAGGAATTCTAAAGCTGCCGCCTGTCCAGCCAAAAACTCGCGCAGAAGCAATGCCTTGATAAAATATAAGGCTTGGCCAGTTAATATCTCCATTTTGAATATGAGCTACGTATTTCGGATATTTATCCAACGTTTGACATTCGGCGACCATTTCACCCTCATGACCTGCTGCGCCTGACGGAAAATCCGAAAGTTTATAAAACCTGGTTGCCGCGGCAAAAGCCACAAGAATAACAAAAAGCGCAATTTCAATTATGGTTAATTTTTTTATTTCCGAATCTGTTTCTCCGGTTTCATATGGTTTACGAGAAAAAGCCAAAAACAGACCCGATAATACAAAAAGCCAAAATCCCAAAAACTGATTCTGCTTCAGCTTATATAAAGCCATACCTGCGGCAATAACGCCAAGTATAGCAATAACCGGCCTTATAAAATCTAAGGGTTTATTAAACGAAATGCTTTTCAAACCAATCTGCGCATAATAAAAAAACAAACACAATGCCGCGCATCCAATAAGCATAACAGCTACCGGCATCTTATTTACAAAAACGAAAACTTGAGCCAAAACAACCAATACACCCGCCGAAATAAACAAAATATTTTTTTTCATTTAATCTCCTTTAATAGCTTTAAAATATGTTTACCAAAAATATTCATTATAACAATCAATTATTTTATGATCTTAAACATTTGGAAATAATTATCTATTATCAGCATAACTATTTTTTAAATTTAAGCAACAGAAAATACTCTCACCCTTTTTATAATCATCAATAATCCTGATATCACACATAACTTTAATATTTGAGATTCTTTTCGAAATTTTAATTTATTTTTAGTATTTTCTTTCAATTCTCATATTTAAAAATATATTGCTCACAAACAATAAAATTACATTATTAATCTCTTTTTTGACCCATTTTTTTGGTTTTTGAATTTCACTTATATTATTTATCAAAATTATAAATCTTATTATAAGGGTCTGTTGTTTCAGATCAGCAAGTCAGGATTAAATTTATGACCAAAGGCATCCGCACTGTAACTGTTTACAACCGCAATTCTAACGTTTTTATATTTATGCATATTTTCCCGGAATTCAATCAATATTTGTTCAACCATAACTTTTTTAAATAATCTTTACATAAATTTTTTATATCAGCATTTATACACAGCCACGTTCTAACTAATATCCAGCCAGGTCTCATACAAAACTTTCCCATAAAATTTTTATCTATTATATTCTTTGTAAAGATGGTACAAATAATTATTATTCAATTAAAAAATTCTCCAATATATTTTATTTCGAAAACAGTTCTTTAAGATATAGCTTTAAAAATTTAATTCCTGTAGGAATTGACTTGGCCTTGCTTTCTCCGCCTATTCTGTCCCCTTCTTTTGTCGGTATCTCAACTATTTTTAACTTTTTCTTAAAGGCTTTAATTGAACTTTGAAATTCAATCGCAAAGCCTTCCGCTGTCAACCCAAGTTCCAAGAGAACCTGCCTTTTAAAACCCCTAAAACCATTTATCGTATCGGTTACATATGTGCCTGAGCGATTAAAACTTATATTTACAAGCCATGTAAATATCTGGTTAGCCCACTTGCGCCAGGGAAAAATTTTCCCGTCCTCTTCATTTCTGGCGCCTTTGGCAAAACGCGAGGCTATCGCAATATCCGCTCCTTCTTCCAGTTTTGCAAATACCCTGTCAATATCCTCAGGGTCTTCATTACCATCAGGGCTGTAAAAAAGTATCAGATCTGATTTACTCATGTTTGCGGCCATCAGGAATGCCACGCCTCTGCCCTTTTTTTCCTGAATATGGACGGGAATGCCTTTTTCCTTAAAAAACTCCAGAGTTCCGTCCTTAGAGCCCGGATCTATCACAAATACTTCATCGTAATTTTTTGGTATTTTATCATATAAGGCTTTTACGGCTTCTATCTCGTTCCATGTAAGTAAAACAAGGCATTTTGTCATATTAACCTCTTGAAAAAGGCACAGTTATTTTAAGATTATTAAGCGAATCCTTCAATTGAAATACCAATATAGATTAACGCTGTGGTTTATGCCCAATCCACCGTATGATGCGGCTGCATAGTCAATGCTAAAGTTGTCTATTCGTATGCCGGCACCGCCATTAAAACCTTTCACGCTTCCTGCCGCTCCCTTATAATCAGGCGAATATACATAACCTGCCCTGAAGAATACCGAGGAAACAAAAGCAAGCTCTGCTCCGGCACAATATTCAGCAGTATTATCCAATCTTAGATGCACGTCCGAAGATAACCTTAATTTTTTTATGCTGTCATTTATTACAAACCCGCTTATCCCGGCGTTAACAGAAGGCACAGTACCTTCTGCCGTATCGCTTATACCAATACTTCTAATTGCAATACCGATATCAAAATACTTTCTGTAAGAAAATACCGTGCCAAAATCCAGCATTATGGCAGATGCAATGTCGTACCCGTCGTTATTAAGTATATACCTCAACCCAAGACCTGACATCAACCTTATAGAAGGCGAAGCGGAAGTTTCATCTTCATAATAAGACATAACTTGTGTTCCATAGGCAATCGTTGCTCCCATTACAAACGGCTTTACAGTTTTTCCTGTTAAAAAACCATCTTCATCAATATAATTAAACTCACCCAAATCAACATAAGAAAATCCTGCCCCAAAAGTTCCTCCCCCCATTTTAAAAGCCGCCTCCATACCTTTGTACGAAGAATCAAGAAACCATTTATTATATGAAAAACTTATCTGATTTTCTTTTATCTCCGACAAAGCAGCCGCGTTCCAATAGATAGCGGAAGAATCAAAAGAATACGCCGTGTATGCCGTTCCCATAGCTGTGCCCTTGGCGCCTTTGCCTATTTCCGTTTCTATAAAAGCAGCACCCAAGTAATTAGCAACACATGTAATAATTACAAAAACAAATTTAATTTTATTCATTTTTTAATCATAAATTTTTGGGATTTAAATTCAACTTTTTTCCCGTCCTCATCTATACCCTCTATAACATAATAATAAACACCGGACGGATATCTGCTTGTATCTATTTTAAGCTTATATAATTTGTCATTGGTTGTCTGCCCTGCAGTTATAGAATAATCATCAACCAGTTTTCCTGTGAAGTCATATATATATACCCTGCAGTCTGTTTTCTTGTTTACATTAAAAACAATCTTTATCTGGTCTCTTCCTATATTCGGTACAGGTTCGCTGTTACCTTCTTCTATAGTCGGGGCAGGGACCGGAGTATTTGTGAAAACCGGCAAGGGTGTATTGGTATTAAAGAATGTAAACGTTGGTGTAAAAGTGACCGTATGAGTAAATAAATAAAGCGTATCAGTGGGCGTGGGCGTATATGTCGCAGTGAATGTTGGAGTATATGTGTTTGTCATCGTGTATGTAGTCGTTGGCGTTACTGTTGCCGTGGGCGTAGGAATTATTCCCGGCTGCTTTATCACTTCAATCGCGCAGAAGAATCCAACATTTGCAGATGCGCTTGTTTCAAGCGTAAGTTGTCCGTCGCTTACATAAATATTGTTCACCGTAACATCTACCGCTCCATACCTGCCTTCTCCATACGTTGAAAGACTTCTTGAGAAAACATCCAAGTCATCAACTATTACATTTCCTTCCGCCATTATGTCAAATACCCTCTGCCCGGGCTGCTCGGCTCCAACTTCCACAAATTTCATCGTCACTGTATAATACCCTTCAGGAACATCAAAATAATATCCCATATCCGAACCATAACTGTGCGTCTTATATAATTCCTTGTCCGATGTGCCGTTATACGTCCCTGCATAACCGTCAACCCACTGTATTCTTGCCGCAGGTTCCCATCCAAACGTATTCCCGTTTACAGGGTCATATCCCCTGTCTGCAACCCAAAGCTTCCCGTCCGTGTCGGTGTAATCTCCACCGCCGCAGTTTATCCTTACATGGTAATTGGTAATGGTTGCCGTGGGCGTATATGTAGCGGTGGCTGTTGGCGTATATGTGTTTGTCATAATGTATGTAGGCGTTGAAACATTTGAATACCATACATCATTTTTATATGGTCCGTATCCGCCTCCTGCTATTATCCAAAGTTTTGAATCATGAGCAAGAAAACCGGTTGATACTTCTCTTGCACCAAAACCGCCGTCATCAGTCAATTTTGTCCATAAAGAACCGTTTAAAGTATACCAGACATCTCCATAAAGTTTTGTGGAATCAAAGCCACCTGCAATATACAGCCTGTCCCTGTAAACAAGAGACCCCAAAGCACGCCTTGGAGCAAAACCTGCGTTTGAAGAAACCCTGCTCCATGTTATTCCGTCTTCAGATGACCATGTATCATTAGTGTCAGCGGTACCCGTATACCCGCCAATAACATACATTTTTTCGCCAGTTCCATCATCAAAGACAGCTGCAGCAAAAGCACTTCTTTTACCAAAAGCGGCATTTTCTGTTGCTGCATACCAATCAACCCCGTTAACAGACCACCAAACGTCATTATAAACAGGAGAACCACCGCTGCCCATGCCTGCTATGACCCATAATTTATTTTTGTAAACAAGCACTGAATGCGCATGTCTGGAAGGCATTGCTGTTGAGGTGGCGGCAGCATACCAATTTATTCCATTTTCAGAATAGTAAACATCATTTAAAGCAAGACCGTTTCTTTCACCGGCTATTAACCACATTTTTTCAGTTCCGGGATTGGGCCCGCCTGATATATTATTAAAAACCACCAAAGGAAAAGCAGACCTTTGACCAAATTCAGCCGAAGCATTTGCCAACGTCCAATTTCTGCCATCCAAAGTATAATATACATCAGATTTATGTGGATATACAGCTTCCGCTCCTCCTGCAAGCCATATTTTTCCATTAAAAGAAACAATCCCGCTGCTGTGCCTTTCAGAAAAAAGAGCATTTGTAGTGGAACATATCCAATCAACCCCCTCAATACTGTAAACCGTAACATTAAAAGCAAACACAAAAACTAACAACAAGAATATTAACGCTTTTTTCATAAAACCTCCCAAAGGTTTTAAACATTTTTAATGAATTATATCTTGAAATTTTTCTTTGTCAACTTATAAAAAATACAAATCACTTTACAATCCCCCGCCTTCCTTATATAATTAATCCCGTTTTGCAAAAAAATCACACGAGGTGGATTCATATGATGAGCGCGCTGCGCACAAGCGCAAAAAAATTCCTTCTTATTATCGTACCGCTTGTAATACTTTCTTTCATTATAGGCTTTGTAATAATGAGCACCAACCCTTTTGGCCACGGCAAAAATCCCGAGGTGCTTGCCACAATCGGAAAGGATTATATAGGTTATACAGAACTTTCCAGGGTATGGCAGAACGTTCTTTATGATTATCAGGAAAAAGGCATAACAATGACCGAAGAACGCGAAAAAGAAGTGAAAAAAGAGATATTGGACGAACTGATTGACAGAAAACTGGTCCTTAAATTCGCGGCACAAAACGGCATAAAAGTTACAGACCAGGAAGTTGCCTCCGCAATCCAGCGCGAGCGCATGTTTGCAAACGAACAGGGTAAATTTGACATTAACCGCTACCAGGCAATACTTGCAAATCAGGGAATTAACCCAAAAGCATATGAAGAAAGCCGCCGCGAGGAAATGACTGTTGCCAAGGTGCAGAATGCCCTGATGAGTTCCGTAAAACTTTCCGCTCCGGAAATAGAAGATTATGCAAGGCTGCGCTCCCGCACGCTTACGGCGGAATATGTATATTTCAACTATAACAATTTCCTTTCAGAACTTAACATAAACGAAGACAAGCTTAAGGATTATTTCGCATTAAACAAAAACAAATACGCAAAACCCGAGCGCGTTAAAGCGTCTCATATTCTTATAACCGAAGACGCCGCGGGGCTTACTCTTGCTGCGTTAAGCTCCGGCGAAGCGCTTGCACGCGACATACTGGCAAAAGTAAGGGGAGGGGCGGATTTTGCTTCCCTTGCAAAGCAGTATTCAAAAGACCCCGGCTCCGGCAGCAAGGGCGGAGACTTAGGCTGGTTTGAGCGCGGCCAGATGGTGCGCGAGTTTGAAAATGCGGCGTTTGCGCTTCCAAAAGGCGGCATCTCGGACATTGTAAAAACCCAATACGGGTATCACATAATAAAAGTAACGGACAAAGACAACGGCTATGACCCTGTTTACTCGGAAATGCGTTCAAAAGTGCTTGCCGAAGTCCGCGAGGCCGAAGGCATGAAGCTTGCCGAGAACAAGGCAAACATGATGCTTGACATTTACAAAAAAGAAAAAAATTTTTCAAAGGCCGCGGCTGCAATGAAAGCAACCGTTTCCGTCACTCCCAGAATAAAAGAAAACGACAAAACCACGCTTGAATCAGAAACAATGGTTGACACCCTTTTTAACATGACAGAAGGCGCACAGCCAAAGATTGCCAAAGGAAAAAACGGCTGGTATGTTTTCACCGTTAAATCCGCTTCCCCGTCAGGCAGGGAAATTTCCGAGAAAGAGAAATCAAAACTTTCGGAAAAACTCCGCAATCTTAAATTCAGAAGCGTTTACGAAGACTTTACCAAGTCACTGAGGGCAAAAGAAAAAATACAAATATTTGCCGAAAACCTTTAATAAACAAAAAGCCTCCGCGTTCTTAAACGCGGAGGCTTTTTTATTTATATCATTATATTCTGTCCCAATTTTTAAGAACGGCTTTTAACCTTTCAATAGGCAGGCCAACCACATTGTAATACGAACCTTTTATGCTTTTAATAAAAGGGTCCGAGTTTTCCTGGGCTCCATAGGCGCCCGCCTTATCCATAACATGATTTTCTTTGATATACTTTTTTATAAATTCAGGGCTCATATGCTTAAAAGTTACATATGACGTGTCGTAAAACACAACAGTTTTCCCCGTTAACGCGTCAATTACCGCAACAGCCGTAATTACCCTGTGAGTGTTCCTGCTTAAATCGGTAAGAATCTTTATGGCGTCGTTTTCATCGCGCGGCTTCCCTATTATCCTTTTCTTGCCAAGCACAACTATTGTGTCCGCGCCGATTACAATTCCTTTTTTCAGCCCGGCAGCAACAGACTTTGCCTTTTCAAAAGCAATAACGCATGCCACTTTTTCCGGCATTGCGCCTTTTAACGCGCGCTTTAATTCGTCTTCATTTTCACGGGGTTTTATTATCTTAAACGGCACTTTAAATTTGGTAAGGATTTCTTTTCTTCTTGGCGAGGTCGAGGCAAGTATAAATTTTTTCATTATTATTTCTCCTTTAAGCCCAGCATCCATTTCCATGCCGGTACCACACTTATTTTTCTGCCTTTATATTTTTCTTCACGTTCTTCTTCCATTGTTATTAGTAATGACTTTTTTGCCCCAAATATTTCCATAGTATGACAAAGCGAATCGTATTCCCTTTGCTTTGTATCAGGCGCGGACGAATCATAGCATACATTTATTATTTCATAAGCGCTTCCGTTTTTTACAATGAAATCTGTTTCTTTTTTTTCTCTGAAATAATAAATATCGCTTCCGCGAGCGCTAAGCTCTGTAAATACTGCGTTTTCAAGCAGCCTGCCTGAATTTGGACTAAAATCAAATGATACGGCATTTCTTATTCCATTGTCAGGGGCATAAATCTTTCTTGGCTCGCGCAGCTGTTTTTTTACTGAAAAAGAAAACTTTCTAACTTCATAAATCAGATAAACTGACTTCATATAGTTTACATATGTTCTTATTTTTTCAACAGAATCAGACCCCACTGCCTTTGAAATACTGTTATATCCGGCTTCTGCGGCAATATTTGTCATCAGATAAACACCCAGTTCTTTCAGCGCTTCCGCGTCACGCAGCCCGTTTCTTCCGGCTATATCTCTGTATATTATGTCTTCAAAATACTGCCTAAGCAGCTTAACTTTTACCCTTTCGTTTGGAGACAGCACAACTTCAGGAAATCCGCCAAACTTCAAATATTCATTAAACAGACTGATTATTCTGTTTTTTCCTGTCTTTAAAGTCACTCCGCCGCTTATATCCATGATTTCAGAAAATCTAAAAGGGTAAGCCTCTATGCTTATGTTTCTACCCGTAAGTAAAGACCCAATTTCCCCGGACAATAAACCGGATGATGAACCTGTAACATATATTTTTATACCTCTGTCACGGGCCTGCCTCACCCATTTTTCCCAGCCGTTTACATTCTGTACCTCATCAAGGAACAGCACATGCTTTCCCGTTGGTTTTACACCTGATAAATAGGCATTATATATATGTTCAAGCGCATCAGTGTTTTTACGCTCAAATACAAGCCTTGGATCTTCAAGGTTTACATAAAGCACATTTCTTTGACCGATTTTTAAAGAGATTTCTTTCATAACCTGATACAGCACCGTGGATTTACCGCAGCGTCTTAGCCCTTTTAAGACGATTACTTCTTTTGATTTCTCATACCCTAGAAGTTCCGAAGTTAAGTTTCTTTTGGCTGTGCCTTCAGCCATGTCGTTTCCGCCCCACAGGTTCCAGTCTTTGAGTATTTCAAGGACGTCTGATTGCGTCACATCATCCTCCATAATAGATAAAAATTTAACTTTTTATCCATTGTAATGGATGATTTTTTGATTGTCAACAGAGAATCTAAAACTTCCCGTATATTTCCGTTTTACATTTCACGCATTTCCCGCCGTCTATCCCCAGCTGCTGCGCGCTGTAAAAGTCACGCTTAATTAAAACCTCATTGCATGACGGGCACACGGTGTCTGACCCGCCGGCGTCAGACGGCACATTTCCAAGATAAACATACTTTAATTTCTTAAGCGCCGTTTCCCTGGCAATCTTAAGAACCTCTATTTCCGTAGGTTCTATGTCCATCTTGTACTGCGGATAATAGCGTGAAAGGTGCAAAGGAATCTCGGGCGATACCGAAGAAAGCCACTCCGCAATTTCCCCCACATCGCCTTTGTCATTTAAAGTCGGTATAACAAGGGTGGTTGCTTCAACGTGCACTCCGGCGGCGTGTGCCATTTTTAAAGTGCGCATCACGGGCTCCAGCTGGCCGTTGCAAACTTCCCTGTAAAAAGCTTCCGCTGCCGCCTTAACATCTATGTTCATCGCATCAATGTAAGGCAGTGCATCTTTAAGCGGCTCCTCGCTGATAAAACCGTTGGTAACCCACACATTTTTCAAACCGCTTTCTTTTGCAAGCTTTGATATGTCCATTACATATTCATACCACACCGTGGGTTCGTTGTATGTATAAGCAATACCCGTGGAACCGTTATCCTTTGCAATGCTTACAATTTCCTCGGGAGTGAATTTTTCCAGAGGAACATCGGCAACCTGCGATATCTGCCAATTCTGGCAGAAAGTGCATTTAAAATTGCATCCCCATGTGCCTATTGAAAAAAGTTTTGTGCCGGGATAAAAGTGATAAAGCGGCTTTTTTTCAACAGGGTCATCAGCATAAGACGTAACCCCGCCATATGTTTTTGTATAAAGCACGCCGTCTTTGTTTTGCCTTGCCAGGCATATGCCCGACTTTTTATTTGATATTGTGCACCTGTGCGGGCATAAAACACACCGCACCTTGCCTACAGGCACAGGCTTATAATATAAAGCTTCTTTTTCCAATTTTCCCCCGATAAAATTTTAACAATCAAAATTAATTTTTTAAATTATATCAAAAAAACTTCGGTTGGGGAAATGGTTTTAAAAGGCATTTTTATAAACCGCGGGTTTTAACCGCCACCGCATAGTAATCAGGTGCGCCGTCAGGAAGCCCTGTTATTATCCGCCTTATTCCCCTCATTATCTTTTTCGCAATGGAATTATCCCTGCTTTCTTTGTCTTCCCCATGCTCTACAATATTAAAGCCGCATCTGTCCAACAGCGGTAAGATTGCTTCTATAACATACGGTCTTATGTGTGTTATGTCCTTCCAGAACTCCTGTGTGGCGACGTGAATATTATACATGTTCGGAAATATAAAAACAAATTTGCCGCTATTTTTCAGGTTCTTATTTATAAGCCGTAAGAGTGCTTCCAGTTCCTGAGGGCTAAAGTGTTCTATCACATGCCTCGCATAAATACCGCCGAATTTCCTTTTATTCTTTTTCAGGAACGATACAATATCCGACCTCGTCACTTTATATTTTTTATCCGAGTTTGGCATCAGGTCTACGCCTTCTGCCTTTATTCCGGCTTCAGCGCATGCTCTAAGGAAATCCCCTCCACCGCTGCCAAGTTCGAGGATATTGCACCCCCCCGCAAATCTAAACATTTCCGCGTATTTCTTTTGTTTCAGATAGTTATCCAAAAGTTCACCGCCTGTCACTTTTTTTAAAGACTCTAAAACTAAAAAAGAATTGAAATACGATAAACATTAAAACAAACGGTAAATACATAAAAAATATATTACAACCAAAACCATAAACAAGAGACGGCAGGCAGGCTGCATATAAAACAATGAACTTATATCTGAATTTAATTGCAAAATATATCACGGGCACCGCAGCTATAATATAACTATAATCAGATAACCTGGGGCTAATCAGAGAATACAAAAGAATAACAGACATTATTTTTTCCGTCTTATCCATGGATCCTGTCTTCCTAAGCCACATCATTATTAACATAAGACAATATATGCCGTAAAACAAACTGACAACTGTCATCAGATCGTCATTGCCGGACAATTTAAACAATGCTGCAGATTTTATCACTATCCCCTTCAGCAGCACATATGCAGGTGCATTAAAAGCCCCGCCGTCAAAAGATGAAAGCGGTATTGTCAAATAATTATATGCAGCCGCCGCGGTTATTATGATACCTGCTGTAATAATCAATTTTATATTACGCCTGTGTTCCAGCAGCAGTAATACAACAGGTATAAATAACATGACTGTTTTTACCGCTCCGGCCAGTATCATCAGAAAAAGGCCTGTATATTGCTTTTCTTTAATGTATAAAAGCACTCCGGACCATAAAAATAACTGTTCAAATGTGCTTATATTCCCTGTGAAAACATCTATCAGCAACGAACTCCCAAAACCTATAAGCACTATCCATGGCATCAGAATATTGTTATTATCTTTAAGAACTTTTAGCCATATCATAAAAAGCATGGCTATTACGGCAAGTTTTAAAATAAGCGATATATACAGTGCTGTCTTGAACGGCAGAGCCGAGATAAGGCTAAATATCCAGAGAAATGCGGGAGTATATACAAAAGGCGGGACTGTTCCCTGATACCGGCCATCCTGCGCCCTAAACGCATTTACAATATTTACATCATAAGCGTTCTGACCGGCAGCTGCTGTTTTACCCGCATAATAATACGAAGCAAAATCCCAAAAGAATTTTTCCTGATGCATCAGTACGTTTGTTATCACCGCCAGGAACACAACAACGGATATGATTGTTGATATTAAAAAAGACCTTTTCGTCATTTTTCACCTGTTATTTTTATAAATATATTTTATCAAAAACAACAGTGAAGTATACTTTATTTTATTACGGCTATTTTCTTTTTTTTATTTTACATGTTCTTATAGTGTCGGAAATATATTAACCCTTTGTCGTAATCCTTATACCAGCCATAACTTTACTGCGGCCTGAGGTAGCATTAGGGAATCAAAGGTTTATTCTCATCTCGTTTCTCCGCGCCCCCTTTCAGCGCAAAAAATACTTGCCTACAAACATAAGAGAATTCACAGGGTCAGATGTCATGTTCATGAGTTCGCCGTATGGTGTGTAGCTGTACTGCGTGACTACCTCCCCAACTTCATTGGTCACAACAGATACAGAACCAAGGCTGTCAAATAAGAAGCTAAGGCGCTGTTTGTGGCTTAATGTTCCGTCGTCTTTGTAAATATAACGCACCATTCCGATTATCCCCGTCCCGTCGTTTATGTATACCTTGGACAGTTTATCATTTTCCTTTTCCGCAAGCAACAGCGAACTGTTATCCTTGCCCCTTTTAAGAAACGGGGTAAGATCTTTTTATCCACCCGTAAAACTTCTTTGCCTGTTTTTACCGGTCATATTTCTATATATTTTCTTATGTTTGTGAAGTTTCATTTTATTCATTGATGCTTTCCAAGTATTTAAAATAGTCTTTAAGTCCGATTTTTTTTACAAGGCTGCTTACATTTCCACTATCAGTTTCCGGCATAAGCACGATACCGGTATCAACAGGCAGGGCTTTAAATCCGGTTATTAATTTCTCAATTTTTCCTGCTGCATTTTTTATATCCGAATCAGATAATTTAATCTCTACAGGATGCAGTCTTCTGCCACTCTCAATTAATAGATCTATTTCCAGCCTGTCCTGATCTCTTAAGAAATACAGATGCTTCCTGCCGCCGTCATTCCTGTTGCGGAAATATTTCAGGGTTTCTATTAAGCAGTAATTTTCAAATACAGAGCCTTTATACCTGCTGTTCTTCAATTCATCTTTAGAATCAATTTTATTCAGATAACACAACAAACCTGTATCCATAAAATAAACTTTAGGGCTTTTGGTGAGCTGTTTTGAAATATTAGCGTGATATGGATAAAGTATATAAATAATTCCGCTGGCCTGTAATATTGATATCCATGTTTTCAGTGTATTTACTGCAACTCCCAAACCTTTCGAAATACTGCTAAGGTTCAGAATCTGCCCGGCCTGGCCGGCAAGTATTTTAACAAAAGCTTCAAATTCTTCAAGTTTCCCGACATTGTACAGCGAGCGAACGTCCCTTTGTACGTAGGTCTGTAAATATGCCTCAAACCATTGTTTTACATTGATCCTGCGGCTGATAAAAGGCTCGGGATAAGTGCTTCTTAAGCAAGCAGTATAAAAACAGCCTTCTCCGCTGATTTTTTTGTCAAATCGGATTGCTTCATCCATGGACAACGGCGACATGTTTACAAGGCCCACGCGCCCAGCCAGTGATTCTGTTATGCTCTTCATCAGAAGGAATTGCTGTGATCCGGAAAGTATGAATCTTCCCTTTTCCGAAGGATTAGAATCAACCATAATTTTTACATACGAGAAAATATCCGGGCTGTACTGCGCTTCATCAATAATGCAATAGTCGCCTATGCTTTCAATAAACTGTTTCGGTTCTTTTACCGCCAGAGCGCGTATCTCAGGATCATCCAGGCTAAAATATCTGTATTTACTTCCAAACAGTTTTTTTAGAGTGGTTGATTTTCCGGCCTGCCTGGGCCCTGTAACCGCAACAACGGCAAACTGTGAACACAACTCTTTTATGACAGGCTCTATTGTTCTTTTTAGATATTTCATAATGAAATTATATCTCCCGCAGGCTTATTCGTCAATGCAAATTTACACAAACATTGCAATTCTACACATCCAATGCAAAGTTACACAAACTATCTTTTTATTTTCATCCACCCGTAAAACTTCTTTGCCTCTTTTTCCCAGTCGTATTCCTTTTTTATATAAGCCGAGGCTTTTGTGTTTTCCTTCAGTTTCATCCCCGCTGTCTTTTTAAGAAGGGCCGCAAAAGACGCTTTAGATGCCCCGCTCATATATATGAACCGCTTAAAATCCTTTATTTCCCCCACAGCGTTTGCCACAACATTGGACGCAAGCGCCAGGTATTCGCGAAGTTTCATTGATGCGCGGCAGCGGTTAACGGGTTTGTCAGCGTAGTAAACAAGGCATATATCCGCAGCCTTTATATATGCCGCGATTTTACCCCTTTGTATCTCGCCGGTAAATTCAACGCTGTCAGACAAGCCCATTTTTGCCGCGAGTTTTTTATAATGATTTAAAAGCGGGCCGCCGCCGCCAACTATTAAAACGCACTTGTCTTTTAGCGGCATAAAAGCTTCCAGTATATCTTCAAGATAGCAGGCTATGTTAAGATGCGCGGTGTAAAACAATATTTTTTTGCCTTCATGCTCTTTTCTTATCCGCGCGGCGTATGATTTCACCGAAGGAGTGTTAACAAAAACTTCGCGGTCCACACACTGCTTTAACATGTAAACTTTATCCTTAAACTTCGGGTGCTGCTTCTCTATAAGCTTCATGAGTTCCGCGTTGTGAGTTGTCACATGGTCCGACATTGACAGCAGCCATCTCTGAAGCATTGCTGTGATCCCTGATATCACCCCTGCCCTGTAGCCGTGGTCCAGGTCATCAACATCAACAATTATTTTTGTGCCCAAAGGCTTAAGCAGCAGCAAAACCGGCAGAAGCGTGTTTGGATAAGGTTTTACCAAAACCACATAATCATATCTTCTGCGGTTCATCAATGCAAAAAAATAGTAAAACATTGAAAACAGGAAATCCAGCATAAAAGGCATGCTTTTAAAAGGAGGCTCAATGTAATCGGTTATTGTGTAATGCCTTAAATATTTCTGCAGATAAAATGCCCTTAATGCGGAGCCCGTGTTTTTTGCCTGCGATGACATCACAAGAACCGCGGTTTTATCAGGCATTTTTTGTTTCTCCCGGAATTATCTTTATTGAAATAGTCCTGAAAACGGGTTTCGCGGCTCCGAAAAAATGATTGAATAATCCGGCCATAAAACCCAGGCCATAGTTAACGTGAAGCAGGGCAAAAGAAGCCGGTGAATTTACAAGCGAAGACAAAAGCCCTGTTTTAAACATCAAATTAACGGAAAAAACGGCGTTAAGAGCGCAATAAAGATACGCAGGCATTGCGTAAAATTCAATTCCCTGCATAAAAGGAACAGACAAAAGGTACGCAACAAAAACAGACGGCACAACATTAAATATATCCTGGAATTTAAATGACCTTACGGATTCTTCAGCCCTGCCTTTGCCGTACCTGAAGCACATGCGGCTGAATTCCTCAAAACTTTTCCTCTGAGGCCTGCGAACCGTTATATCAGGGTCGTAAAATGCCTTAAAACCTTTTTTTATAAGCCTGTCAAGGAATTCATTTTCTTCATTGGGATACAATTCCGGGTCAAATCCGCCCAAAGCGGTAAATGCATCTTTTTTAACAAACAGGTTACATAATATCAGTTCCTTTTCATTTGTATACCTTGGGTTGCCCCTTTTTTCATACCTCGCGCCGCTTTTACCTGTTGCAAAATAAGAGCTTAATACAGCCTGAAACGTCTTTTGAAGCTCCGTGTCTGTTTTTAAATTAAGGGCCGGCCCGCCAACCGCGGCAATTTTTTCATCCTTATTAAACCATGCAAGAGCCCTGTTTACCGAATTGCCGTCAGGGACAGAATCATCATCAAGAAAATATATGATGTCACCCGAGGCCGCTTTAACAGCCTGATTTCTCTGTTCAGACGGGTTTTTACCGGACACAATAACCGTTTCATGCAATTTTATTGCACGAAGATTGTTCAGTATTTCGGTTTCTTTAGAAAGCGACCTTACGGCAACAACAGCAGACACTTTATAATCCACGCAGCACCTCCGGCAGTTCACCGATATGCCTTATTACGGGCACGCCTTCAGGCGGTTTCGCATCCCTGAAGGTAAACTGCGCATTTTTGGTGTTTCTTGTAACCCATATCGGATAAATGCCGGCCTTAAGCGCGCCGTGAATGTCCGCTATCAGGTTGTCACCCACATATACAGCTTCATTAGGATGCACTTTGGCACGTTTTAAAGCTTCCTTAAATATCTTTGGCGAAGGTTTTTCAAAACCCACGTCTTCTGACACCACAATCGGGTTAAAAAGATTGTCTATTTTACACCTTTTAAGTATTGAAAAAAGCTGCTTTGGCGCATTGCTTATTATGCCTGTTTTATAACCTTGTTTTTTAAGTTTTTTTACGGTTTCAACAGTGTGGGGATAAACGCGAAAACTTGTCCCGTTTTTAAGCCTCTCGCGAATTATGGCGTTTAATTCCCTGTCCTTAATATTCAGCGTCCTGAAAACGGAATCCATATATACAACCCATTTTTGCGAATCATTCATCCTGCCGGCTTCCACTATTTTTTTCATGTCTTTTGCACGGTCGGTTAAAACTTTTTCAAGCCTTTCCAGACTGATTTTATGCCCTGCTTTGTCCAGATAGCCTTTTGTTATCTGCGCAAGTGAAGGATTGCGGAAAATCAGTGTCTCGCCAGCGTCAAAAAAGACCGCTTTAATCTTCAACTTCATGTTTTCTTGCCCTGCTGTGCTTCACTTTATTTTTAAGTATGTGCTTTACGGCGGCTTCAGGCGTGTCCACCACTTTGAAAATAAAAATGTCCTCCGGAGATATATATCCGTCAGCAAGCAGTTTTTTCTTTATCCATTCCACAAGACCGGCCCAATATTCGCTTCCAAAAAGCACTATGGGAAATTTTTTTACTTTGTGCGTCTGAACCAGGGTTACAGCCTCAAACATTTCATCAAGGGTTCCAAAACCTCCCGGGAAAACCACAAAAGCATCCGCATATTTTAAAAACATAACCTTTCTTGCAAAAAAGTACCTGAAACCTATCTGTATGTCAGCATAAGGATTTGGCAGCTGTTCAAAAGGAAGTTCAATATTTAATCCCACAGACATTTTTTTCTTGTTTCTGGCGCCTTTATTGCCGGCCTCCATAATACCGCCGCCGCCGCCTGTTATAATTGTATATCCTTTTGAGGCGAGCAGTTCAGCTGTTCTTACAGCAGCCTGATAATAGGTTGAGCTCTCTTTTTCTCTTGCGGAACCAAAAATTGTAACGCCCTTTTTTATCCTTCCAAGTTCTTCAAATCCCTCAACGAATTCGGATATTATTCTAAACATCCTCCAGCTGTCATCCGCCAGATCTTCCAAAACATATCTTGTTCTGGGTTTCATTTTTCCGCCTCCTGTTTTTTTTCATTTCCGGTAATTAAATCAAAAAGTTTTTTAACACCGCCGCCGGTAATATCCCACAGCATTTCACCGGCTTTGCGAAAAGGCGCCGTTAACACACCCATCATAACCTTATTTTTAAGAGTTTTTTCAAATTCCTTTCCATATCTGTTAAAAATTCCCGTGAACTCCGAATCCGGAATTGAAAAAGAAAAACTTAAGTCAAAATCGCCTTTCGTATCAGTGCTGAATCTCAGTATGTCCCCGTATGAAAGACCCAAAAACTCCCTTATTCCGGCTTCTTTTTCATTAATCTTAATACCCTTAAACTGCATCATATTATTAAGATAAATCGTCCTGTTTTCGCCTTTAATCTGGGTTACAAAGTTCAAAATACCGTTTTCAATTATAATATTTTCTCCTTCAAACACAGACGAGAAAACACGCACATCAATATTAACGCCAAAAACGGAAAAAATAAATTTATTCTTGTAATACGGATAGTAATCAAGCTTAAGATGAAGCTTTGCGGACTTTTTTCCCATAAGATAGCCATAACCGTTTACCTGTACAACACGCTCGCTTTCCCTGCCGCCTCCGCTGTATTTGCTTCTCATTGTTATTCCCGTTATTTTAAAATCATTGCCGCTTTTGCTGTTATAGTAAATAATTTTTCCGTTTTCAATTGACAATGATTTCATAAAAGGAAGCACAAAAGGCGCGTGATTTATTTTTTCCGCTTCCTTTCCGCCCGGATCAGCGAATATCATTTCCATTCCATATATGCTTATACCGTCTATGCTTCTGTCCTTGTTGCCGAACATTATTCCCAAAAGATTGATATTTACGGAAACCGAAAATGCGTTCATGTTCCCGCTTTCAACACCAAACATTGTTATGGTATAAGGGCCGGTTATCAAGGCAAATTTAAATTCAACAGGAATTCCCCTGCTTAACACTGCACGCCTTATTTCCGTGTCTGTCTTTATACATGCGCCGGCATAAATCACGACAATAAGAACAAGGATAAGAATAAACTTTCGTTTAACTTTTCCTGTCATTCATCCTCCGAAAAAAGGTTAAGCTGTATTTTAAATTTCGGAGCCAAAGGTTCCGCGGAAGTATCTTCAAGTTTTCTGAAAATTGATATTTTACCGAACTCTCCGTCAAAACCCGGAACCAAATTTACCTCGTTGCGCCTTACTTTAAGCACTCCTTCAGCGGCACGAGCGCCAAGCGCGTCCTTTAATTCATCTTCGGATGCGTCAAGAAGCAGTTTAAACTCCGGCATTTTGGCAACAGCGGCTTCATAAGCGGCCGTAACTTTCTTGCTTGTCACATTAAGCCCCATGCTGTCAGCAATTATTTCTTCAAGCGGTATTATGTGCCTTTGGGGAATGTGATTCCCCTTATAATCCCACGGCCTGTCGGCAAGCTCTTCAACCCTGTGCAACACTCCCAAAGTAAGCGGCTTAAAGCATACGGGACATTTATTCTTGTTTGCAAGCGCTTCACGCGGATGCAGATTTATTCCGCAAAGCGCATGCCCGTCGTTGTGATATTTGCCTTCTTCAGGATAAAACTCTATGGTATATAAAAAATTTTTCGGGGAATTGCTTTCTATAGATTTCTTAATGTCCCCGTAATCAAGCCTGCAGTCCAACACATTTGCTTCCCTGCCTATTTTTGAAGGCGAGTGAGCGTCTGAATTGCTTACAAAAGCATAATTATCAAGCGCCGAAACCCGCCTGTTCATCGTGATATCAGAAGATAAGCCCGTTTCAAGCGCGCTTATGTGCTTTGCTTCCTTTCCGTAGCATTCCTCAACGGAATCAAATCCTGATTTGCTTCCAAAAAGAGAAAACCAAGGCGTCCACACATGCGCGGGTATTACCATGCTGTCGGAGTCCGTGTCCTTGGCAATTTTTAACAGGTCTGCGGCGGAAAAGCCGAATATGGGCCTTCCGTCGGAATTGATGTTTCCTCTTTCATCAAGCGCTTTGGAGAACTTTTCGGCGGATTCAAGTGAAGGCATAATTACAACGGTATGTATTTTTCTCACCTTTCCACCCTGCTTGAATATGTTTGATATTTCAGTTGAAAGAATAAGCCGTGATTTAAAATTTTTACCCTTAACGGAATAAAGTCCGTTTCCGGACTCTTTAAGGTTTTTTTTCAGCTCTTCAAGATATTTAGGATGCTGGAAATCCCCGCTTGCAATCACATCAATACCTTTTTTGTCCGCCCACATACATATCTCGGAAGGGTTCATTCCCGGGCTTGTTGCCCTTGAATACTTAGAATGAACATGAAGATCCGCAATTATTCTCATTTTTGCCTCATTCGCTTAAGTTTGGCGGCGTATTTTCTGTGGCTTAAAAAAGCAAGAAAAGGCAATTTGTTTATCTTGAAAAATTTTGCTTCAAGCTCGTCTTTTCCCGGTTTTAAAACCCCGGAGAAATCATTTACCCTTACTACAGGAACTATAACCGTTCCGTATATCATTGAATTTTCCGCAAATACAGTATCTATTACGGGCTTCTTGCCCTTTATTCCCGTTTCTTCATACAGCTCGCGCAAAGCCGCTTTTTCAATGCTTTCACCCTGCTCAACAAATCCGCCTGGCATTGCCCAGAAACCCTTTCCAGGATTGATATTTCGCTTTATTAGAAGCAGCTCATCGCCCCTGATAACCGCAACCGCCGTTCCCACAAGAGGATTGTCATAAAAAAACTCCCCGCATTTTTCGCACCAGCGGCGCTTTCTCTCTCCGTCTGTTTTGAAAACAAAACGCGAGCCGCAATAAGGGCAGAAAAACATTTTTTTACGCAATTAAATCACCTTGCCGTATTTTCTTTTTCCGGCTTTGAATGTAAAAGGAAGTGATTTCTTATGCAGTATATATTTGACATCATCTATTTTGTTTTCGTTTATACTGAAAGCGCCCTGCTTGATAAGCCTTCCGGCCTCGGAACCTGAGGGGGCGCACCCTGTAACAACAAGAAACTCGGCGGCTTTTAATTCTTCTTTACCTTGAGATATTGAATCCCACTTTATCAGGTTCTCTTCGTAAGGGACTTCTTTTTTGCTGAACAAACCTTCAAAATGAGCTCTTGCAGGCGCGGCCGCCGCTTCGCCGTGATAACGCGACACTATTTTTTCACCAAGTTTTTTCTTTATTTCCATCGGATTTTCGCCTTTTTTAACGGCTTCTTTCATTGAATTAACGGATTCCATGGGTTCATCTGTGAGCAATTCAAAATACTGAAAAATCAGGTCATCCGGGATTGACATGACTTTGCCAAACATGTCTTCCGGGGTAAAGTTTAAACCAATGTAATTACCAAGCGACTTGCTCATTTTGTTTTTTCCGTCAAGCCCCGGCAATATCGGATTAAAAAGACCAACCTGGGGCTCTTTTCCGCTTTCTTTCTGAAGATAGCGCCCCGCAATCACGTTGAACCTTTGGTCCGTCCCGCCAAGCTCAATATCCGCGTCAATCATAAGCGAATCATACCCCTGCATTACCGGATAAAAAAGTTCGTGCAATGACAACGGCACTCCTTCTTTGAATCTTTTGTCAAAGTAGTCGTGTTCCATCATCTGTGCAACCGTGAACTTTGAAACCATTTTTATAACGTCCATAAAGCTCATTTTCCCAAACCAGTCGCCGTTGAATACAACCTTTACCTTGTCCTTGTCAAGTATCCTGAACGCCTGCTCTTTGTATGTTGCAACATTTTTCATTATCGTGTCCCTGTCAAGCTGGGGGCGTTCGCTCATCCTGCCGCTTGGGTCTCCTATCATTGCCGTGTAGTCGCCTATTATCAATATGGCGGTATGGCCCAGATCCTGAAACTGCCTTAATTTATTAAGCCCCACGGTGTGCCCCAAATGAATATCCGTTGCAGTTGGGTCTATTCCATACTTAATATTCAGCGGCTTCCCGGTTTTGACTGATTTTTCAAGTTTCTTTATCAAATCATCTTCTGTCACTATGTCAACTATGCCGCGTTTAATTACGGCAAGCTGCTCCGAAACACTTTTCACTTTATGCCTCCTGATTATTATAATAAAAATTATTATAGCATATTAGTTTTTGCTTTATTCATGGCTGTTTTAATCTGTAAAGGCAGACATTATTTATACAATAAGAAATCTCCGCATACTCATTCAATATCTTAGTGATTACCGCCATTACCTCGGGTGTATATCCGTCTTTCACGGCGTTTTTATATATGTTATCATTATAAATTATATGGGTTACTGAAAGAGTTTTCATTTCCGAAACCGCTGTTTCGGCGTCTTTATATGTTATAAGTCCCTGATTGGCGGGATCACCCCATACATAAGGCTTATCAAGGTAGTAACCCCTTATCTCCCTTATAAGGCATATCTTGCCGTTTATCGAATCATCCGAGTTTACTTTTTCATAAAGCCCGTAGTTGTCCTGATGTATCATAAGATGCTGTTTGACATCCATTTTACCCGTAAGATTCCTGAATCCAAAAAAGTCAGCATCATGGCGAAAAGGAAAGGAATACAAAAGCACAAAAACAAAAAAAGGCGCAAGCAATATCGAATGGATTTTATTGCGTCCTTTAAGTGATGTTTCAAAAACAGCCGCAGCCGCGGCCGCCATAACGCACAAACCCGGCACCAGAAACCTTATCATCTGGGTTGCCATAAACCAAAATAAAACAAACGAAAAAATAAATGCCGTAATGATAATAAGCTCGGGGGGCTTTTTTTTAAAAAGAATATAAAAGAATCCCGGCAGACAGGCAAGGTAAAGAATAATGTGATTGCCCGCATAACCGTCCATATTCTTGGAAGTTATCAGAGTATAAGGAAGTTTCAGCAGCTGAATCAAACCCTTACCGCTGCCCTGCGTGTCATAGTACAATGCCCTGTAATCGGATAATTCTTTGGACCAGTTAAGCCCCCCGAATATTTTATAAGCAAAAGGCCATACCGGGTTTCCGGCGTCAATCCAGCTTTTTAAATACCATGCAAAAAAGAAGATAAAAGCAACAACAGAAAATATGGCGGCATCCTTTATTTTAAACTCAGGGTTTTCATCTTTCCCCAAAAAAGGAAGCAGCAGTACAAGCAAGGCCGTAATTAAAGGCGAAAAAAGACCCAAAATCTTGACTGACGCGGCTCCTGCAGCCGCAATCGCGGATGCGTAAAGATAAAACATTGAGCCTGTTTTTTTCAGCCTGATTACGCCATATAATGCCGCCACCGTAAACATTGCAACACCGCAGTCCACATAGCCGTTAACGGCTTCCCTTTTAAATACAGAGAAAGCGGCAACAACAGCGGCCGCAAGCAGGCCGGCCCTTGCCCCTGCCATTTCATAAGCCAAAAGGAAGACCGCATAAAGAAGAACAAAAGCATAAGAAAATGCAATTGCCTGTGCGGTTAAAGGGCCTGACAAAATATGCCCTACCGTGAACAAAATTTCCATATTCTGCGGCCAGTTGGCGTGAAACATAAAAGGTATATATGTAACGGCCTTTTCCTGCATGTATATCTTGGGAATTGCAAAATGATAAGCAAGTGTATCCCATGCAATCGGAGGGGCAAAAACATTAAAGTAGACATTAAGAATTCTTGGCAGAAACAAAAGAAACACGATTGTCCCTGTAACACCAATTACGGAAAATTTAATTTCATGAAATGATTCTTTAAATGAATCAATTACTTGTTTTAAACGAAATGCCGCAACCGCAATAAATAATAATGACAGCCCAAAGACGTGCATAAAACCGAACATACCAAGCTTTCCGAATACCAAAAAAACAAGAGGTATAATAACCGCACCCGCAACAAATCCGAACAAAGCCCTGTCTTTTTCAGCTCCCCCTCTTTTTATCAAATTAAGCGCAAAAAGTCCGGTGCCTGAAGCCGCAAAGAAAAAAACAGGGGCTGCAAAAAGCGCCGCTATTATATCGCTCATTTAATTTATCAGTAATGAACAACGGACCATATCTTCCGGCTCTTTAATTTATCCCTGCCTTTTAAAAAATCAAGTTCCACAATAAAAGCAAGCTCTGCTATCTTTCCTCCGGCCTTTTCAACAAGTTCGGCGGCGGCGGCTATCGTTCCGCCTGTCGCCAGCAAATCGTCAACAAGAAGAACTTTTGCCCCTTTTTTAAGATCGCCCTTCTGTATTTCAAGAGTATTCGATCCGTACTCAAGGTCATATGATACCTTGTATGTTTCTCTCGGAAGCTTCCCCGGCTTTCTTACAGGCACAAGCGCGGCCCCAAGTTTTTCCGCCAGAGGGGCTCCGATAAGGTAGCCGCGCGCCTCACAGCACACAACGGCGTCTATCTTCTTGCCTTTGTATCTTTTGGCCATGAAAGCAACAAGCTTTTTAAAAAGTTTGGCGTCCGCAAACACAGGCATAAGATCCTTAAACAATATGCCTTTTTTCGGAAAATCCGGAACATCAACAATCGCTTTTTTAATAAGTTTTTCCACTTATTTCCTCCTATATTTCATCAGAATTTTTCATAAGAATTCTTAATTTCTTTATGGCTATTGCCTCTATCTGCCTTATCCTCTCTCTTGTAAGCTTTAATTTTTTTCCTATGTCTTCAAGCGTGAGAACATTTTCATCAAGAAGCCCGAAGCGATACATAATAACTTTCTGTTCATTTGGTTTAAGCTGTGAAATAAGCTCCATTATTTTTTCTTTCTTGTCGCTTTCAAAAAACTCATCATCTGGTTTTGTCTGGTTCACGTCTTCAACCGTGTCTTTAAGGGTTCTGCCGCCCTCGCTGTCTTCATTATCATATTCCAAATCAAGAGATTTGGGCGTCTTAATTATGTTTAGTATTTCGTTGAGTTTAAACGGATCTATACCCAGTTTCTTTGCTATTTCACCGCGTTCGGGGAACTTGCCGTTCTTTTTTACCATTTCCTCGGCTGTTTTCAAATACCTGTGATAAATATCCAGAATATGAACAGGTATCCTTATTGTGTTTTTTTGGTTTGCAATTGCCCTGTTTATTGACTGTTTTACCCACCATGTTGCATATGTGCTGAACCTGAATCCGCGGGACAGTTCAAATTTATCCACGGCTTTTAAAAGCCCGATATTGCCTTCTTCAATCAGGTCAATCAAAGGCACGCCGAAATATTCGTATCTTTTTGCTATTTTGACAACCAGCTTTAAATTTGCCTTAATAAGTTTCGCAAGGGCTTCTTTATCGCCTTTTTGGGCTTTTTTTATAAGCTCTTTTTCCTCTTCCTCGCTTAAAACTTTCTCAGCCCTTATTTCATCAAAATATATATACAGGGCTTCTTTCTGTGCTTCGGCTTTTCCCTGCGGAACATCATCATCTTCCTTTTCATTTTCAATTCCCCTCAATATTATATCCCTTTTGGTATCAGGAAAATCGTCATCGAAATTGGAATTTTCTTTGCGTTCCAAAGAGAATGTCTCTTTATCTTCTTTTTCAACACCGACAATCTTTGTTTTTTTCTTTTTTTTGTCAGATGCAGCCATTATGCACCCCTCAATAACGTATGATGAATCCGGCATATAATTCACCGGCATTATCATCCAAATCTTCGGAAATAACCTCGTTCACTTCAAATGCAAAATCGCGTGCCGTGATCTGTCTTATAAATTCCTTTATATCTGCTTCATCGCCATATACCACAGCTTCAACATCGCCGGACATCAGGTTTTTAACATACCCTTTTATACCCAATGACCGGGCAGCCTGCGCACAATGCTGCCTGTATCCAACCCCCTGAACCAAGCCTTTAATCGTCAATTTTTTGCCTTTAATCATCTCAAAAAAACAATTCCAAATACAAAATGTTTTTCTATCAAAGCGCCAAGTTCCCCGGCTTCATTTATTCTGTTAAGAGATAAAAGCGCAATTTCCATGCTTATATTGTAATTAAGAGAAACTTTGGCCGAAGCATTCCAATTCAGCCCGTCGTATTCAATAATCGCAAGTACGGTATCGTTTATTACTCTTGATACATTTGTCATGAACTTCCAATCCGTTATTTTAAACTCACCGTTTGTTATATTTTTTTTGACGCCTGCCGAAAAATTCATGCCCCATTCATTTCTGGAAACGGCAGAGTAAAAATTAAAATTTTTTCCCGGAAAATCCTCAAAAACATTAAAAGGAAACCTTTCAATTCCCGCGGCAGCAGTAAAAAAACCGTTTGTTTCCCTGATAAATGTCAATTTTACATTTACAGCGCCGCTTTTTAATATAGAAACAAGATCCGAATTTCCCCCAAAATCAAAATAAACACCTGTTTCCAGCATTTCATGTATTCCGTAAGAAGCCTTAAATGTAAAGTTATGAAGCGCAAGGCTTAAACTTCCATAAGGCAGAGAATACGCGGAAGGATTATTTATAAAACCCGAACCGCCGTTTATTCCGGGCATTAAAAGGTAGTGTTCAACGGGAACAGGGTCAATTGAAAAAACGGCAAAAGGTGTAATCAAAACCGCAAGAATAACCAGTACTTTTACCCGCATTATAATTTAAGCTCCTTGTATTCCCGCATGAAAAGTTATAGAACTTCACGCACTGCGTGCGGCAAATTCCCTTCAATCCCTTTCACTGCCGTCACATAAATTTAAATGGTCGGGGCGACAGGGATTGGTCACCTCGGCCTACTCGGCCTCGTCGACCCCGGAATTTGCCTTCCGCTCGCTACTGCTCGCTTTTCACGCACCGCGTGCGGCAAATTTCCTTCAATCCCTTTCACTGCCGTTACATAAATTTAAATGGTCGGGGCGACAGGGATTGAACCTGCGACCTCTCGCACCCCAAGCGAACGCGCTAGCCACTGCGCTACGCCCCGACCTCTTTATGTCTGTTCTATGACTCTATGCTGTCAAATGGTCGGGGCGAGAGGGATTGAACCTCCGACCTCCTGGTCCCGAACCAGGCGCGCTAGCCACTGCGCTACGCCCCGCCTTATAGCAACAAATTACAAAAACAAACAAAAATATTCCAAGCGTCTTATAAAACAGCCTGGCGGTCAAAGTCCTTGGATTTATTATTTTAAATTCCAAAAACTTATTAAAGATTAAAAACAAAATTCATATTAACACAACAAACACATACCGTTCAATAAAGAAAACTACGGCTGCTGAAGAATATCGAGACAATCTTTTATGTCTTTTTTAACCGCTTCAAGCCTGTTTTCGTTAAGCTTTTCCTCAAATTGAAAAAGTTCAAGCTGATGACCTTCTTCAGCCGCAAGTATTTCCTTTAAGCGTTTCTGCGCGCCGCTTATCTTAAATTCATCATCATACAAAAGTTTCTTTATTATAAATATTATGTCTATATCCTTCTTGGTATATTTACGCTGTCCCACCCTGTTCTTAATTGGCTTTAATTCGTCAAAATTTTGTTCCCAAAACCTGATAACAGATTCTTTAACATCAGTTATCTGCGAAACTTCTCTTATCGGATAATATGTCTTATCCTTTATTTCCATAATTTCCCCCTTTTAATCCTCATTTAAAAATTCACTTTCAGACTTTAATTTTCTGTTCATAAGATCTTTTATTGAATGCTTTGGATTTTTACCTTCATATATAATTCTGTATATTTCCCTGCTTATCGGCATTACAACCTTTAATTTTTTGGCAAGCTTGTATACGGAAAGAGTTGATTTAACGCCTTCCGCAACCATTTCCATATTTTCAAGTATCTCACTTATTTTTTTTCCCCGCCCAAGCTGCTCGCCAACACTTCTGTTGCGGCTGAACCTGCTTTCGCAAGTAACCACAAGGTCGCCAAGCCCGGACAAACCCGAAAAAGTGCTTTCACGGGCACCTGCTGCTTTTCCAAGACGCATCATCTCCGCTAGACCCCTTGTGATAAGAGCCGCCTTGGTATTGTCCCCCAATCCAAGGCCGTCAAGAACTCCGGCAGCAATGGCTATAACATTTTTTACGGCTCCTCCCAATTCAACTCCAATAATATCCTGATTTCCATAAACCCTGAAATTGCCTCCGGAAAACATTCTTTGTATCATTAATACGGTCTTTTTTCGTGCCGCGGCCGCAACAACCGTGGTTGGTATTCCTCTTCCAACTTCTTCGGCATGCGAAGGCCCCGAAAGCACGGCAACTTCGGAAACAGGCAGCAATTCTTTTATTATCTCAGACATACGCATCAATGTATTTTGTTCTATGCCTTTTGCAACGCTTATAATTATTTTGCCCTTATAATTTAACAGCGATATTTTTTCGCAAAGACCGCGCATAATATGCGACGGTACAGCCAGAACAATAACCCGGCTGCTTTCAACGGCATATTTTAAATCGGAAGTTATTTTTATCGATTTCGGTATTTTTATGCCCTTTAAAAATTTCTCATTTTCTCTTTTTTTGGACAATAATTCAGCATATTCCTTAAAATATTCCCACAGTATCACTTTATGTCCGTTGGAATTAAGCACAAGCGCAAGCGCCGTTCCCCATCCTCCGGCTCCGATTACAGACACTCTCATTTTTTACCTCTTTCACGGCTTTTATCGGAAAATTCAAATCTGTTCTCATTGCCTTCAATAAGTCTTTTAATATTTTCCTTGTGTTTATAAACTATAAAAACCGCGGCCAACAAAGAAACCCATTGAACAAGATTAAGGTATCCCTGCTCCCCGTAAATAAACACCATTACAGGCAATACCGCGGATGCAACTATGGATCCAAGGGATATATACCTATACATCAAAAGAAGCACAATAAAAACAACAAGTGCAGTAATAACAGACAAAGGGGCAAGTCCAAGAAAAACTCCAAGTCCTGTGGCAACGCCTTTCCCGCCTTTAAAGTTAAGGAAACATGTAAAAGTATGTCCAAGTATGGCGCAAACACCGGCTATTACCGGCAAATAAGGAGGATTTCCCGAAGAACCAAATACAATTACCGGAATCAATCCTTTTAAAGCGTCAATAAAAAGAACGGCAAAGAACCACTTCATTCCAAGCACGCGTTTTACATTTGTTGCGCCTATGTTTCCGCTTCCTATTGTTCTTATATCGGTCTTTTTTATAATTTTAACCGCAATATAACCCGTGGGTATCGAGCCCACCAGATAAGACACTATTATTGCCGTTATTACATTAACAGCTGTCATCATTCTTCCTCCTTGCGTTCTTTCTGCTTTAACTTAATTTTAATGGGCACTCCTGCGAATCCAAAAGACTCCCGAAGTTTATTCTCAATATATCTTAAATAACTTTCGTGCATTCTGTCTTCTTTGTTAATAAACATGGTAAAAACAGGCGGCGCGGAAGACACCTGCGTAATAAAATATATCTTCAAAACACCTTTTTTTGAAACCGGAGTTCTTCTGTGAACGGCTTCCCTAAAAACTTTATTAAGAATAGACGTCTTAACGCGAAAATTATACTGTTTTTCAACATAAAAAACAACATTTACAAGTTCATCCATGCCTTTTTTCTCTTTCGCCGAAACAAAAACAACAGGACAAAAAGATATAAATTTTAAATGTTCGCCTATATAATCAATATAAGCTTTTTTCTGAATTTCCCGCCTTCCAGGCTCAACAAGGTCCCATTTATTCACACATAGTATTATGGCTTTATAATGCTCAAGAGCATATGCAAGAAGCTTCTTATCGGTGTCAGTAATACCCTCCCGCGCATCGATTACATATATAACCATATCAGCCTTTTTCACATTTGCATAAGATCTTCCTATGCTGAAAGCTTCTGGTTTTGCCTTAATTCTTTTTCTCTTTTTTACTCCCGCCGTATCAACAACAACATATTTTTTATCCATAAGCTGTATTATGGAATCCACCGAATCTCTTGTTGTTCCCGGAATATCAGTAACTATGGAACGCTCTTCGTTCAGCAAAGCGTTAAAAAGCGAGGATTTACCAACATTTTCCCTTCCGATTATTGCAATCTTCGACATTTTTTCACAGGATTTCTTTATTTCTTCCCCCGGAAGTTTTTTTATTATTTCATCAAGAAGGTCGTCAAGCCCGTAACCGTGTGCGGCGGATACGGGAATAATTTTATCCGTTCCCAAACCGTGAAATTCATACAAACCTTCAAGCTTGTTAAAACTGTCAGCCTTATTAACAACCACAATTACATCTTTTGCATTTTTTCTCAGCATTTCATATATTCTTTTGTCATCATTTATAAGTCCCGTCTTCATATCACATACAAACAGAACAAGATCGGCTTCTTTCACAATGCTTTTCACATTTTCCAAAACTTTGGCTTTTATCAGATCTTCACCTTCAAAAAGCAAGCCCCCTGTGTCAACCACAGTAAATGTCTTTCCAAGCCACTCCGCTTCGCCGTAAAGTCTGTCTCTTGTGACACCCGGAAAATCATCAACTATCGCTTTCTGCTGGTTAATAAGTTTGTTGAACAAAGATGATTTTCCAACATTTTCTCTGCCCACAATCAATACAGTAAAACCGCTCAAATTAACAACCTCACAATAAAATAAAATGAAATGAAATTATATTATATTTGCAATTTTACAAGGTGTCAACGGAAGTTAATTGATTGTTATATGAGAAATTAATTAAGCTTGCGCCTTGCGGCAACAAAGCTTTCTATAACTTCGCAGTCTTCTTTGTTTATGCTCATAAATGAAAGGCCGGCCATTTGTCCTTCGCTGTCTCTGCCTGTCCATCGAACTTCACAAATTGCATTTACATTTTTAATTCTGCCCGCCATGGGTATGTCAACAAGAAGGATATCGCCTTTATTCATTCCTGTATATGTTCTTAATTTTATTCCGCCTCTTGATATATCAATGGCATCCGCTCCGTTATAAATATTAATCGGCGAGGTATTATTTTCTCCAAGTTTTTTGAAATTAACCGTACTTTTTATGCTTGCTCTCGGATAATATCTTTTATTGGTTTTGGTTTCTTCCATAAATAATTATAACCTCTTTAATTATACTGTCTTACATAAGTCAATATTTTTCCGGTATCTTCTTCCTGAAGCTTAATAAATTTTAATCCCGCTTCTCCTTTACAGCACCACTTAACTTCACAAAAAGCCGATATTGGTTTATCCGACAATTCAATGCCAACTTTTACTATGTGGCCTTTTTTTATTTTACGTTTAACTTTAATGCAAACACCGCCCCCTGAAATATTAACAGTTTTGGTCCTGATATATCCGCTTGAACCAAGTTCTATGGGATCCCCCATTACCTTATAGATTGTTTCAACTTCACTGTCCACTCTTTTAAAAACACGCCTGTTTTCAAAGGAAGAAGTATTTTCCATGCTTTACCTCCTTAAAAAAATTATAACAAAAATTTAACAAAAGTCAACAACATGAAGTTATTAAAACGATTTAACTGTTTTATTTTTTAGGATTAAACGATTAAACACGAAAACAGATATTTTGCAGCTTTCGTAATTAAAGATTAATGAATTTATTGGAATTAATGAATATTTAATGTAAAATAGTAAAATGACAAGCAAATCAGATGCAAGAAAAGATGTAAAAAAAATAAGACAGTCTTTTGACAGACGCAAGTGGCTGCGTTTAAATAAACTATTATGCGATAATTTCATTAATAACATTGACATTTCTCCCGGTATAAACGCAATGACTTTTTTCCCTCTCCCTTATGAACCTGATATAAAAGAAATAACTAATTATCTTTTTAGAAAAGGGTGTAATGTTTTTCTGCCAAAAATAGACGGCAGCAGGCTGCAAGTATTAAGATTCACAAAAACAACAGTGCTTAAGAAAGGTCCTTTCGGCATTTTGCAGCCTCATTGCGGCAATATTTTAAAAAATCCGTCTTTGCTTGATTTGGTGATTGTCCCCGGCCTGGCATTTGATCTTTCGGGAAACAGAGTCGGCTACGGAAAAGGATATTATGACAAACTTCTTGAGAAACTGAACTGTTTTAAGATTTCCCCGTGCTTTGAATTTCAGGTTTATAATTCCATCCAAACCGAATTGCACGACATATCCGTTGATATATTAATAACCGAAAAAAGAATAATATTCCGGAGTTAAAAATATGGAAAAAAGAATCTCCAGAGAATCCGTTTACGAAGGAAAAACAATTAAAATTCACAAAGATACCGTTATTATACGCAAAAGGAAAACCGTCAGAGAGCTGATTAAGCATCCGGGTTCGTCCGTAATTATACCGATCCTGAAAAAAAATCCATGTACCATACTTATGATAAGACAATATCGCTATGCCGCAGGTAAATATCTGCTGGAACTTCCGGCAGGCACAAGAAACAAAAAAGAAAGTTTTTTGGAATGCGCCAAACGTGAAATAAGAGAAGAAACCGGCTATAAAGCCAAAATTTTCAAAAAACTTACAGGCTTTTATCCGTCCCCCGGCATTATGAATGAATATATGGAAGTTTATACCGCATACGAACTTCAAAAATCTCCTTTAAAAAAAGACTTCGATGAGAACATCAAGGTAATTCCCGTAACTTTAAGCAAAGCCGTTGAAATGATATTATCCGGGAAAATCCGTGACGCAAAAACCATAGCAGGCATTCTTGTATTTAATGCCGATTATACCCGGTAATAATATTTATTTTGTTTTTAAATTAATTTCCCTCAGCAGACCTTCTATTTTTTCAAGGGTTTCTTCAATTCTCTTGGTGCTGCGCTTAAGAGTTACCGGAAGAAAAAAAGCATAAGCAATAAAAAACATAAAAAAACCTATCATAATCTTTTCAAGGGTTGTCATAATGTCCTCCGTTATTTAAAAAAAATCTCGCCTTCAATTGTTTTAACTTTCCCATTTTCATCTGTGACTTTCAATGTTCCGTTTTTCGTTATGCCCTTTACAATATAATTTTTCATAATACCTTTTTTCATAATTTTTACCGTTTTCCCTTCCAGCGCAAATTGTCTTTTAATCCACTCTTTTATAACTTTTCTTTCCGACCGTGTGTTCAATAAATTATCGACAATTGAAAGTGTTTTTTTAAACATTTCCTCAGGGGAAGATTTTATTTTAAGCATTTTAAGGCTTGTTGCATTTATCGACGGATCTTCAGGCAATCTGTTATTAATGTTTATACCGATTCCTGTTACAATTTTTTTATTATATGCGTCTTTTTCAATCAAAATTCCGCATATTTTTTTTTGGTTAACCATTATATCGTTGGGCCACTTAATAAAGGGTTTTATTCCGTATTCTTCAAGCGCCGCAGAAACCGCAACGGAAGACAATATTACATAAAAATAAGTGTTTTCAAACTTTTCATTCAAAACAAAAGAAAACCAAAGCCCGCCTTTTTGCGAAAACCATTTTGCGCCGTGTTTGCCTTTGCCTTTCGTTTGAATTTCGGATATGCAGACAGTGCCTGCTGATATCTTTTCATCTTTAAGATAGTCATTGGTTGATTCAATTGATTTAAATTTATGGAGTACTTTAAAATTCTTAAAATGCAGGGGTTCGATCTCGCATTCTTTTTTCTTCATAACATTCTTAAAGAAATATCAAGTGAAGGAGGAGAGTGGGTTATGGATCCAACAGATATATAATCAACCCTTCGTCTTGCAATTTCTCTTACGTTATGAAGGCCAACTCCGCCGGAAACCTCTATTTTTGATCTGCATCCGGATTTTTTTATTATTTCCATTGCCCTGTCAATCATCTCTATACTCATGTTATCAAGCATTATTATATCGGGTTCAAGTTTAATTACACGTTCAAGCATTTCAATTGTATCAACTTCAATTTCCGTTTTCATATCGGAAGGTATTACCCTTTTTATCTCAACATAAGCCCGTTCAATTTCTATCAATTTCAGATGATTGTCTTTTATCAACACGGCATCATAAAGACCCATTCTGTGATTTGTCGCGCCGCCGGTCTTAACGGCATATTTTTCCAGAACACGCAGCATGGGAGTGGTTTTTCTTGTATCAAGAATTGTAACACCATAAGGTTTAACGGCTTCCACAAATTTATTTGTATAAGTGGCAATACCTGACAGCCTTTGAAGAATATTAAGAGCAAGTCTTTCCGCGGATAATATTGCCCTTGCATGCCCTGATGCAACCGCAATTATTTCGCCTGATTTAACTTTTGAACCGTCTTTTTTCTTAATGGCAAGCTTTACCTGCGGATCAAGCTTTTTCAAAACCTTATGGGCAACCGGAAGACCGCAGATAATCCCGTCATCTTTTGCAACAAAATGGGCTTTAATGTTATGCCTTGCAGGTATCAATAATTCCGTTGTTATATCTCCGGAACCTATATCCTCCTTAAGGGCCATATCTATAATTCTGTCTATCTCTTTTTCGTATTTTTTAAGTATGGTCATTTTTCCTCTTTAAAAACCGGCAAGAAGTTCAGCCATTTTATTAAATCTTTCGGCATCATTTTTCATTTTTTCCACTTTTGCTTTCTCTTCCTGAATAAGTTTTTCTGGCGCATTTTCGATAAAACTCTTATTTTCGAGTTTTGCGGAAATATTTTTTACACCGTTCATAAGTTTTTCGGCCATATTTCTTAATCTTGCGGCTTCTTTTACGGCATCAATTTTTCCTTTTATTATGACCCATATCCTGCCGGTTTCTTTTGACCCTGCTTCCGCGGAGCCTTCCGGTCTTATTTTTGAAAATGTCACAGAAACGGCTTTTGCCAAAAGAAGTATTACTGCCATATTGGCCTTATAAATATTCTCATTTTCTCCCGCATCAACAACAACTTCAACCTTTTCTGCCGGCGATACGCCAAACTCTCCTCTTATATTCCTTATATGATATACAAGTTCCTCTATTTTTTTCATATCCGGCTGTAAAACAAAAGTTTCTGAAATATCCGGCCATTTTTCCATCATAATTGTTTCCAAAACATTGAAGTTTTTCGGTAAATTTTGGTATATTTCTTCGGTAATAAACGGTATAAACGGATGCATTATTACAAGGGAATCTTTAAGCACTTTTGCAAGCACATTTTTAACCAGATTTGCATATTCCTTGTCGTTTCCGTATACTTCCGTTTTAGATGCTTCAACGTACCAATCGCAGAATTTATGCCAAAAAAATTCATATATACCGAGCGAAGTTTCCGAAAATCTGTATCTTTCAAGACCTTCCGAAACCTTTTTATTTATTTCCATCAGCTCCCCCAGTATCCATCGTTCAGGAAGCTTTAACCTGTTATACTCGGCTTCAATATTTACAGGCTCATATCCTTCAAGATTTGCCAAAACAAACTTGCTGGCGTTCCATATTTTATTCATAAAATTATGGTTGCTCTTAAGTCTTTCCTCGGTAAAAGCAATATACCGTGTCTGTGTTTCAAGCGTTGCCATTGTAAATCGCAGAGAATCCGCTGAGTAATTTGCCATTATATCAAGAGGATCCACAACATTGCCTTTTGACTTGCTCATTTTTTTGCCTTCCGCGTCACCAACAAGCGAGTTAATTGCCACTTCATAAAAAGGCGGCTTTCCCATAAATTTTATTCCCATCATTATCATCCTTGCAACCCAGAAAAACAATATGTCCCAGCCTGTGACAAGAACCGAAGTCGGATAAAACTTTTCCAGCTCTTTTGTTTTTTCAGGCCATCCCATTGTGGAAAACGGCCACAAAGCCGATGAAAACCATGTGTCAAGAACATCTTCGTCCTGTTTAAGTTTTGTTGAACCGCATTTACCGCACTTTTCAGGAGCCTGCTTTTCAACAATAATTTGGCCGCATTCACAATACCATGCAGGGATCCTGTGCCCCCACCACAACTGCCTGCTTATGCACCAGTCTTTGATATTGTGCATCCATTCAAAATAAACTTTTTTCCAATGATCCGGAGTAAACTTTATGCCGCCGTCCTCAACAGCCTTAATTGCGGGCTCGGCAAGAGGTTTTATTCTTACAAACCACTGGGTTGAAACATAAGGCTCCACTATTGTGGAGCATCGATAGCAGTGGCCAACAGCATGCTTATGCTCTTCAATTTTCGGAACATATCCCTGGTCTTTAAGCGTATCAATAAGTTTTTTTCTTGCCTCAAATCTTTCAAGTCCGGCGTATTTTCCGTTTATTCCCGCTTTTTCATTCATTCTGGCACTTTCGGTCATCACATTAATTATTTCAAGTTTATGTTTTAATCCTATTAAAAAGTCGTTCGGGTCATGCGCCGGAGTGATTTTAACGGCTCCGGTTCCGAACTCCATGTCAACATATTCATCCTTTATAAGAGGTATATACCTTCCGGTTTCGGGAAGCATTAAAAGCGTACCCTCGGGAATGTCCTTGTATCTTGGGTCTTTTGGATGCACTGCAACCGCGGTATCTCCCAGCATTGTTTCAGGCCTTGTCGTTGCAACCTGAATATATCCCTGCCTGTCCTTAAACGGGTAACGTATGTGATAAAAATGTCCGTTTATTTCTCTGTGCTCAACTTCTATATCAGACAATGCCGTATGACATCTGGGGCACCAATTAATTATATAATCACCGCGGTATATCAAATTTTCTTTATAAAGCCTTACAAAAACTTCCTTAACCGCTTCGGATAAACCCTCGTCCATTGTAAAACGCTCGCGCTGCCAATCGCACGAACTCCCAAGTTTTCTAAGCTGCATCATTATTGTCTTTCCGTATTTTTCTTTCCAATCCCAAACGGTTTTTAAAAATTCTTCGCGTCCCAAATCGTGTTTTGTCTTTCCCTGTTTTTTTAATTCCCTTTCAACCACATTCTGGGTTGCAATACCCGCATGATCACATCCCGGAATCCACAACACATTATATCCTTTGGCTCTTTTAAATCTGCACAATATATCCTGAAGCGTGTTATTAAGCGCATGTCCCATATGAAGAGAACCTGTCACGTTTGGCGGCGGTATTACAATTGAAAAAGGCGGTTTTTCCGAGTTTTCATCGGCATGAAAATATCCGTTTTTTTCCCAAAATTCATACCACTTCTGTTCGGTTTGTTTTGGCTCGTACTTATCCAAGATTCCTCCGCTTAATAAATTTTACCTTTATAATTTAAGGCAAAAGTTTTATAAATTTATCATTTTTACGGTTAAATGTCAAAAAGGAAAACAGAAATTTGAATATCTGCCGTTTTTATTTCACGGTCTTAAAATGCCGGATACCTTTATGTGTCCGCCGATTGTTTCAACTTCATATCCTTCAACAAGCAGCCTTACTCCGTTGATATTTTTAAAATTTTTCATTACGGTATTTACCACAGAATACACCGCAAAAAATTCATTTGTCGTCCCGCCCGGAAGAGCTGTCTTAAATTTTTCCGAAAGATTCAGATAACAAGTTCCGTTTGAATCCATATAAACCGATTTTACCTCGGATCCCGCAGGAACAGGAGATAAAAAGCCTTCCGGAGGTTTTGCAAACAAAATATTAAGCGCCTGTTTTACCCTGTTTTCGGGTATATCCGATTCATATACAGTTGCTTTATAAAGTTTAAAATTTTCTTTCTCTGGATTGACAAAAAATATATATGCATCCAAAGGCTTGTCACCTTTCTCGAAAAGAACTTCCGAATTTCCGGCTTTCTGCTCTTTTTTGGAATCACAGGCGTATAGAAAAAACACCAAAATAAAAGACAAAATAAAAACAGCCGTTTTTCTCATTTTCCAGCACCCAATCTGTTAATTATTCCTTCTTTAATATGATAAGCCGTGCTGTCCAAAAATTTATCATCCCTTATATATCCCGCATCAACCGGATTATTCATATTTCCTATCTCAATAACAACCGCCTGAGCGTTTACACCGTTTAAAGGAAATACCGGCGCGGAAAAAACACCTCGCACCGGAATCGGCAGCACATCTTTTTCATCCCCGCCTGTTTGGGTAAGCGCGTCCCTTTCAAGAATTAAAGCCGACCCAAGATATTTTGATAAGGTATGCGCTGTCTGACGGCTTGAAGCTCCGTGTCTGGACTGCGCATCTTCCCATTTAACAAGAGAACCTTCGTTCGCAGGGACAAAATATGCGGCATCAGTATAATAAATCGCAATTCCTGATATCCCTGTTTGGGGCATATAATCGCAATGGATGCTTACAAACATATCGGCTTTTATTGAGTTTGACATACCGGCCCTTTGTTCGGCGCTTATTGTGTCATCATTTTCTCTGGTAAGAACCGCTCGTACGCCAAGCAGCGAGGAATTAATTTTTTTCGCAATACGTTTTCCAATATCAAGTGTTATATTTTTCTCGCTTGTCATATTAACGGTTATGCCATAATCAGCGCCGCCGTGCCCGGGATCTATAACAACAATTTTCTCCGCAGAAGATACCGGTTCGCCTTCCGCCTCGGGGGGACGGGTATCAAGCCCCAATATTACAGAATTAAACAAAAAAACAATAATAATAAACTTAGAAACTAAATTTTTCATATTTTATTAAATATACCCATGTTTCTGAATTTTTCATACCTTTCATTCAAAAGGGTTTTAACATCCTTTTTTAAAAGATCGTTTATATTTCTTAAAAGCGCTTTTTTCAGGTTGGCCGCTGTGGTTTCATAATCTGTATGAGCGCCTTCCAAAGGCTCCTCAACAATCTCATCAATAACTTTTATAGACAAAAGATCGTTGGCGGTTGGTTTTAAAGCGGACGCCGCATCCGCAGCCCTGCCGCTGTCCTTCCACAAAATTGCAGCCGCTCCTTCCGGAGATATTACACTGTAGAAACCGTATTTAAGCATAAGCACTCTGTCCCCCACTCCGATACCCAATGCCCCTCCGCTTCCGCCTTCGCCTATGATTGTAACAACTATGGGTGTCTTTAATCTTGCCATTTCATGAAGATTCCTTGCAATAGCCTCGGCAACTCCGCGTTCTTCCCCTTCAATTCCGGGGAAAGCGCCGCTGGTATCAACAAGAGTTATTACGGGCAAGCCAAATTTTTCGGCAAACTTCATAAGCCTTAAAGCCTTTCGGTACCCTTCGGGCTGCGACATGCCAAAATTCCTTAAAAGATTTTCTTTTGTGTCTTTGCCTTTTTGAAGCCCTATAACCATCACTGGTATTCCTTCAAGACTGCAAATACCTCCGATCATCGCCTTGTCATCTCTGAAAGATCTGTCACCGTGCATCTCATTAAAATCGGTAAATATTAATTTAATATAATCAAGCGCTCTTGGTCTTGCCGGATGACGCATAATCTGCACAATATTCCAAGGCGTAAGATTCATATAAATTTCCTGTTTCATATTGTTTATCTTCTCTTCAAGAGCTTTTATTTCTTTCTCTGCATTAAGATGCTTGGAAGCTCCTGATTTTAACTTTAAGTCTTCAACCATTTTTTTGAGTTCATATATCGGCTTCTCGAACTCAAGCGGTTTTTGGGACATTATTTCCTCCTGTAAATTTAAAAGTAGCTGATATAAGTTATTTTAAGAAGTCTTGCCTGTCTTATATCATAATCAGACATTCCATACTTTAACACTATATCTATCTGTATTGGATCAAAATAATATCCTACAGAAACATTTATATGTCCTCTTTCATCCAAAATTATGCTGTCGTATTCCGCCGAAATTGTAAATTCTCTTGTTATGGCAAGCGCAAGACCCGCCCCAATATCAATATCTCTGCCAAACGGTCTGAATGTATTTGTATATGCAGCTCCCGAAAGCTGAATATAAACATTCCCAAAAGCCGCTTCCTTGGTTATCGCCAAAAAGGCTCCTCTTTCCTGAACATCCATATAGCGTTCGCCTTCATACCCGACGGCAATTGCAGGTACAGCTCCGTCATCATCAGTAAATCTTACTTTTGCCAAAAATTTGGGCGGTATAACAAATTCAACATTCCCGCTTCCAATCAAATTATTTACATTAAAAGCCCCTCCAATCATCAGTCTGTCAAATATGCCCACATAAAGTTTGTTAAGTATTCCTCCTCCGGGATAAAACCTGGAATTATATCTTACTTCTCCCTTTAACATGGAATTTCCCGTGGGAATGTCAACAAGCTCTATATTTCTTGCCTGTGCGGCAAAAAGATTTAATCCAAAAATTAATGCCGTTAAAACTGCCGCCAAAAAATTTTTCAATCCATGCTCCTTGTAAAATAAATACCTAATTTTACCAAAAATATTCCGTCTGTTGAAGTAAAAATTTAAAAACACGGCGGAATTTCACATTATGGCACCGTTTTCATCAATCTTTGGGCCTTATTCATCATTATCGCCGCCTCTTCCGTTCTTCCCGCCTTAGCCAAAGCAACTGCATAATTATTAATTAAACCATACGAATTGTCGTTCAATTCCGCAGCCCTTTCATAATAATATAATGCCTCTGAAGGCTTACCCGCCCTTAACAATGTATTTCCGGCATTAAAAAGCGCGCCATGAAAATACGGATGCAAATGTAATGAATTGTCATAAAAAAACAATGCCTTTGTATCATTGCCGGAAAGAGCATAAAATACACCCGCATAAAAAGAAATCAAATAATCGCTTTTTATGTATTCAATATTATTTTCTATATATCTTATCACCGACGGATTATTTAAAGAATTTACAGCGGCCTGCATTTTATAGCGCACATGTCCTTCCTTCAAAATAACACCCGCTGAAAAAATCATAAAAACAGCGGGTACAAGAAGTATTTTTCCCGAAATATTTTTTGTATTTATTTTCTGCCCCGCCGTTAAAACAAAAAACAAAGGGAAAACAAAAGCCATGTAAAAAGGAAAATTAAACAATGCGAACACTGCAATACCCGCGGATGACAGGAAATATGAAAATCCCAGATCATAAGACGCTTTAAGCCCAAAAATTACCCCCAAAATAAAAATAATTGACAATATTACACCGTTTTCGGCAAATATCTGGGCGTAATCATTATGCGCATAGGCTTCATCGTGTGATTTGCCTTTATCCATATATTTTGGGGAAACTATCACATAGCTTCCAGGACCTGTGCCGCTTAATCCGGATATACCGGCATGATATGCGGCTTTTAAAAGTGTTGTTCTTATTTCCGCCGAACCCTTCTTATCCCATACAATAAAAAAAACTCCCATAGAAACTAAAACAAAAACCGCTATTATAGCATTAACCTTACGGTTTCCAAGCGTTTTCTCTTTTATGATTACAGCCAAAAACATTATCGCAACAATATATAAAGCGCTGAAACTTTTTGTCATAAAAAGCAGAGGAATAACAAGCATTGAGGCCAGACGCCCCGTTTTACCCGAATAAAAAGCAATCGGTATAACCACAATTAAAAATGCCGCAAAATAGTCCGGATTTCCAAAAAGCGAATATATCCGGCCGTTGAATGCATCATTAAAAAAAATCTGATGTCCGGAAATAAAATCAACCAGCTGTATATATCCGGCAATTCCGGAAATAACAAGTGGCACGAAAGAATATCTGCTTACTTTTTCCAACAGAAAATTTCCCGCATTCAAAGCGGAAATTGATATGCAGAAAAAACATCCAATTCTTGCAAGCTCTTTTATCTTCAAAGACAACTGGGGCAACGGAGACATAAAAGCATTTAATCCGACCAAAACAAATAAAACAAACCAAAATAAATTTATGTAATTTATTTTCACAGAAGAGAAAGAAATTAATGTCAATCCCATAAAACATGACACACAAAGCAAAGCAAGACTTATTGTAATTAAATTCTGATAAATTGCGGGATGCTGAATAAAAGGCACCGCAAAAACCGCGGCAAGAAGGTTTAATTCCGCGATTCTTTTTGTTGTTTTCATTGATTTTTTTCTGTCAGAAACTTCTTTAATTCTTTTGTAAAAGCATTTACATCTTTAAACTGCCTGTAAACCGAAGCAAAACGCACATACGCAACCTGATCAAGTACGGCAAGTTTTTCCATTACAATGCTTCCTATTATTGCAGCCGGCACTTCTTTTTCCATTCTGCTGTAAAGCTGCTTTTCGATATCATCAACAACTTCTTCAAGCTGTTCAAGCGATATTGGTCTTTTCTCGCATGCCTTAATCAGACCGTTTAAAATTTTTTTTCTGTCAAAAGGCTCCCGCCTTCCGTCTTTTTTTATAACCATCGGAAGAGAATGCTCAATCTGTTCGTATGTTGTATATCGCTTTGTGCACTTTAAGCATTCCCGTCTGCGTCTTATGGCCTCTCCGTCTTTGCTTTCCCTGGAATCAACAACTTTATCGGATTTATGGCCGCAATAAGGGCATTTCATCATTTACCCCCTTTTTTCAGCGTCTCTATCTTTTCAACGGGTCTGGGATCATTGGGATCTATTTCAGCCGCACGTCTGTATGCCTCAACAGCGTTCTCTTTCTGACCCATGGTTTCATATAATATGCCAAGATTCATATAACCTTCTTTATATCTCGGCCATTCAGTTACGGCTTTTTTGAATGTGTCCAGCGCTTTTTCCCTGTTGCCCTCATTAAAATAAATTATTGCAAGATTGCTGTATGTGGAAGACATTGACATCAAATCTCTGAACCACTGTTTTCCGGATACAGCCAGCTCATAATACTTCTTTGCTTCGGCAATATATTTCGCGGATTCCTGCTGTCCCGCAAACTGCCTTGCCATAAGCATATTTATATACCCAAGATAACTGTACGGGGTTGCAAAATCAGGATAAATTAAAGCATACTTCATTGCAAGCTCTGCAGCTTTTGCCATTTCACCGGAATTTATATATATGGTTGCAAGATCCAATGCAAAATAAGCGTTATTCTTGTCCCTTTCTATTGCCTCGTTATAATTTTTAACAGCTTCATTATAAGCATTTCTGTCGGCAACTTCCGCATACAATTTATAAGACCTTGCAAGATTATTATAATTGTAACCGTTCATGTCATTAATTTTAAGAGTCACTTTATGCGCATTTATAGCCTGTTCGGCCAATGCCTTTTTCATATTAAAATCTTTTTCTGCTCTGCTTGAACGCTCAAATGCAATGCCGTATTTTACCCAGTAAATCTCTCTTTGCGGATTTAACGTTACCGCTCTTCCGTAATAATGAAGAGAGTCTTTTTCATATCCTGCAGGACCGTCTATTATTACATTTCCTATTTTAAAATACATATCCGCAGCCCAATAAACCGTAAATATAACCGAAAATACAATCGCCAGCGACGAGAAAAGCATTATAAAAAATCCCTTTTTATTTTCCATTTTAAGCTTCCCGCCCAAATCAACGACATAAAATCTGCTGCCGCCGGTGTCCATAAGAATTATCATTGCAAGGGCAAGCCAGAACATCATGCCATATGCCACAACCGTGTAATTAAAAAGCCCCTGTATGAAATACGCAATTACAGCCATAAAAAAACCAAATGCCATATATCTTTTGTTTATATTTTTGTCTGTCGTGAAAATCGCGAAAGATTTTTTGAAGAAAGCAATTATAAGCAAAATATATGAACTTAATCCCACAATGCCCTGTGTTGCCAAATATTGAAGAAATATATTATGAGTTTTTTCCGGTGTTCCGTTCCATTCCAGCCTCCAATATTCCGCGGTTCTGTAATAAGGAAATGCAACCTGAAAAGAATCAAGCCCTTTGCCAAGCACAGGATTGTCCATAAACATTTTTAACGCGCTTTTAAATATGTGTGTTCTTGGAGTTTTGTCTATTCCTTCAATAAATATACGGGATATCCTTGTGGCAACATCTCCAAACGCTTCATGAACTTTTGCCGAAAACAATAAAATTAGAATTATTATTACGGCGAAAGCAATAAACCAGGGCTTATTATGTGAAAAAAGTTCGCTTTCCTCCTTCCTTGAATCATATACTGTATATGCCGTTATAAACAAAACGGTAATCGCCATGCTTAAATATCCGGCTCTTGACTTGGTAAGAAAAAGCACCAAAACCGCCATCAAAAGCACAAAAAGAACCGTAATTTTTCTTGTTTTATTTGTTAACACAAAGAAAAGTATAAACAATATGGGTATGGTTTCAACAAGATAGGCAGCAAGAAAGTTGGGATTTCCCAGGGTCGAAAAAAATCTCCCCGGATTATATGTCTCAGGATTCCACTTTACAAAATCAACATGAAAATTTTGTGCAATTCCATAAAGAGCAACAACAAAAGTGGCAATTGCAATTATGCCGATAACTTTTCCTGTAAAATGTTTTCCCGCCCCATAAATTACAACCACATAATAAAACAACAAATAATTAATTACGGTTAATATGCCCTCATAATCCTCATAAACTCCAAATATGGAAACATTATGGTTAATTGTAAAAATTGTGCTCAAAACGGAAGAAACAGCCAGTGCCAGAATCGGAAAATCAAGTGCGGTTTTCATAAAAGCCAGTTTTTTTTCATACAAAGCCGCAATAAGATACATAAAAACAGCAAAAGAAGTAATAACCCTGAATACATACATCTTGTTAATTTCAAAAACATCATTTGTTTTTGTAAAAAAAATTACCGGTACCATCAGCACTATAAACAGCACTGACAGCTCTCCGGCTTTTTTTGCAAACCTTTGAGCGTTCACTTTATTCCTCGCTTTTTCAATATGTTGAGTAGATATTGCCTTTTATATCTGTTGCGGTTGAATTTATATAAACCCAGCCGCTTTCCTGATTATAATACCATCCTTTACCGGCAGTGGTTGGGTAAGTGTTTCCTGTTGTAACCTCATTTCCATAAGGAGGATTGGACACAGGTTTATGGGCCTTTACATAAGGAATGCTTGCCATGCACTGTCCAAACAAAGGGTCTTTAACGTCAAGGGTGTCCGGCAGTTTTGCATAACCGCTGTAATAAACCGTTATGGCTCCCCTTATGGCCCCCATATTGCCTATGGTGGCAGCAAGATTGGCTTTTTCTATTGAATCGCCGAACTGTATAAGTCCTACCGCCGCAAGAATCGCTATAATTCCCACAACTATCATTAATTCAACCAATGTAAACCCTTTGTTCTTTTTCATCAAATCTTATACCTTCCGGTTGAATTTTTTAATTTCTTAATGATTTTATGCAGACCGTTTACGGCCGCCAAAGCTTCTTTTTGCAGTTCTTTTCCTCCTGATTTTTTCTTAAGAGATTCCGCCATATTATCAAGCTTTTCTATAATTTTTCTGTCTTCAGAAATCATATTTCTTATGCCGTTTATCATTTCATTTATTGCATCAGCCAATTCCTGCAAATCGTCATCTTTTCTGAATTTAATCACGGTTGAAAAATCACCTGTCTTAAGCTGCTCCGCAACTTTTTTTACCCTGTAAATCGGTCCCGCGATTCTGTGAGAAAGAAACACACCCGCAACAGCGCTTAACACGCCAAGAACAACCGATGCCGCGGCAACCGTCCATGTGCTGGAAAGAAAAATATGCGACATTTTTTTTGCCGCTTCAGGCACAAAGAAAAACTCATCAATTACCTGATTCCATATCATATAGAAGGTCGTAAAAGAAACGGTAAAAACCGAAATAAGAAGCAAAGACAAAAGAACAAAAATATATTTAAATTGAAATTTTCTGTCAACAATAAATATTTTTCTTCGATATTTTTGGATTGTCATACCGCCCCCTAATATGTCGAATATATATTTCCGTTTATATCAACAGCCACCGAATTTATATAAACAGAACCGTCGTTTGGTTTATAATACCAGCCTTTTCCCATTGTATTCGGCGAATCAGAACCCAAAGTAACCTGATTTCCTGCCGGCATTGCTTCCTTTGGATACTTTGCCTTTACATAAGGAAGCTCCCCCGTGAAAACTTTTGAAAACTGAGGCTCCTGCCGGTAGTCAATGGATTTTGGCATCTCCACAAAAGTTCCATAATATATTCCCACGGCCGAACGAAGCGAGCCAAGATTTGCAATCGTTGCGCCAAGATTTGCTTTTTCCAATAATTCGCCATATTTTGGGATTGCAATGGCCGCAAGAAGTCCCACAATAGCGACAACTATAAGAAGCTCCATTAAAGTAATCCCTCTTCTCCCCTTAATTTTCACGAAATAACCTCCGCAAATTTTTTGCATCATCCTTCCACTTCCGTGAATTAAAAACCGCTTTCAATCTCCCTTATTTTTTGCAGCCGCTTATCATGCCTTCCTCCCTCATAAGGGGTTTCAATCCATATCTTTAATATTGCTTTTGCCAAATCCTTGCCAATAAGTCTTCCCGGCAGCACCAAAACATTGCTGTCATTATGGCGTCTTGTCATTTCGGCCGAATATGTATTGTCAACAAGCGACGCAAGTATTCCCTTGTGTTTGTTTGCCGCAATTGACATTCCTATTCCCGTACCGCAGATTAAAATTCCTCTTTCCGCTTTTTTTTCCTGTATCATTTTACATACTGCAGCCGCAAAATCCGTATAATCAACCGGCGAATCATCATAAGGACCGCAGTCAAAAAACTCAATTTTCATTTGTTCAAGTTCTTTTTTTATTATTTCTTTTAATTCAAAACCGGCATGATCACTTCCCAGTGCTATTTTCATTAATTGTCTCCGGCAACAAGAATGTGTGTTCCGAATTATATTTTTTTACAACCTGAGGAGAAAAAATTATGTCATAAAGCCATGAAATTAAAAAAGCCCCCGTACCCGTATAAAGCATTATCCTTGGTATATTATGATCGCCGCTTTCTTTCTCCGGTGTAAGAAGCTGCTGTATGCCCACACCCATAAGTATCACGGATACGATTTCAGCCGACATCAATGACATTCCAGCATTATAATCCTTTGCATAAAAATGCCCCGCGCCATGGGTTATAAAACCCGGAAAAAGAGCTTTTTGAAAAGCAACATCCGGAGAAAGAGGGGAAACAAGAGTTCCTACTTCAACTTCATCCTGGGTTATATATTCCTGCTCAAGCCAGCTTGAAGGCGTTGTGGTATGCTTAATATATTTTATTTCCTGCCAAGGAATCGATATCTCCTTTCCGTTTGAAAGTACCAATTCAACATAATAAGAATCAAAACCTTTTACTTCCGCTTCAAAAATCTGCTCGTCCTTAAGCATTATTATATCCGCATGCAGAGTTGTGACAGCGGCCAATATCAAAACAACCCATATAATTCGCTTCATTTTTCACCTTTTCAATTTATATTTATTTCTAATTATATATCAAATATTATGCTTATTCCATTGCTTATTTTTTATCTTCCGGATAAATTGTAAGTGTAACGGCGCTTTTCCTTTCCCCGTCAATAACAAGATGGGTGAACCCGGGCTTACAATATATATCTTTATTTTCGGCCGCCATAAATTCCCTTGCTATTGCCGCAGCCTTAACAGTTTGATTCACCGCATTTGGCCCCATAGCCGTTATTTCAATATATTTTCCTTCACGTATATTATTTACAATTGATCCTGCGACCGATTTGGGATTGCTTACCGCGGAAACTTTAAGCTTCATAAGTTCCATTTATTTTTTCCTCCTGTTGAGCCGTATGTGCCAATTTATAAACCCGGTTTTTGGAACAATTAAAAAAATCCGCCGTTTTTTTTATGGCGGAACTTCTTGAGTCACCGGATAAAATATATTCATTTAGCTTTTCAATTATAACATCATCTTTAATTTCCGCATTTTCAGAATAACCGCCGTCAATAACAATTACAAATTCACCTTTTTGCTTATCAGGGGTAAGTTCCTTCAACACAGAAGAAGCAGCTCCTCTGAATACACGCTCATGCACCTTTGTTATCTCTTTTATTACGCATAAACGCCTGTCAGGATATATTTTATCAACCAAAGAAAGCGTTTTTTCAATGCGCCCCGGCGCTTCAAACCACACGGAAACAATTTCAAATTTTCCTGCAAATTTTATGTTTTCCTCGGCTTCTTTTTCCTTTTTAGGGACAAAACCCATAAAAATAAAACGTGAACAATCAAAACCGGATACGGACAAAGCCGCCGTTACAGAGCTTGGCCCCGGTACGCTTATAACTTCAATGCCCATTTTTGCGCATTCATCCACTATTATATGTCCCGGATCTGATATTAAAGGAGTCCCGGCATCACTTACAAGAGCCGCACTCTCTCCGTTTAAAATCTTGTCAATAATATTTTGAGTTCTGCTTTTTTCATTAAATTTATGATAAGAAATCAATTTTGCTTTTGCGGAGATGGCATTCATCAAACCCGCAGTAATTCTTGTGTCTTCGGCCAAAACAAAAGAAACAGAACCAAGAACCTCAACCATTCTTTTCGAAATATCTGCCATATTTCCTATGGGTGTTGCAACAACATATAATTTACCTTTTCCCAAATTTCAATCCTGTAATTCCCTGCGCAGATTTTTTATTTCATCAAGAAGTCTGGCATTCTCGGCGCCTAGTGCCGATACAATCTTTCTTTCATTTTCAAGAAGCTGCTTTTGATAAGCTATCACATGTGTCTGTTTTATTTTACCCTGTCTAAACTCACCGGCACACCAGTCAAGCGCCAACGCGGAAGCCAATATAACAAAGGCTTCGGCAGCCAAAGGGGCTGTCAAATTTAAAATCTCATTCATATTAAAAGTTTTCTCGCCGTCTGAAATTACAATAAACTGTATCGCAAGAATTGAAAAGAAACCCATCATCAAAGTCAGCATAATATACTTGCCTTCCATATGAACAAACAAAAGGGCCACAACAACCGCAAAAAGATGAAAAAAAACATGAGAGTTTGTATCCTGCTGCTGAATAAAAGCGGAAAGCGCAACACTGATAAAAAGCAGCATAAAAGCAACCGCGTTAAGAAAATTTTTATTATGCATAGTTTTCACCTTTTAAAACATTCGAGATAACCGCGGCCACCATATCAAGAAATCTTAAATCTTCCTGATTGAAACCCTGCGGATCTTTTGATGAGACCCTCATAATTCCCACAACTTCATCGCCGATGAAAACCGGCACACTGATCAACGACCTTATGTTATTTTCGTTTTCAGATTTAAACCTGACCTCTTTCGTCATATCGGTTATTATTATTGATTTTTTATTCTTAACAACCCATTCATCAAAACTCTTAAGATAAAGAGATTCCTGGTCTCTTTCGCCAAAAGCCATATCGCTTTCTTTGTCCGCAGTAACCTTCATTGATTTATTTTCTTTTAACAAAAACAAAGTGACACTTTGTTCAGAATGGAACATTTCAATTAAATTTCTCATTAAATATCTTAACTTTTCCGCAAAATTCCCCTGCGAAACAAGACCTTCACGAATCTGTTTAAGCTTAAGATATTTTGATAATTTTAATTTATTGAATTCAATACCTGTTTCAAGATTCTTTTTTTCTATTATAAGAGAATCATATTCGGCTTCCATTGATTTCATGGTGTCATTTAAGGAATTAATTTTATAGCTGTGCATATCCTTTCCCGCTTTTACCACCCAAAAAGCAACCAATATCACGCCAATATCAATTAATACGGGATATAAAGGGAGAGATGCTCCCATTATCTTAAGCGTTCCAATAATAAAACCTGCTGCAGTAATCGAGAAAATCGCGGTAACCGCACCTGTTCCCATTGTTGCCGCCGATATCATAACAGGATAAGCAAAAGAAAAAAGTACAACTCCGGTCCAGCTTACAGGTACAATAAAGGCGGCAAAAATAAACGCCGCAGCCGAAATCCACGCCGATATTCTTATCAATATACCGGCTTTCATATTTTATTCACCCATCTCATCCAGCACTTTAAGGTTTTCCCTTGCGGTTTTATCCATAGGTTTTAATTCAATTACTTTGGCCCATTGTTCTCTTGCAAGCTTATAATTGCCCATACTGAAATAAGCGTTGCCAAGATTATTAAGTATTTCCGTTTTGTCGGGCGCAAGCTGTACAGCCTGTTTTAATACATTAACCGCATCTCCATATTTTTTCATTTTTATCAATATGCCGCCCAAATTATTATGCGCCATTGCATCGGTTGGGTTCAGCCTTATCAACTGCTCAAATGCCCTTACAGCTTCTTCAAATCTTCCTTTGGTAAAATAAGCCATGCCAAGTTTTTTATAAACAAGATCATCGGTAGGATTCTTGTCAATCACAAACTCAAGTTCCGGTATTCCCGCATCAAGATCCTTCTCCGAAATATAAGCAAGTCCAAGCCTTTTCCTTGCTTCAATATTTCCGGGATTAAGCGCCGTACATTTTTTCCAAAGCTCTATTGCATCTTTGGTTTTGCCTTTGTCAAATTCTTCTTTACCCAAAGTAAGATAAGACGCTTCCAGTTTTGCCCTTACTTCTTCATAAGCGGGTTTTAGATTAAGCGCCACTTCCCACTCCGATATTGCTTCTATAAGCATACCTTTGTCCGCAAATACATCACCGAGTGATTTTCTCACAACAGGATCCGAAGGATTTATTGAAAGAGAAAGCTGGAATTCTTCAATTGCGTCATCAAGTTTTCCCGCATTATAGTACTCCACACCCATTTCGTAATGCGAAGCCGTTGAAGCACATCCCGAAAACAATATTGCGCCAAACAACGCCGCAACCGCGGCAATAAAAAAGCCTTTTTTCATAAAACCTCCATTTTATTCTCGGCTTTAAACGTTTTTTTAATCTTAACACAAGCCTTATTTTTGTCAATAAACACAAAATATGTTTATTTTTAAGCATTATGTCTTTTTACATTTGACACTTATACGCACATTATGGTATAAATTTTAAACAATTTTAAGATAAGAAGGAGGCTTCAAATGGCCAAAAAATGCTTAATATGCGATAAACATGTGGTAACCGGGAACAATGTTTCTCACGCAAAAAACAGAACCAAAAAAAGAATACAGCCAAATTTAAAAAGAGTAAAAATGATTGTTAACGGCAGGGTTGTTCGTGACTGGGCATGCACAAGGTGCATTCGCTCCGGCAAAGTCAAAAAAGCCGCTTAAAAATTATAAAAAGCCTGTATGCCGAAAGACATACAGGCTTTTTTATTTTAAAACCCGCGCGGCCAATTAATCCTGCCTCTGCACTTCATCAACACCCTTTATTTTTTTGATGGATGTAATCAGCTCCGAAACATGCTGCTGCCCTCTTACCTTAACGCTTACATCTATAACCATTGTATTTCCCGCATTTACCGCGGAACTCAATGAAATTATATATGCATTATTGCCGCTTAAAGTATTAAGCACATCATGCACAACACCGTCTCTGTTCTTTGAACTTATTTTAAGCCTGCATACATAATAACTCTCCACAGATTCATTCCACGCAACAGGAACCAAAGGCGCGCTAATTTTGTTAAGTATCAGATTTTTACAGTTTGTTCTGTGTATGGAAAGCCCCTTCTTAGTGAATACAGCCGTTATCATATCTCCCGGAACGGGCGTGCAGCATTTTGCCAATTTATAAGAAATATCAGAATATTCACCCTGTACAATTATCTCGCCTTTTAAAGCGTGTTTTTCAATCTGCTGTTTTGTTTTTTCCGAAAGCTGCTCCGGCTTTGACTCGCTTATTTCTTTCTGTCTCTTTTCTTCAACAATATACTTTTTTATATAATTCGCAACCCTGTTATCGGAAAACTCGCCGCTGCCTATACCGGAATACAAATCTTTTACATCTTTAAGATTATAATTATCCAATATTTTTTTTATAATTCCGGCGGTAACCTGCGCAGATTCAATTCCCATAGCCGCAACCCTTCTTTCAAGCATTGATTTCCCTTTTTGTATATTTTCTTCATCACCTTGATTTGTCCTTAGCCAATGCCGTATTCTGTTCTTTGCTTTTGTCGTTTTAACAAATTTAAGCCAGTCTATTGACGGGTGCTGGTTCTGTCCGGTAATTATTTCTATTATGTCCCCGTTCTTGGGCTCATATTTAAGCGTTACAAGTTTCCCGTTAACCTTTGCCCCCACGCACTTGTCCCCCAAATCCGAATGCACGCTGTACGCAAAATCCAGCACGGTGGAGCCTTTTACAAGTTCTTTAACTTCGCCTTTTGGCGTAAATACAAAAACCTCTTCGTCAAACAGGTCAACTTTAAGATCCGAAACAAAATCCTCGCTGTCACGGCCGCTTGTATTCCAGTCCAGAAGCTGTTTAACCCACATATATGCTCCGTCATTTTTGCTGTCAAATTCTCTTTCTTCCTTATAACTCCAATGGGCTGCAATTCCGTCTTCGGCAACAACATCCATTTCTTTTGTCCTTATTTGAAATTCAACAGGCCTGCCTTTTTCATCAAGCACGGTGGTATGAAGCGAACGATACATATTTTGTTTTGGCATTGCAATATAATCTTTAAACCTTCCGGGTATTGGTTTAAAAATAGTGTGAATTATTCCAAGGGCGGAATAACACCCGGCCTGACTGTCGGTTATAACTCTTAATGCAATCAAATCGTAAATACTTTCAAAAGGTCTGTTATCCCTTGTCATCTTATTGTAAATACTGTAGAAGTGTTTTGATCTTCCGAAAACTTCGGCTTTTATTCCGGCTTTTACCAATTCCGCAATCACCGAAAGTTTTATTTTCTCTATTCTTTTTTCTCTTTCTTCCTTTTTCTCAGCCACTTTTTCCGCAATTTCCCTGTAAGCCTGCGGGTTAAGAACGGAAAAAGCGATATCTTCAAGTTCCGATTTTACTTTGCTCATTCCCAGCCTGTGCGCCAGCGGAGCATATATTCCAAGAGTTTCCTGAGCTATTATCTTACGTCTTTCTTCGGGCAGGTATTTTATGGTCCTCATATTGTGAAGCCTGTCCGCAAGCTTAATTATTATTACCCTGATATCCTTCGACATTGCCAAAAACATTTTTTTTAAGGCATCTCCAAAAACCTGGCCTTTTGACCTGAAAACCTTTGCGGTAACATGTGATACGCCTTCAACAAGAAAAGCAACCTTTTCCCCTGCAAATTTTTTTATATCGTCTATCGTATAGTTTGTGTCTTCAATAACATCATGCAAAAAACCGGCGGCAACAGTTACCGCATCCATTTTAAGTTCTTTTAATATGCCGGCAACTTCAACGGAGTGAACAATATAAGGCTCGCCTGACATTCTTTTTTGTCCTTCATGCGCTTTTTTTGCAAAATCAAAAGATTTAAGAAGCAATTCCCTGCCTTTTATTTCAAATCCTTCAACTATCCGCGATACTTTTTGTTCAAAATCAGGTGTGTCATCCATTTACAATCTTCTCCGCCTCATCATTTAAATCTTTAAGCTCATTGATTTTTTCCATTCTTAATCTCTCCATTTCTTCATCGCTTATATCGCTTTTAACATAAAATGGTTTTCCAAAAAAAAATCCGCCCGATGAAAATGGCAGCGGGATTTCCATCCTGTCCCATGAACGAAGCTTTATTTTTTTTGCGCAGGCAAACCCCACCATAACAACAGGTTTTCCGGTTAACTTGGCAACAGCCAAAACTCCCGGTTTCACATCTCCTCTTGGTCCCCTTGGTCCGTCAACCGTAATTGCTGCATCATACCCCGCATCAATAAATTTGACAATTTCCATAATCCCTTTGGCTCCGCCCCTGGTTGTGCTTCCTCTGGCTGTCTTTATTCCAAATAAACCCGCGGCTTTTGCGGCAATTTCACCGTCTTTATGAGAAGAGGCAAGCGAAACAATTTTTCCACCCCTGTAATAATAAATTGTGGGAATAATGTGGCTGTGCATAAAGCCATAAATATACTGCCCTGTTTTGCCTTTCTTGGGTTCAGCGCCGTTTTCAGTAAATTCTTTAAATCTCCATGTAAAACCTATGAAACGAACAAACAAAGCAATTAAAGAAACCGCCATATTGATAATTGTTGTCTCAATAAAATTTTTCATTTTTCTCCAAAAAAAAAGCGACGGAGCTCAACACCAAAGTGTAAGCGCCGCCGCTTTTTTTAAATAATAATTTCAGCTTAAAATGTTATCATCCTTTTTTTCCGCCGCCATATTTTCTTCTTCCTCTTCTTCTTTTTTCTTTTTCTGGAAGAAAACATACATTGCAGCAACACCGGCCACCAGAAGAAGCAGTATTATAAGTACGCCGCCGTTAATTCCGCCTTTTTTCTTGGCTTTTGCAGCCGGAGCGGCAGGCTCCGGAACTGAAGGCATTTCCTCTGAAACCTGGGTTTCACCTGCAGAAGATGATTCCTGGCGCTGTTCAATTTTTTCCGATGCAGCTTTGGATTTTTTTTCAACAATTATATCTCTGCTTTCCATCCCGGCAACAGAACCGCTTTCTATTGTTTCAGCTGATGCAGCCTCTTTTGGCGGATAATTAAGTTCTTCAGCGCGCTTTATTGCTTCTTCAATTTTTGCGGCATCAACATCTCTTGGTATTATAAGCCTTGTTCCTTCGGAAAGCTTTTCATAAGAATCAAGTATATCCCTGTTGGCATCGTATATCAAAGGCCACTGATACTTATTTCCGTATATCTCTGATTTTGCGGCAATGCCATATATGGTGTCTCCGCTTTCAACAACATAGGTATTTGGGAGGTTTTCCTTGTTTGCCTGCTGGGCTTCACCTGCGGCCTGCCCGGCCGCATCACCTGCGCTGTTTATCTGCTGGCTGCCGCCGCATCCCGTAATAATAAATGCAGCGAAAACAGCCAGTACAGTTAAAACAAGAATTTTCTTCATATTTCACTGTCCTCCTCAAGGTTTAATTTAACAAAATAATAAAATTTTAACAAATTATAACACTTTGAAATATTATGTCAAGTATGCCGGCTACAAATCTAGAACCTTACAAAAAGTCCAATTTTCTGATTTAATCCAAGTTCCCCGAAAGGCAATATAGTGTAATCAAATTCGTATTCTGTTGCATCAAACTTTATGCCAAGCCCAAGGCCGGCGGTAAATCCGGAAAAAGATCTTGCTTCAGGATTAAAATTGCTTCCAAACCTTATCCCAAAAGTATAATTTTCTATCTTTTGAAAGAAATCAATTCCGGCCCTTAAATTAATTCCATTTCCCAAATTGTAATCGGTGTCGGCCATAATAATCAATCTGTTATTAATGCTTACAATATTCATAAATTCGGCAGAAGCCCCAAATACCGCGGTTAAAGGTGTAATACCCGCCGTAAAACTTGTGCCAAGATTTCTTGCCGAAAATCCCAAAAGAACTTTATGCAAAAGAAATTCCCCGCGATTTGACATAAAATCAGAATCTTCAATCAAAATCGTATATATGGCTCCGGCATCAAGTGAAACCGACATATTTTCATATACCCCGGCAAGCGATTCACCTGTAAATTTAAAAGCAAATCCCACATTTAAATCCTTTGTAAAATCATTATAAATCCATTTTTCAAAATCGATGCCGTAGCCCGCAGAAGCAAGATAATTAAATCCTTTTAATTCTGTTCCTCTGCCCATATAATTTCCCTGATTATCTTCAAGTGTGCTTGTTATACTTCCTGTATCAAGGTACTTTATGCTTACGGCAAAATTTCCAGCATCCCCCATTGACGAAGCGAAATAAAGCGAATCAAAAAAAGTATCCTGAAAATATAAATCATGCACAAATAAAAATTCTGATTTTTTTACAAATGATATTCCTGCCGGATTACCGTCCAAAGAATCCGCTCCCAAAACATAAGCGGCCGAAACTCCGCCAACCGCCTGAGACCTTATACCTGCCGGAACTTTTAATATGTCAACAGCTGCAGTTCCGGCCGCCGCTAAAGCCCAACAAGGCAGCGCAAAAACGATTAATAAAATCAAAAATTTTTTCATTTTATCAGGTACACCTTGCCTTTTTCTTCTTCTCCGCGCTCGGGTCTGATAATATAATAATACACTCCGGGGGCTGTTTTCTCCCCTGCTTTATTTCTTCCGTTCCATTCAACCCTGCCGGATACACCCTTTGCCTCAAACATTACAAAGCCCTCAATATTATATATCGTTACATCAGCAGGCGCAGGAAGCAGTATTTTTAAAGTGCCGCCGTGAGACTTTTCCCTGTCATACGGGTTAGGATATACAAGAATCTGCTGAATGGGTGTCTGTGTTGGGGTTACGGTTGGTGATACAGTCCAAGTTTGTGTGATAGTCCAGGTTTGTGTAATTGTCCATGTCTGTGTTATCGTCCATGTTGGCGTTATAGTGGGAGTATTTGTCTGTGTTGATGTCTGTGTATTTGTACCGGTTGCCGTTGATGTTGGGGTGCCGGTTGCCGTGGGTGTTACCGTAGGCGTCCAAGTAACCGTAACAGTGGGCGTGGACGTACCCGTAACAGTTCGTGTAGCTGTCTGCGTGTTTGTTTCGGTTACGGTTGGCGTTGATGTTTTGGTTACAGTCTGAGTGACGGAATATGTGTAAGTAATTGTTATTGTAGGTGTTACGGTTGCCGTATGCACGGGCGTTATTGTGTGTGTCTTGGTAATTGTATGCGTTTCTGTGATTGTGGGGGAATGCGTGTGCGTCTGGGTTATTGTAAAAGACATTGTTTGAGTGGCAGTGGGCGTTACAGTGCCTGTAACCGTTTCAGTTGCAGTCTGTGTTATTGTCTGTGTTGCAGTCTGTGTTATTGTCTGTGTTGCAGTTGAAGTGTTTGTTCTTGTGACAGTCTGGGTTATTGTTTCCGTGGCAGTCTTTGTTGCGGTGCGTGTTACGGTTTCTGTCACAGTCTGCGTGCTTGTCCTTGTCACTGTTTGTGTGTTTGTTTCGGTTGCGGTTTGTGTGCTTGTCCTTGTCACTGTCTCTGTTGCAGTCTGAGTTGCGGTTCTCGTTATGGTTCCCGTAACTGTTTCGGTTGCGGTCTGTGTTATTGTCCTGGTTGCCGTTGGTGTTGAAGTCTGTGTAATTGTACGCGTAACGGTTGCCGTTACTGTAGGTGTTGCCGTAAATGTGGGCGGGTCAATGACAAGTATCTGGTTGCTTGTTCCCGCCTTGCCCGAATCAAGCGTGTCTTTGGCGGTAATTGAAACCATGCCAAGGGTTCCAAATGTTATTCCCGTAAACTGTTTTACACCAAGATCTCCCGCTGTGAATGTATAATCCGCGGGAAGTGATGCAAGCGTATCATTTGATGTAAAGTGTATTGTGCCGGTATAATTTGTGACAGTTTGATTATATGCATCTTTTGCCCTTACTATTATACTGTAAAGATTCTGATACGGTCCGTAAGAACGGTAAGCCGTTGACGGCGCGGTAATTGAAAAACTTATTGAAGGCTGTGATGTTATCACTCCGGAATATCCAGTATCATCCGGGTTTGCCATTGTTGCCGTCACCACATGACCAAGCCCTGAAACAATGGACATTAAAAGGTCTGTTGTGATTCTGCCGTTTGAATCTGTCACCCCGCTCTGCGGGTTAACAGAACCGTAATTTGTGCTGAAAGTAACGGGAATATTTGCAATCGCCTGAGGTATGCCGTCCTGATCCACAACATATGCCGTAATCCTTACATAAGAACCTGCAGGAGCTGATGTGGCTGACGGAGGAGACACCTTTATATAATAACCGGTGCTGATATTAAGAGTGTTTCCCGAAGCAGCAAGAACAGGCGATGCGCTTGTTTCCTGTATTCGCATTATATTCTGTCCAACATAATGGGATTTAATATATACCACGGCCTGCCCGCTTGCATTAAGATTAAAGTTAAGGCTGTTTGACCAGCTGTTCATATCCGTCGAATAAAGCACATGCGCTGTTGCTGTTGCCGGGCTTACGGTATAAATGTTAAGCCCAAAATGGCCAGTTGTTGGCGGCACATTATATCCGGCAGCATCAACAGAACTTACGTTTAATATGCCTATCTTATCGGCTCCGATAGACATCGGGTTCGGAACCGCCTGTATCCTTGTTGCGGCGCTTGCCGATGATATTGTAATTGTTGTTCCAAGCAATCCGCTTGAATTTATGACACAGTAATTAAGGCTTCCGGTGGTTGAGGTGCTGGTTCTGTACCATGCCGTAATCTGCCCGTTCTCAAGGGTGTTTCCCGAAGTCGGCGTTACAAAACTTGGAGCTTTTCCTGATTGTACATAGGCCGCAAAAGTTACATCCTTGTTATTGACAGGGTTCCCGTAAAGGTCCGTTACCTTAGCTGTCAGTGTCACCCACTGCCCCGCCCCTACGGCATAAAGATTTGACCACGCGCTAAGATATGCGGGGGAATTTGCAATTGTAGTCGGATATGCCTTGCCGTCCGCAAGCACTGATGCATTATCATGAGCGGTTATTGTTACAAATTTTGCCATTACCGTATCTTTATAGTACAAATAAGAAGTCCCGCTTGCAAGAGTTGTATTTATTGTTGTAAACCAGTTAATTCCATCCGTTGAAAAACGCATTGTTGGTGAAACTGAAGAGATATTTACACTTGCGTTCGAAGATGCGTCAACTGTGCCGTTCTTTGCCTGTACCCTGATTTGTACCGGCTCCCCTGCTTTCGCGGTGGGGGAAACAGGGGTAATTGCAAGAGATGTTGCCGGCATGTCCGCAACATAAACCATTGCAGTGCCGGTAAGCAGAGTATAAGCGTATCCTTTTATCTGGGCATTAACCGCCTGACTGTCCTTTACAAGAATTGAATTTTGGATCGCACCGCTTAAAACAAGCGTTGGAGACCATGTTACACCGTTGTTTGAACTGAACAAACTTGTGGCCGAATCTGATGTAATCGTAATTCCGCGCGCATCGGACACAAAATTGCCGTTTATGTCTTCAAGACGCACAAGCAAAGTTCCCGGAACATTTGTCTGAACGCTTAAATCAGAAGGCGTAATCTTAACTCTGCTGGCAGCAAGAGGCGAAAAATTAATTGATATGCTCTTGCTCATATGGCTTAAATATGCGGTAATTTGAGAAGATCCCGAAGCCGTTGAACTTATCCTTGCATAAGCATAACCTTTCCAGTCTGTTATTGCTTTGGAGTTTCCGCTTACAGTCAAAGGAATTACTGTATCCGAGCTTCTGTTTGAAACAAAATCAATAAGCGCACCATAAACAGGGTTTCCGTCCGGCCTTATCACACGCGCGGCAACCGTAATGTTGCTGTAGCCGTCGGCTGGAACCGATGTTGAAGGATTAGCCGAAAGTATCATGTCTTTTAAAATGAAAATGTAGTCGTCCTGTTCAAGGGAGTTCCAGGAAGCGCCAAAAGTAACGCTGGAATAAGTCATCCCGTTAATCGGCATCACATTGTTATCGCTGAATATATTAATTTTAACAATACCAGCGGAATCGGTAAATCTTAAATTGTCATAAATTGCATTAAATGTACCCCGCATATTTGAAGCGGCGCCGTTAAAGCCAAAGTTCCCGGTATCCTGAGACAGGAAGAATTCTCTTTCATACATGCCTCCAAGACGGCTCATATCAAAACGTCTCTTATACCATTTTCCTCTTGCATAAGCGCTTATATCCATTGAAGGGTGTATTCTTATTGCATTCTGGTCAATTATATACTGCTGTGTTGCCTGTCCAAAATCCCTGTAATTGTCAACATAAGGCGATGGTATTGTAGCTCCTCTTCTGTCATTTTCTATCGAACAATAAAAACTTGAACTGTAATTCGGTATGAAGACATCATATTCAAGATAATAGTTGTTCGGAATCTGATGCACGTACCTTGATACGGAAAGATATGTAAACATATAGGTGTTTGCCGTAGGAAGATATGAAGTAAGAAGCATTGGCTGGCTGTACTGTCCGCCGGTTCCCGAAACAACAATGTTGTTGCTTGTTCCGTTCACTGCAGGGTTTACGGTGTCGGTTCCCACTATCGTATAAGTTCCGGAACTGTTAATTGTCGCGGAGAATATCCTGCTGCCGTAATCCGTGGATACAAAAGTATAATCTGGAGGCAGGCTTGCCGTTGCTCCCGTGGTAAAATGTATTGTACCCGTATAGTTTTCAACTATATTCTCATAAGCATCTTTTACCGTAACGACAAAATTAAAGCTTACTCCCATATTTGCGCTAAGCGGTGCGGTTATATCATAGTGATTGGGCGCTCCTGCAATAACATTTATGCCGTTACTGGTACCGTTAATCGAAGGCGTAACGATATCGCGCGCAGATATTGTCTGTATGCCTTTTGTGCGCAACTGAACGGGTAAAATTTTACTGCCGGCATCAGAAAGCGTAAAAACAGTATCCGACGGCAAAATCGCATTGGTATCAGTTGAAGTGAACCCCACTGTTCCGGTATATCCGGTTACAACATTATTATAAGCATCCTTCGCGGTAACCGTAATGAATATCGTCTGCCCTGCGGCTGCGGTTGCAGGCGCTTCAATTGTAAAACTTACCGCATTTCCTGTTGTAAGGTTAATATTTGCATTTCCCGGAGTCAGCACTCCGTCAGATGCGGTAATTGTCTTTAACCCGGTGTTGTTAATCTGAACCCTGAACCAGCTTACACCGCCCTCACTTCCGTCAAAAACATATGATGACGGGTCAAACCAATACGAGAGCGCGTTAGAAGTCATATTTACCGTGCCTGTATAAAGCGGATAAACAAAATCTCCGTAAGATATCGGGGCTTTTGCTCTTACAGTCACATAAAATGGCACGCCGGCTATCTGCTGGGGGGTTGCTATTATTTCAAGATGATCCGCATACATTGTTGCGGTTGCAGTTGGGCTTGCGGTTGCGGTTGCTGTTCTTGTAACAGTTGGCGTCACTGTTTGGGTTACTGACGGCGTTGAAGTCGGTGTTGATGTCCTTGTTACAGTCGGGGTTACAGTTGATGTTACAGTGCCCGTTGCAGTGCGGGTAACCGTGGGCGTGTTTGTCGGCGTGTTTGTGGCTGTTACCGTTGGGGTTACGGTTCCTGTTGCCGTTCCTGTTGCCGTACGGGTGATTGTTGCAGTAACAGTTGCGGTTGCAGTATTGGTTATTGTTGCAGTAACAGTCGGGGTTGCAGTTCGCGTTGCGGTTAAGGTTATCGTGAAAGTTATAGTTGATGTTACTGTTTGTGTAACAGTACGGGTAACTGTCTGTGTTGCTGTCTGTGTATTAGTGGGCGTAACCGTGGATGTTACGGTCTGTGTAACTGTAGGTGTGATTGTCTGCGTGCTCGTAAGGGTTATTGTGCTGGTCTGTGTAACCGTTTGTGTTACTGTCTGTGTATTTGTAGCGGTTGACGTCCTTGTAACCGAAGGAGTTGCCGTCGGAGTTGATGTTTCAGTAACTGTTCTTGTTACAGTAGGGGTTGATGTTTCTGTTGCGGTCCTTGTTATCGTTGCAGTGACTGTTTCCGTATTTGTAAGTGTAATCGACGGGGTTATACTTGGAGTTGGTGTGTCCGTATGTGTTTGTGTAATCGTTGCGGTATTCGTAAAAGTGGGGGTTATCGAAAAAGTTGGTGTAATGGTATACGTCGGTGCGGGGTATTCCGTATAATTAATTGTTATACTGTTTATAAACGGAGATACAAAATTGTCATAAGTCCGCAGCATTGCTTTCCAAAGTATATCCTGCCCTTTATCAGAAGGCCTTGAATCAAAATGAACGCCGATTCCCGGCGTCACCTGTATCCAAGTGGTTCCGTTATTGCTTGAAATATAATAAGCTATCTCCTGCCCGTTTAAAGTATCTGACGCATTAAGTGTAATTGACATGTAGTTTGCAAACCAATGCGCAACAGACACGGACTGAAGCCATCCTGGCGAAGTGTACGCCGCTCCGTAAATATTCAATTTTGCCCTTGCGCCGGCAATAACCCAGCTTTCACCGTTAAATGTCACGGTATTAATTTGTGATGCGCCAAAATTTTCAAGCTGAGAGGTCACGTCAGTTATAATCGCTTCGCCGTCGGTTATACTGTATATTTTCCCCGAACCTCCCGCAACATACCATTTATCCAAATTATTGTCATAATCTATTCCGTATATGTTGTTTGCTCCCATACCCGAAAGAGTTATCTGATTCCATCCTGTCCAGTCAAAAAGAAAAAGTTTTCCGCTGTCACAGCCAACAAGTATTTTGGCAAAACCCGAATCCTGCCCGTCCCATTCAACTACATTTATACCTGTTGTGCCTCCACCTGCATAAAAGTAATCATTTGACAAATCCTGAAATATTCCGCCGGACGGTGTATAGCTTGCAACATTTCCGCCTGCGCCGCCTATTATCCATTTATTATTGGAATTTCCCCACCATGCAGCGGCCTTAACGGCAGCGCCGCTGTCCCAGCCTGACGCAACAAGATCCGCGCTCCTGTCCGTATAATTATGCCCATTTGCGCTTGTTGCAATTTTATTGTTGTCTCCTCCCACAAGCCACTCGCTGCCGTTCCATTTTATTACATTTACGGCATTTGTTCCAAAGCCAAGCTCCGTTGTCTTTGATGTAAAAGAAACGCCGTCATATGCGGCTATTTTCCCGCCCTGCCCGCCAATCAGCCAGTATGTTCCATTCCAGGCAATCGCCAAAACTCTGGATGTGCCAAAACCAAGGCTTGTTTTAAGATCGGTAAAAGTGTTTGTTGCCTGATCGTATTTGTTAAGGCAGCCGTCATCTCCTCCAAGCAGCCAGTAACTGCCGTTCCAGCCCGAACAGTTTATGGGCTGAAAACCAAAATCCTTTACATTATCGGTAAGTTCGTTGTTAACCGGCGAATCAACACCGCCGGTTCTGTTCATAAGTCTGGCATTTAATCCGCCTATAAAATTGTTTGTTCCGTCTGTTTCTATGGCGTAAATATTGTCATTTGAAAAGAAAGCAGGGTTGGTCTGCATATAGTATGTGTTAAGATCAGTGCTTGTATAAAGCCTTGTTGTTGATCCGTCCTGCCCGCCTATCATCCAATAGCTTCCGTTATGCCGTATAGAGTAAACCCAGGACAAATTTGAAAGCGAGCTGTAAGTGAAAGACGAGCCGTTATACTTCATTATCCTGGATGAACCTCCGCCTATTGCCCATGTACTCCCGTTCCATTCAAGCGCGTATATGTCAATTGCTCCGCCTGCGGCCGTCTGAAAATCAGAAGATAAATTTGTAAAAGTTGTGCCGTCATACCTTACAAGCCTTCCGCCCGTGCCCGCTATTAAAAAGTAACTGCCGTTCCACTTTATTGCCCTTATTGAATTTGTTCCAAAAGCCGAAGTAAAATTGGAATTGTTTATAAGAGACCAGGTTGTGCCGTCAAAACTGTTTAATTTGCCTCCCGCTCCGCCAATCAGCCAAAATTGTGTGGGGGTGTCTTTATACGCAATTGCATAAATATCAACACCGCCCCAGCCAACCAGATTTGATGTATAATCAATCCAAGTGCTGTCTCCGTTCCACCTTTTAAGCACCCCGCCATATCCGCCCACAAGCCAATATGAACCGTTGCAGTAAGCGGCAAAAATGTCATTATCAAAACCGGCTTCCGAAGTCTTATTAATATAAACAGAACCGTTATACCTGTTTATTTTTCCGTTTCTTCCGGCAATAAGCCAGTTTCCCGCGTTTTGATGAATTGTGTATATCGCTCCGCCCCAGTTCTGAACTCCTGTTGTTTCGGCGAACCTATTGCCACGAAGCAGTGCGCCGCGATGATTTGTGGTGTCCCAATTTGCGGTTGTATTTGAAGCGTCTTTATAAGTATTGTCATTAAAATTTTCAGTATATGTTCCGGTTGCCGCAAAGGAATTTACAAATAATAAAAGTAAAAAAAAGAAAATCCACGCCCCACTGTAAATCTTTAAACGTAAATGCCGCATCATTTAAAACTCCGTTTATTCCGCCCCTTAAATAATTATATCAAAAAAAACGGTTAAATAAAATCAATTTTTATAAGCCATACCTTCAAAAAAAGCTTTTTTATTTATCTCAAATGCATCGCATTTACCGCCAAGCATTTCATTCATAACCTTTAATGCGGCATCAACATTTAAAATTTTCTTTACATTAAAATAAGCTCCCGCGGCAACGATATTCATTGCCTTAACAAAATTTATTTTTTTTGCTATATCAGCCGCAGGAATCATCATTATATTACCTTTTATGAACGGCGTTTTGTTAATTATTGAAGAATTTATTATACTTATGGTTTTGTCCGTTGCCTTTTGGCCAAAAGTTTCCAGTGCCCTGTTGTCAAAACAAATCAGGGTGTCCGGTCTTTCAACAACAGGCGAAAATATTTCACCGTCCGATATAACTATCTGACAAAAAGAAAACCCGCCCCGTTTTTCCGCGCCATAAGACGGCAGCCACGTTGTGTGAAGCCCCTGTTCTATGGCTGTTCTTGAAAGGAATATTCCGAGGGTCAAAACTCCCTGCCCGCCCGAACCTGCTATTATTATTTTATCTTCCATCAGTTTTCATCCTTTATTACGCCGGGCACAAAATACTCTGCCATGGCTGTATCAACAAATTTTACGGCATCAACAGGTTCCATTTTCCAGTTTGCCGGGCAGGCGCTTAAAACTTCAACAAGGGAAAACCCCTTGCCGTTTATCTGGTTTTCAAAAGCCTTTTTAATAACTTTTTTTGCCCTTATAACAGAACCCGCGTCGCTTATTTTTACGCGCGCAAGAAACTTGGCGCCCGGCAGGCTTGACAGCAATTCGGGTATTTTTATCGGAAAACCCTGGTCCGCCGATTTCCTTCCTGCAGGAGAAGTTGTTGTAACCTGGTCAATAAGTGTGGTTGGCGCCATCTGTCCGCCGGTCATTCCGTAATTTACATTGTTGATAAATATTACGGTGATGTTTTCTCCCCTGTTCGCCGTGTGCACTGTTTCTGCCATACCTATCGAAGCAAGGTCTCCGTCTCCCTGATACACAAGAACAAACTTTTCCGGATGAAGCCTTTTGATTGCGGTTGCAACGGCAGGTGCCCTGCCATGCGCGGCTTCGGTTGTGTCAAAATTAAAAAAATCATAGGCAAATACGGCGCATCCAACGGGAGCAACCGCAATTGCTTTTTCACGCAGTTTAAACTCGTCCACAAGTTCGGCAATTATCCTGTGCACTGTTCCGTGCCCGCATCCCGGACAGTATGAAAAAGTGGTGTCTGTAAGAGATTCCGGTTTTTTATAAACTGTTTTCAAGTTGTCCATTATTTCACCGCTTTTCTTTCATAAATTCAGCAATTTCTTCGGCGGTTGGAACTCCTCCGCCCGCCCTTCCAAGAAATTCAATTTTAGAATCATCCATAACGGCAAGCCTTACGTCCTCAACAAACTGTCCCAAAGACATCTCAACAACAAAAACTTTTTTTGCTTTTTTGGACGCTTCTTTCAACGCATCATAAGGAAACGGCCATAGTGTTTTTGGCCTGAACACAGATACATTTAAACCCGAAAGCGCAGCAGCCCCTTTGGCAATCCTTGCCGTTGTACCGTAAGCGCAAAGAATATAATCATAATCTGTATTATTTTTAAATTCCCATTTTTGTTCCTTTGATTTTATCAGCTCAAATTTCTTTCCAAGTTTAACATTGTGCGCTTCAAGTTCGCCCGGTTTCATCATAAGGGAATTTATCCTGCGGCCCGGCCTGTCAACAGCTCCGGTTAAAGCCCACGAAGATTTATCATACTTTTTTTCCGGTCTTCTTCTTTTAAGGTCTATGTCTTCCATCATCTGTCCAAGCAGCCCGTCGGTTAAAACCATAACAGGAACCCTGTACTCATCCGCAAGGTCAAAGGCGTCAAAGGTTTGGTCATACATTTCCTGTATTGTTGATGGGGCAAGCACAATATTTCTGTAATCTCCATGCCCGGGTTTTACAGCCTGAAAGTAATCCGCCTGAGACGGAGAAATATTCCCAAGACCCGGGCCGCCGCGCTGTACATTCACAAGAACGCAAGGAAGTTCACATGCGGCAAGATAAGATATTCCTTCCTGCATAAGCGAAATTCCCGGAGACGAAGATGTTGTCATGCAGCGTTCACCTGTTACGGCCGCGCCAAATACCATATTAATGGCCATAAGTTCGCTCTCTGCCTGAATAAATACACCGCCCGTTGCCGGCATCATGTAAGACATCAGTTCAGGTATCTCATTTTGCGGGGTTATCGGGTATCCTGCGTAAAACCTGCAACCCGCATCAAGCGCGGCAAGCACTATTGCCTTATTTCCCTTTAAAAGCTGTGTTTTTATTTGCATGTTTCCTTTTCCTTTAATGCAAACACTTCTATTGCTGCATCAGGGCAGACGGCGGCACAAAGCGTACAGGCTGTACATTTGCCGTCTTTGTTATTAAAATCAACAATAAAATAGCCCATTCTGTTAATTCTGCTTCCCTGACTTATTAATTTTGCCGGACAAGCCTTTACACAAAGCAGGCAGGCCTTGCACCTGTCGGCGTTTATTTTTATTGTTCCTTTCATGGAAAGCTCCTTCCTGATTAAGTCATTTTTTATTATTACATAAAAGGGAAATTATTACAACCACATTATTGATAAGGACAGCTTTTACAGGCATAAACACTTGTGCCGTATTACAAAACTTTTTACTTTTTATTTGTATATTAGTAATGTATAATAATTATTATGACAAAAAACAATAAATTTAATCTTTTGGTATTAATAACCGCTCTTTTCGGAATAGGTATGGTCCTTTCCGATATTTATGTGAACATATTTATCTGGCGGCTAAAAAATAACTTTTCAATGATATGCGTTTATCTTATGGCAACTTATGCCGTTATACCTTTATTTTTCTACATAAACGGAATTCTGGCGCGAAAAGTGGACAGGGTTATAATCTATAAATCAGGAATAGCGTTTTATGCAGCTTTTTATTTAAGCGTTATTATGCTTGGAGAAAAAGTATCGCATCACCTTATTGAAATAGGAATTTTAAAAGGTCTTGCCATGGGATTTTACTGGTTCGGGTATCACATATTAACTTTTGACTACACAAACGAAAAAAACAGAGACAAATTTTACGGACAAATAAGCGCCATTTCGGCCGCAAGTTCAATGATAGCGCCTCCTGTCGCAGGATACATTATAGTAAAAATGTCCGGCTTTACAGGTTATTATATTGTATTCGGTCTTACTTCAATTCTGTTTATTGCCGCCGTTATACTTGCCTCTGCACTTAAATCAGATCCTGTAAGCTATCCATATAAAATATTGGATCTTATCTTTCCGAAAAATAAAAGATGGCGGGGAGTTATGCTTGGGTTTCTTTTTATATCAGTAAGAGATGCCATAACAATGTTTATATTTGCCGTTTTAATTGTAAAAGTCACCGGCAGCGAATTTACTTTGGGGAAAATAGCAATGTTTTTCTCGGTTGTCGGCATAATATCCGCCTGGTTAATCAGCAAAAAAGGAAGCCCCCAAAAAAGGCTTAATTATATTCTTTACGGAAGTATAATACAATTTTTATCTTCTCTTTTGCTTGTTTATAAGATAGATTTTACCACTCTGCTGATAAACGCTTTCTTTACCCCTATAGCGGATAATCTGATAAGAATACCTCTTAACGCCCATTCTCTGGACGTGATAGCGGAGGATGCAAACTCGGAGAAAAGGAAAATGGAATATATAGCGGCAAGGGATTTCCCGATAGCCGCGGGAAGAATTGCAATACTGGCAATTTTCATGTGGCTGATAAACAAAATTCCCGGAGAAGCCGTAAAAACAATAATATTAATTGTATCGCTTGTGCCTTTTGGAATATGGCTTTCTTTGATATCAGCGCCTCCGGCACATCCAAGCCGGCACACGGAATCCGTCAATTATCAGGAAGCATAAAATCCTGAATAAATGAATCTTTTTCAGGCACATTTTGCGGAATATTTTCTTTCATATCAAAAACATCAAGATAAAAATCATAAATAAATCCCGCAATTCCGGCGCATCCAATTGCAGTCAGCACGGAAACAGCCGCAGCTGACTTTTCATCGGATATTTCCGCACCCAAAAAAGCCCCGCCAATTGCGGCTCCGGTTATAATAAAAGCGCCCGCCGCCTGTTGAGTTGATGATATCCTTTTATTTGTAGTGGCACAGGAAACAAACAAAAAAGAAGCCAGAACAATTATAAAAAAATTATTTCTCATTCAATTATCCTCTTTTTTATTGTCTCAGAATACCATTCACCGCTTTTTTTTATTGTTCTTTTCTGTGTTTCATAATTAACCCTTACCAAACCAAACCTGTAGTCATATCCTGCCGCCCATTCAAAATTATCCAGCAAAGACCAATAATAATATCCTTTAAGATTTATTCCGCTGTTAACCGCCCTTACGCATTGAAGCAAATGCTCTCTTATATAATCTAATCTGTCATCATCTTTTACATATTCTTCTTCAATATTATCGTCAAACATGGCGGCTCCATTTTCCATTATATAAAGCTCAATATTGCCATAATCTTTTCTTATTCTTTCAAGAAGCAAATAAAGGCCTTCCGGATATACTTCCCAGTTGTTCTTTGTATACTTGGCGCCCGGCTGAGGTTTTATATTATTGCATTTAGCCCAATTAAAAGGCTCATTCTCAGGCGTGCTGAATATCCTGAACCTAAAATAGTAATTAATCCCTATAAAATCGCATTTTGCGGATTTTATTTCTTCCATATCTTCTTTTGTAATAACAGGAAGCGTTCCCCTTTTTTCGTGAAACTCAATCATATCTTCGGGATATTTTCCCAAAGTAACCGGCTCTATATACCAGCGGTTCCACAGTCCGTCAACAATACGTGCGTTCTCGCGGCATTGTTTGGTATCCTCCATGGCAACAACCGGCGACATGCACAGCACGGTGCCTATTTTACCTTCCATGCCCATTTCTTTAAAAAGTTTGACCGTTCTTGCATGCGCAAGATTTAGGTTATGCGACACTTCAATATCAGCTTTGGGATCGGCAATCCCGGGAGCAAATCTTCCGGTTCCATACCCAAGATTTGCAACAACATACGCTTCATTGAATGTTGACCATAATTTTACTTTTCCGCCAAGAGCTTCAAACATAACCCTTGCATATTCAACAAAGGCGTCAACTGTATTCCTGCTCTGCCAGCCCCCCCACTTATCCTGCAGCGCCTGAGGCAAGTCCCAGTGATAAAGTGTAAGACACGGCTCAATTCCCGCTTCCAGCAAGGCATCAACAAGCGTAATGTAAAAATTAAGCCCTTCCTTATTTATCCTTCCCGTTCCTTCCGGAATAATCCTTGGCCAGGAAACCGAAAAACGATAAGATTGAAGATTTAAAGCCTGCATTATTTTTATATCTTCGGCAAATCTGTTATAGTGGTCGCATGCCACATCACCGGTATCATTGTTTCTGATTTTTCCGGGTATGCGCACAAAAGTATCCCAAATAGAAAGTCCTTTGCCGTCTTCTTTATAAGCGCCCTCTATCTGATAAGCAGAAGTTGCGGAACCAAGAATAAAATTATCGGGTATTTTTACCATTTAAAATCTCCTTGTAAAATTTCCCGATATTTTAACAAAAAGAAGAAAAAGCTTAAATGATATTTTAATCCGTTATACGCAGATCAAATACAGGCACTATTCCTTTTGCATAAGCTTCATTTATTCTTAATATTTCCTCATCCGTAAGTTCTATCATTCCCTTAAAAGCCGTTCCATGATGAAAGTCACCCACAAAAAGCGGATCACCTTCTTTTGTGTTATAAACAGACTTTCCGTTTTTCTGCCAGGAAACAAATATAAATTCAGCCTTTTGTTTCCTTATTGTTTCCGCTATCTCCAATTCACGCCCGTCAAACTTGTACTCTTTCCCGTCTATATCAATTGTAAATACCCCAAGATAAATATCTTTTATAAATCCTTCTTTGCCTATGATGCTTTTTGGCCTTTTATCATCATCGCCTTCATAAAAATCAAGATTTTTAACTCTTACTCTTTGTCCTTTTTTCATTTTAATCCCCCTGTATCAAACTTTTTAAGTTTATAAAATTATACCCTGCAGTTTTAAGATGTCAACAAAAACAAAAAGCCCGCACAACAAAGTATGCGGGCTTTTAAGATTTTATATTTTTTATTTTATTCGGCTTTTTTTTCCGAAACAGACTGAGACGCAGAATCTTCCGAATTTGACCCTGAGGCATCAAATTTCATAACTTCTTTTCTTGCTTTTCTTCCAAAACTTTCCCTTATATAGAAAAGTTTTGCTCTTTTTGCTTTCCCTTCTTTAATTACTTTTATTGATTCAATCACCGGAGAATTGATGGGAAAAGTTCTTTCAACTCCTATCCCTCCGGCTCCAATTTTTCTTACGGTAAACATGGCATCCAAACCGCGGCCTTTTTTTGAAATTACAACGCCTTCAAATGCCTGTATTCTTTCTTTATTCCCCTCTTTTATTTTTGTGTTTACCCTTAAAGTGCTGCCGACATTAATCTTTTTTATGTCAGCGCCTTTTTTAGCATATTGTTTTTCCACCACTTCTTTAATTCTTGTGTTCATTTTTTTCTCCTTCTTTAATAATGCTTTCAAGTATTGTTTTCTGTTCTTCGCTTAAAACAGCACCGTCAATCAATTCCGGCCTGTTTTTTAATGTTTTTTTTAACGCTTCCTTGATTCTGAATTTTCTTATTTCCTCATGATTTCCGGATAATAACACCTCCGGAACCTTATATCCGGCAAATTCCCTCGGCTTTGTGTATTGAGGGAAGTCAAGAATTCCTTTTGTATGACTTTCATAAACAGCTGACTCTTCATTTCCCAGCGCACCCGGCAAAAGTCTTATTATGCCCTCAGTAATAACCATCGCAGGGAATTCACCGCCGCTTAGAACATAATCTCCAATGCATATTTCTTCATCCACAAATTCAAGAACTCTCTCATCAACGCCCTCGTATCTTCCGCATACAATAGCAAGCGAATCAAGTTTCGAATATTCTTGAAGTTTTTTCTGCGTAAGTTTTTTCCCGGCAGCGCTCATAAGCAGCGACTTATGCTTTTCGGATTTAACTTCCGCTTTTACGGCCTGAAGCGCTCTGTATATCGGTTCCGGCTTCATTATCATACCGCCGCTTCCTCCATACGGAGTATCATCCGTCATCTTATGTTTATCATCTGTATAATCCCTTATGTTAAGAGCATTTATTGTAACCAAACCGCGCTCAACTGCGCGTTTTATTATACTAAAATCCGACGCCTTTAATATGACTTCGGGAAATATTGTAAGTATTGATATTTTCATTAAATTTCAGTTATCTCAACCGGTATCTTTTGCCTTATTCCTTTATTTATCGCAGCCATTGATACCAAACTTCTTATGGCTTTTATTGTTTTGCCTTCTTTTCCAATCACAGCCTTTGTGTCATTTTTCGAGACTTCAATCAAGTACTTATTAATGTTGCCAAGGCCGTCTTCCTGTCCTATTACTTTAACTTTTTCCGGCTCACTTACAAGAAGATTTACCGCATATAAAAGCAGATCTTTCATTTATTTTGCCTTTTTGGCCGTCTTTTCTTTCTTGGATTTTTTATTTTTTGCTTTTTTCGGCGGCATTACTTCGGCAAATATTCCCGCTTCTTTAAGAATTCCTTTTGCGGTATCGGATAAGCCGGCTCCGTTTCTAAGCCATTTTGCTATTTTTTCTTTATCAACTTTTATTATTGCGGGATTCTTAACAGGATTTATCGAGCCAAGCTCTTCAATATAAGCTCCTCCTTTTGCCGCACCTCTTTCGTCACATACAACAAGCCTGTAAAAAGCCGTATTCTTTCTTCCCATTCTTTTAAGCCTTATAGTAATTGCCACCTGCACTACCTCCTGATATATTTCATGTTTGTGTACTATGGAGCCGATGACCGGGATTGAACCGGTGACCTAACGATTACGAATCGTTTGCTCTACCACTGAGCTACATCGGCCAAAAAAAATCCGCTTAAAGCGGATTAAAATATGGTGGCGAGAGACGGAATTGAACCGCCGACACGACGATTTTCAGTCGTCTGCTCTACCGACTGAGCTATCTCGCCACTTATTCATGTCATTATGGCTTTTTTAGCCGTATACAAAAATGCTTAAATATATTAATAAAAGCAAGTATTATTGTCAACTTAAAATTGGTAATTATTGCCCGTATCCGTCCCTGTTTTTTATTGCAGTTTTTCCTGTAATTTTCACTCGGATAAACTCATATGAATATATGAAAAAAGTAGCAAGACAAACCGGAATATGCCAAATCCAAAAAATTCCAGGTTTGCGAAAAAAACCAACAAAAGTCTGAAATATTAAAGGCAGAACTGTTATACAAGAAACAACGAACATCAAAATGCCTTTTAAAGGAAATTTTTTCCAAGGATATTTTCTATGTCCATACGAACTAAAATACATAAAATCTTTAACACGTCGATCCTGTTTTTTAAGAAACAATCTGAATTCAGGAGAATAAATATGTATTATTCCTATATTAACTTTTGCAAACTTCTTTAAACCCTTCTCCATCATTTGATATACTGCATCTATATCAAAAAGATAAGGAGAATATGATGTTGCTTTCAAAATATCGGCTCTCAAAAAAGTTCCATTTGCCCCTATTGTCGGCATTCTATTTTTTTCTAATTCAATCAATATGTATCCTTCCATTTGCTTAGTCTTAAGTTTCATCCCTGTCCATTTCCCCGTAATATAACTATATCTGTCATAATTTCCTATAAAAAGGCACAAAGGATCATTGATTCCGGCACATGCAAAATATTTTGTAAGACTTTTATTTTTTTCGTTATATGTAAAATATATTGGCTCACTTCCTAAAATTTCCGGTTCTTCAAGAAAAGGCAATACCATTTTACTTATAAAAGAAGTTTCCGGCATTATGTTGTCGCTATCTATGAATGCAAGTAATTCTCCAACAGAAATCTTTACAGCCTCGGCCTTTCCTGCTTCACCGGTTTGAAGCGGATTTGAAATTATTCTTATTTTCAATTTATCCATAAAACTCTTTATAATCTGAATTGTTCTGTCTTTTGAACCTGCGTCCGCAATGACCACTTCAAAAAGCTCTTTAGGATAATCTTGCAGGCATATTGCCTCTAAGCATTGACCTATAACACTCTCTGAATTATAAACAGGCGTAATAATAGAAACAAAAGGTAATTTTTTCATTTCCTAATCTTCATAAAATCAAGAATATGCCCCGTAACCGCTTTACCCGCCTTAAACAAGAAACTTAAATCTTCAAAAGACCTTATTGAAAAAAGCTGGCGCAGCATAAAACGCGGCGTCATGAAAGCTCTGTATATACTGTTACACATGGCTACAACTTCTTCATCTGTCATGTCCGGTGTTTTAAATACGGGTTCTGTCATATCAAATTTTTCCCATTCACCCGGTTTTATCTTCAGCCAGCCATTTTGAACCGCCTGATCGTAAAGCGGTGTTCCCGGATATGCCGTAACAACAGTTGCCTGAAGCATATCGGCAAGCCCTTTATCAAGAAGCTTTCTGGCAAGATCAAGGGTCCGCTGAGCGTCTGCCTTTGTTTCCCAAGGATATCCCACCATTACGGTTAAATGCACTCCAAGTCCGGCGTCTTTTGCCGTTCTGCAACCCTTCTCTATATCTTCGACCTTTGTCCCCTTGCACAGCCTGTCCAACGTTTCCTGATTTGCAGACTCAAGACCGAATTTCATAAGTCTAAAACCCGCTTTTTTCATAAGAGGCGCTATTGAAGGATTTATATAATCAAACCTGAAATTACACATCAAAGAAATCTTATAGTCTCTTTGTATCATTCCTTCACAAAATTTTTTAAGCCATTCTCCCCTGGGAAATGTTCCTGTGTCATCAAATATTTCCCTTATTCCGTATCTCCTTACAAGCATATCTATCTCGGAAAGCAGACTTTCCGGGCTTCTTGTGCGAAACTTTGGAAACAAACCTGTCCATGCACAAAAAGTACATTTGCCCCAAGGGCAGTCGCGTCCTACCATTGTATATGTATAAGGCGCATATTTAAAAAATTTTTCCCCGTATAATTTCCACTTTGTGAGATCGCGGTCTATAAACGGAAGCGAATTTAAATCATATTTAAGCTCAAATCTGCCGGTATCCTTTATGGTTCCATTATCCCTGTACCACGTACCCGGTTCAAGAGCCGCTTTACCGTTTAAGTTTTCCGCCACGCCAAGAAGCATAAAATCAAAATCTCCGCCTGTTATAACATAATCAAATGTTGAGTTCTGCATTGTTTCCAAAGGAAAAGCCGTTACATGATCTCCCATAATAACTGTTTTTACATTTGGCAGTATTTCCTTTATTTTGGCTTCTATCCGCCATATCTGCCTTACAACAGGAGTCTTTGTTTCAATGGCTATAAGATCCGGCTTTTCCTCAATCAAAAGCTTCTCATAACTTTCCCAATTCATGAACTCCGCAATGGAGTCATTATAAATTACATCATAACCTTTGTTTTTAAGCAAAGTGGCGGCAGAAGCCGGCACCATCGGATAAATAAAAGAAGGATTATGAAACCACTGAAACTGCCTGTTCTGCCCAAGAGTCGGAGTTCCTTTGCCTTTAAGCGGCGGGTATGATATCATTACCTTCATCTTTTTTCCTCTTCTTTTAGCCTGCCTTTTAAAAGCCCGGCAATGAAATATGTCCCATAAACAATATGATTTATAAATATTCCAGGAATCAAAAGCATTGCCCTTACAAAAGATCTCAGTTTTATGGCGTCAATCAAAATAAGTATAGCATACAAAAGCAAAGGCAAAGACCACCAAAGAATATATTGTTTTAACCATATAAAAACAGGTATAAAACTCAAAAGATAAAGCAAAAACATTGTTGGAATAAAATACGCAGGTCTAAGAGATGTTTCCGGAAACTTTTTTACAAAGTATCCCCTGTGAAGCGCGTAACTTTTTACCTGTTTTATATGGCCAAAAGGAAAATCCCGCCTGTGATGGTATACAAATACATCAGGGTCATAAGCAATCTTCATTTTGTGGTCCCTTGTTATTTTAAGACAAATCACCGTGTCCTCACCCGGCCAGAATTCCGTGTTAAAACCTCCTATTTTATCCAATACATCTCGCCTTATAAGAAGGTTGCAGGAAGGATAATCGTCCACAAAACGCGCGTGTTCCGGAATATAACGGTAGCGGTAGCTTCCTCCGCCCATAAAAGAGGCGTAAATATCTCCGCTAACCTTTTTTAACAGAGAATCATTTTTCGGAGTAACTGCCGGGCCGCCAACAGCCGCTATATCTTCCGAACTTTCAAATATTTCAACAGCCTTTTTAAGCCATTGGGATTCAGGAAAAACATCATCGTCTATGAATGCCACTATCTCGCCTTTACTCAGATTTATGCCCCTGTCGCGCTTTTCCCCCGGATATATGTGAGTGGTCGGGACAATTTTAAGGTCAAAACTGAATTTTTCTTCAATTTTCTCGTCATTATCAGGCAGCACTATTACCTCAATTTTGGACTTATCGTAATCCAATGCATCTATATAAGGAAGCGACTCCCTTATGTAATCATTTATCTCTTTAACAGGTATTATAATGCTTACTGTTTTCATCAGACCTTCTTATCGTAATACTTAAGTATATGCAGCCGGTAAAAAACTGCCAGCGTGTCCCACAGCATCCTGAAAATGGTCTTAAACTTTATATGACCGTATTTCCCCTTAAAATCCACGACAACAGGGGCTTCGGATATTTTATATCCGTAATGATGGGCAAGAATAAGAAGTTCCAGGTCAAAAGCATAACGTTTAATAAGCACCTTATGGAAAATGTTTTTTAAAACCTCTGCCTTAAAAAGCTTTATTCCAGTCTGGGTGTCTTTAAGCGGAAGACCAAATAAAATCTTTACAAGAAAAAAATAAACAGCGGACATTATTCGCCTGCTCCTTGGATAGTGAAGTACCGACCTTTTATGACGTTTGCTGCCAATTACAACATCAGCGTTTTCGTTTTTTAAAACCTCAAACAGCACCTCGAACTGCCTTGGGTGTATATCAAGGTCGCCGTCAAGGAACATTATCAAGTCTCCTTCGCAGTGCTTGAACCCTTCCTTTAATGCCTGTCCTTTGCCTTCGTTTTTTAAAAGCTTTATAACCTTAACCCTTGGATTGTTAAGTTCCTTTATTATTTCCGAAGTTTTGTCGGACGAACCGTCATCAGCAACAACTATCTCATAATCTATTCCAAGTTTTTTAAAAAAATCATCGGTTTCAAGAATACTTGCAGCCGCTCTTAATTCTTCATTATACATTGGCATTAAAACAGACAATTTTAAAAATTTCATGTTTTTTTCCTTAACGGCACATACACAAGCGCCGTGCTTCCCGCGAATATAAAAAATGTCACAATAAACATTATTGTAATTACAGTTTTGAAATCATTATGAAAATTCCACAACAAAGCGGCATATAATATAGTACCCAAAATCATAACATAAATAAAACCGTATTTTTTTATGGCAAGGCCGTAATTTATAACCACATTAAGAAGCACCAAAGGAAGTATTGCAGCTCCAAATATCCTTACTATATCCGTAATTGCGTAATATTTTTCACCGCCTGTTAGCGCCCAAAGCACAAATTTCGGAAAAACAGCGCAAAAAACAATTCCCAGCAGCGATATTCCGGCTGTAAGAAATATGCTCTTCATCAGCAGTTTTTTAGTGTCTTCATTTAATTCATGCATGGAAGCGGCTTTCGGAAACAGGCTCATAACAACAGCGCTCGGAAAAAAAAGAAAAGCTTTCCCTATTATTGAAGTTACCGCGTAAAATCCGGCTTCCTCCGCATTAAAAAAATGTTTTACCATAAGCAAATCCATATAACTTAAAACGGAAAAAAATACCATTGCAAAAAACACAGGCAAAGCATATTTAACCAATTCCCTTTTGCTTATATCGCCTCTTTTATCCTCCTTATAACCGAATATCCATTTAAATCCCATAATACCTGCCGCAAAAGCGCACAACGCAGCAAAAAATGATGAAGCCAATGCTCCTCTTACCCCAAAACCCATATTTACAAAAATAACCAAAAACATAAATCTGAGACCGGTATCAAGAACATTATTCATTCCCAATGCAAGAAACTTCTGCATACCTTGAAGTATTCCTCTTACAAGAGGCATCATTATTGACATCATTGCAATTGCACCCAAAATAAAAACAAGCATTTTATCCTTTATATTAAAAAAAGACGATATCAATTCCGCAGATAAAGCAAAAAAAAGAAAATATCCAAAACCAAGCACAAGGAAACCCAAAAAAGTGTGTTTAAAAAGAGCTTCAACGCCTCCGGGATTATTATGCGCAATGCATACGCTTGTTTTTCTTACTATCGACATCTGCAGAGCGTTTGCAGGCATACCGGCTATTATCAGCATTGCCAGCATGGTGGCAAGTATACCGTACCCTTCAGGCCCAATTGTACGGGTTGCATACATATGAAAAATAAAATTCACGGCATTCGCCACGCTGGTTGTTGCGAACAAGATTGCGGAATCTCTTACCAGCCCGTCTTTATGGGACATTATTATTTTTGGGCCTCATATAAAGGTTTAATCTTTACTATTGTACCTTTGTTAACCTCTGATATATATATATTGTCTTCCTTATCTATGGCTATACCCAAAGGATCGGCAAACAGAGGTCTGTTATCCCTGCCTGTTTTAATTGTTCCTATGTATTTAAATTTAGGATGTTTTGTGTTATAAACCCAAATCTCTTTTGTCCCGGACGATACAGCATATAATCTGTCCTGAGAGTCCACCGCAACATGCGGCCACATCGGCGCAGCTTCCTGCCATGCCTTAACCTCTATTTGGCCTATGGGATTAAGGTCAGATGATAATATATCAATTCTTCTGTTCCCGGGATCACCAACATACACACGATTTTGGGAATCAAATGCGATTCCAAAGACTTCCTGAAAATTTCCAAGCGATTTACCGCGCGCTCCGAAAGGTTTCCCTATCCTGTTTCCGTCAACATCAAAACGATGTATTCTGCTTGTGCCCGTATCCGCAACAAACATTACGCCGTATTGATTTATGGCAACATTTCTGGGACTGTAAAATCCGGCTTTTTCACCGCCCACCTCAAGAAGAAACTTGCCGTCTTTGTCAAATTTTTGTATCCTTCCGTTCCACGCGTCAGCAACATAAAAATTTCCGTCTCTGTCAACAGACACACCGGAAGGCTCCTTAAACTGGCCTTTCTTATCCCCTTTTTCCCCGTAGCTTGCAACATATTCTCCGTTAAGTTTAAACCGGTCTATCCTGTTATTATTCAAACTGGCAACAAGCAATGTGTTATCCGGGGCCACTGCAATTCCTCTCGGCGAATTTAAACTGCCCTTTTTTTCTCCGTGTCCTCCAAATTCCGCCAATTTGTCAGCTTTAATATATTTAACCGGCTCTCCTCTTTTAAAAAACCCTATCATAATAACGGCGGCAACAACCGCAACCGCTATCAGCAGTCCCTTAAATCCGCCTTTTTTCTTTTTTCCTTTTTTTGCTTTTTTACCTTTTTTCTTTGTTTTTTTAACAACTTTTTTCTTGGCCATTTTTTCCTCCGCTTAATCCGCATCCGTATATGCGATTAACTTCCCTGTTGCCGAATCAGTTGCCATAATCCTTCCTCCGCCAAGCGAAACAACAGAAACAGGGCAGTTAATAAGCTTATTGCCGTTTGCATCTGTTTCAATAACTTTTGACAGTTTGCCTTGTATTGTATATCTTAATATCCTGTGTTTGGGAGAGTCTGTTATATATATATATCCCCTCTGGGCATCAATTGTAAAATACGGTTCCATAAGGCATCCCTCAACAATCTGAGGCTCAGCCCAGCCGTCAACTTTAAAAGTCCTCACAAAAACTCCGTCCGGATTCATGACCACAATTCTGAAATTCTTTCTGTCGGCAATATAAATATTTCCGTCAGGTCCTTCCTGCATCCCAAAAGGTTCCTGAAATTCCATATTACCGCTGCCGCGTTTTCCAAATGTGGCAATATGTCTGCCGTCTTTGTCAAATTTCTCTATTTTACAATTGCCTGTATCCGCAACATATACGTTTAAATTTTTGTCAACACATAAATCCCTCGGGCCCCACATTCCGCGTTCTTTTCCAAAAGCTTTTAAAAACTTGCCGTTCTTATCAAAAACCTGCACCCTTCCGTTCCATGTGTCTGCCACATAAATATTCCCGTCTTTGCCGATATCAATGCCGCACGGTTCCTTCAAAGCGCCGTTGGTTTCGCCGCCTTTTCCGAACATCATTTTTGCATTTCCGTTGCCGTCAAACTTTTGTATTCTGTTATTTTTAGAATCAACAACATATATATAGCCGTCCCCGGATACCGCAAGGTCACGAGGGGTATTAAGCTGGCCTTTTCTGGCAAGCGAAGAAGTGCTTTTGGGCATTTTTTCTTTTTTGCCAAACTTATCCGGCGTTGTCATCAGAAATACGGCAACTATCAGAAGAATTACTCCTCCTATCACCAGTATCACTATTTCCTGCCTTGAGAGTTTCGAAAAGTTAAACATTTTCTCCTCCTTAATAATTATTCATTACTGTTCCCAATATTTTTCAAGGTCTTTTCTTACATATACAACAAAATCATACGAACCCAATTCATTCCACACATCCCTGTACATAAACCTTTTCCACAGCATATCAATCTGAGTGGCTCTGTCTGCGTCCCACCACTTGCCTTCATCAGGCGCCCACCACTCCCTAAGCTTATATCTGTAATAAACATAGTCCTTTTCCAATTTTTTTCTGACACGCTCATCATGCCCCACATTGGCCTCTTCAATACCGGAAAAAATGAGAGGCTTTCCTATATCAGAATCAGGAATATCCCTTGGAGGATATCCTATTTTTTTGAATTCCCTGAAATACCACGCAAAAGGCCACGAACAATAATCTTCAATGGTCATCTCCATATCATACATATCGTAGCTTCTGAAAGCCGCGCTGTCCCATTTAAGAGTTTTTAATCTAAATGCCAATTTTTCCGTGCTTCTTACAACTTTGGTTGCATCTGTTGATGTCTGAACATAAATAAGCGATTCTTTCGGCGAAGCGCCTTCGCCGTAAAAACAAACATTAACCGCTCCGTGAATCATACCAAGAGAAAGCACAATAAAAATTGCCATGCTTATGTCCTTCACTATTCCCTTAATGCCTTCACCGGTTGAGACAAATATATCGGAAAGAAATTTTGCCGAAAGCATAAGCAAAGGAAGCAGCGGATGAAGAACAAGCCATGGCATCTTTTCTCCGGCCCACGAATAAATAATTGTAGCCATAATCCACCAGTATATAAGGAAAAGATTATAATGGGTTCTTTTCCCGGGCATCAGCAGATAATAAAAAGTTGCCAGCAAACCAAAGAAAACAGGCACAAGTTCATAGAAAGGCATCAGAAGTATGTAAAAGTACCATGGCTGACTTCCGCGTTCCACCCCGTGCTGTCCAAGCCAGTATACTATGGCTTCAATGTATCCGTCTTTTACATATTTAAGATTCTGCCAAAATGTATTTCCCGGTTCCTTTCCAAAATAAAGATACCCGTGTATCAGAACAAATACAAGTAAAGCATAAACAAAGTGTTTCCATCCTTCCCCAAACCAAAACTTAAGCGTGCGGTGAACATCTCCTTCTCTTTCAAATTTTTCAGGTTCGGATTTTTCTATAACCCATTCCCAGAGCCACCTTAAAGAAAAGAAAGTAAAGAAGATAAAAACTGTAATATATGTCACTTCTTTGGTCGCCCAAGAAAGCGCAAGCCCGACAGACGCCAGAATAAGCCAGCTCAATTTTTTATTTTCAAAATATTTAAACAGCCCAAGTACAACAAAAAGGGTGTCAAGCGCAATGTATATATCGTTTCTTATAAATCTTGACTGATACATAAAAGAAGGCGAAATAGCAAGAAGGAACGCGGCAATCAATGCTCCCCAGCGCCCCATATAAGGCCTGAAATACCACATAATCCATACGCATGCCGTTCCATAAATTGCAGGCAATACCCTTGCCGTATAATCAGTGGTTCCAAAAAGGAAATAAATTAACGCATTGGAATGGAACAGAAATGGACCGTGAAGCATAGGATTATAAAGATATCCCTGGCCTTTAAACAATTTCCAGGCATAAAAGGCATGCATTGATTCATCATGATGCAGGGGCTTTGTACCGAGATCCGCAAACCTGCTTATTATGGTCAATATCATTATCGTAATCCATGCCATCATTTCCCAATCAATTACAATGCCCTGCCCCGGCTGATAATTTACCGGACCTTGTATTTGTTCAGTTATCTTCTCTTCTTTAATTTTTGGCTGTTTTTCCTGCTTTACAGTCTCTTTTTTTACAACAGGCGCAGACTGCTGAGCAGAAGGTGCCGCCGCCAATTTTGCCCCGCAGCTGTCGCAGAACTTATTGGATTTCGGATTATCCGAACCGCACTTTGCGCACTTGATATTATCTGCCATTATATCCTCCTTAAAAAGGTTTTACTTTTTTTTGTATATTGTCACATCGCCTTTTGCATATACAACATCCATAAATTCCGCAAATTTTAAAAAATTCGCTTGAGGATATTTAATTCTTTCAAGCGGACCCACATAAACATATGTCACTCCGTATTGTTCAATCAATGCCTTTGCTTCCATTATGTTTGATGTATTATATATTGTGTCCACAACACCCTGTCTGCGTGCCGCTTCATCGCCCGTACCTCTCCATTGATATTCATGTCCGGGCCAGCCAATAACCGTCGGAAGCCCCGTAAAAGAAGTTATCCTTGCATAATCCGTATATTCTCCGCCCCATGCCTCAAGTATTACAGGATATCCCTTTACATTTTGATTAAGCCAATGTATTGCATCATAATCGTATGCGGCCGGCGCTTTACCCTCATAAACCCTGTTTCGAAGAAAATCAGAGCCGTCAAGCGTAAAGGAACTTCCATACTGGGTTTTTGTGATAAAAGCATTTACGGTATAAAATAATCCGAGTATCATAAGGATAACCGCAACAGAAATCCATGTTATTTCAGCCCACAACGGTTTGTTTCGCAGGTAAAAAGTCCTTGTCCAGAAAAACCCGTATGCAGCGGCAATCGAAAGCATTATCCATGCCTGATAATAAAACTTAAATACCGTATTCATCCTTTCAAGTGGTTCGTGAGTTCCGGGTCTTGAAAAAGAATCAATTATATGAAATATATCGCAAACCCAAATCATAAGAAAAGCCGTAAATATAATAATAATTACAAACTGATTTTCTTTATGCTCGGATTTTGTGATGCCCATTACGGCAATATATGCAAGCGCCAAAAACATAAACGCGCCGAACAAACCTGTTCCCTTTCCGTCAAAAAGTGTCTTAAACAAAAACAGCGCTGTAGCCGCAACCAAAACCGCGGAAATAAAAAATATTAATTTTCGGTCTTTTATCAGCCCCGGATTGGAAATAAATTTAAAAAAAGATACGCTAAATGTATTCGATTTCTTAAGATTTATTTCTTCGCCCCCAAGCTTTAATTCCGCGCCTGATACCAGATAACCGCAGTTTCCGCAAATCACTTTTCCTTCCCTAATTTCTTTTCCGCATTTGGGACATATTTCTTTTACCTTTTTGATCTTAGCCGAAGACCCTAGTGCACCTGTCCAATTCAAAGTTCTTGTGATTATAAAAGAAACGACCGGATAAAGAAGTATTCCAAAAATCACAAGGAAATCCGTTATTCTTGTGTTTGCCTTTACAAGTCCTATGCCCTTTGCCTGCGAACCGAAAAAAAGCGTAAAAGGCAGATACATAACAACCGCAACAGCAAGTATAAATGTGACAGCCAGGGCAAAATCAACAAGCCATTCATTAAATTTCTCAAATCTTGAATATTTATATGCGGCAATACAAAGAACCGTTACAAAAAAGTACGTGGGAAGATCCCAGCTGTTTAAAAACCAAAGACCCCCAAGCAGAAGTCCGGCAAAAAAAATCCTGATAATTTTATACGGATTTGCTTCAACAAGATTGTCCTCATCCGTTTTAAGAAACACAAATGCCGTATTTAACGCAAGAAGCACAAAAGGTATGGCCATTTGATGCGGATGAAGGTCCCCAAGAAGAAAAGAAAAATACGGGAACTCATTTATTGTAACATCATAACCGGGATGGTCTATTATTCTGCTGCTTGTCCACCAATTTAACTGGTCAGGAGGGACCCCTTTTAAAAACTGCAAAAAGCCGTCAATGTTTCCGATAATTAATAAGAATGCTATTCCTAAAAACCCGGTAAAATATCTTTTTGTAAGATTATAAAGAATTCCAAATATTCCTGTGGCGGCAAGCGCAACAGTATAAGACAAAGCAAGGTTATATCCTATCGTATTCATAACGCCGGTCAGTTTAAACATTATTGCCATCATAAGATATCCAAAATAATAATAACTTATATAAAGCCCTTCGCCATACATCCAAGGGTCATAAGGAGGCATTTTATCAGCCCTGGAAATCGAATTCATAAATGCAAAATCCATAAATTTTTCCGTTCCAACGATATCAGGCTGATACATCCTGAATCTTGCATAAATTACAAAAGCCGCAATGAAAATTATTTCCGCCATAAATATGAAAATTATATTGTTGGCAAAGAAATCCGATATCTCATCTTTATTTTTAACATAAGCCCATGCAGAAAGCGCCGATATTATCAGCATAACAATTATTACCGTAACAGTTGAAAAATGTATAAAACCCAGCAGCCATGAAAAATAAGATATCAAAAATATTCCGGTTATCTTGGAAAAAATATAGCCCTTATCGTTGCTTTTTCTGAACAAAATAAAATTAACAGGAAAAGCAATTAAACCCAGTAAAACCGCAACAAACCACCACTTTATGATGTCAATTCCCAATTGCGACCTCCGGCAAAAAGCCCGTTAAAATAAAGATAAAAACTCATTGACAATGCAAATGATTATACTTTAATAAAATACCCGTGTCAATACGGGCATTATAAAGCTTTTGCCGATATAAATTTTATAAAAAAATTACGTCATTATTTTTTTATTGTATATTGCCCTTTTGCGTGTTTTAATTATAATGTTTAAAATAAAATATTAAGGATTTGCTATGGCTTATAACAAAACAACATTCATTATTAAACTGCTTTTTACAGGTTTAATGCTTGCAATATTTACGGCTTTATTTACTTTCAAGTTTGTGTCATCTTTCGGCACAATCAATATGCCTGATTTAACCGGAATGGACCAGGAAAAAGCAAAAGCCGTATGCGCCAAACTTAAAATAGAATTTAAAATCAGCGATACTGTATACAGCTCCATTTACGAATCGGGAAAGGTAATAAATCAATCAATAAAACCAAAAATGCCCATTAAAAAAGGAAGAACCGTATATGTTACCGTCAGCAAAGGCTCAAAAATGGTTGTTGTGCCGGATATAAGAGGAACCCTTAAATCCAAAGCACTCTTAACCCTTAAAAACGCCGATTTAAGCTATGGGACCGAATGTTCCGTAAAATCTCAAATTTATCCCGAAAATGTAATAATAAGTCAGTGGCCCGCTCCCGGAACCGAAGTCCCTTTTGATTATCCGATTAATACGGTAAGAAGTATTGGCCGCGGCACTGATAATTATATAATGCCTGACTGGAAAGGCGCATCGGTTAACGATATATATAAATCCTTAAGAAAAACCGGTCTTTATATAAGTAAATTGGAAGTAAAAAACGACCCTAATCTTGCATCAGGAACTGTAATTTCACAATCTCCTTCTCCCGGATATATTGTAAACAAGGATATTCCGATTATTCTTACGGTAAGCAAAATAGACACAGACCAAACTTTAAAGAAAAGATTAATCAGGATTACTTATGCGGTTACTTCTCCGGATAATGTCCCAAAACTTGTAAAAATAAACCTTTTAAGCCTGAACGGAAGCGAGACAGTTTACAACAAAATGACATCTCCTTCGGAAAAGATCGATATAATGGCAGGTGTCAGGGGCGATGCTTACGCCCAAATTTTTGTAAACGGCATTCTGGAATCCGAACAGGAATATAAGAATTCCGTTTCGCGGGAATAATTTTATGTGGTCGCCTTCCATTCTTGATTCTGACTTTACAGATATCAAAAACACTCTGCTGTTTTTGGAAAATGAAAAAGCGGATTTTGTACACCTTGACATAATGGACGGTAATTTTGTCCCTAACATAACTTTTGGCCCCAAAATAATTAAATGGTTCAGGCCCTGTACAAAATTGCCGTTCGATGCCCACCTTATGATAGAAAAACCGGAACGCTATATAGATAACTTTATTGAGGCCGGATGTGATTATATTACATTTCATACCGAGGCAACAAATAATACCGAATCAATAATAGACCGCATAATTAAAGCCGGCAAGAAACCGGGATTAAGCATAAAACCCGGAACCGGCGTTGAAGCCGTAATTCCCTTCATTCATAAATTATCAATGATTCTTGTTATGAGCGTTGAACCCGGGTTTGGTGGGCAAAAATTTATGGAAAATATGCTTGATAAAGTAAAAACTTTAAGGTCTATAATAGACAAAAACGCTCTGCCTTGTCTTATCGAAATAGACGGAGGTATTAATACAACAACCGCTCCACTTGCCCGCTCTGCCGGAGTTGACGTATTTGTGGCCGGCAATGCCATTTTCGGAGCGCCTGACAAAATAAAAGCATTTAATTTGCTTAAGGAGTCCGTAAAATAATGTTTGATTCAATATCAAAAAAATTCGGCGAAATAATACGCAAAATAAAAGGAACCGGCACAATAACACAGACAAACATTGAAGATGCTCTTAAACAAATACGTTTGTCTCTTCTGGAAGCCGATGTAAATTATAAAGTTGTAAAAGAATTTACCGAGAAAGTCAGACAAAAAGCTCTCGGCGAATATGTCTTAAACTCTTTAACCCCCGATCAGCAGTTCATTAAAATCGTGCATGATGAACTGGTGGATTTTCTGGGCAGCAACGCTTCAACAATTGACATTTCCAAACGTCCTGTTCTTATTATGCTGTGCGGACTTCAGGGATCCGGCAAAACAACGACAGCCGCAAAACTGGCCAAATATTTTCTTGAAACACGCGGTTTAAAACGCGTGCTGCTGGTCGGCGCCGACACCTACAGGCCGGCCGCCAAAGAGCAGCTTGCAAAGCTTGCCTCACAAGTTAATTGTGATTATTTCACTTTACCGGTGAACGATGCGATAAAAATTGTTTCCGAGGCTTATGAAAAAACCAAAGAAACGGTTTATGATTCCGTAATATTTGACACTGCCGGAAGACTGCACATAGACGAAGAAATGCTTGTCGAATTGAAAAAAATGAAATCCATCGTCCCTTTCCATGAAATACTGCTTGTTGCCGATTCCATGCTTGGCCAGGAATCGGTTAATGTTGCAAAAAGCTTTAACGAAGCTCTGGGTATAACAGGACTTATACTTACAAAAACAGACGGGGATGCCAGAGGCGGTGCCGCTCTTTCAATGAAATACACCGCAAATGTACCGATTAAATTTACCGGGACCGGCGAAAAACTGGAAAGATTGGAGCCTTTCCACCCTGACAGAGCCGCAGGCAGAATACTTGGTATGGGAGACATAGTTACACTGGTTGAAAAAGTACAGCAGAACATAACAGAAGAAGAAGCAAGAAAAACCGAAGAAAAATTAAGAAAAGGAAGTTTTACCCTTAATGATTTTCTCGAGCAGATGAGAGCAATGAAAAAAATGGGGCCTCTGGAAGAAATATTAAAAATGCTTCCCGGAACGCCCAATATCGATATAGGAAGCATCAAAATTGATGAAAACGAAATAAAGAAAACCGAAGCCATAATACTTTCAATGACGCCAAAAGAAAGAAATCGCCCGGAAATCATAACCGAAAGCCGCAAGAAAAGAATTGCAAGAGGTTCAGGTACAACAGTTGACAAAGTAAGCAGACTGCTTAAGCAGTTTAATAACGCAAAAAAGATGATGAAAAAAATGGGCAAAGGAGGGAGACACTCTCAAAAATTATCTTTTGGAAATTTACAAAACCGATTTAAAGGGTTTTAAAACCACATTCCGGTATGGCTCTTAACATCTCTTTAAGGTATTCGGTCTTCGGATCAAAAAATATATTCTGAACATCCCCTCTTTCACAAACAATCCCGTCTTTCATAACAATTACCGTTTGGGCGAAATTTCTCACAACACGGAGATCATGTGTAATAAAAATAAGGGAAAGTTTTTCCTTTTCATTTAAATTCTGCAAAAGTTTTATCACCTGTGCCTGAACGGAAACATCCAAAGAACTCACAGGCTCATCGGCAACCAGTATTTTCGGTTTCACAGACAATGCCCTTGCAATTCCCACTCTTTGCCTTTGCCCGCCTGATAATTCATGGGGATATTTAACGGCAATTTCCGGATTTAAGCCCGTTTTTTTTATAAGCTCATCCACATAGCAATCCAGAACGCTTTTTCCCATCTTAAAGTGCTTTGCTGCCGGTTCGGATAATGTTTGCCTTATTGTGTGCCTTGGATTAAGGGCATTAAAAGTGTCCTGAAAAACATATTGTATTTCACGCCTTGTAATTTCATTTTTATAATCAACAGGTGTCCCTTTATATAAAACAGTTCCCGAGTCCTGCTTTTCAATGCCGGAAATAATTCTGGCCGCCGTTGTTTTCCCCGATCCGCTTTCACCCACAACCGCAAGTATTTCCGAATCATTCAGGGATAAAGAAAAATCCTTCAGCGCCTGTTTTTCATATTTTTTACCCGTAATATGATTTTTCAAAATAAATTTCTTATTTAAATTTTCAGCAGCTAATATTTCTTTCATCATTTATCCGCCGGGTTAAAGCATTTATAAGAACCTTTTTCGTAATAAAACATTTCCGGTTTTTCTTTGTGACATATTTCCAAAGCCGCAGAACATCGATTGGCAAAAGAGCAGCAAGAAATTTTTTCCGGATTATCCGGAACTTCCCCCGGAATTACATTAAATTCCTTTTTGCTTCGGCTTATTACGGGTATCACATCAAACAAAGCTTTTGTATAGCGATGTTTCGGTTTTTCTCCCCGCATAAAACTTTCAACAACCTCGCCCGCATACATAATAATCATCCTCTCACAAAGCATTTCGGCGAAATGCAAATCATGGGTAACAAGAATCAATGTAAGATTATTTTGTTTTTGCAGCTTTTCCAGCATTAACGATATCTGCGCCTGAACAGTTGTGTCAAGAGCTGTTGTAGGCTCATCGGCAATCAATATTTCAGGATTCATACACAAAGCCAAAGCGGTCATTACTCTTTGCTGCATACCGCCCGAAAGCTGGTGAGGATATGATTCGTAGACTCTTTCAGTGTCTTTTATTCCGGTTTGTTGAAAATGATCGGTCGCAATTGAACGTATTTTCAAAGAAGAAGCTGATTTATCATGAGCATGTACTGCCGCTTCAAAATGGTCCTTTATCCTGAAAAGCGGATTTAAAGAAGCTCCCGGGTCCTGAAATATCATTCCAAACTTTGTGCCGCGGGCATTTCTTAAAGTTTCCCTGTCGGCCGAATATATATCAATACCTGCAGTAATTACAGTTCCCCTTACAACGGCATTTTCATTTAAAAGTCCGGTAATTGCAAGAGCCAATGTTGATTTTCCGCACCCTGATTCGCCCACAATTGCCGCTTTTTCACCCTCAAAAAATGATAAATTTATATCCCTGACGGCATTTTTTACTGACCTGCGGGATTTATAATCAACACTCAATCCATTAATTTTTATTATTTCATTCATTTTTCATCCTGGGGTCAAGTAAATCTCTGATTCCCTCGCCCAAAAGATTAAATCCCAAAACCGCAAAAAATATAAATATTCCGGGAAACAGCACAAGCCACCATGCCGTATCAATATAATCTTTTCCTGAAGTTAACATGTTTCCCCAGCTTGGTTCCGGCGGCTGTACGCCAAGCCCCAGAAAAGACAGTCCTGATTCCGCCAATATGGCTCCTGATACCCCAAATGTTATGTAAACAAAAGCCGGAGAAATCGCATTGGGCATTATATGCTTTAACAATATATTTTTTTTCTCCAAACCAAGCACTGCCGCGGCCTCAATATAAGGAAGAGATTTTATCCTCATTACTTCAGCTCTGATTATTCTTGCTATGTCGGTCCATGAGGTTATTCCAATTATTACAATTATATTTACAATTGACGGCCCTAAAAATACAACAAGAATCAATATCAGAAACAAAACAGGAATTGTAAGCATTATATCCGTAAAACGCATAAGAATACCGTCTATCCTTCCTCCAAAATATCCTGATATCAATCCTATAATTATTCCAAGAATTGAAGCAATGGATACCGATGTAATTCCGACGCTCATCGAAACACCTGAAGCCTTTATTATTCTTGAAAAAACATCCCTGCCCAACTCATCAGTTCCCATAATATGCCCAAAAGAAGGAGGCTGAAGCCTGGAATATATTTCCTGTTCTTTATATCTGTCCGAAGAAATCAATGAAAGCAATGCCATTATCATTAATAAGCCAATAATAATGCCGCCGGACAATATATTCTTATTCATATCTTACTCTCGGATCTATGATTGCATATGATATATCCGCCAAAAGATTGCCAAGAAGGGTAAGAACGGCCCCTATTGTGACAACTCCCATTATTACAGGGTAATCAAACCGCATGGCGGCATCATAAGCAAGTCTTCCCATGCCAGGCCAGGCAAAAATTGTTTCAAAAATAAAACTCCCGCCTATTAAACCCGGCAATGACAATCCAAGAAGGGTAATAACAGGCATCATGGAATTTTTCAATGCAAATTTAAAGATGATTTTATTTTCCTGTATACCCATGGCTCTTGCGCTTCTTATGTAATCTTTTGAAAGGGCTTCAATCATTCCGTTTTTTACATATCTTGACATATACGCAATTCCGCCCGCCGATGTTACAATTACAGGCAAAATCATATGCGATATTATATCTTTAACTTTCTCAAAAAAATTCATATATTCATAATTAAAACTTGTCATTCCGGATACCGGCAGCACTCTCAAAATTACTCCGAATATAAGCATAAGCATAAGCGCCAGCCAAAAAGAAGGAATTGAATATATAAAAAAAGAGGCCGCGGTTATCAGCTTGTCAGGTAGTTTTCCTTTGTAAACAGCGCAATAAACTCCGGATATTGTTCCTATTATAAAAACAAAAGAAAGCGAAGTTATATTAAGAAGCAAAGTGGCGGGCAGCCTTTCCAGAATAATATTAATTACCGGCCTTTGATCAATAAATGACTCTCCAAAATCAAAAAAAACCATTCTTTTCAGCCACTTAAAATATCTTATGTGTATCGGCTGATTTAATCCGTACAGCTCTTTCATTTTATTTGTTGAATCGGGTGACACCCTGGGATCCATCTGCATATTAACCGCAGTAAATCCTCCCGGAGTGATATGTATAACCGAAAAAGTTATTATTGTAATGCCCAAAAGCACAGGTATTGAGAAAATAATTCTTTTTAAAATATAATTTTTCATTTTAATTCAGAAAATAAAAAACCCGCCTTAGCCGCAAAAAGCCAAGGCGGGTTTTAAACATTTGCGCTTTATTTATCCTTTCAAACCGCTTGTGGCAACACCTTCAATGAAATACCTCTGACCAAAGAAGAACACAATAAGTATGGGCAAAAGAACTATTGTTGAAGCGGCCATCATAAGATGATAATAAGATCCATACATTGTTGTAAAAGTCTGTAATCCAAGCGCAAGAGTATAATTGCTTGCGCTGTTAAGATAAATCAACGGGTTCATGAAATCATTCCAGTTATAAACAAACCCAAATATTGCTATTGTAACAAGTGCCGGCTTTACAAGCGGAAGAAGAATTATCCAAAATACCTGGAAATAATTACATCCGTCTATCCTGGCTGCCTCATCAAGTTCAATGGGTATGGTCAGGAAAAACTGCCTCATCAAGAAAATGTTAAAAGCACCTCCGCCAAAAAATGCCGGAACTATAAGAGGATAAAATGTGTCTATCCATCCCATATATTTAAAAAGAATAAATGTTGGAATCATTGTAACCTGAGCCGGTATCATCATTGTGGATATCATAAGTAAAAACATAATGTTCTTTCCGGGGAAGCTGAACCTTGCAAAACCATATGCAACAAAACTTGAACTTAACAATACTCCAAGTATACCGAATACGGTAATTATTATGGTATTGGTAAGGAACCTGGTAAAACTTTCCGGTTTTAATGCCTGAGGGAACCATGCATCTATATAATTTCTCCACTGCGGCGGAATTGTGGCCAATTTGGCGCCAACTTTAACTACAGATCCGTCTGATACGGCAAAATTTACATCCCTGGGAAGCGGTTTTTCATCAATTAGCCTTCCCTCATTATCAAGTATTTTTACCATTTTTGAACCGTCATCTTCTTCAACTATTTTTACTTTTCCCTGCTCAGGCATTTTGGCAAGCAACTGACCTTTTTGAACAAAATCATTTTTTCTTACCTGAAGCGTGCCGGACACAGGAACAACGTGAGATTTAACAATAACTTTATCCTGTATTATGTCAATTACCGTGCTTCCGTCTTCGCCTTCACTTATTGTTACTTTACCCGAAGCGCCTGCTTCAATTTTTGTGTTGTAATTCCAATATACATGTGAAACAGGTATCCACTTTGGCGGAATTGTAAAAATATCGGTTGGTGTTTTAAGCGAAGTGCTTATCATCCAAACCAAAGGAACCACAAATATAGCCGCTCCCAAAAGAGCAATTATATACAAAACCAAACTTACCGCGGCTTCCTGCCTTCTTTTACTGGCCCAGAAATTTTTTTCCGGCTCTTTTATTTCCATTTATTAAACCTCCGGTTATTTTACTTTTTTATTTTTTTAATTCACCTTCATAATGAACCCAACCTCCGGCAAATTTAAACTGGAGGATTGTAAATATCATTATAATAATGAAAAGAGCCCATGCAAGAGCTGAGGCATATCCCATATGATGATACTTAAACGCCATTTGATATATATAAAGAACCATAACCAGTGTTGAGTCTGCAGGTCCTCCCTGTCCTCCTGTCATTACATATACCTGGGTAAATATCTGGAAAGACCATACTATACTCATAATCAGATTAAAGAATATTACAGGTGTAAGCATGGGCAGTGTTACATATCTGAATTTATGCCAAAGTCCAGCTCCGTCTATATCCGCGGCTTCATAAAGCTGTCTCGGAACGCCCTGCAATCCCGCAAGATAAATAATCATATTTCCGCCAACACCCCATAAACTCATTATTATCAGCGCGGGTTTTGACCATGTTTCATCGGCAAGCCAAAGCGGCCCTTTGATGCCAAATAAGCTTAAGCCGTAGTTAATCAATCCAAAATCCGGATTAAAAAGCCACATCCAAATTATCGCAGATGCAACACCCGCGGTAACCGAAGGCAGATAATAAATTGTTCTTAATATTCTTACTGTTTTCCATTCCTGATTCATTAATAAAGCGACTATTATTGAACCGACTATGCCAAGAGGCACCGAAAACAAAGTATAATAAAAAGTGTTATATAAACTTTTCCCGAATTTTACATCAGAGAACATCTTAATAAAATTATCAAACCCCACAAATTTCGGGGGCGTCAAAAGGTCCCACTCGCAAAAAGCAAGTCCAAGCGAAGCCAAAATCGGACCGCCCGTGAACAATATCATACCCAGAATCCACGGGCTTAAAAACACATATGCCCATAAAGCCTCATGGGCAGACATACTCATAGCCTTTTTCCCGGTTTTATTGGTCATCAGTAATTTTCCTCCACGGTTTACTTTATTATTTAATTACTTTCCGAAAAAAAGCTTTCATTAATTTCTTCCGTAAGAGGCTTCATTATTTCTTCGGCTTTTGCTTTCCCGTTCCAGATTTTATCAAAAGCAGGAGCTATCATACTTACGTTTATTTCTTCCCAATTGCTTAACAAAGGCATGAATTTGGCGTATTCAACGCCATCAAGAACAATTTTCTTGCGTGACGGGGCTTTACCGTCAAGGAAAGCTTCAGATTCCGCAATTTTTATCATTGCCGGCTGTGCAAGCCCTGTCTGAGCAAGCTGTGTCTGTCCTTCAATACCCGCCAAATATGTAACAAGTTTCCATGCCGCTTCTTTATTTTTTGAAGATTTTACAACAGAATATCCGGAACCGCCTGAAGTGAAAGCTCTTATGCCTGTTGGCCCTTTTGGAAACATTACAACATCCCATTTGAAGTCTTTTATCTGTCTGAAAGTCGGCGTTTTCCAAATGCCCGAGAAGAACATTCCCACCTTGCCTGACATAAACATATCACCCGTTCCCATACCGCCCATTGCAGTTTGCTGCGAAGGAGACGGCATCACTTTATACTTGTGTATCATATCAGCCCTGAACTGTACTGCTTCAATGGCTTTTTTGGAATCAAGCGTGCATCTTGTGGGATTCTTTATGTCATTAACAAGCGAACCGCCAAAAGAAAGAACCCAAGGTTCCCAAAGAGGCCAATCATCAACAAAACCAAACTGTATCACTTTTCCGTTTGAATCTTTTTTTGTCAGCTTTTGCGCTTTAAGAAGGAATTCCTTAACATTCCAGTTATCCGTAGGATACTTAATTCCGGCTTCATCAAACAAATTTTTATTGTAATAAACCACGCAAATCGGGGCTATGTCTCTTGGCAATACATAAAGTTTGTTGTCAACCGTAAATCTGTCTATTATTTGAGGATAAAAATCTTCTTTTTTAAACGCGGTTTCATTCTCCAGATAAGGGGTAAGATCTTCAAGAATATCCTTTTCCGCAAACTTTTTAAAATTATTAACCTCTATAAAAAGCACATCAGGCGCGCTTCCGCCTGCAAATTGAGTGAGTACTTTTTCCATATAAGGAGGCCCGGAAGGAGCTCTTTCCGCGCTTACTTTAATGCCTGTATCTTTTGTAAATTTTGCTATCTGATTGTTTATAATTTCAATTTCGGCAACATCACCCCAGTACATAAACCTCAGGGTTCCTCCTCCAAATCCTTTTTTGCCGCAACCGCTGAACGCAAAAGCAACAGCAATAACCGTTAAAACAGTCACACCTAACAACAAAAATTTCCTCACGTTCCGTCCTCCTTATGTAATTTTGATATTTTTTGCAATGATTTATTATTTTACTACTTTAGCCGTTAAAGTCAAGGTGTTTTGAATTCGTGTTTGTTATAGCCGGCGGCAAGCTGCCCGCACGCGGCTTTTATGTCGTCCCCTTTTTCCTTTCTGAAAAATGCCTTTATTCCCGCAGATTTAAGTTTTTTCTGAAAAAGCAGTCCTTTTGTTTCCAAACCGGACAACTCCATGTGTTTCCCCGCTTCATTATAAGGGATGATATTTACCATTGCCTTTATCCCCGATATCAATTTAACAAGCTTCTCCGCCCTTTCTTCAGTGTCAGTTTTACCCGCCATAAGAATATATTCAAAAGTCACTTCCCTGCCTGTTTTTTCAAAAAAATAAGACGCTGCATTAATTATTTCTTTAAGGCTGTATTTCCCGGCCATTGGAACCATTTGCTTTCTTTCATCCTCATCGGAAGTTACAAGAGAAACCGCAAGATAACAATTTAAACCGCTGTCCGCAAGCTTTATTATTCCCGGCACTATTCCCACGGTTGATATCGTAAAACGGGTCTGCGAGAATCCAAGTCCTTCCGGATGAGACAAAATTTCAATTGTTTTAACCACGTTATCATAATTAAGCATTGGTTCTCCCATGCCCATAAATACCGCATTATCCGGCTTTCTTCCTTTGGAAGCTCCGGCATGAACAAACTGCCCTATTATTTCGGATGGGTTTAAATTCCTTATAAATCCAATTTCTCCCGTTGAACAAAACGTGCATCCGCAAGGGCATCCCGCCTGCGAAGAAAGACAAATTGTCAGTCTGCCTTTATCAAAAAGCGCAACGGTTTCGATGCGAACTTTGTCATTTAATTCCAGCAAATATTTTTCGGTGCCGTCAATGTCGGAACGGCAAAAACCCTTCTCGGCCGGAATATCAAAAGAAAAATTTAAAGATATCATTTTTATCAATTCCGCGGGAAGATTTTTCATGTCATAAAAAGATAAAATATTTTTTTTATATAACCACCCAAATATTTGCTTCGCCCTGAAAACAGGCAGATTATTTTTAATCATAAAAGTCTTCAGTTCTTCAAAAGAAAGATCCCTTATGTCCATTTTTCTCCATATTGTTGTATAATCATCATTGTTTAAAAATATTATAAAGGATAATTTATGCAAAATGAAATGAAATATGACATTATTGTTGTCGGCGGAGGGCATGCCGGAATAGAAGCCGCGCTTGCAGGCGCCAGAACAGGCCTTAAAACCTGTCTTTTTACAATTAACATAGACCATATAGGGCAGCTTTCCTGTAATCCGTCAATAGGCGGCCTTGCCAAAGGGCAACTTGTAAGAGAAATAGACGCATTAGGCGGAGAAATGGCAAAAGCCGCGGACGCCACATGCATACAGTTTAAAGTTTTAAATTCAAATAAAGGGCCCGCGGTACGCGGATTGCGTGCTCAGGCGGATAAAATCACTTATCCGATTTATATGCGAAAAACTCTCCATAACACAGAGAACCTTCATATAAGACAGGCAAATGTCTGTGAAATACTTACAGACGATAAAAAGGTATCCGGCATTATTACGGATACAGGAGCAAAATATTCATGCAGGGCTCTTATAATAACAACCGGCACATTTCTTTCGGGTAAAATATATATCGGGCTTCAATCTTTTTCAGGCGGCAGGCTTGGCGATCCTTCTTCGGATTCCCTGCCTGAATCAATACGAAAACTGGGCATTAAGACCGGACGTATGAAAACCGGAACAAACCCCAGAGTGGACAGACGCTCTCTTGATTTTTCAAAATTTATAGAGCAGCCCGGAGATCCCGTTCCGGAGCCATTTTCATTTTCAACCGATTCAATTAACAGGCCCCAGGCAATGTGCTGGCTTGTTAACACCAACGAAGAAACCGCCCGCGTAATATTAAACAATCTTGACAGATCCCCTCTTTACAGCGCCGATAAACGAATGATATTCGGCGTAGGACCGAGATATTGCCCCTCAATAGAAGACAAAATAGTAAAATTCCCGGATAAAAAAACGCATCAGGTGTTTATTGAGCCCGAAGCGGAGGAATCATTTGAAATGTATTTAAACGGGCTTTCGACTTCTCTGCCGCTTGACGTTCAATATATGTATCTCCGCACAATACCGGGTTTCTCCAACGTTGTTATTACGCGTCCCGGTTACGGGATTGAATATGACTATGTGCCTCCCACTCAAATACACTCAACGCTTGAAAGCAGAACGGTTCCCGGCCTCTATTTTGCAGGCCAAATTAACGGAACTTCGGGCTATGAAGAAGCCGCAGGCCAGGGACTTTTGGCCGGTTTAAACGCTTCCCTCAAAATAAGAAATATGGAGCCGATACTCCCCAAAAGAAGCGAATCATATCTTGGCGTAATGGTTGATGATATTGTGACCCTAGGAGTTGAAGAACCTTACAGACTTTTCTCTTCAAGAGCGGAGCACAGACTTATACTGCGCAATGACAACGCCGACATAAGACTTTCTCATTACGGTTTTAAAGCGGGACTTATCACACAAGAACAATATGACAATGTAAAAAGAAAATCGGAATTTTTTGAATTGGAGAAAAAAAGACTTTCGTCATTCCATATACATCCCGGCCCCGAAACAGACGATAAATTAAAAAAACTTGGTTTAAACCCCATAAATACAGAAACCAATCTTCTTAAGCTTTTAAAAAGGCCGGAATTTTCATATGAAAACATATCTTTTTTTGTTTCTGTTCCCAATGTTCCTCTTCATTTCAGGCAATACTTTGAAGCCGAAATAAAATATGAAGGCTATATAAAAAAACAAAATGAGGATATTCAAAGATTCATTAAATTCGAATCCGAATTAATTCCACACGATTTTAATTATTACGAAATCAAAGGTCTTCCCATGGAAGCAAAACAACGGCTGTCCGAAGCCTCCCCGCTCACAATAGGCCAGGCATCAAGAGTGAGGGGAGTCACCCCTGCCGACATAAATGTACTGCTTATTTACCTTAAAAAATACCGGGAAATAAAATAACAGCTTTATTGACTATACTGTTTTACACTGTTATAATTACGACTGTTTTGAACTGCCGGGATGACGAAATGGTAGACGTAGTGGACTTAAAATCCACGGGGCGAAAGCCCATGCCGGTTCGAGTCCGGCTCCCGGCACCAAAACAAATTGCAATATTGACTTTATTAAAACTTTATGCGAATATCAATGATGTTTATAATACCTAAAATATCGCGGGGTGGAGCAGTGGCAGCTCGTTGGGCTCATAACCCAAAGGTCGTTGGTTCAAATCCAACCCCCGCAACCAAATAAAACGACAGGTAAAGGAAAAACTTACCTGTCGTTTTTCATTTATCCGGACAGGTTATATGTCCAATATCTGATTAACGCGGCCGGGCAAGGAAAATGAATAAGATTTACATCAAAGGTTTTGAGCGGTATCTGAAATTAAAAGGAATAAAGGATAATACTGTCTAAATATCCCAAATCACATCCTGGTATATTGATTTTGTAAGTTATCGAACAATTCAATATGCCGGTCTAATAAAAAAAATATTTTTCGCTTAAATTTATTTCCAGCTATTGGGATAAATGAATTCATCAAAGTTATTCACCGTCAATCTCTTCAGGTTATTCCCGGTTAAATCTATCGTATATATCTGAGAATTTCCGGACATTTCACTTAGAAAGACTATTCTTGTTCCGTCAGGCGACCAGCTCGGATTTTCTACATATGCGCCATTATTAGTAAGATTTATTTGATTGCTTCCGTCAGCGTTCATCACATATATATCAGAATCTCTTTTGAACACAATCTTTGAACCATCAGGCGACCAACTCGGCCTGCTGTCATTTGCAATGTTATTTGTCAGGTTTATTTGATCGCTTCCGTCCGCGTCCATCACATATATCTGACTTTTGCCGCCTATCTCCCTTACAAACGCTATCTTTGTGCCGTCAGGCGACCAGTTCGGGGCCGAGTCATATCCGCCATAATTTGACAAGTTTATTTGATTACTTCCATCAGCGTTCATCACATATATATCATAGTTGCCGCCTCTATTGCTTACAAACGCTATCTTTGAACCGTCAGGCGACCAACTTGGAGCTCCATCATATCCGCCGTAATTTGTTGTCAGGTTTATTTGATTACTTCCGTCAGAGTTCATCACATATATATCATAGTTGCCGCTTATCTCCTTTATAAACGCTATTTTTGAACCGTCAGGCGACCAACTCGGACTGTAATCATTTACGCTGTTATTTGTAAGATTTGTTTGATTGCTTCCGTCAGCGTTCATCACATATATATCTTCATCACCGTCTCTATTACTTGTAAATATTATCTTTTTTTGTCCCCCTCCCACAATCGTCGGCACAGCTGTAGGTGCAGGGGCAACAGGTGATTTTGTCTTAACACATGACTGTAAAAATATAAGAATAAAAAGTGTAAGCATTGAAAACACCAATGTTTTTTTCATGTTTTTACTCCTGAATTATAATAAAAATTTATGAATTATTTTAACTTTTTAAGGTTTAATAAATCAAACAATATTCGAAGATATGCCTTCAAAAATCATTTAATTTTAACATAAAACTTTTATTTCCAGCAGCCAAAATTTACTTTATCCGAATCCGTATTGTTTGTAAGTCCTGTTAAACCTGTTCCGTCTTCATTCATAACAAATACTTCTTCATTCATATTTCTAAAACTTATAAAAACTATTTTTTTCCCGTCCGGCGACCATGACGCAGTATTGTCATCATCAGAATAATTGGTCAGTCTCGTTTGTCCGCTTCCGTCAGGATTCATGGCATATATTTCGCCGTTTCCGTCCCTCGCGCTTACAAACAATATTTTGTTTCCTCCGGAAGAAAACACCGGGGAATAATCCGCGTTTGCATTATTGCTTAAATTTATTACACTGCTCCCTTCGGCATTCATTATGTATATCTCCTGATTTCCGTGCCTTGTGCTTACAAATAATATTTTAGTTCCGTCGGGCGACCATGACGCCGAATAATCCAAAGCGGAATTATTTGTAATATTTGTCTGATTGTTTCCGTCAGAATCCATTACATATATTTCGCTGTTTCCGTCCCTGTCGCTTAAAAATAAAATTTTCGATCCGTCCGGCGACCACACAGGATTATAATCTCCCCCTGTATTATTGGTTAATCTCACCTGATTGCTGCCGTCAATGTTCATTTTATATATTTCCACATTTCCGTGCCTGTTCGTCTGAAATGCAATTTTTGTTCCGTCAGGAGACCATGAAGGACTGCTGTCATAACCGGGGTTATTTGTTAAATTCGTCTGCCCTGTTCCGTCAGGTTTCATTATATATATTTAATTATCGCCGTCCCTTATCGATTCAAATAAAATTTTGGATCCATCCGGAGACCATTTTGCGTTTTTATCAGTTACAATATTGTTTGTTAATCTGGTTTGATTGCTGCCGTCCGCATTCATTATATATATTTCAAAATTACCGTCTCTTTCGCTTTCAAATAATATTTTGCCGATTCCGCCGCCTGTAATTGTCGGCGTTGATGTTGGCGCAGGTGCGGCGGGAACATTTGCCTTTTTACACGATGAAATTATTAATAAAAATAAAATAAACAGACTAAAATATACAAGGTATTTTTTCATGTTGCTTTCCTTCCTTTTTTTATTATTTAATTTTTAAGAAAAATTTCTATAATTTTAATTTATTTCCATATAATTACTCATCCACCATTATAAAAACCGTTTCCCCCTGCCTTACCAGATTCAGCCTTTCCCTTGCGAACTTTTCAATATACTGCCTGTCATTGACAAAATTATTTATCTTTGCCTGTATTTTTGCATTTTCTTCTTTCAAATTTTCTATTTCTTCGGCTATTGATTTCTTTTGATAATTCAAAGAAACAAATTTTATTATATTTTTTATCATGCCAATTGTAAAACCCGCCAGCATTATAACAAGTATTATATTTATTCCCTTTTTTCCTTTTTGGATTACGGAATGCCTTACTCTGAACAACGGCATTATTTTTTTGTCTCCCATGGCTTAAAGAAATTTGAAATTCCTCTGTTTTCCCATATTTCAGACAGGTCAGGCATAACTCCGTGTTTTTCATAAACCAAAACAGCCGCATTTACCTGCACAACCATTATCCAACTTATTGTTATAAAAGGCATAAAAAATAAAGGAAAAAGTCCAAGCAGCTGCACAAAAGTTGAAACATGAGCCCCCAAAAAATGTAATCCTATATAAAAAACAAGCGTAAGATAGCCAAACATCAAGGTAATAAACAATGAACCAAAAGGCACCGAAAGCAGCATAATAAAGGCTTTTTTATAAGATACAAATATTCTTTTTTTATCATCCAAAACAAGAATGGGCAAAACAAATATTTGAGCCATTAAAAACATTAAAAAAAGCCAGATGCCTATTCCTCCGGCAATCCATATAAATTGCCCCAAATGCATTAAAGATTTATAAAAATTAATTGCGGCAATTCCCAAAACGACTGCAGTTAAATTAATTATCCCAATAAATATTCCTTTAATCCCAAATTCTTTCATACCCCGTATAACAAGCGCAAACACAGTTTCTTCCTGCTCATCGTCTTTTAAAACTCTTATCCAATAATACATATAAGCGGGAGTTATAAAATGCCAAAGTATTGAAATTAAGGCAATTACTCCAAAAAAAGAAGCATAATCAGCATAAAGCCTGAATTTAAGCATCATTAAAAATATTAAAAGCAAGGGAACAAAAAGCAGGAAATTTAATGTAATACCCTTAAAAAAATTGTCATACAAAAGCCAAAACGATCTTGTAAGAAGCCTTGCGGAAAAAGGAGGACGTTTTTCCCCTTTTTGTGAATGAACGCCTTCCGGCTCTGTGTTTAAATCCAATTGGGACATTAAAGCAGCTTTTCAAGGTCGGGAATTGATTTTTTTAATTCAAGTCTTCCCCTGCCCAAATTGCCGTCTATATTAAGTGCCAGGGTAACAAAATAATTGTCACCGACCATCATCATTATCATAGTGGCTTTTTCGGTTGATATAAGAACTTCATTGGTCTTTCCAAGCCCAAAACTTGTTGATGCTTTCTTGGCGCTGCTTATTATTGTTGAATATTCAGCGCCTGCAGCAGTTATATCAAAATCAGATTTGGAAGAGAATTGATCTATAGCTATGCCGTCTTCGCCGATTACTCCGGCTCCGATTGCCCCGTCAACGCTTGTCACTATTTTCTGCAGCACGCTCTTAAAGTCCATTTATTACATATCCTCCTTACAGAACCTTTTTCATTTTTTCTATGGTGCTTTTTAGCATAAGTCCCATTTTTCCCACATTAATATTTGCGTCTCCTATCATAAAAAGCACTCCTTTTGATATCTCGGTAAACAAAAGCTGTCCTGCCTCCGCGGCTATAACAACCTGATTTAGTCTTCCCTGGTTCATATTTTTAACCGACATTTCTGTTTTCTCAACAATTGACGCCACAAGTGATTCAATCTCGCTTGCATTAATCTTTGGCGGCAATACGCTTGCAACTATCTTTCCTGTACGCAAAATATAAAAACTTCCGACTATACCGTCAACTTCCGTCATACTTTTTAATATTTCCTGAACAAGCGTTTTCTTATTATCTTCTATTTCAGGTTCTTTTGCAACATTTTCTTTGGCATCATCAGCTTTTTTAACGCTCTGCAGTTCTTCTTTTGCTTCATTTTTTAATTCTTCTTTTTTTTCAGAAACTTCGCCATTTTTCCCGGATTCTGACCTTGCATTGATTTCATTCTCTTCTTTACTTTGCTGTTTTGATCTGTCGTCAGAGACAGATGCGGCAGGCTCGTCAACACTGTCATTTTCAACCGCATTTTTCATTACATCAAGAATATCTTCAGCGGTTATTTTATCGGTGTCAATATCCTTTTTCTTTTCATTTAATGCCTGCTGTTTTTTATGTTTTTTCTCCTGAAGATCGTATACTTCTCTTAATCTCTGCTGAACTATTATATTTTCGCTGTCCAAATCAAGTATTTCCCTGTAAACCTCTATCGCTTTCTCAAACTCCTCCTTTTTAACATAAAGCTCGGCAACCTTAAGACTTTTTTGAACATCTATTCTTGTCCCCTGTTTGGTTTCTTGAACAGGGGCAGATTTATCATCTTTTGTCTGCTCCTTTAAATTTATTTCCCCCGGGGAAGGAGAAGGAGGGGTAGAAGCAGAAGGAGGATTTTGTTTTGCAGACAATGCTTCTTTTAATTTTTCTTGTGTCTCCACATCATCAGGATTAAGCGACAATACTTTTTGAAATTGTTCAATCGCATTGGGATAAAGCTGTTTTTTAAGATAAACATTTCCAAGCATAAGGTGTACCATTATATTGTCAACATCAACAGCCTCCACCCTTTTTAATTCTTCAATTGCTTCATCAAGCATTTCTTTTTCCGAATATATTCTTCCAAGCAGAACTCTTGCAGATGTATAAGTTGGATGTTTTTCAAGACCGCTTTTGCAGGTTTCAATGGCTTCTTTATACAAACCTGCTTTACGATACGCATCCGCCAACGGGACAAAAATCATCGAGTCAGGGTTAGCCCCAAGCTTTTTCTTCAGCTCTTCAATTTCGGCCATTACATCGGCCACGGGAACCCTCCTTTAATATATTAACTATATAAAATAATTGTAGATTTCCCTTTTAATTAATGATAAATCAACATTATCTACCAATTTAACAGAGCCTATACCCGTTGTCAATACAAATCTAATTTTTCCGTCTTTAGCTTTCTTATCATTAAAAAGAAATTTGAAAATCAAGGGCTTTTTTATTTTTTTTAAAGGTTTTATTAAATTAAACAAATTATATGCTTGATTTATTGAATTTACAGTCGAAATATCACATAAACCTGTTTTAAAAGATATTTTGGAAGCCATAACCGCGCCTATAGCCACGGCTTCTCCGTGCTTTAAATATCTGTATCCCAAAGCGGTTTCAATGGCATGGCCAATTGTGTGGCCAAAATTAAGCTTTGCCCTTACCCCGCTTTGCTCAAATTCATCGGCTTCAACTATAGCCGCTTTTATTTTTACCGAACCGCTTACAATATATTCAAGCGCTTTATCATTTCTTTCCAAAATCAATCGGCTGTTATTTACCGCATAATCAAAATAACTTTTGTCGGCAATTATACCGTGTTTAATAACCTCCGCCATGCCGTTATTAAATTCTCTTGGTTCAAGCGTTTTAAGAAAATCTGTGTCCGCAATTACGGCAGAAGGCTGGCAGAATGCCCCCACCATATTTTTTCCGCTCTTTAAATCAACCCCTGTTTTGCCTCCCACCGAACTGTCAACCTGAGCCAAAAGTGTTGTTGGTACCTGTACATATTTTATGCCTCTCATATAAGTTGCCGCCGCAAATCCGGCAACATCACCCGTAACGCCTCCGCCAAACGCCACAATACACGAATTTCTGTCCAAACCAAACTTAATACATGCGTCATATATGGAAGTTAAAGTTTTAAATGTCTTGTGTTCTTCACCGTCTTTCATAAAGAAAAAATTAAAATTCATCCCCTTAAATGATTTTTTTAATTTCATTCCATGAAGACCATAAACCTTCTTATTTGTAATTATCATAAATTTCGAGCTTCCGGAAGCTTTTCTGATTATTAAACCGGCATCTTCAACTATACCTTTCCCCACATAAACATTGTAACCGTTATTTACATTAACACTTATTGTTTTCATTGTATTCCCAGCATTTTTACGGCTTTTAATGCCGCCTGCTCCGGATTTATAAAATCAGTTTCAATTATAAAATCCGCGCATGAATTATACAAATTTTCTCTTTTCTCAAACAATTCTCTGGCTTTTTCAACATCCTTAAAAAGCGGCCTGTCGTCTTTTCCCGTCACCCTGTTTTTTGATGTTTCAAAAGAATTTTTAAGATAAATAACCGTTCCAATTTTTTTCAACAACTCAATATTCGAGGGTATCGTAACTATCCCGCCGCCCGTGGCAATGACACAGTCTTTCGTTGCCGACAATTTCAAAAGCTCTTCAGATTCCATTTCTCTAAATCTTTGTTCTCCGAAAATTTCAAATATATCGTTAATTTCCATCCCTGATTTTTTTACAATTTCCGCGTCAATATCCACAAACCGCATTCCTGTAATTTCCGCGATTTTATTTCCAACAGTTGTTTTGCCGCTTCCCATAAATCCAATTAAAATAACATTTTGCATTAATAATTACCCGTATACTTTTTATAATCTTTAAAACATCTGCAAATCCTTTCAATTTCATCTCCGCCTATTTTGTCTATAATTGCATTTAAAATCTCAAGCGCAACTATCGTTTCCGCTATCAAAGAAGCCGCCGGTACGGCGCATATGTCGGACCTCTCATAAACTGTTTTAACCGATTTTTTGGTTTTTGAATCCACGGAACGCAGTCCTTTTAACACAGTTGCAATGGGTTTAATTACCGCATTTACCACTATTGCGGAGCCGTTTGTCATTCCCCCTTCAATTCCTCCGGCATTATTTGTTTTTCTGAAATAACCTTTGCTTTTGCTGTAAAAAATTTCATCATGTATCTCGCTTCCTTTTTTCGCGGCATACTCAAAACCCGCACCAAAAGAAACCCCTTTAACAGCCTGAAGACTCATAAGCGCAAATGCAATTTTGGCGTCAAGTTTTTTATCCCATTGTGTATAATCGCCAAAACCCGGCGGAACATTTTCAGCCAAAACCCTTACGGTTCCCCCAACAGTATCACCTTCATTAAATCCTTTTTTAATTTCATTCTCGGCTTTTGAAATCATTTTTAAATCCGGAAACCGAAGATTAAGATTTCTGCCCGCATCCGCAAGCTTAACAAGTTTTTTTATTTTGGAAATATCGGAAGGACACGAAGCAACTGCTTTTCCGATGGAAGTTACAAAGCCATATACTTCTATGTCCAAATACGAAAGTATTCTCTCCGCCACCGCTCCGGCTATAATTCTTGCCGCGGTTTCTCTTGCGCTTGCACGCTCCAAAACATTTCTGTAATCATAATGCCTATATTTTATACCGCCGGGCAGATCTGCATGACCGGGCCTTGGCACATTAAGCTCGATATTATCCGGGGGTTCAGCACTTGCATCCATTTTTCGCGCCCAACTCTCAAAATCTCTGTTGCGAATAAAAAACGATAACGGGGCGCCTGTTGTTCTGCCGAAACGAATTCCTGATATTATCTCCGCTTTATCGGATTCAATCTTTTGCCTTCCGCCTCTTCCATATCCTTTTTGTCTCTCGGCAAGAAAACAGTCTATATAATCATAGCTTATTTCAACATTGGAAGGTATCCCGTCAATAATTATTACTAATCCTTTGCCGTGCGACTCGCCGGCAGTCATGAATCTTATCATAATATTATTCTTCTATTATCGAGGGTGTAAGGAACACAACAAGCTCAACCGTGTCCTTGCTTTCATTCTTTCTTTTAAAAAGCTCGCCTACAAGAGGGATATCGGAAAGTATCGGAACTTTATCCTCGCTCATTGACAGCCTTTCGCTTATAAGACCGCCTATTACAATTGTTTCTCCGTTAGCCGCTTTTATAAATGTTTCCGCTGACTGCTCGGATGTATCGGGAGGGCCGCTTGCAGTTGAAGATGAAGTAAGTATCTTATTCACTGCCAATGTTAAATGTATATCTATTTCATCGCCTTTTACAACTTTAGGAAAAACAACAAGTTCAATGGGAAGAGAAATTTCTTTATATTCCGTCGTGACAACCGGCGCGCTGTTTGGATTTGTAATAATAGTCTGCTGTGCATAATATGTTTTTCTTGTGGTTTTAATTCTTGCCATATTGTCAGAAAGCACCGCTATCTTTGGAGATGACAAAAGTCTTGCCTCATTTTTTCTCTCAAGCATATCAAGCGTTGCATTAATCTTGATGCCATTTTGTATCATGCCTATATTCAGTGTTCCGGATGTTTGAGCGCTTATATATGGTATGTCGGCTTTTATCAGAGGCTCCTGATTTTTCGATTCTGCATTCCAATTGACCCCAAGCCCTTTCAGTGCGACTTGATTTACTTCGTAAAGTTTGGCTTCTATCATGACCTGGGGCACCTTTACATCAAGTTTCTTAAGAACTTTCTCAATTTTTTTAAGATTTTTTACATTATCGGTAATTATAACACTTGATGTTCTGTTATCCGTGGTAAGCTTGCCCTTTTCGCTTAGCAGTCCCTTAAGTGTGTCGAGTATGGCGGATGTTGCCTGCATTTCAAGCTCTCTTTCGGATCCAACCCACTGCATAAGTCGTATGTTTTTAAATTTATAAACCATTGTTTTAATTCCGCGGCCAATATTTTCCGAATCGGAGGAGTCTTCATTTTCAGTTGATCCGCCTTTATCTATTTCATTTATATACGATAATACTCTTGATATATCTCCGGAAGTGCCCACTATCATCAATCTGTCTTCCCCGCCGGCAGAATCAACTTTTGTCACAACGTTTAACAATTCATCTTTACTCACCTGAACCATAAGAAGATCGTTTAATTCGGCGGAACTCATGGATTTCGGATAATAAAATTTTGTCTGTTGAGGCATAAACTTTTTTTCATTTCTAAGTTCATCTCTGGTTCCAACTCTTATCATATTCCCCGACACTTCATAAAAAAGTCCGTTGGGACTTAACATATCTCTTAATACCATATCAAGCGGTTTGTCTTCAACACGTATTGTTGTTGTAAAGCTTCCCACAGATTGCCCGGAAACAAATTCAAATCCTGTTTGGGCTGACAAAAGGCGCAATACTCCGTTTAAAGAAGCATCCTGAAGATTTAAAGATATTTTCTGTTTCAGGTCAAGTTTCCTTTCGGCGGTTTTCTTCACCGAAACCGCATCAACATCAACTATAACCTGATTTTGATCCCTGTTAATTGAGTAAGGCGCATCCTGTTCCATTTGAATTTTTATATCAACAGTTTTTGATGCGAGATTTTCCAAAACAGCCACATTCCTTACATTTCCGCCCGCCTCTATTTCGTTCTTTACCCAGGTTGACACCGCATCAATAACGGTAACAACGATTACTTTAGAACCGGTGTCTTTTTTCACTCTGTATTTTACCGGCGCATCAGAAGTTATTATTACTCTCGTCTTATTTTCCAACTGCTTTGAAGCAACATCCACAACTCTGTATATTATACCGGCTGTCTTTTTTTCAGAAACAGCCGCTTCCTGAACATTCTTTATTTTTGCGGTTTTATCAATTTCAACATTTATTCTGTTGGCATCAGATGATGAAGCCCATTTTGCCTGACGATCCAGATCAATTACAACCCAGGTTTCTTTGTCATGAGGGCCTGTCCTTATTTTAATGACAGGGGATTTTCCGACATTAATTGTGTCTGTTTTTGAAGATGTTTCGCTTAATTTTATAAGCAGTCTTGGCGGAGATGACAGCTCGGAAATTTTAAATACCGCTTTTTTGTCCGTATTAACGGCAATTTTAACAACCTTCTCATTTTCAGTTACTTTTATACTTTCAATTTTGGCAGGTTTTTCCTGAGAATTTTTTGCCGAATCAATTTTAGAAGGTGAAGAAGGAGCGCTAACGGGGGCCTGTTCAACAGCTTTTGTATTATCTTGCTTATTCACCGGCGCAACGCTTATCATTTCCATATCTTCGGCAAGAGCTGAAGTAACTATTGCCAGTATGAACAGCAATAATAAAACCAAACGGTAATTTTTCATTTATCCTCCGTTTTTATTATATTTTTATTCCGGTCTGAATCTGTTTTCATTCACCGGTTTTTCAAGCCTGTATAATATTTCCTTGTCTCCCTGTCTTAAGACCGCTTCAAAATTATTTTTAACTTCACCCGTTATCTCGCTGATTTCTTTGTTGTTTTCCCCGTAAAAAACACCGTCAATCAACAAATAATTGAAATCAGATCCTCCGATACTTACAAACATTGCAGATTTTGAATTCCCGCTGAAAGTAATGCCTTTCAGTTTTAAAGCGCTTATATGCACATATTCCTCGCCTTGAGCCATTTTTCCAAATTGTCTTGGCAAAAAGGGATTTCTTAAATTCCCGCTTTTAAACTCATATATGGGTTTTACAACAAGATCATCTTCGGAAAACAAGTTAAAAAAAGAAGCAAAAACGAAACTTACTGCTATCAATATTTTTTTCATAATATTTTGCTTTAAACAATGCTTCATTTTCGCATTCACCGTCATTTCTGCTCGTTAATTTTATAAACTTTTGCGGTCATTTCAACTTTAAGGGCATTACTCTGCCAAGGTTTCTCCGTATTAAGCTCTATTCTTATTTCATCAGGAACTATAACTTTTTCAATATATCCTATTGCCGTAATAAATCTTCCCAAATTCGCAAAGTCAGCCTGCAAAAACATTTTTATCTTGTATTCCGTATAGTCGCCTTTTACAATCTCTTTATCCGGTATAAACTTATTAATTTTAACATTCGTTTCGGCGGCTTTTTCAGAAATACCAAGAATGGTATCAGAAATAGTCATTACAGCGGGAAGCCTTTTGTTAATAAATTCAACTTTTTTTGTGATTATTCCCGCATTTCTTAAAAACTCGGGATACTTCATGACCATATCCCTTGCTTTGGCAAGCTCTTCTTTCTTTTTTGCCAAAACAGCTTTCTTTTCAGATATAGTCCGCAAATTTGGACTAAAAAGAAAATTCCAATACACATAACCAAATCCCGCAACACCAATTACCGCCGCAACAAGCATCTGTTGCTGTTTGGGAGTTAAATTTATTTTCAAATTTTTAAGATCCATTATCTGCCGTCCTTTTTAACTTTAAATGTGAACGAAATGTTAAAATCGGCAACTCCCTGCCCGTATCTTATGTTATCACTTACAGATATTGCTTTTAATTCAATAACATCCGGATTTTCTTCCAGCCTTTTTAAGAAATCAGCAAGAATTACCCTTGAAGGCGCGCTTCCTTCCAAAACAAGCACAATACCTTCATCTTTTGCCTTATCAAATAAAAATCTGTTTATCCACATATCCGGAAGAATAGTGTCCGCCAAAAGATCAAGTATCCTTGCCCATATGGACTGTTCATACAAAAGTTTGTCAAGAATTTGCTTTTTCTTTTCAAAAACCGCCTGCATCGCTTCAAAACGATTTACCTCGGCAATTTTATCGGTAAGCGAAGCTGACTCCGCATCAATTTTTTTTATCTCCCTGTCAATTGATGCAATTGTCTGCGTCTGATTCCACAACAAAAAAAGCAGCACAGCAATAATTGCCGCAGCCCCCAGTACCGTCAGCGTTCCTATAAGCTGCATTTGTTTTTCTTTTTTAAGCTTTGCGGGTATAAGATTTATTTCTATCATATTTTCTCACCCTTGCGCAGAGCAAGTCCCAAAGCAACATTAAAGTGCACCGCATTGGCTCTTAAATAATCAAAATCAAAATTTTTCGAACTTATGGTGATGTTTTTAAAAGGATAATTAACTTCAACAGGTATGCCAAGACGTTCACTGAGGAATCTGTCAATATTTTTGATTTTTGAGCTTCCCCCGGAAATAAGAATTTTTTGAACCGGCTTCTTTTTAAATGTACTTTCATAATAATCAAAAGAACGCCTTATGTCATTTAAAAGCTTATTCAAAGCCGGAGTAATTGCTTCAAAAATTCTGGACGCTTTATCGTCATCACCGCCCGGCATCCCCGTAAGCAGCAGTTCTTCACTTTCAACCATTATTACCGCATGCTGTTTTTTTAACTCTTCCGCCTGTGAAAAATTTAAATTAAACTCTCTTTGAATTTCTTTTGTGAAGTTATTTCCCCCGATATTTATGTCTCTTGTAAGATGAGGAATATTTTTTTCGATTATGGTTATTGTACTAAGCCTTGCGCCTATATTAATCAAAGCAACCGTATCGGCTTTTACACCGCTTTCGGAAGATTCTTCCGCGGAATTCATTTCATAGGCATTGCAAAGCGCAAACGCATCAACATCAATAATATGAGGCTGTTTAATGCCGCTGTCTTTCAAAAGCTGTATATGCTGGCTCATTGTTTCGTTTTTTGCGGCAACAAGCAAAACTTCCATTTTTTTCTGATTTTCCTCGTCAACTTCGGCAAGTACCTGATAATCAAAAACAACCTGGTCCATTGAAAGAGGGATATATTGCTCGGCGTCGTATGGAATCATATTTTTTAATTCTTCCGCGGTCATATAAGGCACTTTAATATATCTGATAATTGCGGCGTCGCCGGGTATTGCGGTAACAATTTTTCCGTTTCCTATTGTTTTTAATTTTAAAATTTTTTTGATTGTATTTACATAAAGAGTATGTCTGACATCCGGATCCATTTCTTCAACCGATTCGGATGAAAGATTAATGATTTCAGCCCCGATTAATTCATAACCTTCTTTTGTTTTTTTTAATTTAACAGCTTTGACGGTTGACGTGCCTATATCAAGACCTATGACTCCCTGTGAAAACAAGTCAATCGCCATTTTACTCTCCCAACAGGTCAAATCAGACCGTTTAATATAAACGCCATTCCGATAAAAGGTACAAAAGCAATTTCCGTTTTAAAATCAGTTTTCTTAAGCAAAAGCAAAGTAATTGAAAATAAAGCGCCTATAACAAAAGCTAAAAAAATCAAATTCAAAACATCTGTTGGTCCTGTGCAAATACCAAGTGCTGAAATCAGCTTTATATCGCCTTCCCCTATCTTTCCATTGCTGATGTAATTAAGAGCCAGCATAATAAATCCGCCTGAAACAGCACCCAAAAACCCTTGAAATATATTAACTTTTCCGGCATTTACAACCGAAAAAAACATACCAGTAACAAAAATTAATATAACTATTATGTCAGGTACAATTCTTTTGTCAATATCTATAAATACCAAAATTATCAAATAACTTATTATTATTATATAGAAAAAATAGATTTTTACAAGTCCGAATTTAAGAAAAAATAAAACAAATATAATTCCCGTTAATAATTCCACTGACGGATAACGAATACTGATTTTCTTGTGGCAATATCTGCATCTTCCGGATAATAAAATCCAGCTTATCAAAGGTATATTATCAAACCATTTTATTTCATTGCCGCACGCAGGGCAAGAAGATCCCGGAAACAATAAAGACTTGCCTGCCGGCAGTCTGTAAATTATAACATTAAAAAAACTTCCAAAAATAAGCCCGTATATAAAAATCAATAATATTTCAGCCATTTTCCACTTAAAACCTCCAAAATAAAAAAGCCGCGGCTTTTTAAGCCGCGGCTTTTTGTTAACATTTCCTGTTTATTCGTATCCGTACATTGAGTACTGAACTTTTGTGCTGGTGTCAAACATGCTGTTGTTTACCCATACATTGCCGTCAGCCTGATTATACTTCCAGCCGTCGCTTGTATTTGCAGAAGGAATTGTTGCAGGAGTGGCTTCTGTTACATTTGATACAGCCGTGCTCTTTCCTGAAAGCTTATTGCCTGCCACAGTGCCAAGCATCTTTACCGGAGGCATTTTATCCATATATTTTGTCCATATGGTGTTTGTTTCTCCGATTTTATCAGGATTAACACCCTGATTGTCGCCATAATAGATTGATATGGCAGACTTAATGGCACCAATATTTCCCTTTGTTGCGCCTTCCCTCGCTTTTTCAAGCATTTCCGCAAATTTCGGGATTGCTACAGCCGCGAGGATTCCTATGATCGCCACAACGATCATAAGTTCAATCAGTGTAAAACCTTTCTGTTTCCTCATTTACTGCACCTCCTTGGTGGTGTTAGTTTTTATAAATTATACAGAACGAAATATATTTTGTCAAGTTTTTGTATCCAAGGGCGATATGTTCCGCCAAACGAACTATTTTTTCTGTTTTTAAATAAATTTATCCAACCATACCGCCCATTGCCATCATGGGCATAAACATGGCTATTACTATAAATCCTATGGTTACTCCAAGAACAGACATTATCATTGGTTCTATCATTGACATAATCGAATCAACCGCGGTATCAACCTCTCTTTCATAAAAATCAGACATTCTAAGAAGCATATCATCAAGTTTTCCTGTTTCTTCACCCACTGATACCATCTGCAGCACCATGTTAGGGAAAATTCCGGTTGCTTTTAAAGGATCCGAAAGATTTTGACCTTCCCTTACAGCCGCCCTTGTATCCATAAGAGCTTTTTCAATAACTCTGTTTCCCGACGCTCTTGCAACAATTTCAAGAGCGTCCAGTATCCCAACACCGCTTTTTAAAAGCGTGCCAAGTGTTCTGGCAAATCTTGCAACAGTTGACTTTTTGGTCAGCGGCCCAAAAATCGGCACTTTCAGAATAAAACCGTCAATAGCAAAACCCGCTTTTTCTGTTTTTTTTGCAATATTAAAAATTACAAAAAAAAGTACAATTGCTCCTATCTGGTAAAGCGCATATTTTTGTTCAAAAGCCGATATTCCCAAAAGCAGTTTTGTAGGGGCAGGTAAATCCCCTCCAAAACTGTCGAAAACAGCGGAAAAAGACGGTACAACTTTTACCATCAGGAAAATTACTATTACCATTGCAATAACAATGATTGTTATAGGATATGACATTGCTCCTTTGATCCTTGACCTTAATTCTTCAGCTTTTTCAAGAAAAGTTGACAGCCTGTCAAGTATGCCGTCAAGAGCCCCTGATATTTCTCCCGCTCTTATCATGTTGCAGTAAAGAGTGTCAAATACTCCGGGGAATTTACTCATTGCATCCGAAAGATTGGCTCCGCTGCCTATGTCATCTCTTACCTTAACAAGAACACTTTTAAAAATTTTATCCTCGGTCTGTTCGCACAATATATTAAGCGCCTGAAGAACAGGCAAGCCAGCGGAAATCATGGTTGAAAACTGTCTTGAAAATATTGAAACCTGAGCTACCGAAACCTTTGGTCCGGGATTAAATATCGCGGCTAACCCGCCTTGCTTCGCAAAAGAAACCAAAGTCAGCTTTTGCGCCCGTAGTTTCGCATTAAATTCTTCATCATTTGCAGCGTCTATAACGCCGTCTATGACTCTTCCGTCAGGAGCTTTGGCTTTATAGTTATATTGTGCCATCTATAACCTTAAAATCCCCCGCCCTGCTGCACTATCCGTTGCAGATCACGGGCATCTGTTGTCCTTGCAAAAATTTCATTATATGTAACCAGCTGTTTTTTATATAATTCCGCAAGAGACTGATTCATTGTACGCATACCGTACTCCTGTCCTGTCTGCATAATTGAATATATCTGATGTATTTTTTCTTCCCTTATCAAATTTTTTACCGCAGCATTTGATATAAGTATTTCCGTTGCAATAACCCTGCCCGTACTGTATGCCTTAGGAAGAAGCTGCTGGCATACAACAGCCTGAAGCACAAAAGATATTTGAGCCCTGACCTGAGCCTGCTGATGCGCAGGGAATACGTCTATAATACGGTTTATTGCCTGTACGGCATCCGGAGTATGCAATGTTCCATAAACCATATGCCCTGTCTCGGCAATGGTAAGTGCGGCTTCAATAGTTTCAATATCCCTCATTTCACCGACAAGTATAACATCCGGGTCCTGCCTTAATACGTACTTTAGGGCTTCTGTAAATTTTTTGGTGTCTGTTCCGACTTCTCTTTGATTAACTATGCAGTTTTTATGAGTATGTATAAACTCTATCGGATCTTCTATGGTAAGAATATGGCCGTTCTCATGGGAATTTATATAATCAATTATGGAAGCAAGCGTTGTCGATTTTCCCGAGCCGGTCGGACCGCATACAAGAACAAGACCTTTCGGAATTTTTGCTATATCCTGGATAATCGGAGGCAGCCCAAGCTCGTCGAAACCAAGTATAGTCATCGGAATATTTCTTAATGCTGCCGCCACCGCTCCTCTTTGCTTGTATACATTCATTCTTACTCTTCCTATGCCTTCAACTCCAAAAGACAAATCAAGCTCGCTTTCGCGCTCAAATTTTTCTTTTTGTTCGTCGGTTAAAATACTGTAAATTATATGCTGACAATCATCCGGTCTTAATTTTTCAAATTCAGTGGGAGTCATTTCTCCGTCTATTCTCAGCATAGGCGGCGCCCCCACGGTAATATGAAGATCCGAAGCGCCTTTTTCAAACATCACCCTCAAAAGCGTGTCAATATTTACCATATGCAATCCTCCTGTAAATATAATTCCCTGTTAATTAAGGTTATAGCAGCAGCTTTAATTTGTCAATTAAATAAACATTACATCAAAGATTGTATTATTCTTATATGATCTTCTTTTATAACAAGGAATTCAAGCCCAACCCTGAACTTTTCCGCTGTTTCATCTTTCTTAACCCATCTTACTTCCGCAAAAGTTGACAATGGGTGCTTGTTTTCAATTTCTATGTCAATTCTTATTACACTGTCATTTTCCAGCCTTTCATCACATATCAATTGTATTCCGGAAATGCTTATATCAGCCGACTCCGCAGTTTTCTTTTTCTTTTGAATCATTAATGCTTCTTCCTCTGTATCATCAAGAAGTCTGTATTGAACCTTTAATTTTTTGCTGACTCTTTTATGGCGTCTTTTTTCGAACAAAATCTCGCCTTCAGGCATTAAATCCTCCCTGTATTCCGATAATATTTCCAAAATAATTTTTTACTTTCAAAAAAGCTTTTTAATTTATTTTCGGAAAATAAAAAAGCCGGCTTAAGCCGGCTTTTTTATTGGCGTCCCCAGCGAGAATTGAACTCGCGATACCGCCTTGAAAGGGCGATGTCTTAACCACTTGACCATGGGGACACATTTTTTTAAATTAATATTTAATGCTGAAAAATTATACTTAAACCCATGCCGATTGTCAACAAAGGTTTTATTATTTTTCCATTGCTTTTTTATAAAGATTTTCATAATGAACCGCTGATTCAGACCATGAAAAATTCTGTTTCATTCCATTTTGAATTATTCTGTTCCATACGGTTCTGTTTTTATATGTATCAACCGCAACCCTTATTGCCTGCATTAAATCCCACGGATTATAACCGCTAAAAGAAAAACCATTTCCCTGTTTTGTTTTGAAATTATAAGTTTTAACCGTATCAGCCAGACCTCCGGTTTCCCTTACAATAGGAACAGTTCCGTATTTTAAAGAAATAAGCTGCCCCAATCCGCATGGTTCAAAACGAGACGGCATCAGAAACATATCCGCTCCGCCATAAATATTATGAGCAATTTTATTGTCAAATTTAATCATTACACCCAATTTTTCATGATATCTTGATTTTAAATTATTAAACATTGTATGATATTTTTCTTCTCCCGTACCAAGAACAATAAATTGAATATTCATCCGCATCATTTCATCAATAATAGCCGCAATAAAATCCAGTCCTTTTTGATCATCAAGCCTTGAAACCAAACCTATTAAAGGAACACCTTCTATATATTTAAGTCCAAATTCGGCCAGCAATGATTTTTTTACCTGTTCTTTGCCGCTAAGGTCATCAATGGAATAGTGTGCATGTAAAAATTTATCATGTGAGGGATCCCACGCCGAATAATCTATCCCGTTAAGTATACCGTAAACATCAGCACTGCGTTCTCTTAAAACTCCGTCAAGACCATATCCATATTCAGGAGTCATTATTTCATCTCTGTATTTTGGACTTACGGTATTAATAATATCAGAAAAAACCATTCCGCCTTTCATAAAATTTACATTATCATAAAATTCCAATTCTCTAGGATTAAAAATATCCCAAGTAAAACCTGCCGTACGAGTTATTTCCTTGTTAAATATTCCCTGATAAGCAATATTATGAATGGAATAAACCGTTTTTATGCCATGAAACCATTTATCCCATGCATATAAAGTTTTTAAATATACAGGTATTAATCCCGTATGCCAGTCATTACAGTTGATTATATCCGGTTTAAAATCAATTGCCTTTAAAGTTTCGATCACAGCCCTGCTGAAAAAAATAAATCTTTCCGCATTATCCCAATATTCCCCGTAAGGCGTCCTGTAAAGTTCGGGTCTGTGATAAAATTCAAAATTGTCAACCAAATATACGGGAACATCCGAGCCGTGTAAAACTGACTCTTTTATTTCCGCTATATGTTCAAAAAGGGCTATGTCAACCTTTACTGTTTTACCCGTACTGTGAATTTTAAATTTTTCATCCGATATGCAGCTGTATCGCGGCATTATTACCCTTACATCATGTCCCATATCACGTAAAGCTTTGGGTAAAGCGCCCGCAACATCCGCCAAACCACCAGTCTTTGCAAAAGGCACCACTTCAGAAGCGGCAAAAAGTATTTTTAAAGGTTTTTCTTTTTTTTTCTTCACAGATTTTATTTCTTTTTCCATTTTTTCCTCTCGAATATTATCGCAATAATAATTCAGGGCCCTTTAACAGGGCCCCGAATTTTATACCGCTTATCCCATTACAGCTTCCACTTTAACCTCTATTTTTCCTTTTGCAACAGGTATTATATTGCCTTTAATCTCTTTGCCGTCAACAATTAATTTCACAATTCCTTTATTAACTTTTTGAGGATTTTTTACTTCTATATTGTATCTAACCCCCCTGAATACCCTGCTTACTTTATATCCTTTCCATGCTTTTGGAATACAAGGGTCGACCATTAATCCGTCAAATGTTGGTCTTATCCCAAGTATATATTGCGATATTGCAACAAAATTCCATGCTGCAGTTCCGGTAAGCCAGCTGTTCTTTGCCTGTCCAAAATCTTTGTGATCTTTACCCGCTATCATCTGTGAATATACATAAGGCTCTGTCCAGTGAATATCAGCTATATCATTATTTGCGGCAGGAGCAATTGTTTTCCAATATTTAAAGGCCTGTTCTCCTCTTCCGAGCATTGCTTCTGCACACATTGCCCAAGGATTTGTATGGCAGAATATGGCGGCGTTTTCTTTAAGGCCCGGAGGAAACACGGAAACGTACCCCAATTCTTTATGATATTCAGTATAAGCAGGCTGGAAAAGAACTATGCCGTATTTTGTATCAAGATGCTTCTTTATGCTGTCCAGCGTTTTAACAGCGCGTTCTCCTTCCGCAACACCGCTTAATATGGCCCAAGTGTTTGATTCAATCCATATTTTGCCTTCTTTTGATTTGGAACTTCCAACAGGTGTCCCGTTATCGTCAAAAGCTCTCATATACCATTCGCCGTCCCATGCATGTTTGTTTATCCTGTCTTTCATTTCATCGGCCATTTCTTTATATTTTTCAACATCAAGAACTCTGCCTGACTTCTGCGCAAGCTCCGCCAAAAGATTTGCGCCAAGAACAAACTGACATGCTATCATTACCGAAACACCCATTCCCTTTGGACCAGCAAGATTTAAACAGTCATTCCAATCCGCAAATCCGGCTTTTGGAAGACCATGATATCCGGTATTATTCCACGAATATTCAATTGCTCTCTGCAGGTGCTCATACATTTTACCCTTGCTTCCGTCATTATAAGGAACAACCGTGTTAAGAAAATCCATGTCTCCCGTTTCTTTAATATAATTATGCACGGCCTGAACAAGCCAAAGATGGTCGTCGCCATAACCTTCCCTGCTTCCCTTTTTTGTTAACGGAGAATAGCCGTGATGCGCACGCCCTTCAGGGAACTGAACGGAAGCTATATCTATAAGCCTTTCTCTTACCTTTGTCGGTATCTGATGAACAAAACCAAGTGTATCCTGATTGCTGTCTCTAAAGCCCATTCCGCGTTCACCGCCTGCTTCATAATATGAAGCGGAACGAGACCAGTTAAACGTGGTCATACACTGATACTGATTCCATATATTAACCATAGAATTAACGGCAGGGTCCGGGGTTTCAGCCGAATATTTGCTTAAGTTCTCGTTCCAATAATCAGCCACTTTCTTTAAAGCCTCGTCAACAGAGCCTTTTCTGGAATACTTTGCAAATACTTTTTTCTCGTCTCCCATTGCGGCGGCAAATCCAAGAATAAAAGTTACTTCTTTTTCCTGCTTAGGTTTAAGATTTACATTTACATGAAGACCGCCAAAAGGCGCCCATCCCACGGCAAGTTTATTGCTGCATCTGCCCTTTTCAACGGCAATAGGATTTGCTTCTCCCCTGTATGGTCCGACAAAATCCTGTCTTACACCGTCATAGCTTGCAACCTTTGTGTCTGACCAAATATAAGAGAAAAATGATTTATGCATATTGTAAAGGGTAAGATGATAAATGGCATTATTCATAAATTCAGTTCTTCCTATATTAAGGTTATATTGGAAGTCTGTCATGTCATTGTGCGCATCCCACATGCAAAACTCTGCATAAGTGAAAAGTGAAAGTTTTCTGGGCTTTGAAGTTTTATTCTTTACCTTAATCCTCCAAATTTCAAGGGATTCGCCGATAGGAACAAAATATGTCGCTTCACTTTCTATGCCCAAATACTCAGCCTTTATCTTTGTATAACTTAATCCGTGACGGCACTCATATTTATATTTTTTAAGATCTTTGTTCACCGGCTGCCATGATGCAGACCAATAATCTTTTTTAACATTATCCCTGATATAAATATACCTTCCCGGACGGTCCATAGGAACATTATTATATCTATAGCGTAAAATTCTCCTTTGAGCCGCATCGCCGTAAAAACTGTATCCTCCGGCAGTATTTGACATCAAACCGCAGTACTTTTCCACCCCCAAATAATTAATCCAAGGAAGCGGCGTATCCGGCCTTGTAATAACATACTCTTTTTTTGCATCATCAAAATAACCGTATTTCATACTGTTTTCCTCCTTATAGTATAAAAGGATAGGAGAAGATTACTCTTCTCCTATCCTGTTTTTTGCTCTGTTAAACTTTTTTCTGTAATTCGGAAAAATCAGAACTTACCAATAATTGACAGGTACTGAACAGGTGTGAGTTCATTATTCACATAAGCATAGTCAACACCTATGAAATACCACCTTATGCTTGCTCCCATTGACCAATCTGAAGCCTGCTGTAAATCTCCTGTTATTGCCCCATAATTCTTTATACCGCCTCTTACCGCAATCATATTATTCCACCAGAGTTCGGCGCCTGCATGAACTATCAACTGATATTTTGTATCAAGATCAACTGAAGCAATAATATCAAACTGCTGAATTTTAAGATCATAAGCAATACCTGGTTTTATATTAACCGGGACAGTTTCTTCGGTGCTTACACCTGTTGCGCTCCAGGACAGTTTTGTATAAACATCCTGGAAATTTACTCCCAAAGTAAGTCCTTTTAAATCTTTTACAAAAGCACCCGCATCGGCATGAAGTCCAAGATCAAGACCAAATCCGCTGTAATTAACTTCTGATTCCTTTGTACCTCCCGGAGTTCCGTCACTGATTACAGCAGGATAATTGCCAAGCAATATCTTAACTGTTCCTCCAGCATTGAAACCTTTTGTAAGTTTTCTTCCGTATGCAAGATATACAGTATTATCGGCGTTTTCTTTCAGTCCCGATATAGTAATAGGCTGGCCTAAGTTATCAACAGCCGAAAGCTGTATGCCTCCTATAGCCTGTCTCAACCAGCCAAGGCCAAAAGCTCCTATTTCCGGGCTTACGTTATAAACAAGGTTGACATAGCTGTATTTTGTGTCCAGGTCGTTAATTTTGGTGAGCTTAACGCTTGACACTTCAACACCCACAATATTTGCCATCCCCGCGGCATTCCAATAAGACGTGGAAGCGTCATTCGCAATAGCAGCAAATGTGCCTCCCATACCAAGCGGCCTGGCGCCCACGCCAATTGCCATTGCTTCACCTGCAAAATCCCCTTCAGCAAAAACAAACGGCGCCATAACAAACGACGCCAAAAGAACAATAATTGCCGCCTTTTTAAAACTCATCTTATCCTCCTTATACTAACGCAACTTCTGTTTTTGTATCAAAGAAGTGTGCTTTATTCATATCAAATACAAGTTCAACTTCCTGGTTCACTTCAACATTTGGATCCGCGTCGAATTTTGCAATAAACGGCGTTTTGCCCGTTGTAAGATATATTAAACTTTCACTTCCAAGCTCTTCCACCACTTCAACGGTTGCAGTAAGAGTGCTGTCAGAACTTGCATTTGGCGCATATACTTTATCGTATATATCTTCAGGCCTTATCCCCATTATTACCTCTTCCCCTACTTTGCCTTTCATTTTTTCGGCAACATCATCAGGAAGCCTTACTTCAAAATTTTCTTCATTGAAATAAAGTCCGCCTTTTTTGTTTTCTATTGTTCCTTCAATAAAATTCATAGACGGGCTTCCAAGGAAACCCGCCACAAATTTATTAAAAGGCTTATCGTAAAGTGTTTTGGGATCGGCAATCTGCTGTATTTCACCGCCTTTCATTACAACAATTTTGTCGCCCATTGTCATTGCTTCAAGCTGGTCGTGAGTTACATAAATCATTGTTGCCTGAAGTCTTGTATGCAGTTTGGAAAGCTCCGCTCTCATTTGAACCCTTAACTTTGCATCAAGGTTTGAAAGAGGTTCATCAAAAAGAAAGACTTTTGGTTTACGTACTATTGCGCGGCCAACGGCAACACGCTGGCGTTCTCCGCCTGATAATTGTTTTGGTTTTCTGTTTAAAAGATGTTTAATACTTAATATATCAGCTGCTTCCTCAACCCTCTGCTTTATTTCAGACTTCGGATACTTGCGTAATTTCAATCCAAATGCCATATTTTCATATACAGTCATATGAGGATAAAGAGCATAATTTTGGAAAACCATTGCAATATCCCTGTCTTTTGGCGGGATATCATTTACAAGCTTGTCGTCAATATAAAGTTCACCGGATGTAATTTCTTCCAAACCCGCAATCATTCTTAAAGTCGTTGTTTTTCCGCATCCCGAAGGTCCAACCAGGATAAGAAATTCTTTGTCTTCACAAACAATGTTTGCACCTTTAACCGCGGTTACATTTCCGCCATATTTCTTTACAACATTTTTCAGTACAACTCTCGCCATTTAAGGCCTCCTGGTATTTTAAATTTAATTATTAATCACTTAAACTTTACGGTAAACCCTATCCTGTGAGTGCTTCCAAGAACTCCAAACTGCCTGTATGCATAATCGACTTCATATATATCTATTTTTAACCCCAATCCCATTGTAAAACCCGCAAGAATTGCCGGTCCGGCAAAATTTTCATAATAAAAATTTTTATCAAACATTCCCTGATACTGATAACCTATCCTTACAACAATCAAGTCTCTGTACCAATATTCCATACCCGCAGCAAGTATACCGTTTGTTTCTATCGGCTGTATATAATCAAGATTAACCATTAAATTCCTGACCGCAGTATAACTTAAACCAAGCCTGAAGTTTATCGGCGGAAGAAATGCTTCCCCAAATCCAAATTTCGGCCCAAGATTTTGAATTAAGGCTCCGCCGGAAAGTCCTTCCAAAGGCAGTTTCATGATTCCGCCGATATCAGCAGCAAATCCAAACGCCCCGGTGTTTTCAATCGTTTCATTGAACATCTTTATTACAACACCAAGGGACATTTCCTTGTTTATGCTTGTTCCGTATGCAATATTAAACCCTATATCGCTTGCGCCAAAAGTTCCCTGCTGCTGACCCATTTCATCCCATTTTTTTATTTCACCGGAATTAACATAAACAACGCTTGCTCCAAAGGTTCCTATTTCACCGGCAGGATAAGCGGCTGCAAAGTAATCATAAAATATATCCGCAAACCACACCGAATGCATAAAAGTTAATTCAAATCCTTTAAGGGAAGATAATCCCGCGGGATTCCACTGAACAGCATTAACATCATCAGACGCAGCCGTAAAAGCTCCGCCCATTGATATGGGTCTTACTCCCTGTTCCAGTTTAAGGAAAACAGCTGAAGTTGTGCCTTGGTCCGCGGAAACAGACATTACAATTGACATAAAAACAACTGTAAAAACTGTAATTAATGCAGTTTTTTTCAAATTCCACCTCATAATAATAATATAACTATAACACCGCCAAAAAAATGTGTCAATAAAATATTAAAGCGGTAAAACACTTATATTTTGAGGGTTTTTATGCATTTTCAAAGATATCCGCGCCGCGGTTTCAACAGAAAAAACAGTATTACTGTATACGCCTTGCCGAGAGTCTCCAGACATATTCATTGTTTTCTCTTTTTTTATTAACAAAAAAAATAATGATCCCTTCTTTGTCCACAGCCGATAAATATGTTTCAACAATTTCAAAATCTTCGGCACCGGCTCTTAAAAGAGAATAATCAAAAAGTTCTTTTAATTTTCCTTCATTTATCAAATATTCATTTACCCCTTTTTCCGTCACAACAAAAACTCTTCCGCAGGATGATTTAACAGAAATCAAATTTTCTTTAATCTCACATAACCGTTTGGGAGACTTGCCGTATTCTCTTGATACAAGCCAGATCTTTTTTGATGATTTATCATATTGCCTGCAATAAAGTATTCCCTGAGCAAAACAAGGCGAGCTTGCATCATCGGTTTCTTCATATTTATCCCATACACCGTTTCTATAAACCCTTACATGAGAAGTATTCATGAAATTATATCTAACGACCGCAAAGTATGCTCCGTCATCCGATACCGCGGGCTTAAAAAAAGTGTCCTTTATGGAAATACTCATTGCGGCAGGAGGATCTTTTGGCCTGTCAGTAACAACTTGATTATATATTATGGAGTTACTTTGAAAAGAAAAGAAAGCCACCGAAGAATTCATTGAAGGTCCAAGCTTTAGCGTAAAAGCAGAATACATTCCCGATAGATCCTGCACCCAATCTTCAATATATTTTACAGGTATCATTTTTATTCCTTCCGGTTCCTGCTTTTTTATAACAAACCCCTCGGGCAAGAAACTTCTCTGCTTTCTCCATTTCGCGCCGGGAACAAGGGCTTTCTTTTCCATCAGGTAACCGTTTTCCCAGCGAATTAACGCGGCGCCATAAGGAAGCATTGTCTGCAGATAAAGATATTGAGGTTCCGCGTTTTGTATATCAACAAAACTTTCTTTATATACTTCAACAGGTTTATTTAAACCGCAAGACAAAAACAAAACCACAAACAGCAAAAATGCCGTAATTGATATTTTAATCTTCATAATGCATAGTTAAACTTTCTTTTTTTTCCGAAGTATTTCTATTGCCTTCATCCTCATTATTTCTCTTTGAAGAGCCGCCTGTATTTTTTCGTAATCGGTATCCTGAACCGTTTTGTCTTTAAGAAGTTTTTCCTGCTGCTCTTTTCTTTTCCTTGCCTCTTCCGCGCTTGCTTCATCTCCGGTATCCGCGCTTTCAACAAGAAGAACAACTTTATCAGAAGTAACTTCTATATATCCGCCGGAAACAGCAAGCATTTCAACTGTTCCGTCTTTAGATTTTATTTCAACAACACCCGCCGAAATAACGGTTGCAAAAGGAGCATGTCCCGGCAAAACCCCGAATTCCCCTTCAATTCCCGGAGCAACTATGCTTCTTACCTCTCCCGAAAACACCTTTTTTTCAGGTGTCACTATATCAAGATTAATATAAGACATTTTATTCTCCTTATACCATTGTTTTGGCGCGTGCTATTACTTCATCTATATTTCCCGCCATATAAAATGCCTGTTCAGGAAGGTCGTCCAATTCGCCGCTTACTATCTTTTTGAAGCCAGCAACCGTTTCTTTAACGGGAACATATTTTCCATCATGCCCTGTAAATTGGGAAGCAACAAAGAAGGGCTGACTTAAGAATTTTTGTATTCTTCTTGCCCTTCCCACAATTAATTTGTCCGCTTCGGAAAGCTCATCAATACCCAATATGGCAATAATATCCTGCAGGTCTTTGTATCTCTGAAGAATTCTCTGGACTTCGCGGGCAACTGTATAATGCTCTTCGCCAACAACTTCAGGTTTAAGTATGCTTGAAGTTGAATCAAGAGGGCTTACCGCAGGATATATTCCAAGCGAAGTTAATCCTCTGTCCAAAACCGTTGTTGCATCAAGATGCGCAAAAGCATTGGCAGGCGCAGGGTCTGTTAAGTCGTCAGCGGGAACATATATTGCCTGAACAGAAGTGATTGATCCTTTTTTGGTTGAAGTGATTCTTTCCTGAAGTTCAGCCATTTCTGTGGCCAGGTTTGGCTGATATCCTACAGCCGAAGGCATACGTCCAAGAAGAGCCGAAACCTCGGACCCCGCCTGTGTGAAACGGAATATATTGTCAATGAAAAGAAGAACGTCCTTGCCGGCTTCGTCACGGAAATTTTCAGCAACAGTAAGCGCAGTAAGACCTATACGAAGCCTTGCGCCCGGCGGTTCATTCATCTGCCCGTATACAAGCGATGTTTTATTCAAAACACCCGATTCAGTCATTTCCTTTCTTAATGCAGTTCCTTCCCTTGTACGTTCACCTACACCCGCGAATACCGACAATCCGCCGTGTTCCTGAGCTATGTTGCGAATAAGTTCCATTATAACAACCGTCTTGCCTACGCCGGCGCCTCCAAACAAACCTATTTTACCGCCTTTAACGTAAGGGCAAAGAAGGTCAATAACCTTTATTCCTGTTTCAAGCATCTCGGTTGCAATGGACTGTTCTTCAAATGTGGGCGGTTTGCGCCTGATTACAGCTCTTTTATCGGTTTTTATAGGGCCCATATAATCAACCGGTTCGCCAAGTACATTTATAACGCGTCCCAAAGTTGCGTCTCCGACTGGAATTTTAATGGGGCTTCCGGTATCAACAGCTTTCATTCCCCTGCTTATACCGTCGGTAGAACTCATCGCAACAGTTCTTACGGTATTATCGCCTATATGCGTGGCAACTTCCGTTATAAGATTTATCTCTTTGGTTTCGCCGTTCATTTCATACTTTCCGACAACATTTATTGCGTTATAAATTTCCGGTAATTTGCCTTCAGGGAACTCAACGTCAATAATCGGTCCTATAACCTGTACTACCCTTCCTTCAGTCATTGCAAGCCTCCTGTTGCTATTTTATTTTTTATATTTTCCAACCCTTTATTTTCATAAAAAATTACATAAAAATTTCAATCATCCTTTTACAGCTTCAGCTCCTCCGACTATTTCAAGAATTTCCTTCGTTATTGCAGCCTGTCTTGTCTTGTTTGCAAGAAGTGTTAAGTCTCTTATCATTTCGCCTGAATTGTTTGTGGCCATTTCCATTGCCACCATTCTTACTCCGTGTTCGGAAGCCTGTGATTCAAGCACGGCCCTGTAAATGGATGTTTTTACATATCTGTCAAACAAACTGTTTAATACCGTTGCTTGTCCGGGCTCGTACATAAAATCCCTGTTTGCCGCGGCTTTTGTATCCGCTTCGCTTGGTTTAAATACAACAGGCAGCAGCTGAACCCTTACTATATCCTGCTGGAGATTTGTCCTGAATCTGCTGTAGACAAGATCAACTTTCTTATATTTTCCTGACTTATAAGCTTCAATCAGAGATTTTCCCAAATCTTCAACATCATCCCAGGAAAAAGCTTTGTCATTAAATATAAACTTCGCAACTTCCCTTTTAAACTTTTTCAAAAGATCCATGCCTTTCTTGCCTATATGATAAAGTGTAACCTCTGGATTTAATTTCATCCCGCTCATTACTTCTTTTGCAAGATTGGTGTTGAAGCTGCCGCAAAGCCCTTTATCGGCGGTAATTAAAACAACCGCTTCTTTGCTTACATTGTCATTTTTCTTTAAAAGCGGATACTCTTCCGAGCCGGCTTTTGCGGAAAGTTCCGTTATTACTTCCGTTATTTTGTCCGCATAGGGTCTTGCGGCAAATATTTTTTCCTGCGCTTTTCGCATTTTGGCGGCAGATACCATTTTCATGGCTTTTGTTATCTGCTGTATATTTTGTGCGCTTTTTATTCTTTTGCGTATTTCCCTTATTGTAGCCATCAGCAGCTCCTTTTTATTTCTTATAAGAGGATTTAAAATCTGCTATAGCTTTATCCAATTTCTTATTAATTACATCGGACAGCTTCTTTTCTCTGGATATTTCATCAAGTATATCCTTATGTTTCTCTTCCATAAACTTAAGAAGCTTTTTTTCAAAATCCTGAACTTCCGAAACTTCAATATCGTCAAGGAATCTGTTGATGCCGGCATATATTATTACAATCTGATGCTCGACAGGATAGGGATTAAATTGACCTTGTTTCAAAATTTCTTCCATCCTGCGTCCAAGTGCCAACTGCATTTCCGAGGCCTTGTCCAATTCGGTTCCAAATTGAGCAAAGGCGGCAAGCTCTCTGTACTGACCCATGTCCATTTTCATCTTGCCGGCCACCTGCTTCATAGCCTTAATCTGCGCATCACCGCCTACACGCGAAACCGACAAACCGATATTAATGGCAGGCCTTATACCCGAACTAAAAAGACTTCCTTCAAGGAAAATTTGTCCGTCCGTTATTGAGATAACGTTTGTCGGAATATAAGCCGAAATATCTCCCGCCTGCGTTTCAATAATCGGAAGCGCCGTTATCGATCCTGCGCCATACTTGTCATCAAGCTTACATGCCCTTTCAAGCAGCCTTGAATGCAAATAGAAAACATCTCCTGGATAAGCTTCACGCCCCGGAGGCCTTCTTAACAGAAGCGACATCTGCCTGTAGGCAACCGCATGCTTGGATAAGTCATCATATACTATCAATACATGCTTGCCCTGCCACATAAATTCTTCACCCATTGCGCATCCGGCATAGGGCGCAATATAAAGCAGAGGAGCCGGGTCTGAAGCCGCAGCCTGAACCACTATTGTATAATTCATTGCCCCGTACTTCTCAAGAGTGTCAACAACTTTTGCAACCGTGGACTGCTTTTGTCCTATTGCAACATATATGCATATTACACCGGTATTTTTCTGGTTTATAATCGCGTCAAGCGCAACGGCTGTTTTTCCCGTTTGTCTGTCTCCTATAATAAGCTCACGCTGACCTCTTCCTATTGGTATCATGGAATCAATTGCCTTAATTCCTGTCTGTAAAGGTTCGTGAACATTCTTTCTGTCAACAACTCCCGGAGCTATTACCTCAACCGGCCTGAACTTTTTTGTTGCAATAGGCCCTTTTCCGTCAACAGGTTTTCCAAGCGGATCAACAACCCTGCCTATCATCTCGTCTCCGACAGGAACAGAAAGTATTCTTCCGGTTCTCTTTACCATATCTCCTTCTTTTATGCCTTTGTCATCTCCCATCAAAACAACACCGACATTATCTCTTTCAAGGTTTAAAGCGACTCCATAAATACCGCCCGTAAATTCAAGCAGCTCCATTGACATTACATTATCCAGCCCAAAAACTCTGGCAATGCCGTCTCCAACCTGTATTACCTCACCTACTTCGGAAAGCTGAATCTTGGTTTCATAATTCTCTATCTGCGCCTTTATAATGTTGGTTATTTCTTCCGGCCTTATCTGCATGCTTCCTCCTTGGTAAACTATATTATTTTGTTTTTTTCTTTTTGATTGTTTTCTTTTTATCCGCGTTCTTTTTGCGTAAAACTTTTTTCTCTTTAAGAATACGTTTCATTGTGTCAAGATATTGCCTTACCGAAGCGTCTATAAGGGTCATTTTATCCCTTATTATAACTCCTCCCATAATGCCTTCATCGGTTTTTGCGCTTAATTTTATCTTTTTATTAAATACTTTCTCAAGCTTTTGTGTAAGCTGTTTTTGCTCTTTGTCAGAGAGTTCAAAAACCGTTTTTACTTCAACCGATTTTATGCCAAAATACTCGTCAACCTTTTCAGAATATATTTTTGAAACATCTTTAAGTATATTTTCTCTTTTTCTGTCGATAAGCATAAAAACAAAATTTTTCGCGAGTCTGCATATGGTATCGCCGAACTGGGATCTTATAACAGCGCATTTTGTTGCCCTGTTTATTCCCGGATGATTCATAACCTTGGTAAGTTCGGGGCTGCCGTCAATAAATTCATTGATTGCTTCAAGGTCCTGTTTTACTTTTTCTATTACAGACTGTTCCTTTGCCGCCTTAAACAATGCTTCTGCGTACTTGGAAGGTAAAGTTGTATTTTTCATAAACAAGCCTCAGCCGTGTTTCTTTCCAAGTTTTGCCATGGCTTCTTCTATGACAGCCTGCTGACTTTTCCTGCTTATATTTGATTTAACTATCTTCTCGGCGGCCAGCATTGATATTTCAACAATGGTATCTTTCACTTCTTCAATGGCTTTTTGTTTTTCAACTTCAAGCTCTCTTTTTGCAGTTTCAATAATTTTGGCGCCTTCAGCTTTTGCACTTTCCGTTATTTCACTTTTAACTCTTTCGCCTTCCGCAACAGCTTTTTCATAAGCAGCCTTTGCCTGCGCATGCGAATCCGCAAGTTTCTTTTCATAGTCCGCTTTCATGGCTTCAATTTCAGCCTTGTCTTTTTCAATTTTGTCAAGAGTACCTTTTATATATTCATCTCTTGCTTTAAGAGTGTTGCGAAGACCTTTTATCATTGACCCCCAGATAAGCGGAAATGCCACAAGAAATGTTATTAATTGAACTATCACTATCTTCCAGTCAACTTCTACCATTTAATCCTCCTGTTTATGTGACTTATTTGCTCATTACGGATATTTCCATGAGTGCGTTACGGGCGGCCGACAAGGCGCACCCGTAATATAATCAAGGCTTTACACCTTGAACGGATTTACGAACAATAATATGAGCCCTATAACCAGAGCATAAATGGTAAGAGACTCAATAATGGCAAGACCAAGGATGAGCGCGCCTTGTATCTTACCCTGGGCTTCAGGCTGCCTTGCTATACCTTCAACCGCTTTTCCGGTTGCAATACCCTGACCGATTCCGCATCCAAGCGCCGCAATTCCAACTCCAAGAGCGGCCGCAAGAGCTGAAAAAGCAAGAACCGAATAAGCTCCTTCCGTTTTAACCGCTGAAGCGCCTTCTTTTGCCGCCTCTGAAGCAAAAACAGCCGACGAAATACCAAGAACAAAAACAACCGCAATTAAAACCAACATAAATTTCTTCAAAACATTCACCTCCTGATTTTATTAAATTTTATCAATGTTCTTCTGCGTGCTCTTCGCCGTGATGTGCCGCAACATGTCCGGCAAGGTAAGTTGCGGTAAGAAGCGTGAAAACACCCGCCTGTATGGTACAAACAAGCACTCCAAGCCATATGATAAGCGGTCTTAATATCGCCGTAATGCCAAAAAGCCCTCCGTTTATTGTTCCGGCAAGCGCATCCGTTGATTTAATCAAAGCCGGTCCAAAAATAAGGATAAGCATAACCAAAACGCCGAGCACTATTTCTTTTGCAAGAATATTTCCAAAAAGCCTGAAAGAAAGCGATATCATTCTTGATATGTCAGACACAAGTTCTATCGGGACAAGAATAAATTTTATGGGCAAAGGCACCTCTTTGCCGCCTGCAAAATGGGCAAAAAACTTAACCGGGCCCTGAGTTGAAATCCCTTCAACCCATGTATAAATCCATACTCCCACCGCAAGAGTGGCAGTTACGCTTAATGTGCTTGTGGGAGAAACCAGCCCAGGTATTAATCCCAAAAGATTGCCCACAAGTATATAAAAGAAAAGCGATACCAGAAGCCAATAATATTTTGGGGCGTATTTTTTCCCTATTATTGAATCCGCATAATCACATATATACATTACAGCCCATTCAACCAGATTCTGCGGCCCACCGGGTCTTAACTTCTGTTTTCTTGTCCCCAAAAAAACAATGGCCCACACTATTAAAACATCCAGCAGTATCATGCTTATTGTCATTAACTCATGTCCGTTTAACCAAGGAACCGGAGACTTTATAACAACAGCTTCTTTTAACATTATTACCTCCGTTAATTTTTCTTGCCGTCTTTTAACAGCTGAGTAAAAAGCATAAACACAACCGAAGACGTTATTCCCGCAAGCACCCAAAACACATTAAAAAAATTTCGTGCTTTTATTATTGCCAAAAGTATCAGCGCCGCCAGAGCCATTCTTGCCGTATAAGATAAAACTCCCAGCATTACCTTAAACGGAGCTCCGCCTTCTTTTGAAAGCAGTTTTTTCACAGAACCTGAAATAAGAACATAATCTGTCAGCATTAAGCAATAACCAGAAAACAGCGACAAAGCAATTACGGAATTTAAAGGGTATAATAAAACGCAAAACAAGACAAAAGCAAAAGATATTTTAATATAAAGTTTGCTATTTGTCATTTTTACCAAAATGATAATAAAGGTATATAAACCCTGATACAATTCCAAACAAAAGCAAAGCAACCGTAAAAAAAGGTTTTAATCCTGTAATCCTGTCAAGAGCCAGTCCAAAAGCAAGTCCGGCAAAAGTTGTAAGAACCAGGGTAAATCCCACTGATCCCAAAAAACCAAACTGCTGCCATATATTTAAATCTTTATCTTTTTTATCGCCTTTGTTGTTATCCAAAACACCGTTCCGATTATAACATAAAAAAAATCAAATTTTAAAGTCCGAAGGCTTTATATTTCTTAAATCTTCCTTAAATTCCCTCATTTCTTTTTCGTATTTTTCCCTGTCCATTATCGTTGCTTCCATAATTACATTTTCAGACACATAAATCGGTGCATCTGTTCTTAATGCAAGCGCCACCGCATCAGACGGCCTTGCGTCAACTTCGTACTCTCTGTCTCCGTCAACAAGTATAATTTTTGCAAAGAAAGTGTTATTTTTTATATCGTGAATAATTATTCTGTCAACATCTATTCCCGTAACTTCAAGCATTGAGCTCATTAAATCATGAGTCATTGGCCTGGGGACTTCAATATCTTCAAGCGCAACAAGTATTGCGTCCGCTTCATACACGCCTATCCAAATCGGCAAAAATCTTTTTTCCTGAATATCCGTAAGAATAACAACGGGCATCCTGCTGCCGCTGTCAATCGCCAGCCCGTTCACTTTCATTTCAACCATTTACTTCCTCCGGGCAAATTAATTATTCTGATATTACAATATTAAAAAACATCTTTCAACACAAAACAAAAAAAACCAAATAAAATTTTATTTTTTATTTTCGGTGAAAATTCTGTAAAAACAGTATACACAAAGGCCTATTATGGCAGACCATGCAATTAACATCATTACCGCGGCAGCAAAACTCATTTGTCCACCGCCTTTCCGTTTTTCTTTGAACCTTTATTTTTATTAAATCTTTCCCTTACAAGATCTTCAACAAGTGTCACATTTGTTTTTTTTCTTGCCCAAGCGACTTTAACCATAAACGCTATTACAGCAAACAGTACAATTAATCCGAATCTTGTCGCAAACACATAAGGCTTGTTGGCTTCCGGAACTTTTTCCATAAGCAAAGTTCCTTTCCATTCGGTAAAAAACCACGTTATCAATATCGTCAAAAGAAAAGCCGGCGTTATATACTTTATAATAAACTTGTAAATTTCCGGCACTCTCATCTGTGCGCCCTTATGGACTTCATCCCAGGCCTTGTCTATTCCAAAAACCCACCCGAATAATATCACTTCAACGGTTGCAAATAAAACAAGAGCAAAAGTCCCTCCCCAAAAATCAAGTTCATCAACAACACCTTTAGACAAAAAGAAAATGGCCGGCTGACAAAGTATAAAAGTAACCGCTCCCAATATTGCAACGGTTTTGCCCTTGCTCATGTCAAATTCATCTTCAAAAAAAGTTATCGGCGTCTGCATAAGCGATATCGAAGAAGTTATGCCGGCCACAAAAAGCAAAAGAAACCAAATAAAAGCAAACACAGTGCCCGCAGGAATATGCCCGAATATATTGGGCATCGTCACAAAACCAAGCGCAAAAGTTCCGCTTCCGGCTATTTGGGCAATTTGTTCGGGTCCAAAAAAAGCAAATGCAACCGGTATAACAATGCTTCCTCCCAATATAACTTCAGCAAATTCATTTGTTCCGGCAGATGTCAATCCCGACAAAACCACGTCATCTTCTTTTTTTAGATAGCTCGCATAAGTCAGAATTACTCCTATCCCCACGGACAAAGTAAATAATATCTGCCCTGTTGCGGCAAGCCATACCTTTGGATTCATAAGCGCCGAAAAATCCGGATTCCACATATAATTAAAGCCCGCTCCAATGCTCCATTCAGGTTTTACCGGAGCGCCCAATGTCACTATTCTGACAGTAAGTATTATTCCCAAAATCAAAAGCAGCGGCATTGCAATTTTCGCTATCTTTTCAATACCGCCTTTAATTCCAAAATAAATCACCAGCATATTAAGTCCAAAAGTTATTAAAAAGAAAATGTATGCAGGCGCTATATCTTTAAAATACATGTTTTTGGTGACTCCTATATAACCGCTGAAAAAATCGGCTATTTTACCGGATGCCACCGCCTGTGAATATTGCGGAGTAAGCGAATAAAAAGTGAACCCAAGCAGCCACGACTCGATAAACGTATAATATATAAAGATAACAAGCGGCCCGAAAATTCCTATAACACCGAAGTATTTTACAAATCTGTTTTTTGCCGCCATATTATGAAAAATTCCCGGAGCCGTGCCATGCCCGAATCCCCCGCCAAATCTGCCCGCAGTCCACTCAACCCACATTAACGGAATTCCCACCAATATAAGCGCAATCAGGTAAGGAATCATAAAAGCGCCACCCCCGTTTTGCACGGCCTGCACGGGAAAACGCAAAAAATTCCCAAGACCTATAGCTGATCCCGCAACCGCAAGTATTATTCCAATCCTGCTTCCCCAGCCCTGTCTGATTTTATTTTTCATTTATGCCTCCTGACATTTATAAGCTTTTCACGAAGGCATATTTTATAATAAAAAACGCCGGGGCGCAATGCACCCCGGCAAAATATATTTTTATTTTACCAAACGAAGGTCGTCAATCCAAAGATCAACGGAATCGCCGTCAGCGCTTGTAAAATGAAAAGAAATTGAAGATGCCGCCTTTAAAACTTTTTCAATATCAACTTGTGTTTTTGCCCACTTGGGCTGTTTGAAATCCTTGCGAAGGTCAAGCTTTATTGTCGTCCAATCATTTTTCAATTTTGAAGATATAGCCGCCTCATAATCGGCCCAATCGGTAAGCGTCTTATTCCCCGACCACTTTCCGTCTTTGCATTCGGTAAGCATATAAGGAAGTATTACCGTAAGCCGCCCGCCTGTTAATGAACCCTTGGCCTTAAATTGAAGATATTTGTATGAGCTTATATCCATGGGTTTGTTTATCGGGCATATTGTATCTTTTGAAATACCGACTCCCATTCCCACATAGTCAAAACCCAGCTTATTTCCGGCGGTCCCTTTCATTCTTGCAGCAAAACCCTTTCCCGATGACCCAGGAGAGCTCATTTCAAAATTCTGAGGCTTTGGCCATACAACAGAATTTCCCTGAGAAGAAGAATCGTCGTAAGTATACCACCACGCTCCCGCGCTTGACTGATTTGTTCCCGTTGAAAAATCATCTATGATAAAACTGTCTGACGCCAAAGCAAAAATCCCTGTTGCAAGAACAATAAAAACAACCAATGACAACTTTTTCATGAAATTTCCTCCTTTTTAAGGTTTTATCAATACAATTGCAAATCATCTATCCATATGTCAAATTCAGCGTTTTGAGCTTCCTTTATCCGCCACCTAAACGCGTTTACATTTAACAAAACTTTTTCAATATCAAAAATATTTTTTGTTTCTGTCCAAAAAGGCTGCTTAAAGTCTTTTCTAAAATCAAGTTTTACCTCTTTCCATTTTCCTTTCATATATTCGGTAATATCGGCTTCATAATCGGCACCTCCCGTCATGCTTATGCATTTTTTACCTGTTTTTTCGGTTTCTTGATTTTCATAAGGAATAATAAAAACAAGTTTTCCGTTGGACATACTCCCTTTAAGCATAAATCTGACTCCCTTGAATCTTGAAATGTCTATACCTATGCATTTTGGGCATGATTCATAAGGAACAAGAAAAGTTTGAACTCCAATATTGTCTTGCAATGTACCGGCAACACCTGTTATTCTTACCGCATATCCTTTGTTCCCGTAACCGGGGGAACTCTTCATGAAAAGATTTTCACATTCTTTAGGCACAGGCGGCCAGATAACAGACGAAGAGCCATAAACTGCATCTTTATATGTACACCATATGCCGCCAAGATTGTTTGTTTTTTCCGATTTGGAGTTGTCTTCTATATTAAAAGTGACAAAAGCCGCGGCGGCAAGAATCAAAACAACAGGAACAAACAGGGCAATTCCTGCGGTATTTTTTTTCTTCGCCAAAACTTCGGAATGAGCAAGAACAAGGGTGTTTCTAAGGAAATCCCTGTTTTTCTCAAGCCCTTTTATTTCGATTTTAAATCCTTCTGTTTTTTCATTCTCCATTTTCTTCACTCTTTCTCTTTTTTTCATTTCCATGATTTATAACGTTCCGGGCCGAATATGGTTGCATAATTTTTTTCATCATTGCCATCCCCCTTGACAATATCGATTTAACGGTACCTTCCTTTTTTCCCGTAATCTTTGATATTTCCGCTATGCTTTTTTCCATGGCATAACGTAAAGAAATTATTTCCCTGTAAACCGAAGGAAGAGAGTTAACGGCTTTTATGGAGCGCATCAATAACTCCGATTTTTCAATTTCCTTCTGCTTTTCCAGTATTTCCTGCCTTAAATCAGCCCGAAGCGAAGGCGGGACAATACCCTTTGATTCAAGGTAATCATCAAAAGATGCGGGTTCATATTTCTTTTTTCTGTAATAATCGGCCGTCTCATTTGATGCAATTTTATAAAGCCATGCCGAAAAAGGTTTATCTGTTATTTTATATTTTTGTATATTTTTCAACGCTTTAAAAAAAACTTCCGCAGCTATATCATGGCCGTTCTCAACACTGCCTGTTCTGCTTATTGCATAGGAAAGAATTGACCGGTAATGAATATCAAAAAGTTTTCCAAAAGCATCCGGGTCTGTTTTGGCTTTTTCTATAAGACTGTCTTCAAATTTTTTATCCATGCTCATGAAATTATAACGGATATTATTTGATTTGGTTGCAAGATTTTATTTGGCAGGCGGCTCCGTGCTTTTTGCCGGTCTTCCGCCCGCCGCAGCCTCACTCCTCTGAATTTTCGAGGCTCTGTTAATCTTCCCCTGTACTGCAATAAGATTATTTTTACATTTAGCGGAATTTATGGGCGATTTTCCCGCGGTATCCGGCACATAATATAAAGTAATAAACCTGTCCTTGTCAATAATATGTTTTGTAAAGCGAAACTTTTGTGCCGAATTAAAAGCAACATATATTAATTGACTTTAAGAAACTCAACAAGGAAAAGACTTATCTGAGGCACATAAGTAATTATCATTAAGCCGGCTATAAGCACAAGAAGAAAAGGCCATGCAGCCGCGGTCAGCTGTATCATAGGCTTCCTGAACCTGAAAGATGCTATGAATAAATTAATGCCCGCTGGCGGCGCATTATATCCTATCTCCAAGTTGGCAAGAAATATTATTGCCATATGAACGGGATCTATGCCGAATTCCGATGCAATGGGAACTATAAGAGGAAGAACGACAATAATCGCGGAAAACACATCCAGAACCGCCCCGACCAAAACAAGAAAAACATTAAGAAGCAGAAGGAAAATCCATTTTTCATGCACATATGTTCTCATCCACTCAAGTATTTTCATGGGCAGCTGTGCGTCAACAAGATAATTCGTAAGACCCATTGCAGAACCAAGTATTACAAATATACCCCCAACCACAATCATGCTGCTTCTTATTATTCTTGGCACGTCTTTGGTAATGCTTAAATCCCTGTAAATAAAAACTTCTATTATAAAAGCATAAAAAGCCGTAAGCACTGCGGCTTCCGTTGCCGTGAACATGCCGCTGTATATCCCCCAAAGCACAACCACGGGAAGCGGAAGTTCCCACGCAGCAGCCTTAAGACACCTTAAAACTTCGGCGAACGAAAACGGCTGAACCTCGGCCGTTTTTCTGCCTTCCACAAGCGCAAACGCCGACATCATCATAAGAAGCATAATACCGGGCAGTATTCCCGCTATAAAAAGTTTTGTAATGCTTACCTTTGCGATAATGCCGTAAAGTATTATAAGGAGTGAAGGAGGAAACAAAAGCCCCAAACTTCCGGATGTTGTTAAAAGCCCCAGTGAAAATTTTTCCCTGTATTTATCCTGAATCATCATTGGAAGCAGGATTCCGCCAAGCGCTATTATGGTTACTCCCGAAGCGCCGGAAAAAGAAGTGAAAAAAGCGCACGCAATCAAAGCAACTATTGCGGTGCCGCCTTTAAACCATCCCACAAGCGACCTGGTAAGCGCTATCAGCCTTTTCGGGGTTCCGGACTCCGCCATTAAATAACCCGCAAATGTAAAAAGGGGTATTGTAATTAACACCGAAGAAGTTGCAATCCTGCTTGTTTCAATGATTATGGCGGAAGTGTCTATTCCCGCGCTTATAAAAAGAATTAATGCAAGACCTCCGAATACAATAAACAGCGGAGTGCCGATTAATGCGGCGGCAACAAGCAGCAAAGCAATAATTATTACGCTCATATTTTGCCGCCTTTTCTAAACATTGCCGATGCCGCCTTAATAATATCCTCAAAAAATATGAGAGCCATGGATAAGAAAGTAAGCGGTATTATACTCTCAAGCACCCATACAGGAATATTAAAGACCGGAGTTGCGGCGTCAGTAAATTCATTTCTTATAAAAATAATTCCGGAATAAAAAAGCGTACAAGAAACAATAAAGCTTATTATTCCTGTAATCAGTTCAACCAAATTCTTATTGCCCGCTTTAATCACCTTGCTTATGACTTCAAGATTTATATGCCTTTTCTTATAAGTGGCCAAAGAAGCCCCAAGAAAAGCGACCCACAGCACAAGATATCTTAACAGTGTTTCCGCATTCTGAATACCGCCGTGAAAAAAAAGTCTGAGTATAACCTGCAGCGCAGAAAGCCCCAGCATAAAAAGAAATACGGATACCACCATAACTTTGTGAAACTTATAAAGCCTGTAATTAAGCCATTGTATCGCTTTCAATTATTTTCCCTTTTTATTTTCTTTTACGGCCGCAAGCATATCATCAAGGAGTTTTTTGTCGTAATATTTTCCCGTTAAATCAGCCGCTGTTTTCATGCTTACATCATTGAATATTTTCATATCTTCCGCGGATGTGACGGAAGTAAATTTTATGCCCTGTTTTTTCAAAAGCATCAATGCTTCCGCATCTTCTTTTCTTGAAAGCTCCGTCAGCTTTCTGCAGGCTTTTGCCGTCTTTTCTTTCAGTATTATTTTGTAATTGTCAGGCAGTTTCGACCATGCCGCTTTGTTTATCAAAATGCCGCCCGGCACCATTGCAATTTTAATATCAAGCATATAATTTACCTTTGTGTTCCACTGCATGGCCAGACAGGAAAGCGGCGAAATATAAACTCCCTCAATAAGCCCCGTGGACAGAGATTGTAGAACGTCCACAAGAGCAAGCGGCACCGGCACAATTCCAAGATTCTTAAAAAGCGTGCCAACCAGCACATCATCGCCCCAAATCCACATTTTAAGCGCCCTTAATTCATTGACCGACTCAACTTTCTTTTTTGAAAAAACATACACAAATCCGACTTCAGGCCATCCAAGAACAGTATAACCCTTTGCTTCAAATTTTTTTTCAAGCTGCGGGGTTAATTTTTCCATGGCCCTGTCAACTTCCTCGTATGTCTTAAATATTAACGGGAGATTAAGCACCCTTACATCAGGTACAACCTCGCCAAGCCCTTGTGATGTAAATCCCCCTGCGGCCAGCTGGTTAACCTTCATCTTGCGCAGCACGTCTTTTTCATCACCCATAACCCCCCCTGCATAGAACTTAAATCTGACTTCCCCCTTCGTGGCCTCTTCTATCTCGTCATTTAAATCCTGCATCACTTTCATCCATGTCGAGCCGTCGGGCGCAACAGAAGCAAACTTTATCTCATATTTTGCCGGAGCCGAAAAAAGAACCGAAGGCAGCAGAAACAAAAGCAGGAACAAAGCGTTTTTTTTCATTTCAATCCTCCTTAAAACAAATCATTTTTTCTTGCCTTAAGCACGGCCGCTTTCCTTTTGGCAAGCGCAGTAAACAATTTCTCGGGTATTATTGATTCGTCCGCGTTTGCAACGCGTAAAAGCGCCGCGTCAAACATCTCCTCGTCAAGCTTTGACACGGCAAGATACTTTGCAAGAAAAAAATCCGCAAGAACAAACTTCCCGCCGGAAATATCCATTATTTTGTCATATGCTTTACGCGCCATTTCCGGATCTCCGCCGAACATGCGCGGCATGCTGTAATATACAATCATAAAAACATGCGGCATTCCGTACATAAAATCAGGCGACAAAGAAATAACCCTTTCCATCATTGCTTTTACCTTCGGAAGCGAGGCAACAGCCTCTGTTTTGTTACGGTTAAGATTTATGTAGCTGCCCCACGCAAAAGCGCAGTAAAAAAGCGCTTCGGTGTCATTTTTTCCGTATGCTTCCATAACTTTAACGAACTCATCCAAAGATCCTTCTTTGGCTGTCTTGAATTCGGGTTTTATTGAAAGCGCCCTGAAACCGTAATCCATTGCCTTTTCATAAAAACGCGAAGCCCTGACAAGGTTTTCTTTTTCAGTCTTTTTGTCTAAAGACATATCCTCATAAAAACCCATTCCGTACATTGCATAAAGCTTGCATCCTTTAACCAAAAGGTCATAATTTTCATAACCGCTGCCTGCAATCAGTCCGTCAAGAAGCTTCATATTTGCAGGAGCCGCCTCGCGGGCAAAATCCGCATCAGGCTCGGCAAGAAATGAATTTACTATGTCTTCCATAAATAATCCCGTTGTATTTATTACGGTTTTTTTCATTGAGCAGCCCGAAATAACAAAACATGCGGCCGCGATCAAAATTAACTTTTTACTCATAATTTTTTTCACCTTCCGGCATTTTTTCAATATAAGCTTTTTTTTCATCAGACCATATTCTGTAACCGGTAAGTTCGGCAAAATGCCCGCTGGTATCCGCCCTGCTGTATCCAAGACCTTTTGCATACCAGTACTTCTCAGGCCTTCTGCCTTTACCGTCGCCTTCATCAACCATTGCAATAACATGACAGGAATCAAATACTCCGGCCGCAGTTTCAATTTTTTCCATTGATACAATCTCAAAATCAGTGCTTATTTCTCTGCCTATCCTCATCCCCAAAATTACCGCTTCAGCTCTGCCTTTATATGCCCACTTTACGCCCGGCTTTAAAGGAAAACTTATAAACTTCATTTCGGGAGTAAGCTCTATCTCTATCGGGAAACCGAAAAAAGGAAAAGGATATCTCATTATTTTCATATATACACCTTCAGTGTCACGCCTTACAAAATATCTTACATTAACCATTGGCGCAAAAAAATATGTGTACTCTTTTCCCGCTTTTTTTTCAACAGATTTAATTTCCGCTTTTACATAAAGAATTTTCGAAGGATTATTTTTCTTAAAACCTTTCAAGTAAAGCACGTTTCCGACATGCATAGGATAATAATCTCCGTTGTCCTCTTCAGTTTTGCTTTTATCTTCAATCAATGGTTCAGAGGAGATAAACTGAACAAAACCAAAGTAAAAAAACATCAGCAATACAGCCGAAACAATTTTCCTTTTTTTCAAAGCATCCTCCAAACAAATTATGTAAGATTATCACAATAAACAAAAGCGGTCAATGATTAGACGGAAGATGCCTGCCTGAAGATTACAATTTTTATTTATTTGCTGCCGACCAAAAGAGAAGGCACCCTGATTGTCGGCTGCGCATCGGAAACCGGAACTCCCTGGCCGTCTTTGCCGCAGGTTCCAACATCAAAACCAATGTCAGATGCAACCGCGTCAATTGACTTTAAGACTTCATCTCCCCTGCCCAAAAGAGTTGCGTCTCTTAATAAATCTTTAATCAATCCGTTTTCAATAAGATATCCTTCTTTAACCTCAAACATAAATTCTCCCGTTACGGTGTTAACCTGTCCGCCGCCCATTTTTTTTACATAAATTCCGTCCCTTGTGTCTTTAATAATATCCTCGGCATTTGACTTTCCCGGAAGAATCATTGTGTTTCTCATCCTTGGTATCGGCCTGAACCTGTAAGATTCCCTTCTGCCGTTTCCCGTTGAAAGCGCATTGTCAAGCATTGCGCTCTCCCTGTCGTACATATATGTTTTAAGAATGCCGTTTTCTATAAGCACCGTATTCTGCGCCGGGGTGCCTTCATCGTCAAAAGAAAAAGACCCTCTCCTGTTGGGAAGGGTTGCATCATCAGCCACGCTTACAAGTTCGGATGCAACTTTATGGCCCAGTCTGCCTTTATACTGAGACATATCTTTTCTTACAAGATCGGCTTCAAGCGAATGTCCCACGGCTTCATGTATCATGGTTCCGCCCGCTTCCGAAGAAAATACAACAGGCATTTTTCCGTGTATTTTCTTTTTGGCATCCAAAAGTTTAACCGCCAGAGAGGCCGTGTAATCCGCCTTTAAGAGCAGCGCATTTTTGTCAACCGATTCAAAACCCGCATGATAAGAACTTACAGACTGACAGGTCTCAATTCTTCCGGATTTAGAGGCAACGGCCTGCATAACAACGGATACATGCACCCGCCTGTCCTTTACCATGACCCCAAGGTCATTAACAATAAAAACTTCCTGTATTTTTTCAAGATAAGTTACGGTTGCCTGCCTGATTAATTCGGACTTTGACCTTATTAGATGGTTTATTTCATTCAAAATTGATATTTTCTCATCCGCGCTTACCGTTTCAGGGCTTATCTTTACTTCATGTATTATTTCCGGTTTTATAAAATTAAAATTCCTGTCTTTTTCCGAATCCGTTTTTTCACATATACTCTTTGCGGCCTTAACAGCATCATTGATGTCATTGACAAAGGCATAATTGGTTCCCCTCCGCGAAGTTAGTCCCCTTAAACCGCATCCGGAATCATAACCCGAAACAACTTTATCAATTTTATTTTCTTCAACAGTAATTGCGGTATTTAATGAAGTCTCAAAAAAAATATCCCAAAGAAGAAAATTTCCCGAATCCAGAATACGCGCGGCATCAAGTACTCTTTGGTCCATTGTTATTGCCTTTCCTTTCGGTAAATATCGCGGCAATACTCCAAACTGTCACAAGCAGGGAAAACAGCATTATATAAATGAAAACCATGTTAAAACCGTACTTTATCGCCCCGTAAAGCGCAAGCCCGAATGTAATAAAAAAAACAAAAGCCAACATTTTATACATTTTTCAGTTTATCCCCTCTCTTTGCCCCTTCTTTGGAAAGCTTGTCAGCCTCTGAATTTTTTTCTCTGGGTATATGATTAATCGTAAATTTAACATCCCCCGAAAGACTTTTAATATCATCATGAATTTTCCGCAGTTTTTCATCCTTAATCTTATATTCGCCTGTAACCTGCTTAACCGTAAGTTCGCTGTCGGAAAAGACTTCAACTTCTTTTATTCCGTTATGTCTGCATATCTGCAGAAGGGTTAAAAGAGCGGTGCACTCGGCAATATTATTGGTTGCGGTTCCAAGATATTTTGATTCTCTTACAATCTGCGTGTCTCCTTTATAAATTACAATGCCTATTCCGGCATCACCCGGATTCCCAAGGCAGGCGCCGTCAATGTATGCCTTATATTCGCTCATTTATTCACCGTTTCATAAATCATTTTTAATTCTTTAAGAAGTTTTTCGGCTTCTTCAATGGTCAATTGAGTTTCTCTGTCAGACATGGCATATTCAACATTGTTGTGAGTTTCAAGAAAAACTCCGGAAGCTCCCGCCGCAACCGCGGCTTTTGCAATCACGCCCACAAACTCCCTGTCACCGCCGCTGGAATCGCCTGCGCCGCCCGGTCTTTGTACGGCATGAGTGGCGTCAATCACCGCAGGGTATCCTGTTTTTTTCATTATTGCAAAAGATTTCATGTCAACAACAAGATTATTATAACCAAAACTAAAGCCTCTTTCCGTCAATAAAAGCTGTTTATTGCCGGATGATTCCGCCTTCCCTATAATACCGCTTATTTCATAAGGCGACAGAAACTGCCCCTTTTTAATATTTACTGTACGGCCTGTTTTGCATGCCGCCAGAACAAGATCTGTCTGCCTGCAGAGAAAAGCTGGTATCTGTATGATATCGGCAACTTCGGATGCCGGTTTTGCTTCATTGGTTTCGTGTATATCGGTTAAAACAGGAACCTTCAAAGATTTTTTTATTTTAAGAAGCGATTCCAGGCCTTTTTTTATACCCGGCCCCCTGTAACTGTTTATCGAAGTTCTGTTTGCTTTATCGTAAGAAGCTTTAAAAACAAAAGGCATGTTAAGCTTTTTTGCAATTTCCTTGAGAGAACCCGCAATTTCAAAAGCCATTGTCTCGTTTTCAAGCATGCAGGGCCCAGCTATAACAAAAAAACTTCCGGTTAAATCCGAATACAGCCCTTTATTTCCCGCCGAACTTTTTCTCTTTGTCTTCATTCATCCATCCCATTATTATATTCTTAAGAAGCTTATCAGGCGTCATATTGTATTTCTTTGCAAGTTCTGTAAGGGCTTTGGCCTTTTCCTGCGCGCTCTTGTGCTTTGCCCGCATAAAAGCAAGCACGTCATCTTCCATGCCCTTGCTTATCTTATTTTTTTCTTCCATTATTAACCTTCAACGAAGCCGCCACAAATTCCCTGAAAAGAGGATGCGCGCATGTCGGCTTGCTTTTAAATTCCGGATGATACTGCACAGCCACGAACCACGGGTGCTTTGGTATTTCAACCGCTTCAACCAAAACCCCGTTCGGAGACATCCCGCATATTATCATTCCTTTTTCCTCTATTTGCTCCCTGTACATATTATTAAATTCATACCTGTGTCTGTGGCGCTCAAAAATTACTTTTTCTTTGTATGCTTCATATATTTTTGTGCCTTCTTTAAGTTTGCACGGATATGCGCCAAGACGCATGGTTCCGCCCATGTCTTTAATTCCTTTTTGCTCTTCAAGAAGTGAAATAACCGGATTTTTTGTTTCTTTGTCAAACTCCGTTGAATTTGCGTCTTTAAGTTTTAACACATTTCTCGCAAATTCCGTGACGGCCATCTGCATCCCCAGACAAATTCCAAAAAACGGTATTTTATTTTCCCTTGCATATTTTATAGCGTTTATCTTGCCCTCAATACCGCGGTTGCCAAACCCGCCCGGCACAAGTATTCCGTTAACACCTTTTAAAAGTTTTGAAGCATTTCCGTTCTTTTCAAGTTCTTCGGCATCAATCCACTTTATGTCAACTTTTGAATTATTTTCAATTCCGCCGTGCAGTATTGCTTCCTTTATTGATTTATATGCATCCTGTACTTCAACATACTTCCCGACAACAGCTATTGTCGTTGAATGCTTGGGAAATTTTATTCGCTTTACTATTCTGTCCCATACCGCGGTATTTGTCTTTTTCGCCTTCTTAATTCCAAGTTTTTTTATTATTATTTCATCAAGGCCCTGTGACTGGAACATTTTTGGGACTTCATAAATTGTGGCCACATCCAAAGCCTGGATCACGGCATCATCCGCAACATTGCAAAAAAGCGCAATTTTGTCTCGCTCGCTTTTTGATATTTTTTTCTCGGTCCTGCAAAGCAGTATGTCCGGCTGAATTCCGATTGAACGAAGCGCAGAGACGCTGTGCTGGGTTGGTTTTGTCTTAATTTCACCGGCAGCCTTAATATAAGGGATAAGCGTAAGGTGAGCGTAAAGCACGTTTTCGCGGCCAACGTCCATGGGAAACTGCCTTATAGCCTCAAGAAAAGGCAGGCTTTCTATGTCTCCCACCGTACCCCCTATTTCAACAATAACAACATCTATATCCTTTTTACCCACAAGTTTTACCCTGTGCTTTATTTCATCCGTAACATGAGGAACAACCTGAACGGTTTTCCCGAGGTAATCGCCCTTTCTTTCCTTTTCAATTATGCTCTTGTATATTTTTCCGGTGGTAACGTTGTTAAGCGCCGAAAAAGTGCCGTTTGTATATCGCTCGTAATGCCCAAGGTCAAGGTCTGTTTCAGCCCCGTCATCCAAAACAAAAACTTCCCCGTGCTGAAACGGGCTCATGGTGCCCGGGTCAACGTTGATATACGGATCAAACTTCTGCATTGCAACCTTTAATCCGCGCCCTTCAAGAAGCGCGCCTATAGAGCTTGCGGCAATTCCCTTGCCAAGTGATGAAACAACACCGCCTGTAACAAAAATGTATTTTGTATCCATTTATTCTAACCCCTGATGATTTTTTTAAATTTATTAAAATCAGCCCTTGTGTCTATTCCGATGCTTGCGCTCTTTACTTCTATAACTTTAATTTTAAGGCCGTTTTCTATCATCCTTAACTGTTCAAGTTTTTCAATCCCTTCATATCTGCTTTTCATTCTGTTCCAGCGGTCCAAAACCTGTTTTCTGTAAGCGTAAAGCCCTATATGCTTCATATACGAAGCCTTTGACTGTTTGTTCCCGTCCCTTGAAAAAGGAATTAAAGCGCGTGAAAAATAAACGGCGCATGAATCAGCCCCTGTCACAACCTTTACGCACGAAGGATCCGAAGCTTCTTTTTCATCAACATGGCATGCAAGAGTTGCGCAGTCAAGCTTTGGGCTGTCAATAAGCGCCCTTACGGCTTTGTCAATAAAACCCGGCTCCAATAGAGGCTCATCGCCCTGAATATTTACCACTATGTCATTAAGATTTGCTTTAACGGTTTTCAGCGCCTCTCTTATTCGTTCCGTGCCGGACGCGCATGTTACGGGAGTCATTATTGCTTCCCCGCCGGCCGCTTCAATTACATTCTTTATTTTTACGCTGTCAGTTGCAACAAAAAGTTTTTTTATCATCTTGGAACGCAGCGCATTCTCGTAAACATGCTGAATAAGAGGCTTTCCCTTTGCCATTAAAAGCATTTTATTCGGAAGCCGTGTTGATTTAAGCCTTGCCGGTATAATGCCTATTATGTTCATTTTTTACCCGCCTTCCTGCCGTAAGAATCAACCACTTTTTGAACAAGGTTTGTGGTTGACTTCCCCTCAATATACTTCACATTCCTTACCTTGCCTCCAGCAGCTTCAACAATATCCGCTCCTATTATTGTTCCCTTTTTCCAGTCTCCGCCTTTAACAAGCACATCAGGCAAAATATCTTTGATTATGTTAAACGGGTCGTCTTCATTAAAAACTGTCACAATGTCAACACAGGAAAGCGCCGCAAGCATTTCAGCCCTTTCCTTTTGATTAATAAGCGGGCGCTTGGGGCCTTTAATCCTTGAAACAGACTTGTCGCTGTTTAAACCCACAACAAGGGCGTCTCCGAGCTTTTTTGCATTCTGCAGAAGCCTTATGTGCCCCACATGTATAAGATCATAGCATCCATTGGTAAAAACAACTTTTTTACCCGATCTTTTCAATTTCTTAATCTTTTCAATTAATTTTTTTCTGTTAAATATAATTTTATTTTTCATTATTTATCTCATATTCAGCGCAATTCAGCCAGCAATTCCTTTGGTGAGGGGGCATAAACTCCCACTTCGGCAACGGATATTCCCGCGGCAACATTTGCAAGCACCGCGGCCTGCCTGAAATCAGCGCCCGCGCAAAGCGCAAGGGTTGCAACCGATATCACGGTATCGCCCGCGCCCGTCACATCATAAACCTCGCGGGCCTGAGTTGGCACGTGAGACACGCCTTTATCTTCAAAAAGAGACATGCCTTCCTCCCCCCGCGTTATAAGAACAGCCTTAATGTTAAGTTCATTTTTAAGTTTAAGCCCCGCCGCCAGTATGTCGGTTTCATTTTGTATGTCTATTCCGGTTGCGCCCGAGGCTTCTTTTTTATTCGGGGTTACAAGAGTCACGCCGGAAAACATTTTCATATTCTGCGGTTTTGGATCCACCGTAACAATTTTGCCCTTGCCGTAATCAAGAACTTCCCTCACAAGCTCCTGGGTAAGCACTCCCTTGTTATAATCGCTTAATATTATTCCGTCGGCTTTTTTTATAAGCGGAATGAGTTTTTTTAAAAGTTTTTCCATTACATCACTGCCTATCGGAATCTTCTTTTCCTTGTCTATCCTTACAACCTGCTGGCTGTGGGCAATCACCCTTGTTTTTATTGTTGTGGGTCTTTTTTCATCTTCAACCAGCGCGCTGTAATCAACACCGTGTTCCTTGAAATATTTTTCAAGCTTTCTTGCATTGTTGTCAGCCCCCACAACACCACCGCAGCTGACCTTTGCGCCCATTGCTATAAGATTCAGTATTACATTCGCCGCGCCGCCCGGTTTTAATTCTTCCTTGTTTACCTCAACAACCGGAATCGGGGCTTCGGGAGAAATTCTTGACACGGAACCCCATAAATATTCGTCTATCATCATGTCGCCAATTACAAGAATCTTCTTTCCCCTGAATTTCGGCACGAATTTTTTAAGGGAAGCTTTTTTTATTTCTTTCATTCAACGCTCTCCCCAAGAAGTCTTTTTTCCGTTATAAAACACAAAGTATGAAGGAAAGTCATATATGTTTCCTGAATTCTGGCGCTTGCCTTTGATTTTATGTCAAGCAGCACATCGCATATGCCGGCCATTTTTCCGCCGCCTTCCCCGGTTATGCCAACCACTGTTATGCCCTGTTTTTTTGCTTCTTCAATTGCGGCTATTATGTTCGGCGAATTTCCCGATGTGGAAAGAGCTATTACAAGGTCACCTTTTTTTCCGAAAGCTTCTATCTGGCGCGCAAAAATTCTTTCAAACCCAAGGTCATTTCCTCCCGCGGTAATAATGCAGGTGTCGTTGCTTAGCGCCATTGCGGGAAAAGCGCGCCTGTTTTCTTTAAGCCGAACCACGAATTCCGCGGCTATATGCATGGCATCCGTTGCGGAGCCTCCGTTTCCCATTATCATTATCTTATTGCCCGAGCCAAGGCAGTTTACCATCAAATCCGCTATTTTGGGGAGGGTGGTATCCTTGTGAGCTTCAAAACTTTTTTTCTGGACATTTACTATTTCATTAACATTTTCTTCAAAATACTTTTTCATCGCATCACCCTTGAATTATATTTGCAATATTATAGGCAGGCAAAAAACGCAAGTCAACATCAAAAAGGGCGGTTTTATTCTTTAACAGTAATTAAAAATTAATGCTTAAGCCAAATGACGTATAAAAACCCCCGAAATCAACACTAAGAGGATTGCCCGCCGGTGTTTTAACAATATTGCCGTCAGAGTCTTTTATGTCGGTCATTTTACACATCACATAGCCAAACTTCAGGTCCATTATTCCGCCTATACCGAGTATAAAAGCCGTCTCCGGCGCGCTTCCGGAAAGTGTTTTCCAGACGCCGGATTCATATTTAGCCGCTTCATCAAATAAATTGTTTAAACCGCGCCTGCCTATGTTTGTCTGTATATAAAAATAAAACTCATAGTTTTCCGTGTCTTCCACGGAAAAAGGTATGAAGCGCAGAGATGCTCCGTATGAACCCGCCGGAAAATCAAGAACAGCGGCATTTTTTCCCGCTGAATAAGGCGGGAAAGAATATTCCCAGTCAACATAGCCGCCAAACGCGAAGAAATCAAAAGGCCTTATAAGCAGGCCAAGCCCCGAACCTACCGCACCGTCAAAAAATCCGGGTATGTTTTCGCAAGTCGGGCATGTATCACCGGTATCCCTGAGGCCGTAAGATTCATAATCAGAAAGCGAAGACGCATAATTGGAATAAAACCTTACCGATATCATATTGATATCTATTATTATATACCTGCCGCCCGTGCGTTCAAAATAATTGACCTGCTCCGTTATGCTGCCCGAGGCAACTGAAACCGGTCTTTCCTGCTGCGGTCTTGCTTTTTCAGCGCCGCCGTATGTTTTTGCCAAAAATGTCTGATTTTGCGCGGCAGATTCCTTGGTTTCATTTTGTCCCGTCTGTGAAACAGGCTTTCCCAAATCAATCTGTTCGCCGGTTTTTTTATCAAAGACATATTTCAATTTTGACAGTTCTATCTCTTTTGCCTTCCCGCCCGAAAGTATTATCACACTGTCTGCCGTCTTTCCTGCCAGGTCTCCCGAAACCGCCGTGCCGTCATTAAGCACAGCGTTCACTTCCCGGGCATTTACCGCAGAAAATCCAAGAACAACAATAAAAGATATAAGAAGAATTTTTTTCATGTCAGTTCACCTTTCTTATTCCGGGCTTAATCTTCACGATACGCTTTTCCCAGTTATATGTGTAAGGATATGTTTCGCCGCTGCTCCAGCTGATAACAAGCAGTCTGACAGCGCCGCCTGTTCTTACGGCTTTGTCAACAGCTTCCGCTATCTCGCGGCCCGCATCCTTGGCCTTTGAAATTTTCCTGTCATTTACTTCAAGTATAATATCACCCTGAGCAAGACCCGCATCATGCGAAGGGGAACCGTAAAAAACATCCCCTACAGTAACGGAAGATTCCGCCTTCAGTTTTTCCCTGAAAGTGTCGTTGTCATAATAACTGAACCCCAGGCTTGGCGGCAATTCCCCGCCAGCGTTATATACAAGCACAAACACAGAGTCCGCTATCCGCTGCACGGATGCGGCCCCGCCGCTTCCTATATATATCTGCCTGCCGTCAGACAAGCATACATTCACATAACCATTGCCCATAATAATGTCTTTAACTTCCTTAAAATTAAAAGCCGCGGCTTCTTCTTTGTTAAGCACATTGGTGTTTGTCTGATAAGAACCCCCGTATACAGGTATGTAGTTCCACCCAAGAAAAAAGCCGCTGTAGCTTGGCTGATAATAAGTTTCAGAAACCGTTTCCTGCCAGCGCATGCTTGCCTTAAACATATATTTGTCAACCGTGATATCGCTTGTCTTTCTGCCGTTTACATAAGCCGAACCCCCAAGTCCGCGCAGTAATGATTGGGCTTCCTCAACCGAAATTATTTCAGCAGGCACATAATAAGAATATGCCTGGCTTTCTTTTTTTGGTATTGTCTTGCAGGAAACGAACAACAGAATTACCGCCGTTAAAACAAGCAGTGTTTTTTTCATCAGAACCTCCGGGTTATATTATGCGCCAATTATATCACAAAAGTTTTAAATTTCGTAATCCACTACATGCCTGTCCTCACAAACCTCATCAACAAACTTTACCACTTCAACATGAGCGGGGTGTTTTTGATAAACTTCAAGCGAGGCAAAATCCTTAAACTCCGAATACAGCGAAACATCCCAAGCCCGGGGGCTTTTCCCCGTATTAACGCCGGCTTCAATTTTGACAATCTCCGGTATATAATTTTTCAAATCATTAAGCCTGTCCCTTAATTCCGCCGCATTTTTTTCTTTGTTTTCATTCTTTAACTTAAAAAGCAATATATGTTTTAACACATATCCCTCCGATTATTTTGAATTTACAACTTTTGCGCTTTGAAGTATGGCGTCAATTGAACCTATCATTATGTTAGAGCGCACCAGAACCGGTATCTTGTTTGCGTCATTGGTCATCCATATTATTACATCACCCTGCTGACGGAATATTCCTTCGTATTTAAGAAAAGGCTGAACTTTTACGCAGTCGAATTCACCGGCATCCGTTGTTATTCTTTCATATCCCAATTTTTTAACAACTATTTGATAAGTTTTCCCGTCATCGGCGCAGGTGTCAATTGTCACCTCATCGTTCATTCCCGGCGACAAATCAAAAGTCCTGTAATAATAAAGTTCTGACAAAACGTCCTGTACAAAAGGCACGGTCTCATAAACTTCGCCTGTGGTTGTTTTTGTAGCGGTCGCTTTTTCGTGATTAAATTCAATTTCCGAAAACGCCCTGTAGCCGCCCTCTTCAAGTCTTTTGCTGTATCGGTGGCTGAATATGCCCAGGACATCAATATCGGATTCTATATAATCCCTTACCCTGTAAAAACTGTCAAAAAACGGGGCCGTCTTCGCGGTTGCCCTCAGCTGATAAACTTTTCTTCCGTTAAATTCCCCTATTCCGGCTATTTCAAGTATCCCGTAGCCCGCAACAACATTGAAATATTTAACCGCATATACAAGTTTTTCACCCACTCCAAAAGGCCTGTTTGTAATCACTCTGTACTGAAATTTTTCAGGCTCTGTTTTTTTCGGGGGCGTTTTTTTCTTTTTCCATGGTTTAATAAATCCTCCCGGAATGATAAGAGAAGCACCTTTTTCAATCCTGTGAGGATTGGAAATGCCGTTTCTCTGCGCAAGCTCGGGGTAATTAAAGCCGGTACCGCTGAATTTTCTTGAAATTTTCCACAGGCTGTCTCCCGGCTTTATTATGTACTCTTTTTCTTCCGAAGGAACCGGGGTTGCCGTGGGCGTAAATGTTGGTGTTATAAGCGAGGCAAGGGTTTCGGCTTCCTGCCTTAAGGCGGCTTCATCATTTGGCGCGCTTACTGTTTCAACTTTTCTTGGCACACTGGCGCATGATGTCAGCAATGACAAAATTATAAAAGCGGCTGCAAAGCGCTTCATCTTAAAACCTCTGTAAGCTTCAGCAGCACTTCTCCGGCTTTTATTGAATTAATCGCTTCCTGCGGATCTTTTAATCCGTCCTTTGCCTTGATAACCGCATGCGCGTTTCCAAGAGGCCCCCATCTTTTTTCGCTTATCTGCGGAATTGAATCTGGCGGAAAAAAACTTAACGTCGGAACAGACAAAGCCGCGGCAATGTGCATTGGGCCGGTGCTCCCGGAAACAAAACACGAAGAAACAGCAATTAAAGATGCATATTCCCTTATATTAAGTTTTAATTCAAGCTTCATTATTCTTTGTTTCATCACGCAGTAATTAAAAACTTCATAAACGAGCGCTTTTTCGGATTCGGAACCGGCTATTAAAACCTGCCTTTTGCTTGCAAACGCGATGGCATCGCAATAAAGAGCGTAATTTTTTGCGGAAGGATTCCATGAAGAACCTTTGCTCCCGGGATGCACAATAACAAAATTATCCTCCAGCCCGATTTTTGCTTTTATTTCAAAACCTTTTCTTTTTTCATCGGCCGTAAGATACATATAATATCTTACGGTATACGGTTCTTTAATCATTCTTTTGGCGAGCTTAAGATTATATTCAGCTTCATGCATAACAGATTTTTTTCTGCTTATTAAAACAGGTCTGTTAAAATTAAAAAGCGAATGCCACCTTAACAGAGTTCCGTATCTTTCTTTTATGCCGGATTTTTTAAGCAATGATGCAACTTTAAAATCAGGATAAACACATATTGATGCGTCAAAACCCTCCCGCTTTATTTCTTCAAGTGTTTTTTCCGGATTTTCCGGTTGATATATTATCAATTTATCTATATCGGGATTTTCCATTACAACAGGGGCTGCATAATCGGAAACAAGGGCGCCGACATAATGACCCGCACGCTTTAATTCATTAAAAAGCGCGGTGCTGCACAACAAATCCCCTATCCCGTCTGTCCTTGCGGCTATTATTTTCAAATATCCCCCGCTTTAAACGTCGTATCTTTCAAGTATTGTCTTTATTATATCCTTTGTTGAATGGTTCTTTTTGTCCCCCGCAATAACTATTTTTATCCCCAGTTTTGCCGCCATTTCACGTTCAGGCACGGTCTTTACGGTATAATCCGTTCCCTTAGCGTGAAAATCAGGCCTTAAAATTTCAAGCGTTTTTTCAACGGTCTGCTCTCCGAATATCGTGACATAGTCAACGAATTCAAAAGCGGCCATCATCTCGGCCCTTTCTTTTTCATTTACAAGAGGCCTGCCTTTTCCTTTTAACTTTCTTACCGAAGCGTCAGAATTAAGCGCAACAACAAGAATATCCCCTTTGGCTTTTGCCCCCCGCAAAAAACGGACATGCCCCACATGCATTATGTCAAAACAGCCGTTTGCAAAAACGACTTTTTTGCCTTTCTTTTTAAGCGCCTTTATTATTTTTGCAAGTTCTTCACGTTTCCTGAATTTTTTATTTAACATTTTTCTTAATTACCCCTTTTAATTCATTAGAAGTAACAGTTGCTGTTCCTCTTTTCATCACAACAATGCCTCCGCCGATATTGGCAAGCGAAGCGGCATCATATAACGAAGCTCCGCATGCAAGCGCCAGGGTGACAATTGACGATACCGTATCCCCCGCTCCCGATACATCAACTATTTCATCCGTTCCAAAAGCCGATATTGATTTCACGGTGTTTTTTTCAAATACCATCATGCCTCTGCTGCCTCTGGTTATTATCATTCCCCGGCTTTTCATGGCCTTAATTAAAAGTTTTCCTGTTTTTTCAACGTCTTTGTCCGTGTATTTTTCTATGCCCACAAGAGGCCCCGCTTCCGTTTCATTGGGTGTGCCTGTTGCTATATATTTGTATTTTTTAAGCGAATATCGGGAATCCACAACAACTTTTACGCCTTTTTTGGCTTCTGAATTTATATATTTAATAACCCTGTCAGTTATTATTCCCCCGCCATAATCAGACACCAGAACCGCATCCGTTTTCGGCATAATTTCTTTCAAATTGTTAATAAGGGCGGTTTCCGTTTTCTTGTCAATATCGCCGTCATAATAGCGGTCTATTCTTACAACCTGCTGTTTTACTGTATGCACGCTTCCCGCCATAACCCGCGCCTTAACCGGCACGCTGTAAGAATCAGTTTTTACTATATATGAAGTGTCCACTCCCTTTTCACTCATCATTTTAAGCAGTATGTCAGAATAATTATCGTTGCCCGCAACGGATACAGGCACGGGTTCGCCTCCCAAGTCTTTTATATTCATAACAGGGTTGGCTCCTCCGCCTGCTATATAAGTGCTTTTATTATACCGCAGTATTAAAACAGGGGCTTCGCGGGATATGCGTTCGGTCTCGCCGTATATATATTCGTCAAGGATAAAATCGCCAAGCACGAGCACTTTTTTGCCCGCGAATGAATCCACAAGCTTTCTGTAATCCTTCATTTAACCTCCACGATGCGCTTTGCAGCTGAATAAATATCAGAACATATCATATCAGGCGCGCTTTCTTTGGTTATTTTCTTTTTTTCTTTCCTGCCCTTGCCTGTTAAAACCAGAATGCTTTTCATGCCGGTATTTATTCCAAGTTTAACATCAGACAACTTGTCACCTATAACAAAACTGTCTTTTAATGACAACTTAAATTTCTTGGCGGCCGCGTTCACCATTCCCGGCTTTGGCTTTCTGCATTCACAATCTTTCTTGTATTTTGCAATCGGCGATTCCTTGTGATGAGGGCAATAATAATAAGCGTCAACAGATGCGCCCAATATACCCAGCTCTTTATCCATATGTCTGTGTGTCTTTTCAACAAAATCCTCGCCATAATACCCGCGCGCCACGCCTGACTGGTTTGTAAGAACAATAAGTTTATATCCCGCCCGTTTTAAAAGCTTTAGCGCCTTTGCGCTGTTCTTATACAGCCTGAAATTTTTCAGGTCCGATAAATAACCCGGGTCGTGTATTATTGTTCCGTCCCGGTCCAAAAATACCGCTTTATTCATCACCGTTTTCCTTTTGCAGGGTAAACTGCATGTCATAAAGTTTTTTATACGTTCCGCCAAGCTTTATAAGCTCGTCATGCGTGCCTGTTTCTGTTATCACGCCTTTATCAATGACAATGATACGGTTGGCGTTTCTTACAGTTGAAAGCCTGTGGGCTATTACAAATGTTGTCCTGTTCTGCATCAGGTTGTTTATGGCCTGCTGAACAAGGATTTCAGATTCAGAATCAAGAGAGCTGGTTGCTTCATCAAGTATAAGAATTGGAGGATTTTTTAAAATCGCGCGCGCAATTGCCAGGCGCTGACGCTGGCCGCCGGATAATCGAACTCCGCGGTCGCCTATCATTGTGTTATAACCGTCCGGCTGTTTTACAATAAACGAATGTGCATTGGCCGCTTTTGCGGCGGCTTCTATATCTTCTTGTGACAGCCCGGGTTTTCCGTAAGCTATATTGTTTCTTATTGTGTCATTAAACAATATTGTTTCCTGGGTAACAATGCCTATAAGATTCCTGAGGGATTCCTGTTTTATGTTTTTGATGTTTATTCCGTCTATTGTTATTTCACCCGCGCTTGGATCATAAAAACGCGCAAGCAGGTCCGCAGTTGTGCTTTTACCCGAGCCGGACGGTCCTACCACGGCAAAAACTTCGCCTTTTTTCATTTCAAAAGAAATACCTCTTAACACCTGCTCCGACTTTATGTATGAAAACTCAACATTTTTAAATTCCACTTTATCGGTAAAAGTCTTTTTTTCAACTGCATCAGGCGCGTCTACAATATCGGGTTTTGTGTCGAGGATTGCAAATACGCGTTCCGCGGAAGCCAGCGCCTGCTGGATGATATTGTTCATGTCATTAAATTTTTTGACCTGCGGGTAAAGGCCGGTAATTGCGGCTATAAAAGCAAAAAATGTTCCCGTTGTAAGCTGCTCCTGTATTACGGCTCTTCCCGCAACATAAACAATCGCGGCTATGCCGACAGCTCCTATTGTTTCCATTATCGGAGAGCTCATTGCAGAGGCCCTTACTCCGCGCATCATATAATCAAAATGCCGCACAAGGTCTTCCTTAAACCTTTTTCTTTCATATTCTTCCATGCCAAAAGCTTTTACAATTCGTATGCCGTTAAAACTTTCATTTAAAACCGAGGTGATATCCCCCATTTTTTCCTGGCTTCCTTTGGCAGCTTTTTTCATTTTTTTTCCCAGAGCAATTATAGGGAATACCGCCACAGGAAATATAAAAATGGCAATCAAAGTAAACTTCCACTGAAGATAAAAAAGCATTCCAAGGAGCCCTATTATGTTAAACCCCGCGCCTATTATGTTCCCCAAAACATTTGCTATTGCGCCCTGTATCAAATTTACATCATTGGTTATTCTGGAAATAAGCGTCCCTATTTTTTGGTTGTTAAAAAAACTCATAGATAAATTTGTTATATGCCTGTATAAAAGATCCCTCATATCAAGAATCATTCTGTTGCCGGTCCAGTTAATAAGATAATTCTGCATATAAATAAAAATGCCCTTCACCGCATAAACAGCAATTATAACTATTGGCAGTATTGATATATATTTCATGGCCTCAGCCTTGTCAGGATTGGCAAGGATTTTGTCTATTACAGGCTTTATTACGTAAAGAGACGCCGCGGTCAGCAAAGCGGTAATAATCATCACAACAAAAGTAATTCCAATACGGCCGGCATAGGGTTTGGCATGACGAAGCAGCCTTAAATAAGTTTCCATCAAATCCTCTTTCTTAAAAAGTATTTTAACTCATTAAGGCATTTTATATGGTTTAACGGCGGGTGTCAATGACGGGTATATCATTATGGGATATTTGTTGAAAAATTTAACAGCAGCTGTTTTTAGCCTGTAAAAAATACCGTCTGTTTTCTAATTCGGCATAAAATTAACGCATTTATCACTGCCCAGGGTTTCGGGATAAGAACACATAATTTCTTTTATATCCGCATCAGGCCCTTTTTCCTGTTTTTTCAAGATACAGATAAGAAAATCGCTCTCTTTCCAGCCGCTTTCGTCTTGTGATTCCACGAAATTAATTTCTCTTTGGAAGTTTCTGCACACGGAACACCTCCATCAAAGATTTTTGGTGGTCCCGGCCCGGCTTGGTGAGTTTTGTAATATGATAACAGCGTAATATAATTATTTCAACAATTAAAATGGTTAAAAGATATTAATTTTTATCCCATGTAACAACAACATGATTCCCAAATATGTCATTATAAGCCATATATATTCTGTCGACTAAAATCCATGATATTGTCTGATCTGTTAAAATATGTTCCGTATCCAAAGCTGTCAACTTTGGAGAATTATAGACTCTAACAGCACCTATTTTGTCAATTTGCAGGATTAATTCTTTAATTAATATTTTGGGATCAATATTTCCCGAATTATCACTTAATCGGTATTCCCAATTAATCTTATTTATTGTCCCGTCTTGATTTAAGCTTACAGTAGGAACACAAATCGCCTGATATTTTATAACATTATTTTGATTGTAAATATTAAAATTTAAAACTTTATTTTTATATGAAATATAATAAACTCCGGACGGAGGGACAACCGGAGGCGACATAATTCCCTGCATACACGGCGAAGAATATAAGACAGTTTTTGAATCATTAATCACCATACTTTCACTGCTTGTATTCTGTAAACCGGAACCTACAGGACCTGTATAACTAATTTGTGCGGGAAAATTTAAATCATTATCTGTTATTACAACATTAAGTCTGTAAGAATCCACAACTACAGGATTCGACATATCCGGAGTTAAATTAGAACCAGAAAAGCTGCCCGCCCTTACTCCGTATTGCAGAAAATATCTGTAAAACTTTCCGTTAATCGCGTCAACTACATTATCTCCGTCCACATCGGGATTTTGAATAACAGAAGCAAAAGTGCTGTTACTAAAAGCATAAGAAAAGATGTCATTTGTATTCATGTTTATTTCATTTCCTATCGGATTATGTTCAGGCTCCACAATATCCGCAGTGGAAGAAAGAGTCTGCAAATCAACTGAACTGATATTTTCTTCAACTATATTTAAAGGAATTGACTCTATGCCATTTTGCAACGAAAGATATCCAAGTTTATATCCATTTGCATCAGAAAAAACCATTCCAACAGGGCTGTTTCTGTCAACCAACACATTAAAATCACCGTCCACCACATCAGAAACAACAAAATTACTTGTTCCCGGATAATAAACAATCACCTTTGACACCAAAGACGTATTTAAAGCATACAATTCTTTTATACCTAATATACCAGAAAAGAAAGTGTCAAATTTCAAATTAACACTGTGGACTCCGCCGTTAAAGGTACCTTTTAAATATATATTATTGATACTGTTATTTGGACTATTTGTTGCTTCAGG
>CAYQIS010000001.1:224685-248107 GCA_964417645.1 uncultured Spirochaetia bacterium
AACAAGCCTGAACCTGATTTTGTCTTCCAAAGCTTGATTTATTTTTTGATAAAGGTTCTTCCCATACTTTGCGTCAAGCTCCGCAACAGGCATCATACAGCGCCTGTAAACCGCATAAGCTTCTGCGTCACTGCAAAAATTGCTTTTAACGGCAAGGTTTAAATCCATTACAAGAGAAAAATAGAAATCAAGAAAATCCAGCGGAATAAGAGCATTCCTTTTTCCTTTAATGTCCATGTTCACAAAAAAATTCAGCCACTTTATATTTTCAACAAAAGCTCCTTTTAAAGCTTTGAAGCTGTCGTAATAGCCCTTTTCATGATAACTCCAATAAAACCAATTCCAGCGGGTTTTTAAAACGCTTGCCGTGTCATCAATTCTTGAGTGATAAGCCTGCGCCGCCGGATTATAAACAAGCTTGTATCCAGCTTTTTTAAGTCTTCTGCATGTGTCAACATCTTCATAATTAGTCCTGTACTTTTCGTCAAAACCGCCTATTGACAATATTTTATCCCTGTCAAAAATAACATTTGAGCCAAAAAGAAAATCCGGATTGTATATCCGCTTAATTCCCATATGCTGGGCAAGATGAACGGCGCGCCACATATCGGCCGGTTTCTTTTGATTAAGCTCAATCAGGCATCCTCCAAATCCCGCAAAATTTTCCGGCCTGTTTTCAAGCTCCATCATTGCCTTTCTCATATAGTCCGGCGAAGGAAATGCGTCCGTATCAAAAGCGCCCACAAGAGATGTCTTTGCGTTTTTAAAAGCCGTATTTCTTGCCGCGGCAAGCCCAAGATTCTTCGGGTGTTTTATTATCTTTACCGGATACACAGCCGCAACTTCCGCCGAATTATCCTGTGTTCCGTCATCGATTGCCAGTATTTCAAATACCGGATATCCAAGGGACAATATTCCTTCTATTGCGGTTTTCACGTATTTTTCCACGTTAAACATGGGTATATAAAAGCTTATCTTTTCCTGTTTTGGCATTGAATCAAGATAAAAATCCCTGTTTATTATTCTTCCTGCAAGCATTGCGGCCCTTGCTTTAATTATGTCTTCCTGCAAATGATTAAATTCAATTGCCATATCGGCGGCTTCAAGACCGGTCTTCCTGTATTTCAGAGACGAAGCGCACCATGGCACAAACAATGTAAAACTCATGAAAGCGGAAATGTCTTTTTTTACACATTTTTTCAGAAAATCAAATGCATCTTCAGCCATATTTCTTTTTAAAAAATATTTGGTGACTGTATAATACACCCAAGGATCTTTGCTGTTTTCGCAGGAATTCAGGGTCTCCAAATCAAGATCATTCCGCCTGTCGGAATCAAGCAGGTCAAAATACATGCTGTCATAACCTGATTTCTTAACAGCGGTATCCCTTAATTCATCAAATTTCTTATAGTCCCTTAAAGACGCGTAAAAGAAAGCAATTTCCCGAAAGTCTCCGGTATCCGCAGCTTTCTTGGCAAGTATCTCAGCCTGCATATTTAAAACACTTTTAATAAAAACATCCGAATCCAGCTCCGCAGGATTCATTAAATTTATCGTGTTTTCCATGTTTCACCCTTAACCCAAATAAGCAAGTATCATACCCAAAACGTTTTAACCGCTTTTTAACTATATTTGCCCTTTAATTAAAGGCATTTTCATGATAATATTTTTTTAATCGGAGGAAAAATGATCAAATTCATAAACACAATGATACGCAGTATATTGAATGCATTCCGCGGATTATGGTGGGGTTTCTATACAAAAAAAAATCTGACCATACTTTTGCTGGCCGGCATTTTTGTATTTCCACTGCTTTTTTGGCTTAAAATTCCGGTAAAAGATTTTGCCTTGGTAATGTTCTTCTGTATAAATATTATAATAATAGAAATCATCAACACCGGCCTTGAACGTCTGTCCGATGTTGTTGACCCGAAATATAACAGACAAATAGGGATTGTAAAAGATATAGCGGCAGGCGCGGTGCTGCTTGCTTCAATTTCCGCAATTATTTTGGGCTTTATGGTTGTCTGGGATCCTTTAACGGATAAATTGCTGCCGCTTATTATTAAAATTACCTCTTAATATCAAAAACAGGTATTTTTTCCGGCCTCTTGTATTCAAGAAGCGTAACCAAGAAACTCTGTTCATCACCTTTTAAATATCCTATTCCTTTTCCATAATAAAACACCTGCTTTACAGGTTTGCCGTCGCCCATGTCAAGCAGTACGTCAAGAACAAGACAGTTTACGGTCTCGTCCCCCACTTTTTGTTCTTCATATCCCCTGTAAGAATATACTATCCTTATGTCTTTCTCCACATTCATGAACGCAAGAAAATTTGCCTTCCCTTTACCTTTATATTCCCAGCTGTCGCCTATTACTATCGGAAATTTAAGAAGCCTCACTTCGGGGTCCAGGGCAACATTTACCGGTATGCCAAAAAGTTCAAAAGGGTATTTTGCATCGCTTACATAAAGGCCGGTATCATCCTCTCTTAACCTGAAAAAAACAGAGGCTTCCGGCAGCTCAATCTTATAATAAAGCCTTCCGAACATATGAGCATCCGGCTTCATTACCGCCCCTGTCACTATATCCTGTTTGCCGGGATTTTTGTAATCAACCTTGTATTTCCAAAAAAAGCCGTCAACAAAAGGAAAAAATTCCGACGCAGCGGCATTAACCGCGGCAAGAACAGCAAATAAGATAACAAACATAAACTTTGCGCGCATGTTGTTCCTTTTATATATATTTTTCAGACCTGTCAGACGAAATTACTCCGTCTTCAAGCACCACGATTCTTTTGGCGGTTTCCATAACCTTCGGATCGTGCGTTGAAAAAACAAAAGTCACACCGTGTTCCTCATTCATGTGTTTCATTATACCAAGAATATTCAGTCCTGTCGCCTTGTCAAGATTTGCTGTCGGTTCATCCGCAAGCACAAGTTTGGGTTTCGTCACAAGCGCCCTGGCAACCGCTATTCTCTGGCGCTGCCCTCCTGACAACTCATCAGGCTTGTGTTTTTTGTATTCGCTTAAACCGACTTCCTCTATCAAAGAGTTAACCCGTTTTTTTCTTTCTTCTTCCTTAACCCCCTGAATAATCAGGGGAAACTCTATATTTTCATATACATTAAGAACAGGTATCAGGTTAAAGGTCTGAAATATAAAACCTATATTGTCCCGCCTTAATTTTGTCGCCTGTTCATCGGTTAAATGTGACACATCATGATCAGAGAAAAGTTTTACGCTTCCTTTTGTGGGCGAATCAAGGCAGCCAATAATATTAAGAAGCGTTGTCTTCCCTGAACCTGACGGACCAACAACAGCCATGAACTCGCCTTCATTTACGTTTAAGTCAACGCCCTTTAGCGCCGTCACCGTTGTCTTGCCAAGTTTATATTCCTTTGTTGCGCCTTTTATTTCAATAATGCTTCCCATATACGCCTCCTAAAAGTATGCGTTAAACCTGCACTCAAGCGCGCTTCTTAAAGGGTTTATAAGCATTCCCTGACCGTCATTCGAGCCGCTTCCGTTAAACAGATAATATATTTCAAAACCGTAATTTTCAGAGGGAGCCCATATAATACCCGGATACCAGTATATTGCGCCGTCATCCGGCCCGCATACCGCGGCAGCCGATAATGTTAAAGTGTCAAACAAGGTATAACTTGCATTAAAACCCGCGTAGTTTTTCTTGGGCCATGCGGGCATCCCCGCCATAACAGCCGCCATATCAGACGGAGCCGCAATCGTATCAGCCAGTTTTTGATAATCATCATTATCAAAACCCCATCCATTATATAAATACTCCGCGTAAAAATAAAAAGATTCCCCTATTTTCTTGCTTATTCCCGTAACCGCGGAATATTTTAATTTTCCGCACTCAGAATTGTCAGGCAAACATTTCATATTGACAGCGTCTTTCATATACCTTATTGCCGCACACTCCGCGTTAAAAACAAAAATGTCAACATCCCATGATAAAGCCGCGCCGATACTTTGCACATAATCCTGCCTGTAGGCGGCATTAAGAAATATGTCGGCCGTACCGACAAGTTTGTAAAGCTGGAACGCATAAGCCAGGCTTTTTGAAAATTCCGCCGATGTCGAAGCACTTTCCGACTCAATAAAAGCCATCGGGGTTATAATGTCATTTGAATAAAAAACTTTTATATTATAGGTTCCTTCAATGTCATCTTCCGGGCTTAACGCATATTTTGCTTTCTGCAGGACATCAGAAGGGTTCCACATATACCCGGTGCCCCATTTTATTCTTTGCTTGCCTATTGACAACGAAAACGGGCCTTCGTTTATGTCCGCGTAAGCTTTATATACCGTGAATTCAGATGTTTTACCGGATTCAAGTTTAGCCTTTGCCATAAGAAAAAGCGAACAGTCTTCCAGTTTTTTTGTTACATTTAATTCCGGCCGCACGGAAATTCCCGATACAAATTCAGGCGTGTAAAGCTGCAGCGCTTCGTTTTCAACGCCCATTTTTCCGTAATTAAAATATTCATAATTCGTCTGAAGAGACAAAGTTGTTTCAAAAGGAACCTTATCAAAAGCCGCCGCAAATTTAACGAAAAAAAACAACAAAACGGCAGTTTTTAAAATTTTGTTCATTTTCCCCCCTTTTTACCCCGAAAAGGCTCCACGTGCACAAGAGCATTTGTATCATTAAACATTTTTTTCATTTCATATTCTATCTGCCTTGTTATCTCATGAGAGCGTTCCACCGTCATTTTCGGGTCAACCTTAATATGCATATCAACAAATATGGTTGAGCCGCTCTGGCGCGTTCTTATCTTGTGAAAATCTTTAATTTCCTTAAGTCCTTTTAAGTATTCTTCAATCCGTTTTTTTTCATGATGCGGCAGACCGGTGTCTGTGATTTGGTCAATTAATTTTCTTAAAAGATCAACAAATATAAAGAAAACCCATATTCCAACGAATATCGCGGCGGCCGGGTCTATCCAGGAAGCCCCTGTAAACTTCATAACCAAAAGCGCCGCCCCAACACCAAGGGAAGTTATTACATCAGCCCTCAGGTGCTCACCGTCAACCTCTATGCCTATAGACCTTAATTCCCTTCCCTTTTTAATAAGAAACCTTGAGATAAAGAAATTCACAAGACCGGAAACCGCCATCACCCCTATTCCAAGCTCCACCATTTCAGCGGTATGTCCGTTTCTAATTTTATTTATTCCCTCCCATACTATATATACCGCAATAAAAAGTATAAGTATATTTTCAATAAGGCCTGTTATCACTTCCCATTTCCCGTGCCCGTACTGATGCTTTTCATCGGCAGGCTGAAGCGATTTTTTCACGCCAAAATACGCCACCACGGATGCAACAAGATCATTTGCCGAATGAAGCGCCTCGGCAACTATGCTTACCAGTCCCGTCGAAAAACCTATGACAAGCTTTAACAATACAAGCGTTGTGTTAGAGGCAATTGAAAGGATTATTATGCTTTCTTTTTCCAGTTTAAGCCTGTCCTCCAATTTATTACCTCCCCATTTGTGTCTGATCAAATTTATAATCCGGTATGTCCTGTAATTCCTCAAGCGAAATAAATTCAACTTCGGTATAAGCGCCTTTTTCAAGCATATCTTCCATCACCATGTGAAGGGGCCTCTTTAAACCGGCCATTTCGCCTATTTTGTCAAACTTCATCTTTTTTATAAGCCTGCCTGACATGCCAAAATAAGACGCTTCAACCGGCACCATAAGTTCCTCGTTCACCCACAGCTCTATTTTGGCATAAGCAACATCAGGCCTTTTGGCGGTAAGTTCAAGCAGGTACAGTCTTCCCTTATTATCTTTTATAACAGCGTCATAATCATCCGCCATATCAGAGTTCATAAGATCCTCATTTGAAAAAGAACTCCCCATAAAACTGTCTTTTTTGCTTAAACGCACCGGTTTCGAAACGGAAGGCACGTACATCCACAGGTTGTCGCCTGTCATCAAAATTTTTTTGCCTTTGTCACGCGCAGGGGCCGTTATTTCCATCAAAGCTTTATTTCCGCCTTTCGAGTAAATAAGGTAGGTATAAGATAAAGGCTTTCTGCCAGGCCTTACTGTTTTCATGCCGATTACAGACTTAAATATTTTGGGATACATTGAATCATCGGTTAACTTTAAAAGTTTTTCCGCCAGATCCCTGCCATAGCTGTTATCCGCCGAAAAAATAATACCCGTCATAAACATTGCCGCAATTACAAAAGCAATTCTTTTCATATCTTCCTCCGTTATTAATAAGCCGTCTTTTTTATGTTTACATATAATTTCTTCAGTTTCTGCAGCCTTCTTGCGCAAAAGCGTTTCTTCTATTTTATCCCGCGCTTTAATGCATGTATGATATCCGTCTTGGCGGCCCTTGCTGCGGGAAACCATGCGCCAAAAACCGCGGATACAATGCATACAAAAGCGGCAATCAGCCAGTCCACAGGTTCATTTATCGCCTTCATTACAGGTTCAAAAGGCACAGATAAACTTTCAACCCCTTTGCCTGCCATATCTATTCCCGTAACATTCATCTGATAAACAATCGGCAGAACAAGCAGCCCGCCGGCAATAACACCTATGCTTCCCAATATAAGCCCTTCAACAAGAAACATACGCCTTATTTCGTTTTTCTGCATACCTATTGCGCGAAGAGTTCCTATTTCAGCCGTGCGCTCAAACACGCTGATGGTAAGCGTATTAACAATAATAAAAAAAGACAGGAATATCAAAATAGCGAATACAACTGCATACGCAACCATATCCTGCTGCATTGCAAATATTATTTCAGGCGCTTCTTCGGCCCAATCCCTCACGATAAGTCCGGGATATTTTGTGTCCAGAAGCTTTTTTATTTCTTTTTTTACCGCAGCCGTATTCTTTTTATTTTCAAGCACAACTTTTATCTCCGTGGCATTTCCTTTCATACCAAGATATTCCGAAGCATATTCAAAAGGCACAACAGCCACATTCTTTTCCATATATTCAAACCCCGCGGAATAAACGCCTTTAATTTCAGCATCAACCAGATTATGGGCGTTGTCTTTTGTACGGGCATAAATCATTATTGTATCTCCCTTTGATACCCCCATAAGTGAAGACAGCTTTTTCCCGATATAGATGCCTGCCGCGCCAAGCGCGGAACCGGAAACCTTGTTATAAGCACTTGTAACCTTATACTCATTTTCAGGGTCAATTCCAAGAAACATAATCCCGGTCTTTTTGCTTCCGCTGCTTATTATGCCGCCGCTTACAATGTGCTTTGCCGCGCCTTTTACTTTTTTAACTTTTAAAATATCCGCAACAACGGCGTCAGGATTTTCTATTCCGATATCAAGCGGCATGCGTTTTTTTTCTTCAATATAACCCGCCTTGTATATTTTCAAGTGCCCTGTCTGCAGATCTATTGTCTTGTCTATCATCATATTGTACTGGCCGCGTACAAGACCCAGAACAAATATCAGCGCCATCATGTTTATGGAAAAAGTCATGGCATTAAGAAAAGTTCTTCTCTTATGCTTTATCACATTAAAAAATGCCATCTTTAAAATTTTATTTTTCATTCAAGCACTCTCAATATTTCAACAGGTTTTTTCCCTGCCGCGGAAAAAGCCGGATACAAAGAAGCCAAAACAGATATCAAAACACCTGTCACAAACACAACAGATGCCGATTCAAAAGTAAGGGCTGTTCCTATCATTGCGTCTATGCCGCCAATGCTCTGCATCATATCACCCATTTTTTCATAATTAATAGGATTTTTCTGGAAGTACCAGACCAACGCAGTTGCCGGTATCATTCCCGCAACAGTACCTGCAAGGCCAAGAACGAAAGATTCGGATATAATCATCAGAACCAGCTGTGTCCTTGATACACCCATAGCGCGAAGAACGCCGAATTCAGGCATCCTTCCCATTATATTCATTAGGAAAGAATTTACTATGCCAAATGCCGCCGCCGCAAGGATTATCGCGCATATTATAAAAGTTGCCACATCCATGGACTGAAAAGCATATACAAGCATGGGCTGCTCGTCTTCCCAGGAATTTACTGTATATTCAGGCGGCAGTTTTTCACGAAGCGCTTTTGCGGCATCTTTTGCTTTCATTGAATCTTCAAGATTTACAAAAATTTCCGTAACAGCCCCTTCTATGCCAATAAACTTTTGCGCAAGTTCAAGGGAACAAATTACAAGTTTTTCATCTTCCGGCGGATTATAATTATTGAAAATTCCTGTTATAACACCTTCAACGGCATTCATCCCTCCGTAGCTGTCCGGCCCCAGCAATATAATTCTTTCGCCGATTTTAGTCTTAAGAATTTGAGCCAGCTTATAACCTATTGCAATCTCGTTATCACCCGAAGGATACCTGCCCTGTACTATATTTTTTACGCGTGTTAAATAAATTCCTTCTTTTTTTTTCAGGTCAATCGCCTTAACAAAAGTTTCCTGGCCTAATTCCCCCGTGCTTGCCAAAACTCCAAAATTAATTTCCATGCGCATTTCCTTAAAACCGGGAGTATCCCTTACTATTTCAACAATACGCTCATTAACGGGTATATTATATTCAACAGGGGAAAAATCCAGGTTTTCTTTATAGAATTTATTGTATATCTTCACATGCCCCACCGTGTCAAGACCTTCTTTAAGAAGCTTTATTTTAAAACCATCCATATAGCCCACTGTAAATTCCATAAAAAACACGCTGATAAATACGGCTATAATTATGGTAATGGAATTTCGCCTGTTTTTTACCATATTGCCAAATGCAAGTTTTAGAAAGAAAAACATATCTGTCCTCCTTTTTAACCTTTAAATTATACCACGAAGCCCATTTTTAATTTTGAAATAATGCCCCAATGGACATTTGTAAACCTTTGTTTTATAATCAAAACCATGAAAACATTTGCCGACAACGTAAGACGCAGGGTATTAGAGCATATAATAAGAAACAACGGCGGCTACTTAAGCCAGGCGTGTTCGTCCGCGGAAATAATGGAAATGCTTTTCACAAGAGTTTTAAAACTGAATCCTGTTTCTTCCCCTGTTATGCCAAAGCCATACCCCGGTGTTCCCTCTGCATCAAACAAGAACTATTTCAGAGGAACAGATGTATACGGAGAGCGCACTCCCGAAACTGACCGTTTCATACTTTCCCCCACGCATTATTCTCTTGTTCTTTATGCGGCGTTAATTGAAGCAGGAAGGCTGCACGAGGATGCAATGCTTCAATTCAACAAAGACGGCGGCTCTGTTGAAATGATTGGCGCGGAGCATTCTCCCGGCATGGAAGTCATGACAGGCTCCCTTGGCCAGGGTTTGTCCCAGGCGGCCGGAATTGCCCTTGCGCGCAAAATGAAAAACGAAACAGGCCGAGTATGGGTAATGATGAGCGACGGAGAATTTCAAATAGGCATGACCTGGGAGGCCCTGCAGTTTGCTTCATTTCACAAACTTGACAACCTGGCAATTGTTGTTGATGTAAACAATTTCCAGTGTGACGGACCTGTTTCCTCGGTTATGTCAACAGATCCGCTTGACCGCAGGATAGATTCTTTCGGATGCAAAGTTTTCCGCTGTTACGGACATAATACACCTCACATGGCTGCTTTGGCGGAAAAAAGATACATAGGGACGCCTCTTGTGATACTTGCGGAAACTTCACCTTGGCAGGGGATAGAAATCAACAGACAAAATGCCCCCAAAATGCATTATTTAAGATTTAAGTCCGCGGAAGAAAAAAAACAATACGAAGAATTTCTCGAGAGGATGAAATAATGGAAATGCGCTCCAGGGTTCATGCCAAAAATCTGCTTGAATACGGAAAGAAGAACACAAAGATTGTCGTGCTTTCGGCTGACCTTACAAGTTCGTGCGAAGCCGACCTTTTCAGAGACAATATCCCCGAACGTTTTATTTCCTGCGGAATAGCCGAACAAAACATGCTGTCGGTGGCAGGCGGCATGGCGCGCGAGGGTTTCATACCGCTTATTCACACTTTCGGCGTCTTTATTTACAGAAGGGCTTATGACCAGCTTTGCATGTCTGTTGCCTATCCAAACCTTAACGTAAAAATGTTTGGTTTCCTCCCCGGCATAACAACACCCGGCGGGGCAACGCACCAGGCAATTGAAGACATTGCCTTAATGCGCGCTCTTCCAAATATGACCGTACTTGAACCGTCGGACGCGACAGAAACAAAAGATGTCCTTGAACTTGCCTGCTCAATTGAAGGTCCTGTTTATATAAGAATGCTTCGGGGAGAAATCCCCGTTTTATTCCCCGAAAACAGCCCGATGAAACTTGATTCACCCAGGCTGCTTTCGGACGGAACCGATTTTACCCTGTTTTCATCCGGCATCTGTACGGAAGAAGCGATAAAAGCTGTTGTCTTTCTTAAAAAGAAAGGATTAAAAGTATGCCATGTTCATGTTTCAACCTTAAAACCGTTTAATTCCCCTTTGATTGCATCATCAATAAAAAAAGCAAAGTACGGCGTAATTACAATTGAAAACCACGTTGTAAACGGAGGTCTTGGCACTGCTGTTGCCGAAACAATGGCTGCCTTTGGCATACAAAAAAAACTTGTCAAACTTGGCCTTCAGGACACATTTACCCACGGAGCTTCCAGGGCATATCTTATGCGCGAGCACTCGCTTGACGCATTCGCCGTTTGTTCATCCGCGGTTTCTCTTTGCGGAGCCTCTTCATCCATAAAAGTCACCCGCGAGCTGCTGCAGGAAGTAAGGATAGAAAAAATTCATTCCGAAGCAAAACCGGAGGCGCTGTAAAAATGAAAAATCGTTTTCTTGTAACCTATTCAATCCGTGCGAATTCCGAAAAAGAAGCCAGAATGAAAGCATTTGACATATGCGTGGAACAAACAGTGGAGTTTCCTTATGAATTGATAACAGACGCTTTCATCCGCGAAGAAATAGTAGGCAGACTTGAGGTATTCGAGAAACTTTCCGATAAATATACAGCAGAAATAAGTTTTAACGATCTTACCGCGGGCTATGAACTTACTCAGTTCTTAAACGTGCTTTTCGGCAATACCAGCATAAAACCTGGAATAAAAATTGAGAATTTCACCCTTTCCCCGGCGCTTTTAAAATCATTTAAAGGGCCGCGTTTCGGTGTAAAAGGACTTCGCAGAATTCTGAACGCATATAACAGGCCGCTGATTTGTTCCGCCATAAAGCCTATGGGGCAGTCTCCAAAAGAATTGGCTTCTCTTGCGTATAAGTTTGCGCTTGGCTGTGTTGACATAATAAAAGACGATCACGGACTTTCAGACCAAAAATTTTCCCCTTTTAAAGCCCGTGTTTCGGAAGTATGCAGATCGGTAAAAAAAGCAAATAAAACCACCGGCTCCAATACCATTTACGCCCCAAACGTAACAGCAGACACCACTCAGGAAACAATAAAACGTGCAAAATATGCAAAACGCGCGGGAGCCGGAGCGCTTGTAATATCGGGCGGATTAACGGGCATGGGCACGGTGCGCGCTCTTGCTGACGACAGCAATATAAACCTTCCAATACTTCTGCACCCTGCGTTTCTTGGAAGTTTCACGGCAAGTCCTGATTCTGGAATTTCACATTTCGCGCTTTACGGACAGATTGCACGGATAGCCGGCGCTGACATTACAATATTCCCAAATTTCGGCGGACGTTTCTCTTTCAGCAAAGGGGAATGTAAAAGTATAGCCGAAGGCTGTAAAATAAAAATGGGTAAAATAAAAGAAATATTCCCCGGCCCCGGGGGAGGCATGAGCCTCGACACGATACAAAAAATGAAGCTTTTCTACGGCAATGATGTTGTTTTTCTTGTTGGCGGAGGGCTGTTTAAACACTCCTCTGATTTAACGGCAAGCTGCCGCAGATTCCTCCAGCTTGTATCCTCCTGATTAAAAACAAATCTAAATTCCCAAAAGTGCCGCCGCATTTTTATAAAATATCTTTTCTCTGTCCTTTTCATCAGTCACGCATCTTCTCACTTTTTCTATAAGCGCTGATTGTGATTCCCAGGGAAAATCAGAGCCAAACAAAACTTTGTCAGTTCCGTGCATTTTTATTATATTTGTCATGGAATTATCTTCCATTTCCATTGAATAAGCCGTGTCAATATACACATCTTTACCTATCAGATGCTTATAAACATCATCCCAAAGCCTGAATCCACCCATATGCGCAAGTATAACCTTAAGCCCTTTTATTTTTATCACCTCGGCAAACCGCGAAGGCTTGCCGTGAACCTCGTTGCCGTCAAAAGCGCAGTCAACCCCGGCATGAAACAATATAAAAATATCGTGTTTAACACATGCATCATAAAGTTTTTTCACCCTGCCGTCATCCGGCATAAACCGCTGATATTCAGGATGAAGTTTTATTCCTTTTATGTTATGAGCTTTTAAAAAAGAAATTTCTTCCTCAAAATCGCCTATGCGTGAAAAAAGCGGATGCATTGCACCCAGGCAAATAACGCCGCTGTTTCCGTTTTCCTGCCGGTGTTCAATCATTTTACGGTTAATGCTTATTACCTGCTCGGGTTTGGTTGCAACAGGTACATTAACAGAATAAGTTACTCCGGAACGTGTCATTGATTCAACAAGAGAAGCCAATGTGCCGTTACCGTGAGGTTTTACAGCCGCAAGACCACACAACTTATTTATGGTGTTTTCCGCGATTTCATCGGGAAAAAAATGAGTATGAAAATCTATTATCATCAAAATACCTGTTTTACAATTTTTACAAAACCTATCCCCAAAAATACAAGCGTAATACATCCTATATTGTTAAGAAGAAAACTGAACAAAGCTTCCGTAAAAAGCCCAGCTTTTAACTGATTATGCGTTTCAAGCGCGTATGATGAAAAAGTGGTAAATGCGCCAAGCATGCCAACAGCAAAAAACATCCACAAATGGCTTAAATTAGGCCATGTTGAAACTATTTCAAAAATTATGCCTATAAAAAAAGAACCCACAAGGTTCACAAACAAAGTGCCCCAGTGCGATACAACAGTTCCAGGATATGCGGTATTTATTGTGTGGCTGGTTAAGTACCTTGCCGCGGCGCCTATTGCGCCTCCGGCCATTACAAAAAGTATTCTTTGTATCATAATTTTCCTCTCATTTTTGGTATGTCGGATTCATTATAAATCCTTGTATTCTGTTCCACCTTATTCATTGAATAAAGGTGTATATACTTAACGCCGTTTTTAATAAGATGATTTATTTGATTTACCGTATATATTACTGTCTCCTCGCATACAGGGTTGTCTATCGCGCAGCTTGACGTGGCCGCCCTGAAACGCTCGGGTATTTCTATTTCACACATTTTCGTCATACGCTCCAGGCTTGACAGTTTTGTCGCGGTCATTATTCCGGGTATAACAGGAACAGTTATGCCGCTTTTTCTCACCTTTTCCACGTACCTGAAATAATGGTCATTATCAAGAAAAAGCTGTGTTGTTATAAAATCCGCTCCGGCGTCCACCTTTTTTTTAAGGGCTTCAATATCTGCTTCCATATCTTTTGCCTGCGGATGTTTTTCGGGATAACCCGCAACACCAATGCAGAAATCCCCGTGTTTTTTAATAAATGCCACAAGGTCCGAAGCGTAATTAAAATCCTTAAAAGGCGAATCAATACCCTGAGGAAGATCTCCCCTCAGCGCCATAATATTTTCAACTTTTTTTGATTTCAGCTCATTCAAAATGTTTTCAATTGAATCTTTGGTTGCCCCTATACAGGTTAAGTGCGACATGCATGTTATACCGTAAGAATTTTGAATCCTGTCCGCTATTTCAACAGTCCTTGCCCTTGTGCCCCCTCCGGCGCCGTAAGTTACACTTATAAAATCCGGTTTCAGGTCTTTTAACCCGTCAAGGGTCTCATAAATAACTTTTATATCGCTTTCTGGCTTGGGCGGAAATATCTCAACCGAAAACACAAAATTTTTGGATGACAATATATCTTTTATCTTCAAATATGTTCTCCGAAATATTATTTAAAAACAGGTTATATTATATATTAGGCATGTTTGTTTTCAACTGTTTTTAAAACTGCAGCCGCATGCCGGAACTTAAACTGAAAATTTCTCCCCCATATTCATAGCCAAAACCCAGTTTAAAAGCCCCTATACCCAATTCAAAACCGGCAAGCATTCTGAAATCAATAGGATTTACATCCTGTCCGAACCTTCCAAGTATCTCGGCTTTTGACTGCGCATTATCGGACGGCAATGCCGTATTGGTCATGCTTATGTTTCCCGTCACACCGGCTGTTGTTGAAGTTCTGCCGGCGTTAATATTTAAACCAAATCCCGCATAAGGGTTAAAAAAGAAAAACTCCCTGCTTATTATCGCTTTCAATCCCGCGGAAGCGGCTTTCCAGTCCGCCATAAGCACAGTATTCCCTTCAATATTAAAATCATACAGTGTTCCGTTAACTTCGACGTGGTCTGTTAATTCATGGTGTCTGCTGAAATTTACCCTGCCTGAAACAAAATCAAAACTTAATGACGCAAGAAGCGAAAAAGGTTTTTCTTTTCTTTCGGATAAAAGCTGCATTCTGGTTTCAAGGCCAAACATGTAATTTCGAACCCTTATACTTGCGTTTTCAGGCCTAAAACCCGCATCCAGAGCCAGAAATTTTATTCCTGCATCAGCAGGCATGCCCGCAATTTCAGGCAGACCGCTTTTTACATGAAAAGAAGCAACAGGAAGAGAAATCAGAGCGGGCGTTTCCTTTTCTTCAAAAGGAATCTGAAAATAATCAAAATTCAGGGAATAAAGCCCGTCTTTGTTAAAATTCGCAAACGACACCCCAAAAGATGATCCTGATTCAAAACCTCCAAAATTAACGGACGGCGAAGGAAAAAATGACGCAGAAGTTGCATTAAATATAATCTGCTTTGAGAATTCGGAATCAACAAATCCGGCAAGTTTTTCAAGGTCTCCTTTTATGTAATCTGCAGCCGAAACAAATAAATTAAGGTCATTTACCGCGGAGGAAAATACAAAACACGGGAACAGCAGCGGCAATATTAAAAATAGATTTTTTTTCAACATTTATTCCTCATTTAAACCTGAAATATACCTGAACCTTCAATGTGTTATCCATTTTTTCAAAAGAATATGACGCATCAAGCGCAAAAGAATAATTTTTTGAAGGCCCCAATTCAAAATTACCTATACCGATTCCGGCATAATACTCTTTTTCGGACTGCAGGTTGAGCTCCTGAGCAATCCCTCCCCTGATCATTAAATATTTAAAAACCGTCAACTCGCATCCGGTCCTCAACATGTCAAGATTTTCAATATCAGCACTTACAAGAAATTCCGCTGTTTTGTAGCTTGCGCCAAAAGAAGTTGTAATAGGAACGCCTTCCGAATAACCGGAATAATTTGTGTTCCATTTAATCCACGAAAAAGCGTCCTTTGCCCTTGCACCAAAAGACACGTATTCATTAACGCGCCATAGCGCACCGAAGTCAGCCCCTGCCCCTATCGCATTTCCTTTTATTCTTTCATCCGTGCCGGGTTTATAATTGTCGCCGAAACCGGCCGACATAATCTTAAAATTTAAGCCCAACGAAAAACCGTTTAAAACAAAAGTAAACCGATCAATATTTTCCGCATAAGATAGAATAAAAGTCTTTTCATCAAATATTTCGTCTCCCGACACAATAATTCCCGCACCAACCGCGCGCAGAGAATTAATCGGATAAACAAACAAAGCATAATTATAAGGTATCAATCCTTTTTGCCTGTAATGAAGAAAAGTAAAATCCTTCCATTTCGAGGAAATCATGCCTGCAGGGTTATAAACGACTGAATTTGCGTCATCGGCAACGGACACAAATGCATTTCCAATTGATGATGGTCTGGCAAGGCCCGGGTCCGCAAAAGCGCCCGGCTTTGGATTATATGAATATAAAGCGGTATAAACAAGCAACACAAAGGCAATTAATGATATTCTTTTCATTTTAACCTCACTTTACCAGCGCGGCCATGAATATATATTGTTTCTTTCCCGCCGCATCCATTATTTCAACCCGCACAAGATACCTTCCGTTTGCCGCAAGTCTGTTGTTTTTGTCAAAGCCGTCCCATTTATCGGTTATATTTACTCCCGTGTTCCTTATAGCATTTTCAGAAATTACTTTCACAGTTTCGCCCGACACGTTCAAAACCTTAATGGAAACAAAAGCCTGCGGATAAGCGGATTCAATCACATAATTTATTTGAAGTCCTCCTCTGTAGGGCGAAAACGGATTTGGCGTAAGAGAAATTTCTTTAAGTGTGCTTGCTTTTGTTATTGCGGTAATGCCCCACAGCAGGCAGGCTGTAATAAAAAGAATTTTTTTGAATCTCTTCATTAAAACCTCCAAATCAGAAATTATATGTTAATGCACCTTTAAGAAAAGGCATAGGAACAGCAAGGAATTCAAGCTCTGTTTCAAGATTTTTTCCAAAAGGTATTACAAAACCGGTAGAAAAAACAGGCACAGGATACCATTTATACTGACTTTGTAAACTGCCGCTTTCATCCTTTGTTTCAGAACCAATCCTGGCAAGCATTACACCGCCGCCAAATTGGAAGCCGCCAAAATTAAAACCAAGCCTAAATGCGTCCCGCATTTCCAAGAAAGCCCTTGTATCCTCGTAATTAATTTCAAGAGCATCAAAATAATGGGTGTAATTCATTGAAATTACGGCTCCCGGTTTCCATGCAAGAACCACCCTTACAAAAGAAGGTATTTTTATCCTGATTTCACCAAGGCTGCCTTCTTTCCTGATTGTTTTTGTCATATCAAGCTGATCAATTTCATCCGGCAACGCGTGATAATAGGCGTCCAAGCCGCCAGTAAATTTAAGCTCCGGCTGTATGGAAAAATCAACGGCGGTTTCAACGTTGTGCTCAAATGAATGCAGTGCTGTCCCGAACCTTAATCCCCATGCCTCAGATTTAAGCGAGCCTTTGGCGGCCGCATTAAGGGAGTTGTATTCCGATGTGTTAAACATTTCAACGGTTGTCCCCTGGACAGCATAAGCAACAGGTTCCATAACGGCATTTACCATACAGGCGGATTCATACTTGTCAACCGCGAAGCCGATTCCCCATATAGGCGTTATCTTTCTTCCCAACCCAAAACTTGTCACAATATTTTTTGATTGCGCATTTAAAACAGCATTAAGAGCGGCTGAAGCTCCCATAAGAAATCCGGGTAAATTGTCATCGGTAATTTCGAGTGCCATTTCAGCGCCGCTTATTATTGCGGCAATTTCCACCGTGGTTTTTTCTTCTCTTGAAATTCCAAAACCCGCATTATTTGCGGCAAAGGGCATTGCAAATTCAATGCCGGTAATACCGGGCGCCTGCCCCACCCAGCCTTTAATTCCCTGAACTTTCATCTCAACTCCGGCGGCTTTTGTAAGTCCTTCAGCCATGCTGTCAAGCATTCCATTTACATTTTCTTCAATCCCGCTTCCCGTTAATTCCTTAACCAAATCGGCTGAAGCTCCCAATGCCACAGGTATAATCGGCATTGATATATAAGCTCTTTCCATGAAAGCAAGACAGGCTGGATTATACGAAGTAAAACTCATGTGCCAATCAAGAGTGGATACGGTTCCGCCGTTGCGCAGGGCGTCTCCTCTTCCCCCGTAAATATAATCAGTGTTTACCGCGGCTCTAAAATCAATCTTTCCGCCTTTAAAATTGTTTATCGAAATATTCGAACCCGCATAAACCGAACCAAAAGAAAAGAAAACCGGCAATATAAGAATCAAAATCCCCTTACGCATTCTGCCTCCTGTTTGCATTAAGGCATTTAAACCTTCATTAAAAATATTATATAATATCAAAAAAAATTTTTAAACATTAAACCATTTTAAAACTTTCCCGCTTTCATTTTTTTATGGGCATCAATATATCTAGCATTAAAAGGATTAATTTTTATTGCATCTTCCATATTCATCAAAGCTTTATCCCTTTCTCCCAGGCGATAATATGCAATTGCCAATAATTCAAGAGAATCCGGGTCCTGTCTTTGAGTCTGTTCAGAAGATTTCAGCGCAAGTTGCATACCCCTTTTATAGTCTATAAAATTTTCTTTTGTAAGATATATTCTGGCAAGCTTATTCGACACGGAAAAAAGATAATCATATTTCTTAAGTGTTTTTTCGTATATACCAACGGTCTCCTGCAGGGAATAAGAGCCTTTTTCCATAACATTTTTGCATTTTTCATATGCCCTGTTTAATCCCGAAGGCAGTGATTTATATGAGTCAAGTATGCGTTTTTTTTCAAGTTTGTTAATATCCGTAACTGCAGACATTACATGGCTTTCAACAAACTCCATTGCTCCCGATTTCAAAATAAAATAATCATTGCCCGGCGCCGTTGTTATAAAGCCGGTCACCGCTTTGGTTCTGCCGTCTATACCCGTAAAAAATATTTTTTTCATAACCATAATATTTCCGCTTCTTAAATATCTTGCCCTGATATTAAAAAACATGGCGTCTCTTCCGCAGTTTAATTTTATTCTTGAAGCTTCAACTGACACGGAAGAATATATCTTGTTTGATTTAAGGTTTTTTGAATATTCTTTTGCTTCAAACGAATAATCAGGGTCATTTATGGTTTCAACATAAATAGCGCTTCTTAAAGGCTGAAGCGAACCGTCATATATAGGCATCGTGGTGCTTCCGTCGGAAACAAAAAAAGCATCGGTGTTTTTTACAGTGTCAGACACGTCTTTCCAATCCGCGGGAATTACCATTGCCATGCCGTTATTTTCATAAACAATGGAAGCTTTAAACCAGTGCCTTACGGCCGTTTTTTTTCCGAATACTCCGGTATTTACGGAAAACAGATTTATCAAGCACAAGAAAAAAAATACCGTTAAAAAAAACGTTTTTTTCATTTAAACCTCCACAAAATAAAAAAACCCCGCACCTGCGCATTCACAAGGCGGGGTTTTTCCAATCTTATTTTATTATGATATCGTCTATATAAATCTTTCCTTTTCCCTGGTTGCCGCCAAACTGTACCCCAACATTCCCTATTCCCGAAGAATCTATATCGTTGTTTCCCGCCTGATTTCCCGAATATATATTTTTAAAGAATTCATCAAGAGGAATCTCGTAATATGCCCATTTACCGGCGCCGGTTTGATTTGAACTGTTCCAGTATTCCCCGTCGGCTCCGTTTGCTCCCGTTTCATTTACAAAAAAATAAAATATCATTCCTTCCGGAGCATATGCCCATGCGGTAAGCATTTTTCTTCCCGTTGCGTCAATGCCTCCGTTTTTAATTACAGCGGCCCCGCAGCCCCATTCGGAAGAAATTCCTGTGTCAAACTCCGCAACAGCGGAATAATTTCCGCCGTGTTTTTCATCTGAAGTTACGGAAAACTTGCTCATAGATGCAGAACCGGCCGTATTAGCATAGCTGTAAGAACCGTCAATGCTTCCCGTTTCAAAGTCATCAAAAAGAACCGGGCTAAGCGCCTTTTGCTCTTCTGTTGCCGTCTGTACCCTTTTTGCCCCAGGTTTTCTGAAACTTATAACTCCGGCGCAAGATGTAATAATAAATACCGCACAAACGGCAGCCGTAATCATTGCTGTCTTTTTCATTTTGCCTCCGACGCTATTTAAAGCTATTTAAAGTAAATGTCGTCAATATATGCCTTGCCCTTGCCTATGGCGCCGTCAAACTGCATTCCAACCGTACCTATGGCGCTCATATCAATCGTATTGTTTCCGTCCTGTGTACCCGAGTAAATATTTTTATAAAATTCATCCATTGGAATTTCATATAATGTCCAGCGCCCTTTTCCCGTGACTTTTTTTGAGTTCCAGAATTCACCGTCGCCTTTATTATCCTGGGCTTCGTTTACAAAAAAATAAAAAGTATATCCTGCCGGAGCTTTTACCCAGGCGCTGAAAGTGTCACGTCCGGAACAATCTATATATCCCCCGCCGTACGCGCTTTGCGTTCCTATACCGCAGCCCCATGCGCCGTCGGCGCCTGTGTCAAATTCAGTCATGGCGCTGTATTGTCCGCCGTGCTTTTCATCTGTTACGGCAATAAATTTTGTTGCGGAGGCGTTTCCACCCTGGTTTGCATATGCATAAGCGCCTACAGCTGTGCCCGCTTCAAAATCTTCAAAAAGCACGGGCTTAACTTTTTTGGTTTCCGCTTTTTTTTCTATTTTACCGCCGTATATGGCCTGGGTTTTAAGTTCCACAACACCCGCGCAGGAAGTTAAAATAAAAATCACGGCGGTTAAAGTAATCACTATTCTTATATGTTTCACTTGTTTAACTCCCTTTTGTTGATTATAAGTGCTTACGCACTCACGGGGAAATTTTAAAATTCCCCGTGAAGTGCGTATATATTAAAATTACTTAATTAATAAAGTTCTATGTCGTCAACCCAAAGTTCACGGGTATTCGGATAGCGGTTTTCAGCTGCCGGATCCCCGAATGTCTGGAACTGAATCTGTTTTACATGCTGAAGAACTGTTGATATGGAGCAGTCTCCACCCGGTGCAGAGCAATCTGTTGTAAGCGGATTACCCCATGTTTCATACGCAAGGCTTGTAAAAGGAATTGAAATCTGAGTCCAATCAGTTGCGCTGTTCATAATGTTATATCCGGCGTCATTTGCCTTTGTATAACTTGCGGTTGCCATTATGGCTGCTGTTATTGTTACATCTGCCGGCATTTCAGGATGCCACTTACCGTCACAGTTAAGCTGATTTGTATAAGGTATCTTTACTCTCCAGTTCAATCCGTCTCCTTTATACCAGAACCTTATTCCTGTGAATCCTGAAATATTTACTTCCTGGCAATCCAGCGGATCATTAATAAGCCCGGCTACAGTGGTCACTCCTGCCATAAATCCTGTATTGCCTTCGCTTGCAGTCGGGGTTAACTGGCATCCCATTCCAATGAAACCAAACCTGAAGACAGTTTTTTCATCAGGCGGGTTATAAATCGTAACTCCGGGATAAGTACATGTGGTGTCAAGCCACCAGCTGCCGGACCCGCCCGAACATCCTGTTACATAACCCGTAATCCTTGCCGCATATCCTGTGCCATATGGTGACCCGGGGTAGCCCGGCGCTGATACCGTAAACGGAGTATGCGGAACACCTTTTCTTGCAGCCCAGGTTTCAGCCATAGGCCATACATAAGATGTACCATTATTCTGCTTTGAATTGTCGTCAAACGTAATCCAGTATCCGCCTGAATTTAATACAGGACCGCCTGTAACCTGGAAGTCATTCTGATTGGGGCCGTATGGGTCTTCAAGGTCATCTATCCAGCCCACAGGTTTTGGCGGAGGTGTATTTGTTGCAGTTGCTGTAGGGGTTCTTGTATATGTATTTGTAGGAGTTCCAGTATATGTGCTTGTTGAACCAGGTGGCACTGTATTTGTATATGTCGGCGTATTTGTAGAGCTTGTTCCTATTTCCGATGGATCAAGAGTTACAGTTCTTTTCTTGCTACACGCGGATAAACTTAACGCTGCCGTAATCAGCGCCAGTATCGCGATTAAAACAATTGCTTTTTTCATTAATTGCGCCTCCTTATATCAATTTTACTTAATTATTTTACTGTTGCAACTCCCCATCCTGCGGGATTTTTCCAGCTGTCAGCATAACCGCTCCATGTAAGCTGAACGTTTCTTGCAGCTCCTTTTGTGACATCATCCATAGAAAGGTCAAAACCTATCTCCATTCCCTTTGCAAGGTTCCAAGCCGCAAAGAAAGAAGCCGGAACAAAAGCTTCAATTATATATCCTTTTTCTGTCTTAACAGCTTTTATCTTTCCGTCAGTTATTGACACCTGCTGATTAAAGCAGTAAATTTCCGGAGGATTTTCAACCTTGCCCGCCTTGTTTATTTTCCCCGGCGAGAATCCTATCTGATAATCCGATTCAGTATACATTTCCCTTGAAGGATCAGAATTGTCAAAACCGATGAAAAGTTCAACCGCATTGCCGTTCCACATATCTTTACCCGTGGAATTGTTATATATTCCTTTTGGGCTTGTCACATCCGCGGCAAAATAAACCCCGCCTTCCGCAAAAGCAACATAAATTTTTGCATCTTGTTTACCCTTTCCAAGCCATTCTGTCTTGCCGTGTGTTACCATGGAAGCCTTGTCAAGAAGTATGGATGTTACGCCCGCTTTTGCCCATTCAGACAGGCTGCCGTCAACCGTTATTGCCCCGTCTTTAATAATAGGGATGGTGGTTTTTGGCTTTTCGGCATAAACAGCCATTGAAAGAACAAGTATTGCCGTGATTGCAATTACAAACACTTTTTTCATTTCAACTCCTCCTTCTTTTTATTTAATTTTAATTTCTTTGTAATGTTTTGACGTTCTGCCCGCAGCTAAAGTTTACGCTAAATCAGAACAATATGCTGAGTTTTGCGCCCAGCTCCTGCACCTTATAACTGTTATAATTTTTCATCTTTGTGCCAATCGGCTTGCCGTAATAAGCCGCATCAGCCGCGTCCTTAACTTCGGCATTGTCTTCTATTAATGTGTCCGTAAAATACATGCCCATTGATACAGGTTTTGCTATCTTAAACTCTATGCCGCCGCCCATTGTTGTTATTGTGTGATTATATCTTGTCTGCGCAAGCGGAAAAATTCCCGGAGATATTGCCGTTGTTGAGCGGTAAACTTCGGTTCCTTTAAAATTGGTCGTTTTAAAGCCTCCGTAAGCAAGCAGTTTTTTATCTATTATCTGCCACTCAAGGCCAAGGTCAAGAGTGCTTGAATCAAAAGCAACTTTTGAATTTCCCGAAGCGTCGTTTTTGATATTTTGCATTGTTATGCCGCCGTGCAGGGTAACAGGCATATACTGAATTTTACCGCCTGCCTGTATTACCGTAAATTTCCTTGGTTTGGACTTAATCAAAGGCTCGGGTTCTGATAAAGCGGTGTATGCAATAAACGGCGCTATCATACCGTCAAGATAATCTCCTTTGATGCTTGCGCTAATGCCGTTCCTGTTTGGTGTGGAATCACCGTAAGGAGTTGCCGCATTATCATATATAGGATAAGAAAGAAGGTTCCCTTCCCTTGATGCTATACCTGCCGTGCTTGTGACTATTCTTGGATTATACCTTGTAAACGGATAATACCCGCCGCCTATTGTATAGTGAGGATTAACATTTGCCCCCGGGTTTACATTCCATGTATTGTTCTGCGATATATAATAATAGTTCTCTGCAAAATTATATATCCTTGTCTGCGCGGCGTTTGCAGTAAAGGAATTGCCCACGTTCCTGAAATTAAGGTCAATCATTGTATTAAACGCCCTGCCTTCTATTCCCGCTTTAAGAGCGCTTCCTGTTGCATAATGATGTGTTGTTTTTGT
>CAYQIS010000002.1:0-195982 GCA_964417645.1 uncultured Spirochaetia bacterium
GATTTAATGATAAGAACAAGCGGGGAAATGAGAATAAGCAATTTTCTTTTATGGCAGCTTGCTTATTCGGAACTTTATGTGACGCCTGTTTTATGGCCGGATTTTAGAAAAAAAGAATTGTTTGTTGCAATAGAAGAATTTAATAAACGTGAAAGACGTTTTGGGGGAATAAAACAATGATTAAAAGAATACTTACGGCAATACCGCTTGTTGCATTGGGTATGGCAATATCGCTTTGGGAAAATCCCGTGGCTTTTATTGTTGTGTGCATTGCGGCCCTTACAATGGCTTTGTATGAAGTTTATATAATGCTTGAAAACAGGGGAATGAAAGCTTTTAAGTTAAGCGGGATTATATTCGGTCTTGTAATATACGGGTTGATAATAATGAATTACAGCATGTCTGGATATTTTTTTGCAACCGCTCTTTTTGTGATAGGGCTGTTTTTTCAGATAGTTATTTCCAAAAAAATTGAAACTTTTCCGAAATTTATTAATACTTTTGGGCCTGTCACATATATAGCAACCCTTGGATCTTTCGGGCTTCTGCTAAGAGATTTGCCACACGGGAATTACCTTATATTTACGCTTTTTTATCTTACTTATTTTTATGATGCAGGAGCTTATTTCTTTGGGACTTTTTTTGGAAAACATAAATTGATTCCGGAATTGTCCCCGGGTAAAACTGTTGAGGGAAGCATGGGCGGGATTGTTATTAATATTTTATTCAGCCTGATTTTGGCAAATTTCATACTGCCTAAAGGCATGTTTGGCAATAATGCATATATTCATTGTGTTATATTGGCTGTATTGATGTCTTTTTTTGGACAGATAGGAGATATAGCGGCATCTGTTGTAAAAAGATATGCTGGTGTGAAAAATTCTTCAAATCTGCTTCCCGGACACGGAGGCGCGCTTGACAGGATAGATTCCGCAATGTTTAATGCACCCGTGCTTTATTTTTATTTTAAATATATAATAATGGGATAATATGAATAAAAAGTCCGGCAAAAATGTTGTAATACTTGGTTCAACTGGTTCAATAGGGACTTCCGCGATAAAGCTGTTTGAAGGGCCGCTTAGGGATTATAAACTTTTGGGCATTTCGGGCAATAACAATATAAAAGAGCTTTCAAGACAAACAGACAGATATTCTCCAAAATATGTTGTTTTATCAGAAGCTGAAAAAGCCCGGGAATTTTCAAAAAAACACAAGAATACCAGAGTTTTATCCGGAATGGAAGGCCTTGTAAAATTGGCAACATTAAAGGAAGCCGACATTATTTTAATGGCTGTTGTCGGCGCTGTTGGCATGGTGCCCCTTCTTGCTGCAATAAGACACGGAAAAAAAATAGCTCTTGCAAACAAGGAAGCTTTAATAATAGCCGGCGATATAATAAATAAAGAATCAAAAAAATATGGGGCGGAAATCATACCTGTTGATTCGGAACACAATGCCATTTTTCAGGCTTTACAGGGAAATAAAAAAGAATATGTAAAAAAGCTTATTATTACCGCTTCTGGCGGTCCTTTTAAAAACAAGCCGAAGGAAGAACTTGATTCAATAACCGTTGAACAGGCGCTTGATCACCCGACGTGGAAAATGGGAAAAAAAATTACAATAGATTCGGCAACACTTATGAATAAAGGTTTGGAAGTTATAGAAGCTCATTATCTTTTTAATATACCTTATGAAAAAATAGAAGTTGTTATACATCCTCAATCAATAATACATTCAATGGTTGAATATATTGACGGGTCTGTTATTGCACAGATGTCCAATCCGGATATGACGCTGCCAATACAATATGCTCTTACTTATCCTGAAAGAAGGAAAGGCGCGGTGGATCCCCTGAATCTTATTTATAAAAGCAGGCTTGATTTTTATCCTGTGGACTTTGAAAAGTTCAGGGCATTTTCAATTGCGTTATCTGCGGGAAAAAAAGGCGGAACTGCGCTTGCCTGCATGAATGCGGCAAACGAAATTGCCGTATGCGCTTTTTTGGACAAAAAGATCAAATTTGGAAATATACCGGATATAGTTGAAAAGGCTTTGAATGAGCATATAAACATTATAAATCCGACAATAGAACAGATATTAAAAACTGACCTTCTTACAAGACAGAGGGTAATGGAGATGATTGAAAATGATTGAAATTATTTACATTATAATTGCTCTTGGTCTTACAATATTTGTTCATGAGCTTGGGCATTTTATTGCCGCAAAAAGTTTGGGCATAAAAGTTGAGCAGTTTGGAATAGGCTGGGGGCCAAAACTTTTTTCCTTTAAAATCGGAGAAACAGAGTATCTTGTTGCGCTTTTTATTGTGCTTGGCGGTTTTGTAAAAATGGAGGGAGAAAATCCGGCGGAGCCTCAATCCCCAAGATCTTTTTTAAATCAGAAACCCTGGAAAAAAATAATTGTTGGAATTTCCGGGGTAACACAAAATTTTATATTTGCTTTTGTTCTTTTGGTTATTGTTTATCTTTTTGGCATACAGACATTAAAACCCCAGATAGGCGAAGTAAAAAAAGATTACCCCGCATATAATGCGGGAATAAAAACCGGCGACATTATAGTGTCTGTTAACGGCAGAAAAACCGAAATTTGGGAGCATGTTACCGAGGAAATAAAAAAGGCCGGCAATAAAGAGATAACAATGGTTATAAAAAGAGGTGAAGTTGAAAAAACATTCAAAATAAATCCCGTTGTCGAAGAAGCCGAAGATATATTTAAAGATAAAATAAAAAAATCTTTTATAGGCATAACCCCTATGGCATATCTGCCTATAATTGAATCTTTGGAAAAAGGTTATCCTGCCGAAGTTTCGGGACTTGCTCCGAAAGATGTTATAACGGGCATTAACGGGAAAAAAATAAACTATTGGGAGGATGCTTCAAAGGCACTTAAAGAAGCCGGAGAAAAAGAAGCTGAAATAAGTGTAAAAAGGGGAGACAAAATTCTTGTTTTTAAAGTAAAGCCAAAAATGGAGGTTATTAAGTCAAAAGACGGGAAAAAGGAAAGCATACCTCTTTTTGGAATAAACCCCGTTTCAAATATGACATACGAAAAGTATGGCATTATTGGCGCGGTAAAAAAAGCCCGGGACAGCGTAATTATGTTCACTTCTGTCACAGTAAAGGCAATATCCCGTATGGTTACGGGCAGAATGGAACCTGATGTCGCAGGCCCCATAGGTGTAATGGAAATTTCATATAAAGTTGCCAAAACGGGCCTTATAAATTTGATAATGCTTTTTGCTCTTATTAATATAAATTTGGCGCTTTTTAATCTGCTGCCTTTGGCGCCTTTGGACGGCGGTATAACAGCATTTTTTGTTGTTGAAGCAATTACCGGAAAAGAGGTGCCCCTTAAAATACAGGAAGCGGTTATGCAGGCCGGATGGTTTGTTATTATTTTTATGATACTTTTCTTTACATATAAAGACATACTCAGAATATCAGGCATTGGACAGTAAGGAGAAATTTGTGATAACAAGAAAGCCCACAAGGAAGGTAATGGTTGGTAATGTACAGGTTGGAGCGGGGGCTCCGATATCCGTGCAATCAATGACAAACACAAAAACGGCGGATTACAAAAAAACGCTGGAGCAGATTAGAAAGCTTACTTTGGCAGGCTGTGAGATAATACGCTGCTCGGTGCCGGATATGGAATCTGTTGAAGGATTTAAAAAAATAAAAAGAAAGGCAAAAATTCCTGTTGTGGCGGATATTCATTTTGATTATAAAATGGCAATTGAAGCTCTTAATGCCGGCGCCGATAAAATAAGGATAAATCCGGGAAATATAGGAAGCCATGAAAAAGTTAAAGCCGTAATTGAAGCCGCAAAAAAAACAAAAGCCGCCATAAGAATAGGCGTTAATGCAGGTTCGCTGAAAAAAGGTGTTTTATATAAATTAAAAGAAGAATCAAAAAATGAAACCGCTAACAGCATGGTGCGAAGCCTTATGGAACATATAGATTTTTTTGAAGCTAACAATTTTGGCAGCATAATAGTCTCTCTTAAAGCTTCTGATATAATGACAACGGTTGAGGCATATAAGCTTTTTTCTCTGCATCGTGACTATCCTTTGCACATAGGAATAACGGAAGCGGGCACGGAAATTTCCGGTTTAATTAAATCATCCGAAGGTCTGGGTATACTTCTGTATGAAGGATTGGGTGACACTTTAAGAGTATCGCTTACCGCGGATCCTGTTTATGAAATACATGCCGGTTATCGTATACTTGATAATCTTGGAATACGCAAACGCGGTGTTCAAATAATTTCGTGCCCTACATGCGCAAGGACAGAGATAAATGTTATTAAACTTGCAAAAGACGTTGAAAAAATGACAATGAACATATCAAAGCCGATAAGTATTGCCGTTATGGGATGCTCTGTTAACGGTCCGGGCGAAGCCGCGCATGCGGATATAGGGGTGTCCGGGGGTAAAAAAACAGGCATTATTACGCTTAAAGGAAAAATAATTAAACGTGTTCCAAAAAAAGATTTGCTTAAAGCATTTGAAAAAGAAGTTTTGAAACTCATTAAAAATGACTGACGGAGGATATAATGCGATTCAGCAAAGCTTTAATAAATACGGTCAGAGAAACTCCGAAAGAAGCCGAAACAATAGCGCATAAATTAATGATACGTTCCGGAATGATAAAAAAAGTGGGTTCCGGCATATATGATTGGCTGCCTTTGGGTTTCCGCTCTTTGAACAAAGTGGTCAATATAATACGTGAAGAAATGAACAAATCCGGAGCTCAGGAAGTTCTTATGCCTGTTTTAACCCCTGCGGATCTTTGGAAAGAAACCGGAAGATGGAATTTATACGGGAAAGAATTGATGAGGATAAAGGACAGACATGAAAATGAATTCGCACTTGGCCCGACACATGAAGAAGTGATAACCGATTTGGTGCGAAGGGAAATAAACTCGTACAAACAGCTGCCCGTTAATCTTTATCAAATACAGGTTAAATTTCGCGATGAAATACGTCCGCGTTTCGGAGTGATGAGGTCAAGGGAATTTCTGATGAAGGATGCTTATTCGTTTGACAGGGATGAAGAATCCGCAATGAAAAGCTACAGGGAAATGTTTGAAACATATGTCCGTATCTGTGAAAGAATTGGTTTTAAATTCAGGGCGGTTGAAGCTGATTCCGGAGCAATCGGCGGAAATATGTCTGCGGAATTTATGGTTCTTGCGGATACGGGTGAAGACACAATAATATTTTGTGATAAATGCGATTACGCGGCCAATGTTGAAAAAGCTGTATTTAAACATGATGACCCGCAGACCGGGTCTGAGGAACCGCTTGTCAAGGTGCACACACCAAATATACGTTCTGTTGAAGAACTTGCCGCTTTTCTTGATAAAAGCCCCGCGGATACAGCAAAGACAATACTTTATGTTTACGACGGGAATAATATGGCCGGCGCGGTTATAAGGGGCGATCGCGAAATAAATGAAATTAAATTGAAAAACGCTCTGGGGGCAACCGATATACGTCTTGCATCTCCGGAAGAAATTTTTGAAAAAACAGGTGCGCCTGTCGGTTTTGCTGGTCCTGTTAATCTTCGTGAAAAGGGCGTGAAAATTGTTGTTGATGAAACGGCCGCATGTTTGAAGAACACGGTTACAGGCGGCAATGAAGCGGATTATCATTATACCGGAGTTAATCGCGGGCGGGATTATAAAGAGGATTTTATAGCGGATTTTGCAAAAGCGGAAAAAGGCGATAAATGTCCAAAATGCGAATTGGGTATACTTGACGAGCAAAAAGGCATAGAGATGGGGCATGTTTTTTTTCTTGGGAATAAATATTCCAAAAAAATGAAGGCGGTTTATCTTGACGAGAACGGCAAGTCAAAGGAAATGTCAATGGGATGCTACGGAATTGGTGTGTCCAGAGTGGTGGCCGCTTCAATAGAACAAAATAATGACGAGAACGGGATAATATGGCCGGTGTCTATTGCTCCGTATGAAGTTGAGATAATTCCGGTGAATGTAAAATATGAGGAAGGAACAAAGTTTGCCTTTGATCTTTATGAAAAATTTAAAACGGCTGGCGTTGATGTAATTATAGATGACAGGGATATTTCTCCGGGAGTAAAATTTAAGGATGCGGATCTTATAGGTTTCCCGATAAGAGTTGTAATTGGCGAGAAAAATTTTGTCAACGGGGATATAGAAATTTCTTTAAGGAAGGCTCCAAAAGACAGAAAAATGATAAAAAAAGAGGATGTATTTAAAGAGGTAATAAACGTTTTGGAAAGTTTAAAGAATAAAAAATGAAATTATTTTAATATTTTGCTTGACTTAATAAATAAAGGGTGTATAATCCTTTCGTATTTGCAGACTTTGCTTCTGCAAGAATTCTAGTTTGGAGGTTTTAGTAGTATGCCGACAGGTAAAGTGAAATGGTTCAACGAAAAGAAAGGGTATGGCTTCATCGAACAGGAAGGCGGAAAGGATGTATTCGTACATTACGAAGCAATTCAAATGGACGGATTCAAAACACTTAAGGAAGGCGAGTCTGTATCTTTCGACATCGTTGAAGGCGCAAAAGGCCCGCAGGCAGCTAACGTTCAGAGGGCATAATTAGCGCTCCACATACGTAGCAGAACCAAAGCCCGGCGATATAAGTCGCCGGGCTTTTTCTTTTTTAACGGCAGTTTTTAGACTGATAAAAACAGTGAAAAATTGAAAAAAAAATTATATAATGATAATATAAATTTTGGCTGCTTAAATAAAAGCACGGTGAGGCGTAAAAATGAAGTATTTTTTATATTTTCTTTTAGCTGTTATTTTATTGGCGGGTTATCTTGTGACAGGAGCTGAACATGTCAGCGCCAATATTACAAAATGGGCCGAATCAAACAAAACCGAACCTGAAATTGAAAAATATGCTTTTTATAACATAGTTTATACCAATTTTGTCGGTAAATATAAAACAAGTCTGGAACTTTGCGATAAATATATTGAAAAATATGACAAATATGATGTTTATGATAAAAAAGACGAAGCTGAAAAAAGGATTGATTTGGTAAATTTTTACAGAGCCGATAATCTGGACAGATTATTGGATACTTTTAATTGCAAAAAAGCCTATTATCACTATATTGAAAAATTTCCTGAAGGAGAAAAAATAAAAAGAGTAAGAGAAAGGATGAGGGAGTTAAATTTTAATTAAAAGAGGCTGAATATGCCGGTGAAAAAGCCCGAATATTTTATTGCAGCAATAATTATTTTTGAATTATTCTTGATGCCCTTTTTTGGTTTAAAACTTTATGCCGAAGATGAAATAATATCAACATCAATAAATGACAGCTCTTATGATATCAAAGCTTCGCCATCGGCGGAAGCAACGGCAACGCCGTCTGAAATTCCCGCTGAAAACCCTCAAATAACCCAGACTGCGGCTGAAACAAAAGCCGATGTTACAAATGCCCGGCCTTCAAAAACTCCTGAAACTGATTATTATTCCGGGGAACAATCGGAAACTGAAGGAATAATAATACTTCAGCCGGGCGAAACGGAATCCGAGGAACTTGAAAAATATATATTAAGCAGGCGGGTATCCGTAAATACAGATTCGGAAAATTTCGAAGCGGATGAAGAAAAAGCTGACGTTGAAAATATAAAATTTGATTATGATGAAGACGAAAGCGCGAAACTTGTAATAATGAATGAAAAAGGAAAAAAAAGAATAGAAAATACCGGATATGTAATGGTTGAAAGAGCCGGCTTTATAAGCGACAATTTTACACAGGACGGCACACTTTATTCAAAGGCCGGGAAATCTGCAATAGGACAGGGAGACAAAGTTTACGTTGACATTACCGTTGGAAAGGGTTTTAAGCCCGGAACGGAATTCATAGTATATGATGACAGCGAGGATGCAATTGACCCTGAAACCGAAGGATATTTGGGAAAATATATTCAGGTTTGCGCTGTGGGAAGAATAATAAAAAATGTAAAAGACAGCAAATATGAAGCGAAAATTATAAAAAGTTATAATCTTGTTCGCGACAGGTTTAAAATAAAATTGAGACGTGATGTGAAAGAATATCATAAAAAACTTTCCGTTAAACCGAGAAAAAGAAACATTAAAACTGACGGATATATTATCAAAGCTGCAAACGGAATTAACGCAATATCAAAAAATGACATTGTTTATATAAACAGAGGTCTTGATAAAAATATTTTGCCGGGACAAAAATTTAATATAATAAGAACGGAAAAGGATCCGGTCACAAAAGAAATTGAAGATTACCACATTATAGGGACAGCAATGGTTGTGAATTCGCTGAAATCAACATGTGTTGCCGTCATTATGTCTCAAACTGATTTGATAAGGGCCGGCGACCTTGTAAGAACAACGGAATAATAATGCAGGCTTTAAGCAGGATGTTTCTTCCTTTAATATCGGCGGTTATAATAGTTGTTGCATTTAACCCTTTTGGCCTTGAAGAAAAATATATGTTTGCATCAGCTGCTGTTCTGGTTGCTTGGGCGGCTTATTTAAGGTCCGCTGCAAACGGAATTTTTCTTTCTCTTATATTTAATTTTTCCCATTATTCAATGCATTCGAATGAATGGCTTGCGTCAATTATAAATGCCATTGCACTTTCCGTGATTTCGATTGCGGCGGAAAGCGCAAGGAATCTAACCGAAAGGCATAAAAAGAGCACGGAAACCGCAAATGAAAACAACAGGGTTTTTATGAATAAGGTTTTAAATTCTCTTATGTTTGCACATGATATGCTGTGGCAGATAAAAAACAGCAATGACCCGTATGAAGTAAGAAGAATATTTTCCTCCAATATCATGAATATTATGGGTGTAAGGCAGGTTATATGCTACGGCGGAAACGAAGGGGGAAGGCTTAGGGCCGTATATGCTTCGGGATTTATGGAAAAAGGCACCGTAATGCAGGAAGTCACAGTTGATGCATTTCATGAAAATTTTGGAAGAAATATTTCCGTAAAGAAATGTCCTGCGATAGAAGGCGCTTCTGAAGGATATTGTCTTTGTGTTCCTTTAAAGGACAAAGATATTATAAAAGAAATAACTGTTTTTTATAAAATACAGCCTTTTGATGAAAGCGATATATATATAGCGGAGTTCTTTGCGGCGCAGGTTTTTATTATAACGGAAAAACATGACCTTTTTTCAAGACTGAGCATGAATTACGAAAAAATTATTGAGGCTCTTTCGATAGCCATTGACACAAAAGACCACGAAACACACGGCCATTCGCTTTCAACCATGTTTTATGCCATGAAGATAGCGGAAAAATTGGGCCTTGCCGATTCTGAAATACAGAAAATTAAATATGCATCTCTTTTACATGACATAGGCAAGATAAATATAAGCACCAAAATACTTAATAAGCCGTCATCTCTTACCGAAGAAGAGTTTAATGTAATAAAAAAACACCCTGAAGAAGGTGTTGATATACTCAGCAAAATGAATATATTTGATGAAATTATCCCGATAATTTTATATCATCACGAAAGATATGACGGCAAAGGATATCCCAAAAGGCTTAAAGGTGAAGCCATACCTCTTGGCTCCAGAATATGCGCCATTGCGGATGCTTATTCAGTAATGCGTTCGGACAGACCATACAGAAAGGCGCTTTCAAAAGAAGAGGCTGTAAATGAACTTAAAAAATGCGCCGGAACACAGTTTGATGAAAAACTTGTGAATGTTTTTCTTGAGGTTATTGAAAATGAGGATATCAGAATAAACGGGAATATGAATTAATGAACGAACAGGAAGCTTATAACTCAATAAAGGAAAGAATTTATAAAGGCAGGGGCCTTGATGTAAGTCAATATAAAGAAAATTATTTAAAAAGAAGAATAGCGGTAAGAATGCGGGCGGTTAACAGGCATACATACGCCGAATATGATGAATATCTTGGCAATAATGAAAGCGAAATGAGTATATTGCTGGACAGACTTACAATTAATGTTACACAGTTTTTTAGGGACCCGGAAGTTTTTGTGGAGCTTGAAAATTCTTTGCTGCCCGGCATACTTGAATCAACGGGAGGAAATATTAAAATATGGAGTGCCGGATGCTCTTCCGGGGAGGAACCGTATTCTGTTGCGATATCAGTCTGGGAAGCCGCCGAAAAGATGGGAATTGAAGACTGCCCTTTTGAAATATATGCAACGGATATTGATGAAGCTGTTTTAAGGCATGCTCTTTCCGGGAAGTATGAAGGGCATACTCTGGATAATATTGCGCATACAAGAAAAACAAAATTCTTCTCACAGGAGGGGAAAAGTTATATTATCAAGGATTTTATCAAAAATAAAGTCAGATTCATGAAAGCCGATATAATGAAGCCTTTTAAGGAAAAATTTTTTGACATGGTATTATGCAGGAACGTGATAATATATTTCACGCGGGAACTGCAAAGCAGAGTGCTTGGTTTTTTTTATGACTCGCTTAAAAAGGACGGAATACTTTTTCTGGGAAAGACGGAAACAATGCTTTCGGATTACAGGGAAAAATTTTGCTGTATTAATGTTAAAGAAAGAATATTCAGAAAGGTTGAGACAAAATAAATGGAAACCGTACAGGACCATATTAATTTAGGGCTTGCTTTTACAATGAGCAAGAACTATTCACAGGCAATAAAAGAGTTTGAAAAAGCGCTTTCCATTAATCCGGATGACGCCGAAGTAAGAACCCATCTTGCAAACGCTTATTTTTTTAAAGGTGAATATGATAAGGCCGCTTTGGAATATGAAAGAGCCCTGAAAATAAATCCTTTAAATCTTAATGCCATTACAAGATTGGCCAAACTTCACGCAAATACCGGAAAGTCGGATAAGGCGCTTGAAGAGTTTAAAAGGGCAATTGAAATAAAGCCAAATGATCCCGAAATAAGGCATCAATTGGCGGATTTGTATGTAAAACTTGAAAAATATGCGGAAGCAAAGGAAGAATATGAAAAACTTCTTGAAGGTAATCCGGCATCTTCTGAAATAAGATTCAAGCTGGGATACATTTATGAGCAGCAAAAGCAGTATGAAAAAGCGGCTTCCGAATATGAGAAAGTTCTTGAAGCAAATCCCAAAAGCCCGGGAATCAATTCAATACTTGGAAATGTTTACAGGCAGCTGAGAAACTATGATAAAGCCATAGAATATTATGCAAAAGCCGCAAAAATAAATCCAAAAGAAGCCGGAGTTTCTTATAATCTGGGGGTTTTATATTATGAACAGGGTAAATATGAAGAAGCGCTGATTAATCTTCAAAAAGCAAGAACCGGCATGGCGAAAAACCCCGATGTTTATATTATGATTGGCGAAATTTACGGAAGGCTCGGAAGAAAAAAAGAAGCGATTGAAGAATATAAAAAAGTAACCGATATGGGCATTGCCGACGCAGAAATACATAAAGCTTTGGGGTTTATTTACAGCGAAGAAAATCAGCTTGACGAAGCAATAAATGAATATAAAAAAGCACTTGATAAAAAAGGGGATGATCCTTCGCTGTTCGAAAGCATTGGAAATATTTACTATAAAAAAATAATGTATAAAGAAGCCAAGGAATATTATCTGAAGTCAATTGAAAAAGGCAGAGAAAATGCGGATATTTTTTATAAGCTTGGAAATATTGCAATGAAAGAGGGAAAATTGGAAGAAGCAAAAAAATCATGGAAACGTTCTCTTGAAATCAACCCCAACAATGAAATTATAAAGAAAAATTTGAAATTATTGGGCGGAGATGCCATTTAGGGGGATTAAGTGATAAAGCAGCAGGATAAAAGCCTCGGCGAAATGCTTATTGCCGCGGGATATATTACAAGCGAGCAGCTTTCTGAAGCCCTTTTGGAACAAAAACAAACGGGTGAGCCAATAGGAAAAATACTTGTAAGAAAAGGATATACGGATGAAAAGCATGTTCTTGAAATGCTAAAAGGAATGCTTGTTTCTGTTTTTGAAGTTAACGGCGAATTTTTTGGCGCCGAAGTTATTTTTGTTAAGGAAATAATAAAGCCGAAAAAAATTACGCCTCTGCCGAATATACCCAGGCATTTTATGGGAATTATAAGTTTAAGAGACATGGTAATACCCGTTATTTCAATGAACAGGATGATATTTAACAAGGAAGACAAAGAAACCGAAGACACAAGAATAGTTATTCTTGAATCAGGATCTAATACAGTAGGTTTAATTGCAGACAGAGTTTTATATGTAAGAAATTACAGCGCAAAAGATTTTGAAAATATGGCCAAAAATAATCTTAACATAGATAAAAAATATGTTGCAGGAATTATAAGGGATAAGGACGGGCTGATAACTTTGTTAAAGCCGGAATTCCTTGCGGGAAAACAGGATTAAAGAATTGTCTGGTGATAAAAACAGCAAAAAAGAAAGCTTGATAGACGGAAAACATGATGATGCCGTTGAAGCCAACAATCTTGGTGTTTATTATTACAGCAAAGGCATGTATCAAGAAGCAATAGAACAGTTTAAAAAAGCAATTGAAGCAAATCCTCAGTATATTCAAGCCCAGGAAAATTTAAAATCCGTAAACAAGCAGACAGGCATATATGACAGAGCAATATTGGCATATAAAAAAGCCGTTCAATTTTATCCTTCGGATCCGGAAGCGCATTATAATTTGGGAAGCGCTCTTGCTTATACCGGAGAATATGACGACGCTTTAAGAAGCTTATCACGCGCTCTTGAATATAATCCCGATCATATTCTTGCACAGAATCTTATGGGAGTTATATATAAAAATAAAGGCGATTATGATAATGCCGAAAAAGTTTTTAAAAAGGCGCTTGAAAAATATCCAAATTATGCGGAAATAAGAAACAATCTCGGAGAAACTTTATATAAAAAAGGCTCATATGATGAAGCTGAAGCTGAGCTTAAAAAAGCCGTACAGATTAACAAAGAATACGCGCTTGCTTATTATAATTTAAGTTTTGTTTACGGCGAAGTAGGCAAAGATCAGGAAGCCCAAATGTGCTATAACAGGGCAATTGAACTTAATCCTTCGTTTGTAAAAAACAATAAAAGTCTTGTTATAAATCCTTTTGAAAGCAAAACGGCAAGATTAGAGGAAGAATTGGATAAGTCGGATGATTCCAGGAAAGAAGAGGCATATTTTAATCTTGCGCGCGTAAATAAAATGAAAGGATATATTGACGATGCAATAAGGGAAATAAAAAAAGCCATAACCATAAACAGAAAAAACCCGGCATATTACAGTTTTTTTGGCGAGCTGCTGATAAAAAAGAAACTGCTTTCCGAGGCCGTTGAAGTTTTTAAACAGACCTTAAAGATTGCCCCTGACTTTGTTGACGCCAAAATAAATATAGCGTCTGCTTACAGGGAAATGGGCGAGTTTGAAAAAGCGTCGGCGGTTCTTGACGCTGTTATGGAGGAAAATCCCGATTATCCAAGGATTGATTTTGAGCGGGGCCTAATTTTATATAAGCAGGATAAAATTGATGAGGCCATTGAAAAATTCAGCGCCCAGATAAAAAAAGCCCCGGATGATGACGAGGCGTATTATTTTCTCGGAATATGTCATTACAAGAAAAAAATGTATGATGAAGCAATAACCGATTTTAGAAGGGCTTTGGAATTAATTCCTCATTATATAAAAAAACCGGAGGTAAATCTTTATCTTGGGCTTGTTCTTACCGATAAAGGAAGAAATGACGAAGCGGTTATTGAATATCAGAAGGTTATTGCAATACAGCCGGACAACGCAATTGCTTATAACAGCATGGGCGTTGCATATAAGAACATGGGGGCACTGGATCTTGCGATTGAAAAGTACAAGAAAGCCGTTGAAATAGATCCAAAGTATTACAAGGCATATAATAATTTGGGAGTGGCATATTATAAAAAGAATTTTTTTAATGAAGCGCAGGAGTATTTTAAAAAAGCCCTTGAAATAAATCCCGAATATGAAATGGCCAAAAAAAACATGGAGGCGGCACAAAAAAAAGACACGGTTTTTAAGGAAACCATAGAAAAATTAAAGGAAAAATTGAAAGAAGAACCGCAAAATTATATGATTTATTATGATTTGGCCAATGCATTCAGAAATACTGGACTTTTAAATGACGCTATTATACAATATAGGAAAGTGCTTGAAATTAAACCTGATTTTGCTGAAGCAATTGCAAATATAGGCGCTGTTTACTATGAAATCGGCATGTATGATGAAGCTGTCAAACATTTTATTAATGCTGTTTCAAAGAATCCCAGGGATTATAAGGCTCATATGAATCTCGCCAATGCTTATTTTAAAAAAGAGTGGTGGGATGAAGCTGACAGCGAATATCACAAGGTTCTTGAATTGGCTCCTGATGTATCAGAGGCTTTTCAGAAGCTTGGGGAAGTATACAGGAAAAAAGGCTGGTGGGACGAAGCAATTGAAATGTGGAAAAAGTATCTTGAAAAAAATTCCGAAGGTGAAACGGCAACAGCGTGCAGAGAAAGCATAAGGATGGTTGAGGTCTGGAAAAATGAGCTTAAATTATCGCCGTCCGCAACAAGAAAAAAAATTATTAAATGAAAAAAATCACCGTTATAATACAGCAAAATAAATTTGAACAGCTTAAAAATGCTCTTTTGGATGCGGGTGTATGCGGCATGACTGTTATTAATGCCGAAGGATTTGGCTTTCAAAAAAGAAAGAAAGAAATGCTTAAAGACAAGGAAGTTCTTGTTGACCTTCAGCCAAAAACGGTGGTTGAAATGGTTGTTAATGACCCCGAGGTTGAAGATTTAATTGAGGTTATAACACTTAATACAAGAACCGGAAGAATAGGCGACGGAAAAATTTTTGTAAGCCCTGTTGAAGATGCCGTAAGGATAAGAACGGGTGAGCGCGGCGAACACGGGCTTTGAATAAAATAAAAAGGAATTAAATCGGAGGAAATAAAATGGGAAAAAAAATAATAATAGCCGATGACGCGGCTTTTATGAGAATGATGCTTAAAAACATTCTTGTGGGCGCGGGCTACGAAGTGGTTGGAGAAGCGGGAAACGGAAAAGAAGCGGTGGAGCTTTTTAGAAAGTTAAAACCTGATTTGTTGATATCGGATATGGTTATGCCTGAAATGGGAGGGATTGATTCGGTTAAAGAAATATTAAAAGAGTTTCCTGCGGCCAATATAATAATTTGCAGCGCAATAGGCCAGCAGGCGCTTGTAATAGAAGCCATTCAGGCGGGAGCAAGAGATTATATTGTAAAACCTTTTGAACAGGCAAATGTTCTTGAAACGGTACAAAAAATAATAGGTGTGTGAAATATGTCATCACATCTTACGGATTTTCAAAGAGATGCTTTAAAGGAGCTTGGAAATATTGGGGCTGGAAATGCCGCAACGGCATTGTCACAGCTTTTGGGAAGAGAAGTAAATTTATCCGTGCCAAATGTAATACTGGTGCCTGTGGAGCAGATGGTAAGCAAAATCCCGATGCAAAATCAGATAGTGGCGGCTGTTTATTTGCGCGTTTACGGCGAGATACCCGGGAGAGCGCTTTTGATACTTCCTCAGGATAAGATTTTCCTGCTTCTTGATATGATAATGAGAAAGCCGCTTGGAACAACAAGGGAGTTTGGGGAAACGGAACAGTCTGCGATTAAAGAGATAGGAAATATTTTGGTTTCATCTTATATGAATGCCATAGCGAAATTTATAGGGCTTAATTCGGTGCCTTCCGTTCCGGCGCTGGCTGTTGACATGGTTGAAGCCATATTTGAAACAATATCGGCGGAAGTTGCTGAAAAAGGCAGGGAAGCGCTGCTGATTGAAACTGATATGACGGAACAAATGACAAACCTCAAAAGCACCCTGTTTCTTGTGCCTGACGAGGAATCAATGACAAGAATACTGAAAGCATTGGACAGCGCTGTTCACGGCGCCTGATAATTAATCCCGTAATGGCTGAAAATTTTATAAAAGCCGGTATGGGCGAAATAGTGAAAGGGAAAGAGACGGATATTCTGGTTGCTTACGGCATAGGCTCGTGTGTTGTTGTTGTTTGTTATGATGAGAAAAAACCGGCCGCGGTGATGCTTCATGCTCTTTTGCCGGAAAAGGTTTCCAAAAATGAACACAGAGCCAAATATGCCAATACAGGGGTTGAAGATGCAATTAAGGAAATTATTTCCATGGGAAGCAATATAAAGGACATAAGGGCAAAGATTTTTGGAGGAGCAAAAATGTTTGAAATAGGCAGCAATATGGAATCAATAGGTGAAAGAAATGTAAAAGCCGCAAAAGAGGTTCTTGAAAGAAAAGGAATCCTGGTTACCGGTGAAGATACCGGAAAAAATTACGGCAGGACAATAGAATTTAAAGTAATGACGAGAAGCGCTGTTGTGAAAAGCTTCGGGAAAGAGACAATAATAATATGAAAAATAAAACCGGGAAAAAAACAGCCGGAATAGTGCAGAAACTGCTTTTTGCAAATGTTTTTACGGGAATTATCTGCGGAATTATTATTTTTATTGCGGTAAATTTGCTGAATGTAAAACCGAACAGCACAGCCTTTTTTGTGTTTTGTGTCGTTTCGGCTGTTTTTGTTTCAGCCGTAAATATAGCCGTTGCAACAAAAATAGTGCTGGCTAAAATGAACAATGCGTTTAAGCAGCTTGAAGAAATTTCCAAAGGCAATCTTTCTTTTAAGTTTGAAACGGATGACAAAATTTTTCTTTCTGTGGAAAAATCAATTAATGCAATGATTGACGGTTTAAGGGGCATGATAAGCCAGATAAACATATCTTCTGATAATATTGCAATGCTTGCCGAAAATCTTTCCGCTTCAACACAGGAGATAAATGCATCGGCCGAAGAAATCAGCTCCACTGTTCAGCAGATAGCCCGCGGCGTTGAACAACAGGCCGAAAGGACAGTTGAAACTTCAAGAATAATGGAAAATATGTCCAATTCGATTCAAAAAGTGGCCCAAAAATCGGAAGAAGTGCTTGGTGTTGCCAACGATGCCAAGGAAGCTTCCGAAAAAGGAATGCAGGCCGTAAAACAAACCGTAATTAAAATTGATGATATAGTTAAAGTTACAAGTGATGCAAAACATTCGATAGAGGAGCTGAAAAGTTTTTCCGAAAAAATAGAGGAAGTTGTTTCAATAATCACTGAAATAGCCGACGAAACAAATCTGCTTGCTCTTAATGCCAATATTGAGGCCGCGCGCGCGGGAGAAGCGGGCAGAGGTTTTGCCGTTGTGGCCGAAGAAGTAAGAAAACTTGCCGAAGCTTCCGCGGAATCGGCAAAGGAGATAGCAAGACTTGTTGAAGACATACATGAAAGAACTGATGCGGTTGTGCTTGCAATAACGGCTGGTGTTAAGGAAACAGAGGAAGGTAAACAGGTTGTTAAAGAAAGCGGACAGGCGCTTGCCGATATAAACAGTGTTGTTTTAAGGGTTGTGACACTGGCAAATGAAATATTCGGCCTTACAAAGGCTCAGGCGGAAGATACAGATAAGGTTGTAAAAGCTGTTGAAGAAATAGCGGCTGTTTCGGAGCAAACAGCCGCCGGCACCCAGCAGGCTTCGGCATCAACCGAGGAACAGACGGCTTCAATGCAGGAAATATCCGCGCAGGCGCAGGAATTGGCGCAGACGGCTGATACTCTTAAAAATATGCTTACAAAGTTTAAGGTGTAAAATGGAAAAGAAAATAGTGGGTTTCAGATTAAAAGGCGAAGAGTTCGCTTTTGACATAATGAAAGTTGTTGAAATTATAAGATTAAAAGAAATAACACCTGTTCCCACGGCGCCAGCTTTTGTTGAAGGGGTTATTAATCTGAGAGGAAAAATAATTCCAATAGTTGACCTTAGAAAAAGGTTTAAGCTTGAATCCGCTGTACGTGAAAAGAACAACAGAATAATCATTGTGGAGCTTAAAAACAGGCAGAACGCCGGAATAATTGTTGATGAAGTGACACAGGTTGTTACCGTTACGGAAAAAGAAATTCTGCCGCCGCCGCCTTCTATAGTGAGCGTAGGCGGAAGATATATAGAATCAATAGTTCACAGGGGAGACAATATTATTGTTTTCCTTGATATGGAGAAAATATTCTCTGACGATGAGGAAAAAGGCCTGGCTGATTTATCGTCGATGGAGGTTGGGATTGAAGAAAGTCCTGATAGTTGATGACACAAAATTCATGAGGAATATCCTTAAAGGTATTCTTAAGAAAAAAGATCTTGAGATAGTCGGCGAAGCCGTTAACGGCAGAGATGCTGTTGAAAAATTCAAAGAACTTCGACCCGATTTGGTCACTATGGACATCATAATGCCGGAGATGAACGGAATAGAAGCTGTTAAAGCGATACTTGAAATAGATCCTTCCGCAAAAATTTTAATGTGCAGCGCAATGGGACAGCAGGCAATGGTAATTGAAGCAATCCAGGCTGGGGCAAAAGATTTTGTGATAAAACCTTTCCAGCCGTCAAGAGTTCTGGAAGCGGTTGACAGGGCTCTGCAGGAGTAAAAAGTGGGGAAAATCAGAGTTCTTGTGGTTGATGACTCGGCTTTTATGCGCAAAGTGATTCCTCAGATGCTTCAGGAAGACGATGAAATAGAAGTTGTTGCAACCGCAAGAGACGGAAATGAAGCGTTTAAGCTGGCGGCCGAAATCAAACCCGATGTCATTACGCTTGATATTGAAATGCCAAAAATGGACGGCCTTACAACTCTTGGATATATAATGAGCGAATATCCCGTTCCGGTAATAATGCTTTCCGCTTATACCCCAAAAGGAGCCGAAACAACATTAAAAGCGCTTGAATACGGCGCCGTTGATTTTGTCTGCAAACCTTCCGGTGAAATTTCAATAGACATAAAAAAAGTCAAAGATGAACTTATACAAAAAATAAAAGCTGCAAGCAAAACAGACATAAGCAAGCTTACTTTTATAAGCAAAGAAGAGAGAAAACATCTTGAAAGCGGCGCTGAAAGTTTTTCCACGGATTATCATGCCGATATCGCCGCAAAAGATTTTGACATTGTGGTTATTGCAACTTCAACCGGGGGCCCCAGGGCGCTTGCGGATTTTGTTCCTTCGATACCGCGGAATATTCCCGCAGCAATTCTTATAGTGCAGCATATGAGCGAAGGCTTTACCAGAACCCTGGCTGAGAGGCTTAATGCAATGTCTTTTATAAAAATAAAAGAAGCGGAGAACGGAGAAATAATAAAGCCCGGCGTTGCATATGTGGCTCCGGGAAATCATCATATGGAATTGGAAAATAAAGGACAGGATTACATAATAAAAATAAATCAAAAACCCACGAGACTTGGTGTAAGACCAAGCGCCGATATAACCATGGCTTCTGTGGCGGAGAATTTTAAAGGAAGAATGATTGGCATTATATTGACAGGCATGGGCAGAGACGGGTCGGAAGGAGCGGCAAGGATGAAAGAAAAAAAAGGGGTTATACTGACACAGGATAAAGAGAGCTGTGTTATATACGGCATGCCAAAAGCCGCCGTTGATAAAGGATTGTCTGACGCGGTTGTGCCTCTTGACAAGATGAAAGATGCATTAATGGACAGAATTATGCGTTTCAGGGCGGGCAAATAAAATGAACATGGAGAATTACAGGGAAGTCTTTCTTGAAGAAGCCAGAGAAAATATAAACAATCTTAACAGCGCATTAATTCAGCTTGAAAAAGATATCAGGGATCTTACACCCGTAAATGAGCTTTTTCGATTTGCGCATACCTTAAAAGGAATGTCCGCCACAATGGGATATGACAAAATGGCGGCTTTTACACATCTTATGGAAGAGCTTCTTGACAATCTTCGCTCAGGGCAGATAAAAGCCGACACAAATGTGATGAATATTTTGTTTAAGAGCGTTGATGTGCTTGAAGAATTTACCGAAGCAATAGCCGCTTCCGGAACAGATGATTCTTTAAATGCAAAAAAAACAGCCGAAAATTTAAAAATAATTTTAACCGGAGGCACTCCGGGAGCTCAGCCCGTTTCTGTTGATACAGCCGCAAAAATTTCTGAGGTTGAAAACGGGCTTGATGAAGGAATTATTAAAGCCGCTTCTGAAAACGGAATGAAAGTCATGAAAATTACCGTATGGCTTTCAAATCAGTGCACTTTTAAGGCCGTAAGGGCGTTTATGGTAATGAGAAATGTTTCGGAAAAAGGAGAAGCCGTTAAAACCGTTCCTTCGGCAAAAGAAATGGAAGAGGGCAATATAGGCGACAGTTTTGTTGTCTATCTTGTTACAAGCCGCGAAACCGATGAAATATATTCGTCAATAATGAAAATTTCGGAAATTGATAAATGCGATGTTGTGCAGATTAACAGTCCTAAAAAAGCGGGTGAACAGATAACGGAAAGCGCGGCCATAAACAATTCTTACGAGACAAATGTTAAAAATGAGTCCAAAAAAAGCGTTCTTTCGCAAAGTGTAAGAGTGAATATAGAAAAGCTTGATTCAATGATGAATCTTGTCGGAGAGCTTGTTATAAATAAAATAAGGCTTAATCAGATTGCAAGAGAAAAAAAATATGAAATGCTTAATGAAACCGTTGATGAGTTTGACCGCGTCATTGATGAACTTCAAATACAGGTTACGGGTGTAAGGATGCTTCCCGTATCCCAGATATTTGACCGCTTCCCGAGAAGCACAAGAGACCTTGCGCAGCAGGCGGGAAAACAGGTTGATGTTGAAATAACAGGCGGGGATATAGAAATAGACAGGACGGTTCTTGAAGAAATAAACGAGCCCATTTTGCATTTAATAAGAAATTCCGTTGCTCACGGCATTGAAACGCCGGAGGAGCGCATTAAAAAAGGCAAGAATCCTAAAGGATTGATAAGGCTTATTGCAAGAAGGGAAAGAAATTCTGTTTTTATAGAAGTTTTTGATGACGGCAGAGGAATTGATGTTGCCAAGGTTAAGGCAAAAGCTGTTGAAAAAGGGCTTATAACACAGGAGAAAGCGGCGGCCATGAGCGATGAAGAAGCCGTAAATTTAATCGCAATCCCGGGTTTTTCAACGGCGGATTCCGTTAATGAAGTTGCGGGGCGCGGGGTTGGTGTTGATGTTGTGAAGACAAAAGTTGAGAGTTTTGGGGGAATTTTCAAACTTGAAAACTATCCCGGGGAAGGATTGAAATCTGTTCTGAAGCTTCCGGTGACACTTGCAATAATACAGGCTTTGCTTGTTAAATGCGGAAGCGAAATATATTCTATACCCGTTATACACACCACCGAAACAATAGAAATAGAAAAAAAAGACATAAAAAGGATACAGGAAAAACGAGTTATTGTGCTTCGCGAGGAAGTCATACCTGTTTATGCGCTTACGGAGCTTCTTGGCAAGCCGGCGCCTGACAATGATTTTCCGTCTCTTGTGATAGCGGATGTCAGGGACAAAAAAGTGGCTCTTGAAGTGGATAAGGTTATAGGCCAGCAGGAAATAGCCATAAAAAGCATGGGGGATTTCCTTAAATCGGCAAAAGGTTTTTCCGGAGTGACCATACTTGGGGACGGGAAAATAAGTCTTATTGTTGATATACCAACATTGCTGTAAAACACAAGTTTCTTTATTTGGCAAAATAATTGACATAATTTGTTTTATGAAATATCATTAATAATACTGCTGTAATTTTGTAAAAAAGCTTTCGTGAGGGAAAAATGGCGGATGATTCGCTTTTAACATTAACTGAAGCCCAGATTGACGCTTTAAAAGAAGTGGGCAACATAGGCACGGGTCATGCCGCAACCGCGCTTTCGCAGCTTATCAAAAAAAAGGTAAACATATCCGTGCCTGAGGTAAAGGTTATAAAGCTTGAAGAAGTGTCAAACCTGCTTGGAGACAGCAACACTCTTGTTGCGGGAATCATTATGAACGTATTGGGTGATTTAACGGCCAAAATACTTCTTTTGTTGACGCGCGAGTCTGCAATTTCCCTTGCCGATATGCTTCTGCAAAACCCGCCGGGAACAACAAAAGTTCTTTCTGAAGTGGGAAATTCAGCAATTAAAGAAACAGGAAACATATTGTCCGGCGCTTATATGAATGCTTTAAGCGAGTTTCTTGGCATGATGCTTCTTCCTTCGGTTCCAAGTCTTGTTTTTGACATAACAGGCGCAATTCTTGTTTCTCTTTCCGAAGGCTTTGAAGGAATTTCGTCGCATATTCTTTCGATTGAAACAACTTTTACGGAAAGCAATGACAAAGTTATAAAAGGTTATCTGCTTTTGGTTCCCGATGTTCCTTCCGTTAAAATACTTCTTAATGCGATACAGGTGTCATAAAAATGGTGTTTGCGCTTGATATAGGTACAAGAAAGGTTGCCGGCATACTTGGTGAAATAATTGGGGGCAAAGTGCATATTGCGGACGCCTATGTCACCGAACATAAAAAACGCGCAATGCTTGACGGACAGATACATAATATTGAAGAAGCCGTTAACACGGTTATGGAAGTTAAAACTGAGCTTGAAAGAAGAAACGGGATAACCATAGACACTGTGGTGACAGCCCTTGCTGGACGCAGCCTTCATACTGAAAAAATTTCTGTCGAAAAAAAGATAAAAGGCGAAATAACAAGAGAATTTCTCTCCGAAATTGAATCCGAATGCGTGATGCTTTCGCATGCAAGGCTGAAAGAAAGCATAAGAGAATCATATTATTGTGTGGGCTACAGTGTAAGTCATTATGCTCTTGACGGAGCTGCAGCAAAAAATCCTCTTATGCAGATTGCAAGAGAAAGCATAAAATGCGAAATGATTGTAACTTTCCTTCCAAAGCCTGTTTTTGAGTCAATGCTTGCGGTTCTTCGTGAATGCGGATTAAAGCTTGCAGGGCTTACTCTTGAGCCGATAGCCGCGCTTAATGTGTGTATACCGGAAGACATGAGGCTTTTAAATCTTGCGCTTGTTGATGTGGGCGCGGGGACCTCGGATATTGCAATAACAGAAAACGGTAAAATCACGGCTTACGGAATGATACCAAAAGCAGGGGATGAAATTACGGAGGTTATCTGTAACGAACTGCTTTGTGATTTTCAAACGGGAGAAAAAGTAAAAAGGGGTATTTCTTCAAATGAAACGGTTGTAACCGAAGATATATTCGGAAACAAGACGGAATACGGCAGGCAGCGGATAAATTCAATAATACATGAAAAAACCAATGAGATTGCAAAAGAAATTGCCGATGAAATATTAAAGTTAAACGGAAAAGCGCCAAAAGCGGTTGTAATGGCAGGAGGCGGAGCGTCTTTGGAATTATTAAGAAAGCTTACCGCTGAAAATCTTGGGCTGCCTGAAAACAGGGTTGGCATAAGGATGCCAAAGAACATACTGGATTATCAAAATCTTCCGGAAGAGCTTCACGGAAGCGAAGGAATAACGCCTCTTGGCATACTTGACACCGCACTTTTTAACCGCGGACTTGGGTTTATGGAAGTGATTGTGAACGGACAAAAAGAATACGTTATAAACATGGAAGGCGAAATAAAAGTTAAAGACTGCTTAAATTCTGCCGGTTTTGATTTTAAGAAGTTATACGCAAGACCGGGAAATGCAATTTCTTTTACCTTAAACGGGGAGCTTCGCCTTGTAAGAGGCGGGCGCGGCGAGCATGCAAAAATATATCTTAACGGCAAAGAAGCTTCACTTGATGACAGTGTAAAAAACAATGATGAAATATTTGTAAGCAGGCCAAAAGACGGAGAGGATGCAAAAGCAAATCTTTTGTCTATACTTCCGCATGATTCATATATCACGGTTGAAATTAACAAAGAACCGGTAAAATTAATGCCGCGAATAATGGTTAACGGAAAAGAAATAAATGACATGGAAGCTGCGGTAAATGACAGGGATGTGATAGTTTTTGAAAAAATAAGAACGGTTTATGATGCCGTATTAAAGACCGGATTTAATCCTGATGTTGCCTCGGAACGGGACATATTGATTACGGTTAACGGAGAGCCGGTATCTCTTAAGCAAAGAAACTATTGCCTTAAAGTGAACGGAATGGAAGTTTCACAAAGCTATGAACTTAAAAATATGGACAGAATTGAATATTCCGACAAGCCGGCTTTTTTCAGGATAAGAGATATTTTAAAAGGATCCCAGAAGCAAAAAGCAACAATAACAGTAAACGGGAAGCCTTACACAATGGAGTATGAGCAATATACCATAACAATGAACGGAAAACGTGTTACCGAGGATGAGTTTATTATAAACGGAGCGGATATTACGGTTAAACAGAATGAAGACGGAATGATAGTATCCCATATTTTTAATGTTTTTCCGGTTGAAACAGAAAGGGTAAAAGGTAAAATGCTTGTGATGACCGTAAACGGCCAGAAAGCAGGCTATACAACCGGCATTAAACACGGCGACAATGTTGAAATAAAATTTGTTTGAGAAAAATTGATTTTATTATATGGTTACGGCTTTTACTTTGACGCCTTTGATACTTTTAAGTTTTTTCTCCATTGCTTTTGCGTCTTTGGAGTTTATAATTTCCAGGATTAAAAGACCGGTATTGCTGCAAGTGTCTGATGTCACGTCATGAAGTCCAAGCCTTGTTTTTATGCTGCATCCGTGTTCTGTAAGAACTTTCTGTACTTTAACGGCGTCTTCGAGTCTTTTGGTGATTGATACAAGCAGAATTTCCTTTTTCATTTTTCCCTCCTTATTTTTTTATAATTATATATGCATGTCTTGAAACGGTCAAGCAAATCGGTCTTGACATTAAACTGCCCCGTAATATAAAATTTTGCTGCTTTAAAACATAGAGGGGGAAAAATTAAAATGACCGAAGAAAGATTTTGTACAATTGCGCTTAACATGATTTGGCGTATAGGGCATGTTAAGTGCGAAAAAATAAAGGCATATTTTGGGGGCTTTAAGGGAATATTTCAAAAAAAGAAATCGGATATCATGGACTGCGGGCTTAAAGAAGCCGATGCCGACGCGATACTTTCATTTGATTTAAAAGAAGCCGAACGGGAAATAAAAAGATGTAAAGAACTTGATATACGCATTGTTCTTAAAGAGGATTCCGAATATCCTTTAATGCTTGCCGATATTTATGACCCTCCTTCAGTATTGTATATGGCGGGACTTCCTTATATTCAGCGTAAAAATCCTGTGGCTGTAATAGGGACAAGAAATGCAACAATTTACGGAAAAAGGGTTACCGAAGCTTTGATTAAGGAAGCGTCAGCTTTTGGAGATGAAATATCAATAATAAGCGGAATGGCAAAAGGGATAGACAGTTTTGCCCACATAGCGGCGGTTTCGAACAATATTTATACGGCGGCGGTATTGGGATTTGGGCTGCAGAAAATTGAGCCGCGGGATATTTGGGAAACAAGCAGGGCCATATCAAGGGCGGGAACGCTGATATCGGAGTTTCCGCTGGATTTTAAGGCCAGCAAAATGTCTTTTCCAAGGCGAAACAGAATAATAAGCGGAATGAGCAGGGCTGTAATTGTTGTTGAAGCTGGTGAAAAAAGCGGGACGTTGATAACTGTGGATTTTGCTCTTGAACAGGGCAGAGACGTATTTGCGGTTCCGGGCGATATTTTCTCCAAAAAATCAAAAGGTGTAAACAGGATAATATCAGAAGGCGCAAAAGTGCTTTATTCTTTTGAGGATGTCCTTAAAAGTTTTGGTGAAAAGCCGATTTTTACCCGTGAACTTTCTGAAAAAAAAGAAGTACACGCAAATCTCAGCGATTCGGAAAAATATGTTTATGAAAAAATGGGGATTGAAAAAAAACATATTGACATAATAGCGATAGAAAGTAATATGAGTGTTGCAAAATTAAGCGTCTTGCTTACGATTATGGAGTTAAAAGGCGCTGTTAAACAGCTTGAAGGAAAAACTTTTGTGCGTGTCTGAAAATTATAAGGAGAAACTGTGCCTGAAAACATCGAAAAGACCGTAAGAACCAAAAAAATGTCTTCAAAAAAAGATAAATCCGAAAAAAATGATTCCAAATTAAAAAAAAGGGAAAGATCGGGAAAAATTCTTTTGGTTGAATCCCCCACAAAGGTAAATACAATAAAAAAGTTTCTTAAAGGGAAATTTAATGTAATGGCAACAAAAGGCCATATTGTGGATCTGCCCAAAAGCAGGCTTGGTGTTAATATAGAAAACAATTTTGAACCGGAATATATAGTAATGCGCGACAAGAAAAAAATATTAAAAGAAATACTTAAGGAAACAAAAGGAGCCGAGACTGTATATATAGGGACAGACCCTGACCGCGAGGGCGAGGCGATATGCTGGCATGTTGCCTCTGAAATAAAAAAAGCATCCGGCGATGACCAGCCAAAGATACACAGGGTTTTGTTCAATGAAATCACGCAAAATGCCGTTTTAAAGGCAATGGAAAATCCTTTTGAAATAAATCTTAATCTTGTAAACGCCCAGCAGGCAAGACGTGTTCTGGACAGACTTGTGGGATATACAATAAGCCCTCTTTTATGGAAAGCGATTAAAAAAGGTCTTTCCGCGGGAAGGGTTCAGTCTGTTGCCCTTAAACTGATAGTTGAAAGACAAAAAGAGATAGACGATTTTAAACCCGTTGAATATTGGAGCATAAAAGCTGTTCTTAACACGGACAATAAGGAAAAGTTTGAGGCAAAACTGGCGGAAAAAGACGGGCAAAAAATAGACCTTAAGAATTCGGCCGACTCACAGGCAATTCTTGAGGAATTAAAAGGCGCGGATTACAGGGTTTCTGAGGTTCAGAAAAAAGAAAGACGCCGTAAAGCGCCGCCGCCCTTTATAACATCAACTCTGCAGCAGGAAGCGGCAAGGCGTTTCAGGTTTACGGCGCAGAAAACCATGATGATAGCGCAGCAGCTTTATGAAGGCGTCAATATAGAAGGTGAAGGGCAGACAGGATTAATAACATACATGAGAACAGATTCTCTTCGTGTTTCCGCGGAAGCGCAGAATGAAGCGCTGAATTATATAAAGGAAAAATTGGGGCCTGAATATGCTCCGGAAACACCAAATATCTTTAAAAGCAAAAAAAGCTCGCAGGACGCTCATGAAGCAATAAGGCCAAGTTCTGTTTTAAGGCATCCCGATGCAGTTAAAGCAAGCCTTGACAATGACCAGTATAAAATATACAGCTTAATTTGGAAAAGATTTTTGGCTTCTCAGATGACTCCGGCTGTTTTTGACGATACAAAAGCAAAAATAGCCGCCGGCGCATATATATTTAATGCAAACGGTTCGGTAAAAAAATTTGACGGCTTCCTCAAAGTTTATGAAGAGCAGCCTGCAGAAGACGAAAATAAAGAAGAAAATCAAGCTGAAGAAGAAAACAAACAGTCGGTATTGCCTGCACTCAATGAAGGCGATGCTTTGGAACTTGTTGAATTGATTCCGTCGCAGCATTTTACACAGCCGCCTCCTTATTATTCCGATGCCACTCTTGTAAAGGCTCTTGAAGAAAAGGATATCGGCAGGCCGTCCACTTATGCCCCCATAATTTCAACCCTTGTATACAGAAGATATGTTGAACGCGACAGGGGAAGATTTATACCCACTGAACTTGGAAAACTTGTTGCGGATCTGCTTGCTTCAGGTTTCAGCGAGTTTATTAACGAAAAGTTTACGGCTGAGATGGAAGACAAGCTTGACGGCATAGAAGAAGGCAAGGTTGAATGGCATTCTCTGGTTGCCGGATTTTATGAAAAGCTTGTAAAACTTGTTGATGCCGCAAAGCCTGCGGTTGAGGCAATGCGCAAGAGCATTGAAAGCGAAACAGACGCTGTATGTGAAAAGTGCGGCGGAAAGATGATAGTGAAATGGGGAAGATTCGGAAAATTTATATCCTGTGAAAAATATCCCGAGTGCAAGAACGCCAAGCCTTTAAGCGGCGACAAGGAAGAAAATGTCACAAATGAAAAATGTCCGGAATGCGGAGCTCCTGTTGTAATAAAACAGGGGCCTTACGGAAGTTTCATGGCGTGCAGCAAATATCCCGAATGCAAATATACCAAACAAATAGTGAAAAAAACCGGCGTAAAGTGCCCGGAATGCGCCGAAGGCGAGATTATAGAACGCACTTTCAGAAAGACAAGAAAGTTTTTTGGATGCAGCAGTTATCCGAAATGCAAATTTATGACATGGGACAAACCCGTAAATGAACCCTGCCCGAAATGCGGAGCGCCTTTTATACTTGAAAAGTGGAGAAAAAATGCGGTGACCGCATACTGCATGAAATGTGATTATAAAGCGGAAAAGGACAGCGTTCAGGATGAGTGAATTGCCCGAATGGGCCGTTGAATACATAAAATATCTTAAGAATGCAAAAAATTATTCCGACAAAACGGCGGAATCATACGGACTTGACATAAAACAATTTTTTGATTTTACGGGCTCATTTGATGTACAGGAAAACAAGATAAGGGAATATCTTGAATATCTTGGAAAAAAGAAGCTTTCAAGAAATTCAATAATAAGAAAAGTAATAGCATGCAGAAATTTTTACCGCTATCTTGTAAGAACAAAAAAAACGGAAAAAAACCCTTTTGAACATATACTTACCCCTAAAGCGGAAAAACGCCTTCCAAGCGTGCTGACCGAAGACGAAACCGAAAAACTGCTGTCCGCAGCAAAAGGCACGGATTTTTTTTCCTTAAGAGACAGGGTTATTATGGAAATGATATACTCTTCAGGACTAAGGGTAAACGAGCTTGTTTCCCTTAATGCGAAAGATATTGATTATGTTAATGAAGAAGTGAAAGTGCTTGGAAAAGGGGGCAAGGAAAGGATAATACCGGTAGGTTCCGTTGCGCTTAACATTCTTTCGGGATATATGAAGGAACTTAGGAAAAGGCATCCTGCGGGAAGCCCGCTTTTTGTGAACAAAAGAGGCGGCAGGCTTACAACAAGAAGCGTTGAGTATATGATAATTAAATATGCAAGACTGGCCGGGATACAAAAGGAAGTCACACCGCATACTTTAAGACACTCTTTTGCAACGCATCTTCTTGACAGAGGGGCTGACCTGCGTTCCGTACAGGAACTTCTTGGGCATTCCAATCTTTCCACCACTCAAATTTATACTCATTTATCTGTTTCGAAATTAAAAAGGGAGTATGAAAAGGCGCATCCAAGAGCCAAACGAAACAAGCCGTAAACGTAATATATAATAAGGAAAATACAAAAAAAAATGTTTTTGGTGTATAATAGTATAAATTTTCCTTTAAAAAGGGGAGCTTCAAGGCAAGATGAGAGATTTAAAAACAATAATTGCGGCGGTTTTTATTGCTTTTTGTGTGAACAGCGCCTTTGCTGATATAATAACGCTTTCGGCAACAGGCGGCATGCAGGGTGCAGTACAGGATTGGAATAATCCCGCCAATATAAAATCAAACAACGGGCAGTATGCGGAAACTTCGGATGAGGGGGCCGGACTTTTTACCGAATTTAACAATCTTTTTACGGACAGCATAATAATAAATAAAGTTTATGTGGCCGCAATGGTTTTTTCGGCGGATACAACAGATGATATGCTGGGGCTTGATATAACACAGGATTCCGGAAACTCATGGGAATCATCACCCGGTGATTTTGCCGTGTTCCCGCTTACGACAATTGAGAGCATAAAAAAGGCGGACGTCACTTCATTGCATTCTGTTTGGACAAAAGCCGAAATAGACAGCCTTGGTGCAAGGCTTATAACAAGGGCCACAGGGACATGGGATAATACGACGGTTTACTGCAATTATATTTATCTTGAAATTGAATATGAGGCCGCAACACCGACCGCAACAAGGACAATAACACAAACACATACCGAGACCGCCACGCTTTCTTCAACCATGACGGCAACCGAAACAATTACGCCAAGCGTTACAGGGACAGTAACCGAATCTTTTACGCCCACTGTCACGGGAACCGTTACGGAAAGTGTTACCGAAACAGCAACTGAAACCACAACCAAGACAGCCACACAAAGTATTACAAAAACGGAAACCCAAACAGTAACAGGCACGGCAACTGAAACGGCAACCTGTTCCGCAACACAAACAATAACATCAACCGTTACAGAAAGTGTCACCGCAACCGTGACGCAAACTTTTACACCCACTGTAACGGCAACACCGACCTCCCAGCTTATAATAAGCGCGGGGCCCGCAAATCCCCCGGGGGATTTTATAAATTTTGATTCAAAAGTTGCCGTTTTGCAGGCAAGATTCACGGCTGTTGGCGGGCCTGTAAGCGTGGGTGAACTGCAGTTCGCGGGAGAAGGCGGCATAAACTGGATTGAACATATTGTCCAGGGCAGCGCTGAAATTTACAATGACAGCGGAACAACTCCTGGAAGTCTTGATAATTCAGACACTCTGATAAGGGGAAACCAGTCTTTTTTTGATCCTTTTTCGGGAGCGGTTAACTTTTCCAAATCACCGGGTTTGTTTGTGGTAAACCCGGGAGCGCCTGTTGATATTATTCTTGTTTTTACGCTTAAAGTGCCTGCGGGAATGCCCCTTACATTTAGTCAGAAGCTTTTGGATTCCGGTGTTGTGGCACACACTTATCCCGGATATATTTCAATGAGTGCCGCGGGAAGCATAACGGGAAGCGCGGAAGGAAACACTTTTACGGTAAATCCGCCCACCATGACTGTTACGGAAACAGCAACAGGCACGGCAACAAAAACAAGCACTCAAACAATAACTGAAACAGCAACAAAAACAGTCACGCAAACCGCCACGGACACAATTACACAAACAATAACCGCTACAATCACTCAAACCGTCACTCAAAGTGTTACGGACACTGTTACAGGCACTGCAACGGAAACAGTAACACATACGGCCACAAAAACCGCAACTCAAACCGCAACAGAAACCGTAACTCAAAGCATAACATCAACTATTACCGGTACAATTACGGAAACAGCGACGCCTACAATAACCGAAACGGCAACTTCATCGATAACCAATACCGTAACAGGAACATTTACAGGTACGGTAACCAAAACCGTGACGCCAACGGTAACTGAAACCGCAACCGGCACGGTAACAGGAACTTCAACGCCAAGCGTTACGGGAACAGCCACCGGAACGATAACCGGCACAGCAACCCAAACGGTTACGGAAACAATAACAGGCACATCAACGCAGACAGTAACGCCAACAGTAACACAAACGATTACAGGGACAGTAACGCCTACAATAACCCAAACGGCAACCGATACAAACACACAAACGGTAACAGGCACAATAACCCGGACAGTAACTCCAACCTCAACGGATACGGTTACAATGACGATTACCCCGACATCAACGCCTACAAACACATCAACGCCTTCGGCTTATCTTTATATAATACCGTCTCAGGCGGTTTCGGGCGATGAACGGAAATTTGAAATGCGTTTCAGCATAAGAGCCGCAAGCGGACCGATTACAAAACTTAAAATAATAACACCTGCCGGAGGAACGATAACGGGAGGGCTTTCTGTTTTTCATCCTGATGCATCAATAGGAATGGAGGGAAACGATATTATAGTAAACTATTCTCCGGCTTTGACAAATGCAAGTGACCCGAATTTTGACATGATAGGTTTCAATGCGATTCTTACACAAAGCCCTTCCGTGTTTACGGGAGAGCTTAATAATATGGCCGGAGTAAATGCAACAGCCCCTTCGGGCTTCACGCTTTCGGTGATTATGCTTACCCCGACGGTGACAAAAACAATAACACAGACAATTACACAAACGGTAACATCCACAACAACCCCAACAATAACCCCAACCAACACACAAACATCAACAGATACGGTTACACAAACAATAACACAAAGCATTACCCGGACAATAACTCAGACCATTACTGAAACTGTAACACAAACCGTAACACAAACCGCGACAGAAACAATAACGCAGACAGTGACAAAAACAGCAACGCAGACTGTTACACAGACTTATACGCGTACAATAACGCAAACAGCAACTGAAACAGTTACACAAACCGTGACAAGCACAATAACACAAACAATAACGCGTACAGTAACAGGCACAAATACCGAAACAGTAACTCAAACCGCCACACCAAGTGTCACAAATACCGTAACCCCGACAGTTACCGGCACAAGCACCATGACAGCCACAAAAACATCAACGGGCACGGCTACACAGACAGCAACTGAAACGGCAACAATGACAGAGACAGAAACATCAACCAATACAGTTACAAAAACAGTTACATCAACCAATACCCAAACCGCAACACGCACTATAACAAGCACTGTCACACAGACGGCAACGTCAAGCGTTACGGCCACCATAACGCCAAGCGTCACGGAGACAATTACAAGGACGGTGACAAGCACAATAACTCCCACGGCAACACAAACAATTACCCCCACCAATACCCCCGTTATCAGCCTTCTTGTTCTTGCGCCGGGAGAAACACCGATTGCCGCATATCCCGGGTATTTAGGCACTCCTGTGGTTCAGGAGGCGGGAAGGCCGGTTAATTTTACCGTAATGCTGATTGAGCAGAACAGCTGGACAGTGGTTCCTGCATCAAATTTAATAAGCATGACATCTTCACAGCCCGGCTGGAGCATTGTTGAAGCGCCGAAACAGTTAAGTTCCGGGATATCGGCTTTTACGGCGCGCTTTTTAAGGCCTGATATTGCATATGTAATGACGGCGCATGATGAAAACAATATCTTTGCCGACGCGCTCTCCCGCGCTGTTCCTGTCACTACAACAGCGGTTGGAAATACCGCTTTTATAGGATTAAATGCCCCTGTACTTTCAACGGCAAGGCGCGGTGACACAAATGTTCATATGATGGATATTACGGTAAATAATCCCAATGCGGGGCCGGGGCCTGTTTATATTGTTCAAGGGATTACAATTACCGCAAGACCGTCCGGAGCTTTTGTTGAAAATGTTTCTGTTTATGCAAACTCTGTGTTTATAAATTCTTCAAATATATCAGGCAACTCGGCATATATTCAGCTTGGCGTAAACGTAAATCCGGGAGACACGCTGGTTCTTGGAATTAATGTTGATGTAAGCGCAAACGCGCCGATTGGCACTTTCCAGACATCTTTGGAAAATGTTAATTCAATTATTGTGGAAAAACCGGGCGATATAAGGGTTCTTTGTGAGCCGGCAGGCGCATCAATGCCGTTTATATCGGACAGAATTAATGTTACGGCATCAGACCTTAAATCAACTTTTTATAATTATCCCAATCCTTTCAGCGCGGGAACCGCTTCAACAACGGTTCAATATTTCCTGCCTTATGATTCTGAAGTGAGTGTTGAAATTATGGATATAACAGGAAGAAAGGTGAAACAGCTTGTTAAAAAGCAAAATCAGCAGGGCGGAGTTTTTTATAAATATGAATGGGACGGAAAGACTGATAACGGCATATTTGTAATGAACGGGGTATATTATTGTGTTATTAAAGCCGGAAATGAAACCGCAATAACAAAAATTGCTGTTGTAAAATAACAACATGGAAAATCAGAAAATAACCGAAAACAGAAAAGCATTTCACGATTTTACAATACTTGAATCCATGGAAGCGGGAATAGCCTTAAAAGGCACCGAGATTAAATCCATACGTCAGGGAAAAGTGAACCTGCGCGACGGTTTTGCCAGAATAGTAAAAGGTGAAGTTTTTTTGTTTAACGTGCATATATCGGAGTACACGCACGGCAACATAAACAATCATAATCCTCTGCGTGACAGAAAGCTGCTGCTTCATAAAAAGGAAATAGACAGGCTTATCGGAAAAATGAACAAGGGCGGGCTTGCGCTTGTGCCTATATCAATGTATTTTAAAAACGGCAGGGTAAAAGTGCAGCTTGGAATATGCAAAGGAAAAAAGAAATTTGACAAAAGGGAATCAATTAAGAAAAAAGACCTGGCAAGGGAAGAGGCAAGATATAAGATAAATATGTAGTTTTGTGGTATAAATAATAGTATATAAGAGATGGTTCTTTAAAGGCAGTATATACAACTGTTATGAAGGATGTCCAAAAGATCAAAAAGGCTGCTCTCCGCCTTTTTGATCTTTTGGACTATGTAAGGTATTTATCCGGGATGGCCGGATAAATACCTTACATTAGGGGGCGACCGGTTTCGACAGGTCACGTGTAGGTACAGGGAGCATGCCGAAGTTCCGCAGCTTCGTAAAAAACGCGGAAAGAAATACACGACAACAATTACGCATTAGCTGCTTAATAGCGCTACCGTCTTAATTCTCTCGCCTGCGGGGGATTAAGGCGGACCAACAGCAGGCCGCTCGGCAAAGAATTAGTCCCGTCTTTGCCGCTAAGATCAGGGAACGTAGCGCTTAAGTATTCCGTACGGAGAAGCCTTAAGAGCGAAATCAAATTCCGTAACAAGCATGTAGCGCCCTTGCCAAAGCTGGTCTGGACGCGGGTTCAACTCCCGCCGCCTCCACCATTTAACTTTTAATAAAGTTGTGTTATTATTGTCCTTAATAAAAATTTTTGGGAGGGTAAAAATGAATTATGAAAAAGCGGTAAATCAGACAGTGGAAGCTTTTAAGAAAGACTGGATTATTTTTTCTGTTTCAACGATAATTGTTTTGGCAGTAAGCATTGTTACCCTGGGGCTTCTTGCGGCGCCCATGTATGCGGGGCTGGGTTCCATGTTTGTTAATTCAACAAAAGGAAGAAAACCGGTTTTTAATGATCTCTTTATATACAGCGGAAAATTTTTCTTTATGCTTGTAATGGGTTTTTTAATAGCGGTTCCGGTAATTATTGGATGCTTTCTTCTTGTTATACCCGGTCTTATTCTTGCAACTTTCTGGATGTATTCAATATATGCAATGGCTTTTGATAACAAAGGTATAATTGAATCAATGAAGACAAGCTGGAATTTTGTTGCAAAAAACGGTTTGTGGCAAAATCTTCTTGTTCTTATTGCTGTCGGCGTGTTTCAATGGCTTGGGGGAGCAATTTTCATAGGCATACTTGTTACAGTTCCTATGTCCGCCGGGTTTCTTGGGATTTTATACGAGGAAAATAAACTGTAAAATTTAATGCAGTTTTTTATACCCTCAGTTTTGGTTTTATATAATAAAGGATGTATAAAAAATTAGATTAAAAAATATTTTTGTTGACAGTTATTTAATTTGTTATATATTTAAATTAATGGAAATTGACAAAAATATGTTCTTTTCAAAATAATTACAAGGTTTTTTAGTGTCGCCGCCTCACTCCTCTAAGATATACCCCCTTATATCATGTGCTTATGTGAGCGCAAGCTCATATTTGCTACACGCCTTAGAAAAGGCGGCGGCACTGAAAAGCCTTTCGTAATTATAAAGTTTATAAATGGGAAAGCGGCATCTAAAAAAATTCAGCCCACGTGTCGCCGTATCTTCCCAAAATCATATACCCCCTTATATCATTTCATACATGGCAAAAGCCGTGTATACTCTTCAAAAAAGAACGGCGGCACGCTTATATAAGCCGGCGCATTAAGCGCCGGCTTTTTTTATGCTTGTTGACACCCCAATAATGCTGTTATAAAATATCTTATCTTTTTTTTTATGGAGCCATTACCATGGATAAAATATTTAATACGCCTTTATATGAAGAACACCTTAAATTAAATGCCCTGATGGCGCCTTTTGCGGGATGGAATATGCCGATTCATTACGGCTCCATAATTGAAGAAACAAAAGCAACCAGAACGGGCTGCACGGTGTTTGACATCTGCCATATGGGTGAATTTATTGTGCAGGAAAAAGGCGGGAAAAGTTTTGACAGGTCTTTAACCGTTCCGGTTAACGGCATGAAAAACGGAACCTGCAAATATGGTTTTTTGCTTAACGGCAGCGGCGGTGTGATGGACGACCTTATAGTTTACAGGATTAAAGATGACAAGTGGATGGTCGTTGTTAATGCAGGAACAATTGAAAAAGATTTTAACACAATACGCGAGCGGCTTTCCCGCGAAGCCGTAATTGAGAATATTTCCGGGCATACCGCAAAATTTGATGTACAGGGGCCGCTTTCAAGGGAAATTATGTTTAAAGCCGCGGGTCAGGCGGTTAATGAAATGAAATATTTCAGGTTTGCCGAATTAAAAGTATTCGGGATTGACGCCGTTGTAAGCAGAACGGGCTACACCGGAGAGCTTGGATTTGAAATTTATGCGCCGTCAGATAAGGCGGTTTATATTTGGAATAAGCTTCTTGAAGCCGGCGCAAAGCCCGCCGGGCTTGGCGCAAGGGATATTTTAAGGCTTGAAGCTGGCCTGCCTCTTTATACGGATGAACTGACGGAAGAAACCAACCCTGTTGAAGCGGGTATGGACAGGTTTATTGATTATGAAAAGGATTTTATAGGGAAAGACGCGCTTATAAAAGCAAAAAGTCAGGGAGTAAATAGAAAACTTGTGGGTTTAACTGTAAACGGCAGAAGGACGCCAAGGCACGGTTTTAAGGTGAAGCACGAAGGCAAAGATGCCGGCATTGTTACAAGCGGAGTATATTCGCCCCATTTAAACTGCGGAATATGTTTTGCTTATGTTGACTCCGCTTTCGCCTCCGCCGGAATAAGATTTGAGATTGAATTTGAAAGAGGAACCGCGGAAGCGGAAATTACGACACTGCCTTTTTTGAAGGAAACATCAATAAAAAAATAGGAGGATAAAAATGAAAGTTGCGGACGGACTTTTGTATACAAAGGAACATGAATGGGTGAAAATTGAAGGGAATAAGGCAAAGGTCGGCATAACCGATTATGCCCAGCATAAGCTTGGCGATATTACATTTGTTGAACCGCCGGAATCAGGCTTTGAAGTTAAGGCAGGCTCGCCCTTTACCGGCATAGAATCTGTTAAGGCCGCATCCGATATTTACAGCCCCATATCAGGCAGGATAGTTTCTTTTAACAAGGAGCTTGAAAATTCACCCGAATTGATAAACAGTTCGCCTTATGAAAAGGGCTGGATAGTTGAAATAAACGTTAAAGACCCATCCGAAGCTTCCGCACTTATGGATGCCGCCGCCTATAAAAAATATATTGAAGGTCTTGAGTAAATTGGCAAAATTTACACCTCATACAGAAAATGAAATAAAGGAAATGCTGTCTTTTACCGGTAAAAAAAACATAAATGATTTTTTTGCGGAAATACCGGAAGATATAAGAGTGAAAAGTTTTAACCTTCCTGAGGGCATTACCGAACAGCAGGCAATAAAAAAAATGAATGAACTTGCCGCTCTTAACAATTCGGAAAAATTGTGTTTTGCCGGAGGCGGATATTATGATCATTTTGTACCTTCGGCAATAGACGCAATAACATCAAGAACCGAGTTTCTGACCGCATACACCCCCTATCAGCCCGAAGCGTCACAGGGAACATTAAGGGCAATTTTTGAATACCAGAGCATAATAAAAAACCTTACGGGAATGGAAGCAAGCAATGCTTCGCTTTATGACGGAGGCACAGCGCTTTATGAAGCTGTTAATATGGTCTTTAGAAGCACCGGAAAAAACAATGTAATTATTGACGGCGGGATAAACCCTTTGCATTTTCAAATGTTAAAGACACATACAAAAAATTTGGGATTAAATTTTATTGTTATACCTCTTGAAGGTATAAAGCCAAACTTGAATGCCCTTATGCAGGCCGCCAAAAAAGAAAACGTCTGTGCGGTGATTGCGCAAAACCCGAACTTTTACGGTAATGTATCGGATTATTCGGCGGTTTTTGCGGAAGCGTCGGCAAACAACACCGCTTCCATACTGTCTTTTTATCCTTTGTCTTTGGGCCTGCTTAAAACACCCGGCGAGATGGGTGCGGATATTGCCGTTGCTGACGGTCAGTCGCTGGGGCTTCCGCTTTCTTTTGGCGGACCATACCTTGGAATAATGGCCGCAAATAAAAAATATTTAAGAAAAATGCCCGGAAGAATTGTGGGCGAAACCGTTGACAGGGAAGGCAGAAAGACTTTTGTCCTTACGCTGCAGGCAAGAGAACAGCATATAAAAAGGGAAAAGGCCACAAGCAACATTTGCAGCAATCAGGCCCTTTGCGCTTTAAGGGCCGTAATTTATCTTTCACTTGCCGGAAAAGAAGGCCTGCGCGAAGTTGCGGCGATTAATTTTGAAAACAGTCTTTACCTTCGGGAAAAACTTGCGTCAATTAAGGGAATTTCCGTGATCGAAGGCGATTATTTTAATGAATTTACCGTGAAACTTCCGTGCAAGGCAAAGGATTTCACGGAAAGAATGTCTGAGAAAGGATTCCTTGCCGGCATACCCGCGGTTTCTTATGATTTAAATGCCGGTGAAAATCTTCTGATTACGGCTGTCACTGAATCCAGGACAAAAAATGAAATGGACGCCTACGCTGCCGCCGCGGCAGAATGTATTTGAGGTGAAAAATGGACAATAAAAACATATTTGAAAAAAGCGTAAGCGGAAGGCGCGGCGTTATTTTTGGAAAGCCTGAATACAAGGCATTAAATATGATTCCGCAAAACCTTTTGAGAAAAACAGACAGCGGGCTTCCTGAACTTTCCGAGCTTGATGTTGTAAGGCATTATACAAACCTGTCAAGGCTTAATTTCTCCGTTGACACGCATTTTTATCCTCTTGGTTCCTGCACAATGAAGTATAACCCCAGGGTTAACGAATATACGGCTTCAATGCCGGGCTTTGTTAAGCTGCATCCTTCCACCGCATATGTTTCTGAAAAAGACTGTCAGGGAGCCCTTGCTGTTGTTTATGAACTTTCAAATCTTCTTGCGGAAATAACCGGCATGAAAGGTGTAACCACACAGCCTTATGCGGGCGCTCACGGTGAAATGACAGGAATACTCCTTATGGCGGCTTATCACAGGAAAAAAGGAAATCATAAAAAGCATATCATTGTGCCTGAATCAGCACACGGAACAAATCCGGCTTCAGCCGCTGTTGCCGGATACGAGGTTGTGTCTGTTCCTGTTGACGCCGAAGGCTGCATGGATTTTGAGGCGTTCAGCGCAAAAATTAACGATGATACGGCCGGAGTTATGATGACTGTCCCGGGAACGCTTGGCGTGTTTGAAAAGAAAGCAATGGAAATATGCATGCTTGCAAGAAAGCATGACGCCATAATGTATTATGACGGCGCAAATTTAAACGCAATAATGGGCAAAGTGAGGCCGGGTGACATTGGTTTTGATGTTGTGCACATGAACCTTCACAAGACTTTTTCAACGCCGCACGGAGGAGGAGGCCCCGGCTCCGGTGTTGTGGGAGTATCAGAACGCCTCCTGCCGTTTATTCCTGTTCCGGTTGTGGTAAAGGATAATTCGGGAAAGTATTCGGTTAAAACGGATATTTCGGATTCAATAGGGCGCATGGCTTCCTTTTTCGGAAATTTTGGAGTCTTGCTTAAAGCATACACTTATATTCTGATGCTTGGGAAAGAAGGGTTAATTGACGCTTCGGAAATGGCCGTGTTAAACGCAAATTATGTAATGGAAAAATTAAAGCCATATTATGACCTGCCTTATGACAGGACTTGCATGCATGAATGTGTTTTTACGGCAAAAAAGCAGGCGAAAAACGGCGTACATGCCGTTGACATTGCAAAGGCGCTTATTGACAGGGGATTTCATCCGCCCACAATTTATTTCCCACTTGTTGTTAATGAAGCAATAATGATAGAGCCGACAGAAACTGAATCAAAGGAAACACTGGATGCTTTCTGCGATGCCATGATTGAAATAGCAAAACTCAGCGAAACCGAACCCGAAAAGATAAAGGGTTCGCCTTATTCCACTCCTGTTTCAAGACCTGATGAAGCAAAGGCAGCCAGAGAAATCAAGATAACATGCTTTTGAAAAAAGCAAGGCTGATTCCTTTCGGGTTTTATTCGCCATATGAAAATATGGCAATTGACGAATACCTTGCAAGGTTTTACGCCGAAACAAGAATACCGGTAATCCGTTTTTATTCCTGGAAACCGGAAGGCTTGTCAATCGGCAGGCATCAGGATATTTCAAACATTAATATTGAACTTCTTAAAACAGACAAGGTGCCTTTTGTAAGAAGAATAACAGGCGGCGGAGCCATTTTTCATGCGGATGAAGTGACCTATTCAATGTGTTTTCATGAAAGCGATTTTGGATGGGATAATAATACGGGAGTTAAGGAATCCTACAGAAAACTTAATTCTTTTATTGTCAAAGCCCTTGATAAAAGCGGAATAAAAGCCGGTTTTGCATGCGACTGCGGGCTTTTTAAGGGGCAGGGCAGGTCTGAGATTTGTTATGAAGGTTTTGAAGCTTTTGACATAACCGCAAACGGCAAAAAACTTGGAGGGAACGCGCAATTCAGAAGCAGGGATTTAAATGCCGTTATACAGCACGGCTCAATTCCCCTTGTGTTAAGGCGTGATGCGGAAAAATACATTTCAAAAGCTTTTGGAAATCTTCCTTATACCTCGGTTAATGAACTGCTTGGCAGGGCCGTTGGCCATGGTGAAATATACTCAAACCTAATTGCGTGTTTCATTGAGACAACAGGGCTTGACATTTATGAACACGATCTTGAAATGGATGAAAAAAAAGAAATAGTAAAACTGATGACCGAAAAGTATGTTAACAGGGCATGGAATGAGGAAGGCAGGATTTGAAAAATAAAAAAATTGATTTCAGAAAAATGCACGAAACCGAAGAAAAATTATCCGGGCTTAATTTAAGGACGGTATGCAGCCAGGCCCGCTGCCCCAATATTTCGGAGTGTTATAACAGGGGCACTGCAACTTTTTTGATTTTGGGTGAAAACTGCACAAGGCTTTGTTCCTTTTGCAATGTAAAAAGGGGAGTTCCCGGCCCGGTTGATTCTTCCGAACCCGTTAATGTTGCAAATGCCGTAAAAAAGCTTGGGCTTAAATACGCTGTTGTAACATCGGTCACCAGGGACGACCTTGAAGACGGAGGAGCTTCTCACTATGCCGAAACAATTAAACAAATCAGGGCGATAAATCCGCAAACAGCGGTTGAAGTCCTTGTGCCTGACTTTAAATGTGATGAGGAAGCGATTAAAACGGTAATTAAAGCCGGCCCCGCGTGTTTTGCCCACAATGTTGAGACAGTGCCGTCATTGTATCATCTGCGAAGGGGAGCGTCTTATGAAAGAAGCCTGAAAGTAATTGCGGCGGCAAAGAAAATCAATCCGCTTGTCATAACAAAATCGGCAATTATGCTTGGCCTTGGGGAAAGAAAGGAAGAAGTGGCCTCTGTTTTTAATGACCTTGTGAGCGCCGGCTGTGATAATATGTCAATTGGCCAGTATATAGCCCCTTCAAAAACACACGCGGAAGTTATCAGGGATATTACTGACAAAGAATTCCTGGAATATGAACAGCTTGCTTACAAGGCAGGATTTAAAAGTGTAATGAGCGGAAGGTTTGTAAGAAGTTCATATATGGCGGAAAAATATAAAATTTAAAAATTTTATAATAATAAAATAAAAAGGGGTTTAAACATGGATTATCAGCTTGTAATAATTGGGGCAGGACCGGCCGGATACACAGCTGCGCTGCTTGCTTCCGCAAGAAAAATTAAGACGGCTCTTGTTGACGATAACCTCGGCAGAATAGGCGGCACGTGTTTGAATGAGGGCTGCATACCGTTAAAAGGGCTTTTGCATGAAAGCGTGAAAGGAAAAACCATGTCTGAAGTGATAAGCCATGTGATGGAAAAAACAGCGGGCATAAGAAACGGGCTTACTGCAAGGCTTAAATCCGCCGGTGTTGACCTGATTGAAGGCAGGGCTGTATTTACTTCCCGCGAATCAATAAGCGTAAACGGCAGGATAATAACTTCAAGGGATTTTCTTATTGCCGCGGGTTCAAAGCCAATGCGTTTTTTTGACAGCCCTGCGGTTAAGCCGAGCTCATATATTTTTTCGCTTTCGGAAAAACCTGAAACCGCGCTGATTATCGGGGGAGGGGTAATAGGCTGCGAATATGCCTCTTACCTTAACAATATGGGTGTAAAGGTTACAATTGCGGAAGCAAGGGAAAGCATATTATCAGGAGAAGACAGCGAAGCGGTGAGGATGATTAACAGGGAGTTTAAGAAAAAAGGAATAAGGGTTCTTGCGCCGTGCAGGATTACGGGAATAACCGGTGATGCGGCGGTTTCTTTTGAAACGGTTGATGAAAAATTCGGGCTGATAATTGAGGCAACAGGAAGACAGGCCGATACCGCGAATTTAGGGCTTGAATACGCCGGTGTTGAAACAGACGCAAAAGGTTTTATTAAGGTAAATGAACGCGGGGAAACAAATGTAAAAAACATTTATGCGGCCGGCGACTGTATTGCAACCCCAATGCTTGCATATACGGCGTATAAAGAGGCAGAAAATATAATAGCCGCAATTAATCACGAAAAAACGAAAGTTATACATTACGAAAAAATGCCAAGGCTGGTTTTTTCCGTGCCTCAGCTTGGAGGATGCGGCATTACGGAAGACGCGGCAAAAACATCGGGCATTCCGTATACGGTTTATAAATATTTTTTCAAGGCAATAGGCAAAGCGGTTGTTGAAGGAGAAGACACGGGTTTTATAAAAATAATAGCCCAAAAAGGAATTATTACCGGCGCAAGTGTTGTTGGAACCCATGCGGCCGAAATTGTAAATGAACTGTCTGTAATAATTAATGCAAGTCTTTCAGTTGAACAAGTCCGGGACACAATGCATATTCACCCTTCTTACGGAGAAATAATAGCCGAAGCCCTGATTTTTGGAAAAGTAAATTGACAAAGGAGATTTAAAATGGTTGGAAAAGCGGAAATAGAAAAATTTTATGCTTCAAAGAAAATCGCTGTTGTTGGCGCTTCAAGAGACAGGAAAAAATACGGATATCATCTGTTTTCGGAGCTTAGGAAAAAAGGATATGAAGTAATACCGGTAAACCCAAACGCAAAGGAAATTGACGGAATCGCCTGCGCTTCGTCCGTTAAGGAAATAAAAGGCGGTGTGGATGCCGCGATAATTATTGTTCCGCCCCATGCCCAGGAAGCGGCCGCCAAAGATGTTGTTGAAGCCGGTGTTAAGCAGGTTTGGATGCATGAACATATAATGAAAGGCGTAAGCAGCCCGACGGCGCTTGCAGCTGTAGCCAATTCAGGAGCCGTTCTTATAACGGGTTTTTGCCCTTTTATGTTTATGCCGGGGACAATGGTGATTCACAGGATACACAAGGCAATTCTTGGTTTGTTCGGCGCGCTTCCTAAATAATCAGTAGCCCATTTTTGAAAGCTGTTCTGCCCATTGTTTTGCAAGTTCGTAATTTGGGTCTATTTTTAAAGCTTCCAGAAGCTGTTCCTTTGCTTCTTTGTATTTTTTGTCCCTGAAAAGTGCCGCGCCAAGATTATATCGGGCCTCAACGCTTTTTGGATTTGTTTTTACCGCAAGCTCGTACATTTCGCGGGCTTTGTCATATTTTCCCTGATTAAAATAAATATTGGCAAGGTTGTTGTGGGCGGCTGAAAATTTCGGATTAAGAGACAGGACTTTGTTAAATTCTTCTATTGCTTTTTCTGTTTTGCCGGTCTGCATATATATGTTTGCAACGTTATAATGCGATTCGATGAAATTGGGAAACATCTTTATGCCTTCAAGATAGTATTCAATTCCTTTATCCGGATTGTTTAAAGCGTGATAAGCGTTGCCTGCATAAAGCAGTAGTTCTATCCTGTCCGTTCCACGGGGGCCTGATTTAAGGGCTTTTTCAAAAGTTTCACGGGCGGCCGGAAAATTTTTCTGCGCAAAATAGGCCTGGCCGTTTTTAACGGATATATTTGCGTAAAGCGACCTGGACTGTGTTACGGGAGTATAGATTGAAATTGTCAGGAATATGGCCGCAAGAATTTTTACGGCCAAAGGAGAAAGTTGATATCTTCTTGAATGTGAATAAAGCGCTGTGCATGCCGCAAATGTGTATAAAAGCGAGATTGTGGGCATTACACGCCACGGGAAATTAAGAAGTCCGTTAAAAATGAACGCTGCTGTTGAAGTAAAAAAAGCCGCAGTCATGTATGGCGACGGATTAACCGGCTTAAAAGGAAAGTAAAGCATTGCAATCAACAGCCAAATAAACATTCCAAGACCGAAGAAGCCTGTTTCCGCCAGGTTTTGAAGAATGTCATTGTGGGCATAAAGTTCAACGTGCGGCTGCACTTTTTCCGCCATATCCGGCGCGGTTTTTTCCCATCTGTCAAGAACCCTTCGCTGGTATAAGGCGGTATTAAGCGAAAAGCCGCCGGGGCCAACGCCAAAGAGCGGGTTTAATTCAGCCATATGAAGCGCTGATTCCCAGTAAAACAACCTTACCGCCACGGAATCACTTGTCCTGTCAAAGCCGTGCTTTATTCTTTCAATTATTGAATTCCTGTTTATGGGATTGGGTATTGTAAAAACAAGTGTCATTAAGACAAGTATTGCCGCGGCACCGGCGAAAAAAATGCGTGACTTTTGGAAAATATCTTTTCCTGATGAGATAAAAAGAGCAAGCGGAAAGGCAAAGAAAGATATAATCATGGCAAGCCAGGCGCCCCTGCCGTGCGATACGATTATAAGAAATATGAAAGCAAGGGATAAAAAGCCGTAAAAAATTTTTTTGATATTGGTTTTTGCGGTCATTAAAAGCGCCGCTGAAAAAGGCAGAAGAAGCGTAAACTGGGCGGCCATATAATCAGGATTGCCGAGTGTTGAATATACCCTGCCTTCGCCGAAACTGACCCAGCTTATCCAGTCGTATCCCGCATATTGCAATAATCCGTAAAAAGCAACAATTGCATGGGAGGAAAGGACGGAAAAAATTATCAGAGGCACATCTTTTTGTTCGAAAATTGAAGTAAGCAGAACAAAAAGCAGAGTGCAGAAAAAGATAAGCATAAAAAACTGAAAATTTAGGGGAAAAGAGTGGATGTTAACGGACAGGCTTTTTATCAATGAAAGAAGATAGGCAAGCATAATGCCGCTAACCGGCATAAAAAGCGGAGACAGTTTTATTTTTGTCCCGTTATTCCTGTTTAAATATCCGTAAATGAAAAAAGATCCCGCGGAAACCGAGACAAAAAGATAAAACGCGAGGGCTTTTGCAGTCTCGAAAGCTTCGTTTGCTTCCAGCATGAAAACCAGCGGAACCAGTATAATCGCGCAAAGCGCGGATATTTGTGAAAGTTTTTTAAAATTTTTTGTGTAATTTTTCAAATTTCAACCTCTTTTTATATGAGTATACTTTAAAGAAAAGACGTTGACAACCGATGTTTTTAGTCCTAAAATTAACCAAATGGTTAAACCAAAAGGTTGGAAAGCTGAAGAGCGCGAAAAAGAAAAGAGCCGGGTTTTGTTCGTCTTTTATTGGCTTTCTCTTTTTCCGGCGGTAAGGGTGAAAAATGTCCGAAAAGAAAAAAGAAAAAGACACAAAGGAAAAAATTCTTGAAGCGGCAACCGAAGAGTTTATTGAATACGGTTTTTACGGCGCCAGGACAAAAAGAATAGCACAAAGAGCCGGCGTAAATAAAGCCATGATGCATTATTATTTCAGAAACAAGGAAACCGTTTATGCAACCGCGGTTGAAAGTGTTTTTGAGGCGCTTTTGGAAGAGCTTTTAAAGATTAAAGACGGTGATGAGACCGTGGAAGTGAAAATTGAGCAGATAATGGACGCCTATATTAAAGTTTTTACGGAAAACCATTCAAAAATAAGGATGCTTCTTTATGAAATAACAAGGGGCGGGCGGGAAATAAAAAAATTTGTCCTTAAAAATTTTAACCGCGTGCCTTTTAACCCGGTTTCGGGTTCAATATACAAATATTTTAAGCGCAGAATGAATGAAGGAAAAATAAGGAAAATGAACCCATTTCATCTTGTCATAAGCATAATCAGCCAGGTAATACCTGTTTATTTTGCAAAAGAACTTCTTGATGACATAATAAAGCCGATGGGCATCAATAAAAAATTAATAAACGGATTCATATCCGAAAGAAAAAGGGTTGTAATTAAAATGCTGATGGAGGGTATAAAAAAATGAAAAAATATTTTTTTATAATTATTGCATGCGTTGCGGGGTTTGGCTGCGCCGCCGACAAAAACGCCGTAAGCGCTTCCGGCACGGTTGAAATAAAACAGGTTGACGTTGCTTCAATGACTTCTTCCAGGGTTGTTGAAATTTTAAAAAGTGAAGGCAGTTTTGTAAACAAGGGAGAAATTGTGGTGAAGCTTGACGATACGGTTGTAAAAGCTTCCAGGGATGCGGCGGCAACTGTGCTTGAAAATGCAAAATTAAATTATGAAAGGGCCAAAGATCTTTATGCGTCAAATGCCATAGCAAAAGCTTCTTACGAACAGGCTCAGGCCGCATACCTTTCCGCGAATGCGGCTTATGCGTCTGCGGAAAAACTTTATAATGAAGCCGCCATAAAAGCTCCATGGAGCGGTACAATAATGAAAATTTATGCCGAAGAAGGCGAATTGGTTTCGGCAAATTCCCCCGTATTTACATTGGGAGACCTTGGCACAGCCAAGGTCTCCATTTACGTGCCTTTAAAGGATATGTCTTTGGTTAAGCATAATGATGATGCCGAAGTCACTGTGGATGCTTATCCCCAAAAAAAATTTAAGGGAAAAGTGAACTTTATTTCTTCCCAGGCGGAGTTCACGCCGAAAAACGTGCAGACCAAGGATGAACGGGTAAAACAAGTTTTCAGAATGGAAGTGACAGTTGACAACAAGGAAGGTTTTTTAAAGCCGGGAATACCCGCGGATGTTGTTATAAAAATAAAATGAGCATATTGTATGAATGAAATTGTGAGGGTAACAGGATTAAGCAAAAAATTTAACGGCAAATCGGCTTTATCCGGGCTTTCTTTTGTAATGAGACAAGGCGATATATTTGGGGTTATAGGACCCGATGGAGCCGGTAAAACAACGCTTTTGCGCATACTTGGGGGAATAATGGAACCTGATTCGGGGGAAGTTTATGTGGCGGGTTACCGGCTTCCCAAGGAATCGGAACGTGTCAAGGAAGAATGCGGTTATATGCCGCAAAAATTCTCGCTCTATCAGGACCTTACGGTAAATGAAAATATAAGGTTTTTTGCGGATATTTTCGGAATAGACGCGAAAACCCTGAATGAAAGGATTCCTCCGCTTTTGAAAATGACGCGGCTTGGCCCTTTTTCTGACAGGCTGGCTGGGGATTTATCAGGCGGAATGAAGCAGAAGCTTGCGCTGATGTGCACCCTGATACACAGACCAAAAATTTTAATACTTGATGAACCCACGACCGGTGTAGACCCTGTTTCAAGACGGGAGCTTTGGGAAATGCTTCAGCAGATAAGGTCAGAGGGGGTTTCAATAATTGTAAGCACGCCTTATATGGACGAAGCCGAATGGTGCGGTTATGTTGCGCTTTTGTATGAAGGAAAAGTACTAAAGGAGGGCGGTCCTGCTGAACTTAAAAGAAGCTGTAAAATTTTGGTTTTTGAGGCAGACTGTTCCTCCGCGGTTATTAATGAGGCATCTGCCGGAGTTTCGGGAGTCCGTGATATAAGAGCATTTGGAAAAATGCAGAGAATTTCGGTTTCTAACGAAGAAACCGCCGAAGAAATAAAAAGAAGAATCGGAGACTGCGGCTTTAAAAGAGTAAGCGTTACTATAGAAGATGTTTTTATGGAAAATTTGGCGGGTGAAAATGGGAATATCGGTTAAGGCGGAATCTCTCACAAAAAAGTTCGGCAGATTCACGGCTGTTGACAACGTCAGTTTTGAAGTCAATAAGGGTGAAATTTTTGGTTTCCTCGGGGCAAATGGCGCAGGCAAAACAACCACAATAAGAATGCTGTGCGGCCTGCTTGTTCCCACATCAGGAGACGCAATTGTTGCGGGATTCAGCGTGAAAAAAGAGCCTGAACAGGTTAAGAGGCGTCTTGGGTACATGTCGCAGAAGTTTTCTCTTTATAATTTTATGACAGTTGCTGAAAACATTGAGTTTTATGCCGGCATTTACGGAGTTGACGGAAAAAGAATACCCTCGCGCATTGAAGAGCTTTCCGAAATTCTTGAACTGACCGAAATGAAAGAAAGGCCGGTATCGGACATACCCGGAGGGGCCAAACAAAGGACCGCTCTTGCCTGCGCTATTTCCCACGAGCCGGAGATTCTTTTTCTTGACGAGCCTACCGCCGGAGTGGACCCTGTATTAAGGCGGCGTTTCTGGAAAATAATAGAAAATCTTTCGTCGAAAGGAACAACGGTTTTTGTTACCACACATTATATGGATGAAGTGGAAAACTGCGGCAGAGTTGCCCTTATGAATAACGGAAGGATACTGGTTGAAGGCGGGCTGCATGAAATAAAAGCCGCGGCTTTTGACAAGCCTGTTTATGAAATTGAGACATCTGACATAGTGAAGGCATTTTCCGTTGTGAGTGAGAAACAATCCGTTATAGGCGAAGTGTCCGTTCATGGCGCCGTGCTGCATATTGTTCCGTATTCCGGCCCTGAAGAAACAATGAATGCTGTTGCAAAGATTCTTGATAAGGCGGGCATAAAATATTCCGAATTCAGACAGGTACAGCCCACAATGGACGATGTATTTGTAAAACTTGTGAGGCGATAATGGACAAAAGCGTGAAAAAATTTGACATTAACAGGATAAAGGCGGTTTTTTTAAAAGAGTTTATACAAATAAGAAGGGATCCCCGTTCCTTTGGCATCGCATTGCTTGCGCCGGTTGTGCTTTTGATACTTTACGGCTATGCGGTTACTTTTGACATAAGAAACATAGATATGGCGGTTGTTGATATGGATAATACAAAAGAAAGCAGGGATCTTGTGCATAAATTCAGCTCGCTTGGTTACTTTTTAACGGACAAAAAAAGCGTTAACGACATGGCAAAGGCCGTTGAAGCAATGCGCGTTAACAGGGTAAAAGTGATTTTGCATATTCCAAAGGGTTTTTCACATGATTTAAAACTGAACAGGCAGGCTGAAATTCAGTTGATCTGCGACGGTTCGGACACAAATACAGTTAATGTTGCAATAGGTTATTCCAATGCAATAATAATGTCTTATTACAGGAATATAGTTCTTACCAAGGTTAAAATGCGCGGAATTAACCCAAAAAGGATGCCGTCGATTCAGTCCGAGCCAAGGATATGGTATAACCCGGAAATGAAAAGCACTAATTTTATCGTTCCGGGACTTATCGCAATTCTGATGATGCTGATTGCGGCAACATTGACATCACTTACCGTTGTAAGGGAACGCGAGCGGGGCACGTTTGAACAGCTTATTTCAACGCCGGTAAAACCGCTTGAACTTATGGCGGGCAAACTTGCGCCGTATGTTTTGATAGGTTTTATGGACGTGCTTATAGTTGTTTTGGTGGGAACTTTATGGTTTAAAGTTCCTTTCAGGGGTGATTTTATTGTGTTTATTCTGTTTTCGGCTTTTTTTATTTTTACAGCCATGGGTCTTGGCATGCTTATTTCAAGCGTTGCGCCGAATCAGACAGTGGCGGTTATCGGGACCATTATGGCCACAATGCTTCCTTCAATACTTCTTTCAGGTTTTGTTTTTCCCATTGAATCAATGCCAAAAATAATACAGGGAATAACATATGCAGTGCCGGCAAGATATTACCTGACGGCGCTGCGTACCCTTTTTTTGAAACCAGGCGCCGGTATTGCGGAGCTCTGGCCTGAAGGCCTTCCGCTTATGTTTTTTGGTTTTTTCTTCCTTTTGCTTTCCGCGAAGCGTTTTAAAAAGACAATGTGAGGGCAAAATGAAAAAGCACCCTGTAATGTACATAATAAAGAAAGAGTTTCTTGAATTAAAAAGAAGCGGTCTGCTGCGTGTGCTTATTATTGCGCCGGTGATTCAGATGATAATCTTCGGGTATGTGGCAACAACAGACATAAAAAATGTGAAGACACTTATTTGCGACGGGGATAATACTGAAATATCAAGAAAACTTGCGGATAAATTCACGCACAGCGAGTATTTCAGGGTTGTTGAAATAGCAACAGAGCAGAAAATGATTGACGAGGCGCTGAAAAGCGGGAAAGCAAGGCTGGCCGTTAACATACCAAAGGGTTTGTCGGTTTCCGTCAAAAAAAATCTTCCTTCAAAAATACAGGTGATTTCGGACGGTTCTGACAGCAATTCTTCAACCGTAAGCATGAACCGCGCATCTATGATTATACAGGCTTATTCGGATGAAATTTTCTTTAAAAAAATGGAAACAATAAAAAAACAAATCGGCGGGCTGCCGTCATTAAGCATGAAAGAAAGAGTGTGGTATAACCCGGAATTAAAAAGTGCAAATGTAATGGTTCCCGGAGTAATAGGGCTTATTTTGATGATAGTTACCATGATTGTGACTGCGGTTTCAATAGTCAGGGAAAAGGAGAACGGCAATTATGAACAAATGACGGTTACGCCCGTAAAACCTTCGGAGATAATACTTGGGAAAATTGTTCCCTATGTTGCAATAGCACTGGTTGAAATAATACTGATTTCCGGGTTAAGCCTGCTTGTATTTGGGATAAGTTTTAAGGGAAATTTTTTCCTTTTAATGTTTCTTTCGCTTTTTATGATAGTTGCAAATCTTGGCCTTGGCATTTACATTTCAACCGTATCTTCAACCCAGCAGCAGGCAATGCTTACATCAATGTTTTTTATAGTTCCAAGCATGCTTTTGTCCGGTTTTTTGTTCCCGATAAAAAATATGCCAGAAATATTGCAGTTTATCACTTATATAATACCGCTTAGGTATTACATGGTGATAATCAGGGGGATTTTTTTGAAGGGCCTTAATTTCACCGAACTTCTGCCCGAAACCCTGGCTTTGCTTGCTTTTGCGGTTATTATATTTACCATGGCAATCAAACAGTTCAGAAAAACAAGCGATTAAGTCTATCTTGAAGTTTTTTGCAGTATTTCAACCACTTCGGCCAGTTTATCCGCAAGGTTTGATAAATTCCGCGCGCAGGATGCTGCTTCGTCGGCAGAGGCGGTGTTTTTTTGTATCATGATGTCCGACTCTGAGAGAGAACCGTTTATTTGTTCTATTCCTTTGGATTGTTCGATAGAAGTCCTTGCGGAGTCTTTTATAAGGTTCTGCAGTTTTATTATTTGTTCGCGGATTTGCGTAAATATTCCGGTAACTTCAAAAACCACCTGATGCCCTTTTTTTGCACTTATTACGGATTTTTCAATAAGTTCATTTGTAAGGTTTGCGGCTTCCGAGCTTCTTTTGGCAAGGTTTCTTACCTCCTCGGCAACAACCGCAAAACCCTTTCCTGCATCGCCTGCGCGCGCGGCTTCAACCGCCGCATTTAATGCAAGAAGGTTTGTCTGGAATGAAATTTCATTTATCGTCTTTATTATCTTGGATGTTTCCGATGCGCTTTTGCTTATGCCTTCTATTGTATCAGAAAGTCTGTTTACGGCATCCATGCCCTGCCCGGAAAGATTAACAGCTTCGTTTGCGTTGTTTTCCGATATGCGGGCGTTTTCGGCGCTTTGTTTTATTGAAGAGGACAGTTCTTCGGATGCCGCCGAAGACTGTTCAAGCCCGGCAGCTTGTTTTGCAAAGGATTGAGCAAGTGATGAACTTATTTCTGTGAGGCTTCCTGAGGCGCTGTGAACATCTCCTGTAATGCCGCTTATATTCCTGATTGCCTCAAGAAGAGGTTTTATTGTCTTGTCTGAAGTAAAATATATGACCGCAATTATAAAAATAACGCACATAACAGCCACAAAGGATATTGTCTTTCTTATTCTGAAAGCTGGTTCCATTATTTCAAGTAAATCGGATTCTGCCGCAATTTTCCATGGAAGTCCGGGAACATTTTTTATTACCGCGAGCTTTTTTCTTTTGTTTTCCGTGTATTCTGTTTTTCCTTCGGAAAGCGCCTCTGACGGCGCATTTTCGGCAATTTGTTTTTTGCGTTTCGGGTGCAGGATTATTTTTCCGTTTTCGTCAATCAGATATAAAAAACCAAGTTTGCCGATTTTTACGGGGTAAATATATTTCTCCGCAAAAACTGAAAGAGAAGCATATCCTGACATAAAGCCCGGACTCCGGCCTTCCGGAGAATAAATTCCGCATATAACAGCTATTAAAGGAGAACCTGAAACAGGGCTTATGAAAGGCTCTGAAATTAAAATTTTATCTTTTTTAATCAAAGAAATATTCATTGAACTTTTAAATTTTGAAGCAATTGTACGGTTTTCCGAGGAAAATCTGATTAAGCCGTTATTAAATGAACCGTTGATTGTTTCATAAGCAGCAAGGCGTTTTTTTGCTTTTGCCAATTCCTGCGAAGCGCGTTCAAGGGCTGCTTTGCCTACAAATGAATCTTCAAATGCAAGCGAGTACATTTCCTGTGAGGCAAGGTTTTTAATCTCGTTTGAACGAAGTTCGTTAACCCATAAGGAAAGCAGTTCCGCCGTATTTGAAGCCAAATTGTTTAATTCGGAAATTGCAGACCTGTAAAGCGCCTGTTTTGAAGAAACATAGGAAATATAAGCGGTTATAAAAAAACCCAGCAATAACAGCACAATAACAGGCAGAAGAATTCGCCATTTAAATCCCATAAATCACTCTATTATTTTGGCCGATTTTATAACTTCATACGGGATGTTAAGTTTCAGCCTTTCCGCGGTTTTGGCGTTTATAAGAAGTTTTGGCTTGTCATCGTATATTACCGGAACTTCGCTGAATTTTTTGCCTTTGATCAGAATGTCAACAATTTGGCCGGCCAGAAGCCTTCCAAGTTTTTCGTCATCGGCAACAAGGCCGCATAATGCCCCGGCCTTTACGGGTTTTTCCGTATAAGAGAAAACCGGTGATTTTGAAAGCGCCGCCTGTACGGATTGCCCTCCGTCTATGTATATGTTCTGCGAACCAAGAATTATAAATGTGTCTTTTGAGTCAAGTGAAGATACCGCCGCAACCGCCTCTTCCGTGTTGCCGCACAGGAAATCAACATATTCTATTTTTTTTGCTTCGCAAATTTTCTTTGTATTTTCAGCGTTGATCGGGGAACTTGCATGGTCTTTCTGAAGCAATAGAACTATTTTTTTTGGCTTGCCGGCCACTTTAATGAAAGAATCAATCTGGGTTTCGTAAGAAAGAGCATAAGAAACACCGGTTGCGTTTATTTCCGGCGACTTTGCGTTTTTTATAAAGCCAAGTTCAACAGGGTCGTTGGCGGCTCCGAAAAAAACCGGTATTGAAGGCATGTTTTTCTTGGCGTATTCAATGCTGTCTGAACGCATTAAAACAACGGCAGCCTTTGTTTTTTCAAATTCTTTTACTTTGGCTTCAAGCGCGGCCAAATCAGCAAGTTCAGGCGCAACTTCAAGTTTTATTTGAGGCGCTGTTTTTGAAAGCTCCGCTGTCATCCCTTTTAACACATTGTCTGCCATTCCTGATTTTTTGTACCATGTAACACCCAGCCGGATTTCTGCGGCCTGTAAAACAAATGCAAAAACAAAGAACAAAACCTGCAAAAGTAACGCTTTTTTCATGTCATCCCCCTGTTTAAAAATTAAAAAATTTTTCATTATATCTTCGGAAGAGACAGTTAAAACTTAAATTAAAAAGTTGTATAATATTAACCATGAAGAAATTAATTATTGTTTTAACAGCTGTTTTATTGTCCGTGTCTTGTGTTTTTGCCTCTGCGTTTAAAGAGGGAAATCAGGCATATCTGGCCGGAGATTATGAAAAGGCGCTTTCAAAGTATTCGGAATTCATACAAAAAAATCCGGACAGATATGAAGCGTACTATAATTCAGGAAACGCTTTGTTTAAGCAGGGGAAATATCAGGATGCCCTTTCAATGTATGAAAAAGCGCTTTCTTTAAAACCAAAGGACGAGGACACCAAATATAATATTGAAGAAACAAAAAAAATGATAAAACAGGAAGACGGCAAAGACAATCAGGATAAAAAAGGGAAAGGCCGGGAAAACAAAAAAGACGGCAAGGACGGAGAATCGGAGGGGAAGAGCGGAGAAAACAAGACGGGCGATAATAATGGCAAAGGCGGCAAAGGCAAAGAAAAAAATTCCGGAAATGAAAACGGAAAAACAGAAGCTCAAAAACAGGCGGAAGAAAAGGCGGCTGAGCGGGCAAGGAAGGAAAAACTCGGCGCAATTACGGAAGACGAAGCACAGGCCATACTTAACAGCATGAAAAGAGATGAAAGGCAATACAGAGGATATTTTGGAAACAACAACAAAAATCAAAATTTGGATCCTTTTGACAGAATGTTTGAAATGATGCAAAGAAGAATGTTTGGGGAAGAGATAATGCCGAGGCAGGGTGCTTCCGGCGGGGAAAAAGACTGGTGAAAACTGAAAAATATTTTAAAGAAAGTCTTCCTGAAATAATAGAAGGATATGAAAAAAGGCGCCAGCAGACAGAAATGGCGTCTTATGTGGAAGAATGCCTTGAAGACGGAGGCACTCTTGTTATTGAAGCGGGAACGGGAACAGGGAAGACCCTTGCTTACCTTATTCCTCTTGCAAAAAAATCAATCGAAGAAGGATGCAGGGTTATAGTTTCAACATACAGCAAGACGCTTCAGCAGCAGATAATAAAAAAAGACCTGCCTGTTTTAAAACGGATATTCCCCGAACTGAAATTTGACACGCTTTTTGGATCGGCAAATTATGTCTGTAAAAGAAGAGCTTCATATGTTGCCGACAAAATGCCTTTGTTTGCCAATGCGTCAGGTCCTGATGAATTGCTTGATTTTATATATGACGGAGACGGACTGAGGGAAAACACGCCTTTTCATGTTCCTGAAGATGAGTGGGCAAAACTTAACAGGATAAGGGAAGAATGTTTTGAGGAAGCATGTATATATTTTAAAAAATGCCATTATTGGAACGCAAGGCACCGTTTAAGCAGGGTAAATATAATTGTTGTTAACCATCATCTTTTTTTCAGCGATATCATGGTTGACAGAAAGCTGCTTCCCGGAGCCGAGTACATTGTGTTTGACGAAGCGCACAGGGTTGAAGACACAATGCGGGAAATGACAGGTCTTAAGTTTTCTTATTTGGCTTTTGTAAAGGCTTTACATGACGCCGAGGATTATCTTCAAAAAGGCCGCAAAACATTAAAAGGCGGGAAGCGTTCAAAAGCAGTTTTTGCCTCCGGTTTAAAAGACATTTTTCAAAGCCAAATTGAGGATATAAAAAATTCCGCGGAACTTGCTTTGATTGGATCCAAAAAAGCCGTTTTGGTTGACAAAAAATTGGAAATAAAATTCAGCGCTCAGGAAGCATTAAATGAAATTGTTTCAAAATTAAAAGTAAAGGCGCTTGAACAGGAGGATGCTGGCAGACAGAAGCTTGGCATGATGATAGCCGACGAACTTATAAATCAGTCAATGATAATGGATGCATGGCTTGGGCGGACTGTTGAAGGGCATTTTTATTGGGCGGAGGAAATTAAAGGCGGATTTCTGGACCTTGTTATAACACCGTACAATCTTGCGGATATTTTTAATGAAAATATAAATCCTTTTTATAAGAGTGTTATTTTTACTTCCGCCACTTTAAGCGCGGGAGGCGATTTTTCATATATAAAAAAACAGTTTGGAATAAATGAAGCCAAATGCATATCTCTTCCTTCCCCTTTTGATTTTGAAAACAGAACAATATTATATATAGAAAAGGATATGCCCGAGCCGGGTACGCCCGGCTTTAATGAAGAATGCGCTCTTAGAATAAAACAGGCAATAGAAATGACCGGAGGGGGTGTTTTGGTTCTTTTTACAAGCAATGATATGATGAGAAAAGTGTTTGAACTTACTGTCATGCAAAAACATACAGTCCCTTTGCTTATTCAGGGAGACGCAGCCCCCGTGAAACTTATAGAAAAATTTAAAAAGGAACCAAGTGTTTTGTTTGCGGTTTCTTCGTTTTGGCAGGGCATAGATGTAAAGGGGGAAGCTTTAAAATGCGTTGTAATATGCCGCCTGCCTTTTGAAGTTCCGGAACATCCTCTTACAAAAGCCGTATACCGCCATGTTAAAGACACAGGAGGAAATGACTTTGCGGAAGTTGCGCTTCCACGCGCCGTTTTTGCGTTAAAACAGGGTTTTGGAAGGTTAATACGCGGCCATGAGGATTATGGCGCGGTTATGATACTTGACAGCAGAATAGTAAATAAATCTTACGGAAAGATATTTTTAAAAGCTCTTCCGCCTTCAAAGTGCACTTTTGATATTGAAGACGTAAAAAAATTTTTTAAAAGATTTTCTTCTTAATAGTACATATTTATTTTCATAAGGTAATTTGGAGGCATTCTGTAGGCTGCAAATAAGTTTCCGTTAATTGTTATTGCATAAAGGCTGTTTGCGGCTCCTGATGAGAATGCAGCCGGGTTCAAATAGCTCCAGGAAGATTCGGTTATTTTAACCGCGGTTGCTTTGTATCCGTTATTGTCATCCGCAAATACGGCGTATATTGACAGTGAATCGCCGGTGATATACGGTGTTGAACCTCCTACTGAAGAAATTGATTCGGCGCCAAGGCTGACCCAGCCTGAAGCTGTACCTTTTTTAAGCTTAATTTTACCGTCTGTTATGTCGTCATATACAAGATAAACAACGGGGCCGGGAAGAATAAGTATGTCAACCGCGCTTGCGCCGTTGTCGGTTGCATAGCCTCCTCCGAATTGTTCCCATGTTGTTCCGTTCCCGCGCATTACATTCACCTTGCCGGCAGAGGTGTCGTTATAAGCAACAAACACATCGGATTCAATACCTGCTATTGCGGGAGAATATGAAGCCGGGCTGCTGAAACCGGAAGGTCCGTAAAGGTCCCAGTAAGCGCCGTTGAAATATTTAACCGTTATTTTGTCTGTCGCTGTTTGAAGATAGGCCACATAAGGCGTGTCTGAAACTTTGTCAACATAGATTGAGCCGTAATTTGCGGAATTGCCTGTTGCAAGAGCGGAGCCAAGATAAACTGACCAGTTTGAACTTTTTCTTACATAAAGGTCTCCTGTTGCAAGCTCCTTGAATACAATGTAATCGGCGGACGGCGAAGAGTCCATCCAGCGTCTGCCAAGCCAGCTTGTTTCAACCGCGTTGCCAATCATTGTTCCGGCCACAAATATTTTTTTATCGGAATTGTCGATGTATCCGTATGTCCATGTTGAGTTGCCTCTGTTTGAAAGTATGCAGCCGATTACCGGAATTCCGCTGTAATCAATTTCGCCGTGCCAGTAAGGCGTTGATGTTGAAGTGGGACTTGCCGTTGGAGTGCATGTGTGGGTTATTGTTATTGTCGGCGTTGCGGTAATTGAAGGCGTGCGGGTGGATGTTTCCGTGATTGTGGGAGTGGAAGTTGGGGTCATTGGAGTAAGCTCTATTTTGACGGTATAGGCATCGCAATAGCTTCCAAAAACACCTATTTGATATATGTCTGTTTCGGTGTCAATTTCGGTGTCAATTTGACCGTCGTAAGATCCGTAGCCTGACAACACACCGTTTCTGTATAATATATATCCGTATATTTGTCCCGGGAAACCGTTTACCATAAGTCTTAATATTGAAGGCGATGATGCGGAGACCCGTATGAAATCGTAATTGTATGGTTCGTGGAAATTTTTGTTTTGTACAATTCCGGGTGTTATATCTTTGGCGTCTTCATATGTGTCATCAGGCTCATACGAATCCGGCGAAGGATACGGCGTTAAAGTCGGGGTTACTGAGGGTGTTACGGTTGGAGTAAACTGGGAAGCGGCAAAGAAAACCGAATAAGTAATACCGGTTGAAATGTTTCCGTCATATATTTTTATAAGATATGTTCCCGGAAAAAGGTCTCTTATAAGATATGCCTGATTGTCGCCGCCGATTACATAATTAAGAACCCCCGAAATTAATCCTCCCCCGTAATCCTGATAAAGCTCCATTCTTAAATCGTATTTTTGTTCGTCGGAGGATGCGGTAAATGTTATATGCGAAGGCGCGGAAAGCGTGAATCTGTACCAGTCTTCATCTCCCGGAGGCGCAAGGTTGTGGTTTGTTTCAATGGTTCCCGGCAGTATGGTTCTGGCGGTTTCGTAAGAATCATCATCTTCATAAATGTCAGGCGCATAAAGTGTGGCTGTGGGTGTAACCGTTGCCGTGACGGTCATGTTGCTCTGCGGTGTTGATGTTGATGTAATTGTAAAAGTCGGAGAAACGGTATATGTAAACGTATGCGTTTCCATTGGTTCAACTTCAACCAGTACGGTGTAATTTATCTGAGAAAAAGGGTCTGCATATGTGAATTGCCGTATTTTAAGATAATAAGTTCCGGGAGACATAAATCCTTCCGAATGATAAGGCGGATTAATGCCGTTGCCCTCCGTAAATACCGTGTTTGTAAAATTTGGCGATTTGTAAAGTTCAAAATAAATGTTGGATGATCCGGACACTGTAATTGAAATTGTTGATTCGGAAGCTGTTGAAAATTTCATCCAGTCTTCGTCGTCCCATACATGTATGGTGCGGGATTGGGCAATTCCGGGAATAATATTTTTTGCGTTCTGCCAAATGTCATCGTTTTCATATATGTCAGCGCCGGAAACAGGAGTTAATGTTGCCGTAGGGGTGATTGTAAATGTGCCCGGCATTGTTGTGCCAGCCAAAGGAGGATTTGCTCCCGGAGCGGCCGGATTTGCATTTGAGCCGCAGCCGCTGATTATTATAATAATTGTAAGAAGGCAAAAAAATGCGGGATAAAAAATTTTTTTATTTGGCATAACACGCTCCGGATTAAAAATATTTGTTTTAAATATAGCATAAGAAAAGCATAATTTCCTTTTGTTTTGACTAAATTAATTTCGTATTATAAAATTAAAAAAATATTAAAAGGGAGAAAAAATGTTAAGGGAACCTGTTGTTGCGGGAACTTTTTATGAATCATCGGCGGCGGAGCTTAAAAAAACTCTTGATAAACTGATGCAGACAGGGGCTGAAACGGAAAAATGTATTGCTGTAATTGCGCCTCACGCGGGCTATATGTATTCGGGTAAAAGCGCGGGCATTGCATATTCTGCCGCGGAAGTGCCAAAGCATATAATTATTCTTGGACCAAATCATACTGGGCTGGGTTCAATGATATCAATAATGGATAAAGGAGAATGGAAAACACCGCTGGGCAATGTCAGAATTAATTCCGAAATCGCAAAAAAACTTTTAGAAGGAATGAAAATTAAACCTGATTTTATGGCGCATATAAGGGAGCATTCAATAGAGGTGCAGCTTCCTTTTCTTTTAAAACGCAATCCTGAAATTGATTTTGTGCCTGTGTGCATTGCGGAACATGATTTGTCAAGGCTTGCGTCTTTTGCGTCTTTAATCGCCGAAACGGCCCGGCAAACCGGAGCGCTTATTGTTTGTTCAACAGACCTTACACATTATGAACCTGTTGAATCGGCAAAAGCAAAGGATTCGCTTGTGCTTCAGGCAATTGAAGCAACAGACCCGGAAATGCTTGTTGATTCCGTGTCAAATCACGATATATCAATGTGCGGAGTTCTCCCGGCTTATGTCACGCTCACAGCCGCCAAGCAGATGGGAGCAAGAAGGGGAAAAATTCTTTCATACACAACATCGGCGGACGCGGGAGCGGGGTCGGACAGCGTTGTTGGATACTGCGGGGCGGTAATAATTTGAGCGTTTATACATATTTTTTTCCAAAAGAAACAAAACTGGGCAAAGGCGCCTTTTCGGAAATTAAAAATATTCCGAATAAAGGCGGCATTTGCGCCGTTTTATGCGGAAGGGGAGGCTCGCTGAAAAAAAACGGAATCCTGAAACAAGCTCTTGATTATCTCGCTTTGTCGGGGAAAAAAGCCTTTGTGTTTGATGCCGTGGAGCCGGAAGTGTCTGTTGAAACCGTTGACAAAGCGGCTGACTTCGTGAATTCCGTTAATGCGGATTTTGTAATCGGAATAGGAGGGGGCAGTGTCCTTGACTGCGCAAAGGCGGCGGCGGCGGTTGCGCCTGAAGGCGTAAGCGTGAAAAAATTTTTGGACGGAGAAAATATAAACAAAAAACCGATGCCTGTCTGCGCGGTGCCTACAACGGCGGGAACCGGTTCGGAAGTTACAAGGAATGCCGTTTTGACTTATACCGAGAAAAAAATAAAGACAAGTTTAAGGCACAATGAAATGATACCTTTTTTTGTCATACTTGATCCTGAACTTACGGTTTCAATGCCTCCGTATATTACGGCATATACGGGCATGGATGCATTGACTCATGCCGTGGAATCATATTATTCAAACAGGGCAAATGATTTTACGGCAATGATTTCTTTGAATGCGGCAAAAACAATAATAGAGTGGCTTCCAAAAGCCGTAAAAAATCCAAATGACATTTACGCGCGTGAAAAAATGCTTTATGCAAGCTACGAGGCGGGGCTTGCTTTTTCAAATGCCGGGCTTGGAGCCGTGCACGGCATAGGCCATCCTGTTGGTTCCGTATGCGGAATTCCTCACGGTGTGGTGAATGCGGTTTTGCTTCCGGCGGTTTTGGAATTTAATATTAACAATTCGGTTTCTTTGCGCGGCGGAAAAAATCAAGCGGCGGAACTGCTTGATTCAATAAAAAAACTTGCGCGTGAATGCGGGCTGCCGGAAAAAATGTCTTTGGCATATAATTTATACGGCGAAAAAATATCGGAAATCGCGGAGCTTGCGGTTTATACCGGTTCAATGGCATTCAATCCTGTTACCATGACTCCGGAAAAAGTTATTGAAATACTAAAAAAGGTGTAAAAGATGGAAAATTTAAGCAAAAAAGAAATCATGTTTATTGCAGCTGTTATGTTTTTTGCCTTTATTGCAAGGTTTTTTATGCTGCCCTTTCAGCCTTCGCCAAGGGAAATATATGCCGATTCTGCCGCAAATTTTTTGCTTGCGGGAGGAAGTTTGTTTTCATCCGCGATGCCGGTTCTTGACATAACACCTCTTATTTCATATGCATATGAAGCTTCATATAAAGTTTTTGGGGCGGATTTATTTTCGGCGAGGGTTTTGGGAATAATTATTGCTTTATGTTCAATGCTTGCTTTTTATATGGCGTCAAGGCAGGTTTTAAAACCTTTTTTTGCTTCCGCCGGGCTTGTTTTTTACGGGATACTTATAAACAGTCCTGTTATGGGAGGACAATACTCCGAAGGCGCTCTTCTGGCGCAGCTGCCGGTTTTGCTGGCAACGGCTTTTACATTAAAGCCGGAAGAGGAATATGAAAATGTATCATTTGCGATAGCAGGCGCATTGTCCGCGATTGCTTTTTTTTGTTCGTATCACTCCGCAATATCTGCGGCAGTTCCTTTTTGCCTGGCGCTTTTTAATTCTCCCGGAAAAAAAGAAGCCCTTCAAAGAGCTCTCTGGTTTGTCTGCGCCGCATTTGTGTTTTTTTTCGCGGGAATTGCGCATATTGTTTTAAACGGTGTGTGGAAGGGTTTTGTGGGAACGGTTTGGATGTCTTTAAGATATTTTCAGCCGCTTATATTTGCGCCTTATGCCGCGCTTCTTGCGGCTTTTTTAATATATTTTATTGATAAACGGAGGGCAAATGAAGAAAATAAACAAAGATGAAATACCTTTTAAGCACGGGTCATGGGGCTCGAAATATTTTGTGTCTGAAAAAAATTATTCTTTTGGATATGCTTTGATAACTCCGGGAAATGAAATAAAAGAGCATTTGCATGAAGACGAGAAAGAACTTTTTTATTTTCTAAAGGGCAGCCCGCGTTTTATTGCGGGGGGATACGAAACAAGGCCTTCTCCCGGAGACGGGATAATAGTTGATTTCAGCGAGCCGCATGCGCTGATAAATGATACCGAAGAAAACACGGAAATGGTGATAGTAAAAATAAGGGGGTGAATGATGAGGCGTGAATTGTCTTTGGACAGTGCGTCAAAAGCCCTGTTTGCCGCTTCTTTTGTATTGCTTTTGATAATGACGGCATATTCAATAAACGCTTCCGGAGGGCTTTTGTCTCATGCCGCGTCAGGGCGTCTTTTAATAAGCGGCAGCACAAATGATGCCGTAAAAGGCGCTTTTTCTTATGCGGTTTATCCCGATGAAAAAGCACAAAACGGAAAACTTTTTGATTTGTTTGCATATTCAACCGTTAAACTTTTTGGGGCAAATCTTGCTTTTGTTCCGCTTTTCATTTTTCTCTGCTGTTTAAGCGGAGTGATTTATATGACGCTTTTAAGAAAACAGGACGGGAAATATCTTTCCGTAACCATACCGATAGCTGTTTTTGGAATGCTGCTGTTGTCTCCTTATCTCGGGTTAAATTCAGTTTTTATGTCGGTTTTGCTTGTTTCTTTTATAATTTTTTGTCTTTCGTTTGAACCAAAATCAAGAAATATTTTGTTTTGGCATTTAATTCCGGCCATATCTCTTTTATGGGTAAACATGAATGAAACCGGATTTTTAGCCCCGGTTATTTGCCTGATATTTGTTTTGTTTTACTCGGCGGAAGCAGCTGAAGTTTATGAAAAACAAAAGCTTTATAAGATGAAAACCGCCTGGATAATTTTTTTGCTGGTAACGGCTGTTTGCTTTTTGCAGCCGGGGGGCTATAAAGCATTTTTTGAATTTTATATTGATATATTCAAGCAGCCTTTTCATAAAGGTCATTATTACGGCGCGGAAAAAATTTTATGGTATGTATTGTTTTACGCATATTGTGTTTTCGGATTTGTTGTGTTCTTGTATTCAACAAGAGGACACGGAACGGATATAGGAAGAAAAGACACCGAAACAAGGGACGCTTTTCTTTTTGTTATTTTGCTGATTTTGGCAATCAGGAATGCTTCTTTCATACCTGTTTTTATGGCCGCGTCAATACCTTTTACGGCATATTATTTTTTTCTTATATTCCGCTGGGATTATGCTTGGCCAAGGAAAATGACGGAGATACAGCTGATAAAGCTGGAAGTGCCTGTTTATATTTTTATGGCAATATTTTTTATTGCGGCTTCAGTAATGATGTTTTTTATAAAGAGGCCGTTTTATCCCGAGAAATCAGCTTCATATATACTTAAAAATCCGGTTGCTTTAAACATGTTTGTTCCGTATCAGTGGGGCTCTTATGTTGAATATTCTCTTTACCCCGCTTACAGGGTTCTTTCAAGCGAAAGGTTTGGTCCGGATGCTTCCGTGTCAAGGGAAGCCAATGCCCTTGAAAATTTATATGAAGGATGGAGCGACACGGTGTCGAAGTACGGGATTAATTCTTTTCTTCTTCCAAGAAGATCAAAACTGGGAGAAAGACTGTCGGCTGAAGGATATCTGCCGATATATTTTAATGATACGGAAATAATATACATAAATCCGGCCGTACAAAAGGGCGGATTTAAAGAATTTAATCCCGATTTAAATCCCGGTTTTGATTTAAAAAATGCGAAAAAAGCTTTTGCGGAAGCTGCGGCCTTTGCCGAAAATTATCCGGCTGCGTCGTCAATTTCGGCTGCCGCAAGAATACTTAAAAGTTATTCTTTGGGGGATGCAATTGATTATCTTCAGGATCAGATAGAAACCAATCCTGGAATAAGGGAAATAAAACTTGAACTGGCGCGGACATATCTTGAAAACGGAGAATTTGAAAATGCCATAGAGACTGCTTTGTCTTTTGTGCCGCCCAATGCCGAATCGGCAAGATTGATAGCCGAAGCAAGAAAAAAACTTGCGAGGCGCGAAGAAATACAGTAAGCAATTGACACATAAGGCCGGCAATTTTATAATGATTGACAGGGATTTAAACAAATTTAAGGAGAAAAAAATGAAAAAAATACTGGCATCACTGTTTATGGTGATTTTTATTTTTGTACATATAAAAGCCCAGAACGTAAAACCGGAAACATCCCCGGCCGCGGCGGATGTTTCCCTGAACGCCGATTTAACGGCCGAAGTTTCCGGAGATTGGCAGATTGTTACATTTAAAGAAAATAATGTCCCTGTGGCGGAATGGATTATAGACGGAGGATACATTGATAAAACAGGCAGGCAAATAAGCGGAAATGTGACTGTTACCGGAATGGTTGACGACTGTGAATTTAAAGGGATACTTGAGTTTAAAAATAATGAAGTTGTTGACGGGAAGTATAAATTTTTCTTTACGGAAAACAATTATCTGCACGCGGAAGGTAAGTTTATAAATTCAATGAAGGAAGGTTATTGGGAATATTTTTATAAAACAGGAAAAAAAATGGCTAACGGCGATTATTCTAAAAATGTAAGGACAGGATACTGGTCATTTTATAACGATAAAGGAATTAAAGAAGAAGGCGGATGGTTTAAAGACGGAATAAAAAGCAGAATACATAATACGGATAAATTTGAGTGGCTCAGAAAAGACATAGATGCAATGAAATATAAACGCTGATTTTACGGCCGATAGAAACAAACCTTACAAAATAAACCCTTTTGAAATTTCAAACAAAAGGGTTTTTTCATTTAATCCCGGCTTCCTTGACTCCGATTATATATTAGGGTATAATAGCTTCACGTAAGGGGGCGCTTTGTGGAAATTCCTGAAAAATTTAATTTTAAGTCTATTATAGACGGTTTATTTAACGGTGTCTTGATGCTGGATTCTTCCAGAAAAATAATTTATTGGAATCAGGCGGCTGAAAAGATAACCGGATTTTCCGCGGATGAAGTGATTGGAACCAACTGCTGGGAGCATGCAATATCACATCTTAATATGCGGGGTTTTTCGCTTTGCAACGGAAATGACTGTCTTGCCTGCAGGGCTATGAACGGAAAACTTCTTGTACAGGAAGACGTATACTTTCAGCACAAGGAAGGATTCAGAATACCTGTTGAAACCAATATAAGCCCAATAATTAACGAAAAAGGAGAAGTTACGGGAGTAATTGAAATATTTTCGGATAATCTTGCAAAAATAGAAGCTTTTCAAAAAATGGAGAAATTAAAAAAACTTGTTTTTATTGATTCGCTTACCGGTGTGGGAAACAGAAGGTATACTGAAATAAAAATCAACGTAAAAATTCAGAAAATATCACGATATGCCTGGGAAAAGCCGTTCGGGCTTTTGTTTATTGATATAGACAACTTTAAATCTTTAAATGACACCTACGGACATGAAACAGGGGATAAAGCTCTTAAAATGGTTGCAAAGTGCCTTATGAATAATATAAGGGAACAGGATTTTATAGGACGCTGGGGAGGGGAGGAATTTGTGGTTTTGATATCTGATGTTGACAAAAAAGAACTTTATTCAATCGCTGAAAAATTAAGATCTCTGGTGGAACAATCATTCATTATGGTAAATGATAAAGTCATCAGGGTTACGATATCAATAGGGGCAACAATGGCAAGACGCGATGAAACACAGGCGGACCTTGTTAACAGGGCTGACAAGCTTATGTATTACAGCAAACAGCTGAATAAAAATTTTGTCACAATTGGCTGAAGATAAAAAAGTTTTATTGTAAGAAGATTTAAGGGGTGCTTTGAAAAGGGGAGAAAAATGAGGGAAATAGATTCTTGTTTGATGGTTGCCGTACGAAAGGCGGATTTTGAAAAGACGGAGGCTCTTTTATCCCAGGGCGCGGATCCCGGCGTAAAAGACAAAGATGGTTTTTCGGCTTTTTGTGCGGCTGTTCATTCGGGAAACACAAGACTGGTAAAGCTGCTTTATCCGCATGTCCCGTATTCTGAAAAAAAGAGATTTGGAAAGCTTATATCATATATAGCCCTTGGAAATACGGCAAAGGCAAAAAAAATTATCAACAATGACAGAAAAGAAATGTACAGGAAGGACATGGAAGGAAATACGCCTGTTATATATTCCTGTATGTTTGCAAATGAAATTATTCTTCAAATGCTGATTCGCAAGAAATGCGACATCTCTCATTCAAATGTTCACGGCGTAACCGCTCTTATAGCTGCTTCAAAAAAAGGAGCGGCGGAATGTGCGGAAATGCTGCTTAAAAAACTCGGGCCAAATGATATTAATAAACAGACAAAGACAGGCGACACAGCCCTTATTATAGCGGCTTCGGGAGGCCATTCGCGTATAACGCAAATGCTGCTTGAAAAAGGCGCAAAACATAACATTAAAAACAGAAACGGAAATGACGCTCTTTTTCTTGCGACGGTTAACGGCAGAATAAAATCTTCAAAATTGCTTCTTGAATACGGTGCAAATCCGGATACAAGAGGGGTATGGGGTAAAACTCCTCTTATAATAGCCGCTCAAAAATCATACAACGGAATACTTAAAGCGCTTATATCACATAAAGCATCATTAAACTTAAGAGATAATTTTATGGATTTTGCTTTATTTTCCGCGGCCGTTAACGGCAACTATGAAGGAGTAAGAATGCTTTGCGCGGCAGGCGCCGATACGGAAATGACGATGGATGACGGAAGAACGGCTTTAATTGCGGCTGCGGAACACGGATATATAGAATGCGTTTCCGAATTGTTAAAAGGAGGGGCAAAGATGGACGCCAAAGACAAAAGGGGAGTTACCGCCCTTCTTGCCGCATCAAATGAAAAAGTTAAAGAATTCATATCGGAAATGGAAGTATGTGAGTTCGAGAATAACAAAGGGGGTTTTTAAAATGAAAGCAACGGATGAAGCTCTTATTAAGGCCGCAAAAGAAGGCAGCTACAGCGCCGTAAAACTTGCTTTAATTGCAGGGGCAGACCCGAATGCAAAAGATGAAAAAGGCGACAGCGTGCTTAAAATTGCGGCTTATACAGGAAAAAGCGCCATGGCAAAATTGCTTCTTGAAAACGGAGCTGATACGGGATACGAACAGTTTAATGATTTGATAAAATACTGCATAATTGAGGACGAAAAAAGCGCAATATCAATTCTTAAGAAAAATCCGGGCCTTGCCGTAAAAGGAGACAGGTCCGGAAACATAGCAATTACTTTCTGCATATTAAATTGGAATTATCTGCTGCTTGAAAAAGTTGCATCTGTTATGGATGGTTTTGAATATAAAAATAAATATGGAAATACACCTCTTATAATAGCGGCCGAAAGGGGAAATATAAGAGCGGTAAGAATACTGCTTTCTTTGGGTGCCGATGTCAATGCCTTAAACAACACTTCCGACAGTGCTCTTTCTTATGCGTGTCTTCGCGGCCATGCTGATGTTGCGAAAATGCTGATAAAGCACGGGGCCGATATTAACAACAGAAACCGTTATGATGACACTCCCATGGTTCTTGCCGCTTTGTCCGGAAATACGGTTATTATAAGACATCTTCATGAAGCCGGAGCTGACATTAATTCCAGGGGTTTTTGGGGAAAGACGCCTCTTATGATGGCTGCGCTTAAGGGTTATGCGGATGCGGTAAAGGTAATGATAGAACTTGGAGCGGACGTTAAAATGTCTGATATTTTCGGATACAATGCTCTTATGGAAGCGGCCGGGGAAGTTAACTTAAATATTGTTGAAAATATGCTTAAAGGGGCCGGCGCCCAGGGAAAAAAAATATCCGAATCTGTTAAAGAGGGATACGCTGAAACCGTGAAGGAATTGCTGGAAGCCGGAACCGATATTAATGCCGAAGATTCACAGGGTTTAAAAGCTTGTGATATTGCAAAAGATGAAGATCTAAAGCGCCTGATCAGCGAATATACAAAAGGTAAAGACTCTTGAAAGAATCCGTTTTTTAGTGTTAAAATATTATAAATTATAAAAATAAAATAAAGGTGATATATGCATTTGTCAGAAGATGAAACAAGAAAAAGGGACCGTTTTGAAGTTAAACTTGATCTTGATATTTTTGTGTTAAAATCAACCGAATTGCTGGTTCTTCCCGATAATCCCCATATATATCTTACAAAGGCAAAAGCGGAAAAGTTTTTATATGATTTAAGCGAAGCGGTTGCCAATTCCCGCGACGGAATAATAATAAAATTAAACGGCAAAATTAATCCAAGAATAAAGGATCCGAACGAAGATGAAAGCATGTTTTTAAGCGGCGAGTTAAAGGCGGACCGTGTAAGAGAAAAAAACCCCTAAATTTTAAAAATCATCACCTTAATTGAAATATTGTTAAAAGCCGTTTTTATTTCTGACACAAAAAAATCTTCATCTATTTTCCAGGAACGAGGAAAAGGAAAGGCAATGCTTTTTGCCTTATAAAGCGCGCTTTGTTTTGCCGCTGCTTCAAGCGAAAATTTAATTTGTTCTTTGGAAGGCGTAATTTCACGGCTTTCGGCAAGCGGAAGATTCATTATATGCCATGCATTAAACATATCGCCTTCGGTTGTTGAAAGCGGCTTTCCGATTTTAAGTTTTTTTTCTTTATGATACTTTTTAAGTGTTTCGTCGTTTATTGGGAAGCGTTTTGAGAATTGTTTGTATAAAGGTGTTATTCCGTGACCGTCAATTGAAATTGGATTTACAAGTATATCGGCGCCTGAATCAAAAAAATTTTTGTCAGAAAATTCAAGAGATTCCACAAAAAAACCGCCTTGTTCAGCTTATTTCAAGGCTGTCAAGTTCCAAAGAGTTAATTATTTCCTTGAGAGCTTTTATTTCTTCCCGGCTTAAAGTGATTCCTTTGCCCATTTTTTTATGCTCCGAGTCCCAGGGCCTTATGTCTATTTTGGGCGAACGTTCGTTCCATGAGACAATATTAACTTCTTTTTTCCATCCTCCGGAGCCTTCTCCTATTACTCCCAGATTTTTTTTTATATCCCATTTTATTTCAGGCATTATTTGCGCTCCTTTGAAATTATTATAAATAAATTTAATATATTAATATTATATTTAAACCCTTTTGCTTTTCAAGTGTTAATTAAAAAGGCGGAGGGGCCTCGGGCGGCAGCGAATTGAAAATATCGTAAATTTTAAGCAGAACATAAGAATCCATTGCCGCGTATTCAAGCTGTTCTTTGGAAAGAGGTCTTGTCATCCAGTCTGAAGACTGAAAACTTTTGTCAAGATCTATCCCCAATTCCCTCTTACAGACGGCTTTTAAACTGTGCCCGCCTTCTTCGAGTTTTCGTAATTTTCTTGATTCAATGCAGGTGTCATAAATATTTGTAATATTTATTCCGAGAGGAGATAAAACGCCTTTTTCAAAATCCGCAAAATGTATTATTTTCAGTATTTTCGGGGATTCAAGAATCGGTTTAAGAGGGGAAATATCATTTACCGCAAGTGCATCTATTATGAAATTATCGGATCGGGTTGATATCTGGATAAGACTTAATTTAGCCGGCGTAATGCCTATTGATGTTTCGGTGTCAAGTGAAATGATATTTTCGGATGCAAGCAGACCGCAAATATCTTCAAGAGTGTTTTTATCGGTGATAAATTTGTATTCCATAACGAAATTATAACAAAAAAACACAAAGTTTGACATTTAATAAAAATTTAAGTATAATTCTGTTGTTAAAATTTGATATAAGGGGCCAAAGGTGGAAAAACCGCTTACAAAAAAAGAATTGCTCTGTCATCCGCAAAAAGATTCGCTTATTGAAAAAGCGAAGAATGCTATACTTAAGGAAATGGACAGAGAAAACAGAATTTTGTTTAAAACATTAACAAAAGAACAGCAGGATGATTTTATACTTGATCTTGCATATGAAGATGAAGTGATACAATTTAAAATAAATCCTGACGTGAAATCACAGTAATTTTTGTTTACAAAAATTTTTTTCTTTGTTATATTTTTCAGCGTTCATAAGGCCGATTGAAGAAATTCCAAACAAGCCTAAAATTGGAAAAAATAATAAATCTCCCACATGAAATATTGGGGCAACAAAGGAGCAATAAATGCCTTTTTCAGGAAAAAAGAAAAGCACAGGCAGGGCGAATCATGTTTATCTTACGGGGAAAACAAGCAGATTTGAAAATAAAAACGGAGGTTTTTCAAGGGGAGGTTATGGAATAAATCAGGGGCAGGGAGCCGGACGTTATAATAAAACAGGTTTTGAAAGGGGCGCGGGATCATATCGCAGAGGTGATGTTGACGGCAACAGAGCATATCCCGAACAGTCTTTTAACAGGGGTTACGACAGACAGACAGGATACGGGAATGAAATCAGAGGCGGTTTTGGAAGAAAAAATTTCAATAAATCTTACGGGGAAAATAAATTTGGCGGATTCAATAAAAACAGGGAATTTAACAGGAACGAAAAGAAACAAGGCGGATTCAGACAGCAGGGCAAGAAAGCTTTTAATATAGAAAAAACCGTTACCGGAAAAATTTATGCCGGCAAGAGAACATATATTTTTGAATTTCAAAAAACCGAGAATGGCGACAGAGCTTTGGCTGTTACACAGACAAGGGATGACAAGGGCCGCGAGAGAATGGACACTATAATGATATTTCATGACCATATTGACGAATTTTTGGAAAATGTTAACAGAGTTGCGGAAATGATAAAAAAATCCGAAAATGACAGTCTTGGAAACGAAAAACAGGAAGAAGCGTTAGAAGATTACCCGGAAAGTCAGGATGATTATTCTGAAGTTTCCGAAGAGACAGAGGATGAATAAACTGTGGAATGCGGCGGGTGCGGCAGGGAAAAATTCGGGATGTTAAACGGGCCTTTTGAATCTTATGACCCTGAAAAAGGAATATACTGCCGCGGTCATTTTGAAGACGGAGTTATGAACGGAGAATACATTGAATATACGGAGGACATTTCCGGAAAAATTTTAATTTTGCTCAGAGGCGGATTTAAGGCGGGTATGAGGCACGGCACATGGAATAAATTTGAGCAAAACGGAATTATAAAAAAAACGACGGTTTATGTTGACGGCAGGATTGTTGAAGAGGACTAAAAAGAAAAAGAAGAAAAAAAGCGCGGGCAGAAAGAAAAGTGCACCCGCGCTTTTTTTGTTTGCGGGTGCTTTTTTTGCTTTTGCTGTTTATGCAATTATATTTATGATGAACCCTAAAATTATCAATCCTTCGGGAATAATGCCTGAAGAGCTTAAAGATACGGGTGAAGTAAAAAAATACAGGGGAATGATTCTTAAACGTTATGAGTACAAAGAAAATGAAGTTATTGAAGCTTTAAGACCCGGAATTAAAGCCTATCATAAGACTTTAAGTGTTCCATGGGAGATAATTTTGTATGATTTTTCCAAAAATGCGGGAGGATATGTCACTTACAGAAAAGAACCCGCGCTGGAAAATACAATAATTTTTACGCTTCATTTGACTCACGGAAAAAGACAGGATGCCGAAAAAGGAATACCGGAACTTTTGCGCAGAATAAAAATGCTTTATCCGGATTTAAAAATAAGGGGCAAGATAGTTGAAGAAAAATAAAAAGAAGAAAAAAAATTTTTTAAAAAGCAAAGAAAAATCTTTTGAAAATAAAAAAAATCAGGTTTTGTTTAATTTTTTTGTGTCCTTTGTTATTACGGCGGCGCTTGCTTTTCTTTCTTTTGTGGCAATAAATTTATTGCTGCCAAAGAAGACATATTTTTCCGCAAGTCTTATACCGGAGCTTATAGTAAAATTAAAGCCTGATGCAGTAAAAAACAATTCTTTAAAATTTGTTCCCCCGTCAAAAGAAACAAAAGATTCTTTCGGGACAACGATGCCGCAAACAAGAAAAATAAGCAGAATTTTACCCGGGGAAGAAAAAGAATTTGATTTTGAGCTTTATGAGGACAATACAATAAGCAAATTAACGGGACTTTACTGCCTTAAAGTATGCTGCCCTCAGGGTTATGTTCGTGAGTATTATACATATCCCGTGGACTGGGAATATATATTGCATCAATGGTCCGCGAAAACCCCTGCCATAACCCTTTTTCATTTTAACAAGGAAATGAAGCAGGCCAAGATGCTGGTTGTTATTTTAAAAAATGACAATAAAAACAGCGATATAAAAAAGACGGATATAATGCGTTTTATAAAATTGATGGATGAAAAAATTCCCGGATACAGCTGGGAAGCGGATGTTAAAGAGGAGATGTAATTATAAATTGGGAATTACTAAGGCTTGCTATTTACAAGGCGCCTTGGTTTATGGTATGTTATCTTGCTTTTGCAATGGCACAAAAATTGCTTTATAAATGCGGGTGAAAAATGGCAATAACAAAAAAAGATGTTGAATATATAGCAAATTTAAGCAGGCTTGAAATTACAGAGGAAGAAAAAGAAGCTTATTCAAAGCAGCTCAGTGAAATACTTTCTCACGTTGAAAACCTTAATGAATTGAACACGGAAAACACGGAGCCCACTTATTATCCCATTGATATGAGCAATGTCATGAGAAAAGATATTGTAAAGCCTTCTTTGGATAAAAATAAAGTTTTTGCTTCGGCTCCTTTGGTGGAAAATAACGCGTTTAAAGTTCCAAAAATAATATAAATTGAAAAGGGAAAAATGGAATTATTTGAACAGACAATAAGCTTTCTTCACGATAAACTCGTGAAAAAAGAGATAAAGCCAAAAGATATTTTGGACAGTGTTTATAAAAGAATAGACGCTGTTGATTCCAAAATTCATGCTTATTTGCATTTAATGCGTGAAACGGCGTATAAAGCCGCACAGGAAGCCGAAGAACGCATAATGAAAAATAATAATGTTACGGAGCTTACGGGAATACCTGTGGGAATAAAGGACAATATGGTTCTTGAAGGCGTTCCGACAACTTGCGCCTCAAAAATGCTGGAAGGTTATAAGCCGCCTTATACAGCCACGGCGCTTAACAGGTTAATTGAAGCCGGTGCCGTCATAACCGGAAAATTAAATATGGATGAGTATGCGTTTGGAAGTTCAACGGAAAGTTCGGCTTTTGGACCAACATATAATCCATGGGATTTATCCCGTGTGCCCGGAGGATCGTCCGGAGGATCAGCGGCAGCTGTTGCGGCCGGTGAATGTATTGCTTCGCTTGGTTCTGATACCGGAGGATCCATAAAGCAGCCGGCGGCACTTTGCGGAATAACAGGAATTAAGCCGACATACGGAAGGGTTTCTCGTTACGGATTGATTGCATTTGGTTCTTCTCTTGACCAGATAGGGCCTTGTGCAAAGAATGCGGAAGATGCGGCAATAATTCTTAAAACAATAGCGGGAGCTGACGGTCTTGATTCAACCGCACCTGATATTAAAGTTCCGGATTACAGAGCCGGGCTTAACCCGGATATCAAAGGCAGAGTTATAGGCATTCCCGAAGAATATTTTATTGAAGGCATTGAACCGGACACTCTTGAAGCCGTAAATAATGCCATAAAGGTTTTTGAAAAACTAGGCGCAACCGTTAAAAAAATAAGTCTTCCTCATACAAAATATGCAATTGATGTCTACTATGTGGTGGCAACCGCCGAGGTGTCAAGCAATCTTGCGCGTTTTGACGGGGTTGAATACGGGCTGCGTGATTTTTCCGCAACCAACATAATAGATATGTACAAAAAAAGCAGGCAGAAAGGTTTTGGACCGGAAACCAAAAGAAGGATAATGCTTGGAACATACGTTCTCTCGTCAGGCTACTATGATGCCTACTATAAGAAAGCACAAAAAGTAAGGACGCTGATAAAGAATGATTTCACGGAAGCGTTTAAGGATGTTGATGTAATTGTCACGCCCACATCGCCCACAACGGCATTTAAGATAGGCGAAAAAACTTCCGACCCGATGACAATGTATTTGTCGGATATTTTTACAATAGCACCCAATTTAGCCGGGCTTCCGGGAATGTCGATACCGTGCGGTTTTGACAAAAAAGGTCTTCCGGTGGGATTGCAGATACTTGCCGCGCCTTTTAAAGAGCAGACAATATTTGATTTTGCACATTCTTTTCAGTGTGCTACGGATTTTCATCTGAAAAAACCAAAGTTATAAAATAAGGAGGATTTTATGAAATGCAACAATTGTGGGGCAAATGCCGGATTTTTGGTAATGGTGACCGATTATAAGCCGCTTGAAATGTGGGAATTTTCAGACGGCTCTGTAACAAGATATTGTCAGCAGGATGCGGGAGACCAGGAAATGAATGTTCAATGTGCATCGTGCGGATCAGATGATGTTGATTTTGAAGGTTTTAACAAAGAAAATTATACCGAGAAGCCTTTGGTACAGCTTTCTGATACAGAGTGGGAACAAAAGCTTGCGGAATATAAAAAGGAAGATACGGGAGAGTAAAATTAATGCCGGCATCCGATTATGAAGTTGTAATAGGGCTTGAAGTTCACGCCGAATTAAATACAAACTCCAAAATATTCTGCTCGTGTAAAAATGAATTCGGTGCGGAACCAAACACAAACGTATGTCAGGTATGCCTTGGGCTTCCGGGTTCGCTTCCCGTTGTTAATGAAAAAGTCATACATCATGCCGTAAAAGCGGGGCTTGCGTTAAACTGCAAAATAGCCGAAAAGACCAAATTTGACAGAAAAAATTATTATTATCCGGACCTTCCTAAAGCTTATCAAATAAGCCAGTATGACATGCCGATAGCTGTTAAAGGATATATTGATGTCAATCTTAAGGACGGAACAAAAAAACGAATTGGCGTAACAAGGCTTCATATGGAAGAGGATGCAGGCAAGCTTATGCATCTTACAAAAACAGGACAAATCGGCGACGCCGAAGAGAGTCTGGTTGATTATAACCGCGGAGGAGTGCCCTTAATTGAAATTGTAAGCGAACCTGACATGAGAAGCGCGGAAGAAGCTTATGCTTATTTGACAACTTTAAAGGCAATACTTAAATATACGGGGGTTTCCGATTGCAATATGGAGGAAGGAAGTCTTCGCTGTGACGCAAATGTCTCAATAAAGCCAAAAGGACAGAAGGAATTTGGCACCAAGGTTGAAATAAAAAACATGAATTCTTTTAAGAACGTGCAGAAGGCAATAGAGTATGAAGTTGAGCGTCAGGTTAAAATGGCGGATCAGAAAGAAAAAATAGTTCAGGAGACAAGACTTTGGGATGCAAACAAGGGAAAAACATTTTCCATGAGGAGCAAAGAAGAGTCCCATGATTACCGGTATTTTCCCGAACCTGATATCCCCCCGTTTACTTTGTCAAAAGAGTATATCGAAGAAATAAAAAAAGAACTTCCGGAGCTTCCGGGAGCAAAAGTTGAAAGATTTGTTAAAGATTACGGAATAACCGAATATGATGCATCCGTATTAAGTGAAGATATTTCAAAAGCCGATTTTTTTGAAGAAACCGTCAAAATATGCAATGAACCCAAACTTGCGGCCAATTGGATTAATGTGGAATTGGCCGCCAGACTTAACAACGCAGGCATTGAGAATGTCAGGGAAAGCGCCGTTACTCCGGCTTTGCTTGGGAAAATGCTGGGTATGATAAAGAAAGGCATAATATCCGGAAAAATAGCAAAAACAGTTTTTGATGATATGTTTACATCTGGAAAAGATCCGGAGCAAATAGTTTCTGAAAAGGGGCTTGTACAGATAACGGATACAGGTGCAATTGAAGCGTCGGTTGACAAAGTGCTGTCGGCAAACGAAAAAATAGTTGCCGAAATAAAGGGAGGCAAGGAAAGCGCTTTGGGCTTCCTGGTTGGCGCCGTCATGAAAGAAACCCGGGGAAAAGCAAACCCGCAGATGGTCAATGAGATATTGAGAAAGAAAATTTTTGGATAGCACAAATCCTTAATAAAAAATTTTAAAAAAGATTGTTTTTTATATGCTTTCCGTTTAAAACCCCCCTTTGTATGTTATGATTGTGTGATTTTAATAAATTAAAGGCGGGAGCATAAACTTTAAATGCAGGAAAAGAAAAAGATTGTCGAAAAAAATCCTGTAAAGAACGGGGATGAAATAGAAGCGGATATAATCGATCTTGCCTATGGCGGCGAAGGCGTTGCCAAATATCAAGGATATACCATATTTGTGCGTGAAGGACTTCCCGGTGACAGAGCCGTAATAAAAATAAAAGAAGCTAAAAAGAATTACGCCAGAGGAATAATCAAAAAAATAATAAAAGATTCCGAAATGTTCATCAATCCCGTGTGTCCTCATTTTAAGGAGTGCGGCGGATGCCAGTGGCTTCATATGAAATATGAGGATCAGCTTAAATACAAAATAAAATTTATAACGCACAATATGGAAACTTTGGCTAAGATACAGGATGCTCCTTACGGAAAAATAATAAGGGGAAGAAGCAGTCTTTATTACAGAAACCGTATGCAGTATAAACTGGCTTTTAAAAACGGAAGAATTATAACGGGTTTTTATGAGGAAGACAGCCATAATGTTGTGAATATACATAAATGTTTTATAGCAAACGAAAAGATAAATGAAGCGGCAAATATAATAACAGGTACTTTAAATGATATAAAAAAAGAAATAGCCTTGTATGATGAGGAAAAGCACAGCGGTTATTTGAGGCAGCTTGCAATACGCGCAAATCAGAGAAACGAACTGCTTGTGACATTTGTAGTTGCCGGGCACGAAGTGAAAAAATTTATAAATTATACGGCCCGTGTCATTGCCGGGAAGATGCCGGAAATAAAAGGTGTTACGGTAAATTTTAACACAAAGCCGGGCAACAGAGTTTTTGGGGACAGGGAACAGGTTGTGTTTGGAGAAAAATATCTTGCGGAAAAAGTTAAAGACATAAGATTTCGTCTTGGTTCGGACACATTTTTTCAGGTCAATACAAAGAGACTTTTTGATATGCTTGAATTTGTTGACAGACACACGAAAAAAGGAGCCAAAGTGCTTGATTTATACGGAGGAATAGGAGCTCTTTCGCTGCCTTTTTACGGAAAATTTTCCTCCATATCAGTGGTTGAAGTTAATTCCGCATCCGTAAATCTTTTAAATGAAATATTGGCTGACAATAATGTTTCTAATACAAAGGCAATACTTGCTGATGCGCAGACAAGTACGGGTTTAATATTGAAAGAGCAGAATCCTGACACAATAATTGTTGATCCGCCCAGAAAGGGAATACATGAAGCCGCGCTGCTTGCGATAAAAAAATCGAATGCAAAAACGCTTGTTTATATATCCTGCAATCCGGTTACCTTTGCAAGGGATATGGCTTTTTTAAAAGAAGAGTTTGAAGCCGTTGAAATAACGCCGGCCGATCTTTTTCCCAACACTTATCATGTGGAAATTCTTGCCTGTCTTAAAAGGAAAACAAAAAGATGAAAGAGGAAGTTATAAAATTTAAAAATGTTTCGGTTTTAAGACATAAAAAAATATTGGACAGAATAAGTTTTTGCATAAGACAAGGGCAGCATACGGCTATATTGGGCCCAAACGGCTCCGGAAAATCAACAATAATTAAGCTTATAAGCAGGGATATATATCCTTTACAGGATGAACCCGGATTTGAGTTTAAAATATGGGGAAGAGATGACTGGGATGTGGCGGAACTAAGAAAAAAATTGGGAATTGTAACCCCTTCACTTCAGGAAAATTTCAATCGGGATATACCTGCAATAGAGGTTGTTGTTTCGGGATATTTTTCCGGAATAGGAATTTATAAAAATATGAAATACACAAAAAAAATGATAAATGATTCAATGCTTGCGCTTAAAAAAATGGGTGTTGATAAGCTTGCTTTACGAACAATGGACACATTGTCAACGGGCGAAGCAAGACGTGTGTTAATAGCCCGAGCGCTTGTTCATAATCCGAAAGCGCTGCTTCTGGATGAGCCTACCGGCGGGCTTGATATGGCATCCGCGATAAATTTCAGAAAAAAAATAACCCGGATTTCAAAGACAATAACGATAATAATTGCAACGCATGATGTTGAAGATTTGATACCCGAAATAAAAAGGGTTATATTGTTAAAAAACGGAAAAATTTTTATGGATACAGACAGAAAAAACGCAATGAAACCGGAGAATTTAAATAAAATGTATGGCATGAAGGTGTATAAATGAAAGTTTACATTAAAACTTTTGGATGCCAGATGAACGAGTATGATTCCGAAAGGATGTCGGCTGTACTTTATGCAGCCGGTCATGAAATTGTATATGAAGAAAGAGAAGCTGACGCGGTAATCATAAACACATGCTCTGTAAGAAAACATGCTGAGGACAGAGCTTTTTCTTATATAGGAACTGTTGACAGGAATAAGCGAATAATAATAACCGGCTGTATGGCGCAATCCATGCGAAAAAAAATATTTTCAAGCTTTCCTTATATTCATGCTGTTGCGGGCACGGCTTATTTTAACAGTATTGCGGAAATTTTAAACGGCAAAAGCGGCGCTGTATATGCGGATATAAATAAAAAAAATGTGGAAAATTTATCAACAGTTCTTGAAACCAAAAAAGTTGACGGTTATCTTGCGGTTATGACCGGTTGTGACAATTTTTGTTCTTATTGCATAGTTCCATATACAAGAGGAAGGGAAAAAAGCAGGAAACCCTCGGAGATAATTGATGAACTTGTAAAAATGGTAAAGGCGGGTTATAAGGAAATAACTCTTCTTGGACAAAATGTAAATTCTTATAAGGATTCGGAAACCGGGAAAAGTTTTCCGGAACTTCTTAATGACTGTGCCAAAGTACAGGGTGTTTTAAAATTAAGATTCATGACTTCCCATCCAAAAGACATATCGGAAGAACTTGTGAAAGCAATGGCGGCAAACCGCAATATATGCAGGCATATACATTTGCCTGTACAGTCAGGTTCCGACAAAATTCTTTACGCTATGAACAGGAAGTATACCGCGAAAATTTATATCGATAAAATTAAAATGATACGTTCAATAATTCCGGAATGCGCCATAACAACCGATATACTGCTGGGATTTCCCGGTGAAACGGAAGAAGATTTTATGGAAACGGTAAATTTGATAAAAGAAGTCAGGTTTGATGCTTCGTATATATTCAAATATTCGCCCAGAACGGGTACTGAAGCCGCGAAGCTTGCTGACACTGTGCCGGAATATGTCAAAGCATACAGGAATAAATATGTGCTTGAATTGCAAAAACAAATAAGCGAAGATATAAACAAATTGATGCTTGATAAAGTTGAAGAAGCGCTTGCTTTGCGTGTAAGCACAAAGAGAAAAGATGAAATTGAATGCAGACTTGACAGCGGGAAAAAAGTTTTTGTAAAAGCCGGCAGAGAGAAAATCGGAAGTTTGTTAAAAGTAAAACTTATTTCTTTGCGCGGCATGCATTTTGAAGGAGATGTCGTTGAATGAAAAAAACATTGTGTTTTTTGGCCGTTTTTTTTCTTTTTTCTTCGATTTCTTTTGCCGTAATTATTGAGGAAGATGCATATATTGAGGCGATGGATAAATATAATAAAAAGGATTATTCCGCCTCAATGCCCAGGTTTCAAAAGTTTCTTGATAATTTTCCGAACTCAAAATACAGGCCGGTTGCGCTTTTAAAAATAGCGGATATGACGGAAGATTATGTCCGTAAAAAAGAGATTTATGAGCGTGTTATAAAAGAAAATCCGGGTTCTGAATATGAAGCGGAAGCTCTTTTTTCTTTGGGAAAGATGTATTATGCACGTGGAAATATGCAGAAGTGCGAGGAATACATGGATATAGTTGCGGGTAAATATCCGGACACTGTTTATATGGAACCGGTCTATTATTATTCGGCGCTTGCTTTAAATGCGCAGAAAAAATGGAATGAAACAAAGAAAAAGTATGACGAATATATTTCAAAAGGATATTATCAATATAAAACGAGGATGGAACTTGTGCTTGGAGATGCATGCTTTTCAACGGCGGAATATAAAAAAGCCGCGGAGTCTTATCAAAAGGTTCTTGACTCGGATGAAACAAAAGAACGTGAGATTTACAGGCCGGCTGTTTACAGGAAACTTGCTGAAGCGTTAAGAAAATCCGGGGATGAAAAAGGAGCGGAAAAAGTTCTTGATGACTTTAGATACAAATATCCGGATGCGTTTAACAGTTCCGGACTCAAAATTTCAACGACTCCCGCATTTGCGGCGGATGCTCCGTCTGCAAAACTTTCGCCGACGGCGACACCGTCGGCCGTTAAAGTCGATTTTAAGAAACAAGCAGCGGTAAAAACAAATAATGGAACTTTTACTCTTCAGCTTGGGGCCTTTGGCAGCGAAAAAAACGCAAAAAAGTTGGAAGCAGAATTTAAGAAAAAGGGCATCAGGGTAAGAATAGAAAAAGCCGGAAATCTTTACAGAGTAAGGACAGGGCATTTTAAAACAAAAGCAGAGGCCGAAAACTTTGCAAAAAGAAATTCCATTGAAAATTATGTTATAAAGGAAGATTAAATCAGCTGACAGCAGCTTCTCCTTCTTCTCCTGTACGTATCCTTATAACATTTTCCAGGCTTATTATAAATATTTTGCCGTCGCCTATTTTGCCGCTCCATGCGGTTTTCTTTATTGTTTCAACCGCGGTATTTACCAGAGAATCTTTTAAAGCCATTATAATCATTGTCTTATGCAATAAATGGCTTTCAAGCAGGTCTGAAAAAAGGTATTTATAACCTCTTTGAGTGCCTGCTCCAAGAGCGGGAAGCACTGTCATATTGGCAAGCCCCGCTTCTGACAGGTCATGCTTTACGGAATCAAGTTTTTCGGGCTGTATAAGCGCTATAAGCATCTTCATAAAAACCTCCTTGTTTTTTTAGAGAGAGGCGGGCCCCCGGGCAGGAGCCCGCCTGTTGGAGGAGCAGATGCGCTGCCGGATTTTTACCGGCCAACGATTGCTTCGTGATATATCCATATGCAAGGCGCGTGCCGCAGTATTTTGCTTTAACAGCTGATTATTTGATTAAAAAACAGGCAGTATGCCTGATTCACATCCAAATAATGTGCGTTTACACGGCAGTTTATTTCTAATATAATGTAATCAGAAAAAACAAGGAGGCATGCTATGGCTGAAGAAAAAAAGCAGGCCAGCATTAAAATGGTTCAAAAAACTTCAATTTTGGGAACTGACAAGGAAGGGAACACAACATATAAGTTAAGTTTTTATGCCGATGACACTCCAATAAAGTCAAAAACAGGAATTGAAGTTTATGCAATAGAAGTCCTGGATAAAGACGGAAAACTTATCAGGTATGAAATGGTGGGGGATGTGCCCGACGGAACCGTGTGCGAGTACTATGAAAACGGCGAATTAATGATGGAAAAAAACTATTTTAACGGACTTAAAAACGGAGCATATAAATTGTATTATCCCTCCGGAAAAATATGGAAAGAAGGCAAATTCGCAAACGATCAGATGATAAGGCTGAAAACATACAGTGAAAGCGGCAAATTGGTGTCTGAAAAAATATTTTCTGAGATTGTTTCGATTAAAACCGGAGACACGGAAGTTTTTTATCGCCAGGGAAGGGAAATAGCAAGATGGATTTACGGGGCAGACGGAACGGTAAAAAAATACGGGGAAAGCATTGACGGCATAGTTAAATATTATGTGGGCAAGCATCTTAAAGAAGAACATGAATATGATGACGGAAAAATTACTGCCATAAGAAAATTTACAAAAGACGGAAAATTGCTTTCCGAAAAAAATTTTCCAAGGGAATAGATGAAAAAAGCATTCTTTTTAATTTTACTGCTTTGCAACAATGTTTTTTCGTACGGCAGCATGTTTGATTTCTATATTCCTTGGAATGACTCATCGCCTTCAATAACAGACATGTCTTCTTTTGTGGCCAGAAATATTGATGCGGACGGTTTTGTTAAAACCGACGCCAACGGTCATTTTGTTGTTAATTCGGGCAGGATAAAATTCTGGGGAACCAATACAACTTTCGGAGGAAACTTCCCTTCAAACACAAATGCATCTTATGTTGCATCAAGGCTTGCGAAATACGGGTTTAATGTAATAAGGTTCCATCATATGGATATGTACAGTATATGGACAACAACAAATCCGGACAGGGTGTTGTCTGCATCACAGCTTCAAAAAATGGATTTTTTTATTAATGAACTGAAGAAAAAAGGTGTTTATACAGACCTTAATCTTTTGGTGTCAAGGCCTTTTGCGCAGGGCGGCGAACTTCACCCTGACATTAACCAGATATCAGACTGGAAAGTAAGGGCGGTTCTTGGTTTTTTTGACCCTGCGGTAAAACAGCTTCAGAAGGATTTTGCGCGGGACCTTTTAACTCATGTAAATCCTTATACAGGAAACGCATATATTAACGAGCCTGCGGTTGCGTTTATTGAAATTAATAACGAAAACGGGCTTGTGCATGCTTTTTTATCCGGGCAGACTGATTACCTTCCCTCGTATTATTCCCAGGAAATTAATTCACAGTGGAATGGCTGGCTTAAGACAAAGTATGCTTCCGATTCCGAACTTGAAACGGCATGGGGCGTTTTAAATCAGCCGCTTGGATCCGAACTTCTTTCAAACGGAACTTTTTCTTCCGGGGTTCTATCCCCTTGGTTATACAATCCTCAGCCCGGAGTGACAGGATCCGGAACTGTTGATATTGGGGCGGGTCCGGGAGGAATTAATGCGGCAAAAATTAATGTTGTTGTTCCGGGTACGGCAGGATGGTATGTTCAGTTCAACCATGGAGGGCTTAATGTAACAGCCGGCGTGCCTTATACGATAACCTTTTATGCTAAAGCCGACACGGCAAGGACGGTATCGGTGTCTTTGGGTATGAATCACACGCCATGGTCAAATCTGGGATTTACGGCAAACATTAATCTGACATCGTCCTGGCAGTTATTTGCATTTACGTTTACCCCCAGCCAATCGGATACAAATGCAAGAATAAATTTCGGGGAAATGGGGCTTGCAGCAAACGCAACCTATTGGTTCACGGATATTTCTCTTAAACAAGGGGGGATGCTTGGGCTTTCCCAGGGTGAAAGCCTTTACGGAACGGGGATAGAAAATTTTAAATTTGCGGGCGGGCCGGCAAGGACAGCGGAAGCAAGGAAGGACTGGTTCAGGTTTCTTACAAAGACTGAAACCGATTATTGGCTTGAAATGTATGATTACATAAAAAACACGTTGGGCGCAAAAAGCCTGGTATTTGGCACAATAATAGGATGCAGCAATCCCAATGTTCAGGCAAAACTTGACGCCATTGACACACACGCTTATTGGGAGCATCCCATATTCCCGGGAACTCCGTGGGACAGTGTGGACTGGTATCTTAACAACAAGGCCATGGTGAATTATCCTGACAGTTCAACGGTTGCGTCAATAGGCATGAAAAGCGTTCTTAATAAGCCTTTGTTAATAACCGAAACAAACAGCCCCCATCCGGGAACTTTTTCTTCGGATCACAGTTTTATAACTTCTGCGTATGCGTCATTCCAGGATTGGGACGCCGTATTTCCTTTTGATTATAACGGTGATGACAATTGGGATAAAAGGTATATAGACGGCTATTTTGCGGTTGCAAACAATCCGCTTAAAATGGCCTCGTATCCCGCATCCGTGATTTCGTTTTACAGGGGGGACATAAAGCCGGCAAATCAGCAAATTGTTGTTCCCATAGGGGCCGAGGATGAAATTAACGGTTTGTTAACCGCAGGAGCGTGGAAACTGGTTGATGCGGAAAAAGCCGGCGAAAACGCCAAAGCGGTCTATATACATAAAGTCAGGATAGCGGTTGAAGGTCAAAGCGTGCCTTCCGGTTCCATTGCTCCCGGCACCACAAATGTTTCCGGTTCTGTCCTTGTTTCTGACACGGGTGAATTAAGATGGGATAACACATACCCTTTAAACGGTGTATTTATTGCCGACACGGCAAAGACAAAATATCTCACGGGATTTACGGCGGAACGAACTTATTACTTATCAGGCGTTACAATTACTCCCAGGGCCGGACTGCAGAATTTCTCGGCCATTGCCTTAAATGCGCTTGACGGAAATTCCTTTGATTCGGCAACAAGAATACTTGTTACGGCTCTTGGCTGCCAGAAAAACAACGGAGACAGCTGGTATATATATCCAAATACGCCGGTTTCTTTTCCTCCGCCGCACGGAGCATCAATTACATTAAGAAACAACTGGGGTTATGCGCAGTCAAAGGTTGAAGGAGTGACGGCGGATATAATACTTCCTTGTAATCCTCTGAATACGCGGGTATGGGCGCTTGACAACTCCGGCGCGCGTTCAATGACTGTTACGGTTAATGATTCGGCTGGAAACGCATCTTTTAGGATAGCCGACGGATATGGGGCGGTTTGGTATGAAGTTGAAGTGCTGCATCCTGAATATACCCCAACGGTTACGCCTTCAATTACACCGTTTTTAACTCCCACAATCACCCCGACGGTTACAATGACATCAACCATGATAACGGCTGATATTATAGACGACTTTGTTGACATGAACACACAGAATTACTGGATGGGATACTGGTATTCATATAAGGACCCAGCATCAACAATGAATGCGCAAACGGAAAGCGCGGGAGGCCCGATAACAAGCACGGGTGCTTATCATGCTTCGGCAATAATTGCAGCCGGCGGATACGGGGGCATCGGAACAAATCTTGCGGCGGCAGGGGCTGAACGGGATGTAAGCGCATATGAAGGAATACAATTATACATAAAAAACAGCGCGCCTGTTGACCTTGCTCTTGTTACGGGAAATTATTCGGAAGTTCCTCTTTATAATAACCCGCAGTTTCTTATTCCGGCCAATAATGACTGGACGTTTGTGCAGGTTCCTTTTTCTTCCATGACACATCCCTGGGGAAGCGGCCCGGGACTTGATCTTACAAGGGGCGTTGACATACAGTGGAAATTTTCCGCAGGCCCTTGTGAACTTTATGTTGATGATGTCGCAATGTACTATGGAAGCAGTGTAAAAACAAGCACAGCAACAAGAACAATCACACCTTCAATCACCCGAACTGTCACCGCCACTCCTGCCGCATATTTTACGGCAACAATGACAAAAACTGTAACTCCAACGGTGACAAAAACAAATACCCTGCCTTCTTTTACGGCAACTCCCGCAATAACTGTTTCTTTTACGCCTTCGTTGACGGAAACATCAACGGCATTAACTTTAATAAATACTCCTACGGTAACCGCAACGCCTGCGTTAAACCCGCTAAATACGGAAGCGCCTGAAATAACAGATGTGTTTGCATATCCGCAGCCGTATTCAACGGATTCGGAACTGCATTTCTTTGTTAATTTAAAAAACAGCGCCACATCATTTAAAATAAAAATATACACATCTTCTTTCAGGCTGATAAATGAAATAATTGTTAAAGGCGCGTATTCGGAAGGAACAAATTTGATTTCAATACCCGCGAAAAAAATGCAGCAGCTTTCCAACGGCACATATTATTATTATATTGTTCCTGAAGCGGGCGTTTCCGGAAAAAGGTCAAAAGCCGGACTGCTTACGGTTATAAGAAAGAAATGAATTTGTAATACAATGGGATTTGTGATATAAAAAACTATCCGGTTTACTGCCAGTATTAAAAAATCAAAGAGGTTTAAAAATGAAAAAACTTTTGTTTGTTTTTATGTTTATGTGGCTTTACGTTATTTCGTTTGCAATGATGCAGGTTGTTGTGACGGACAGCAAACAAAAAACAATTTATGACCGCACTTTTAATCTGCTTGAAAATGAAACCGGTCATATATCAAAAGACATAAGCGCGGCGCTAAAGCTTATGCCGGAAACAGGAATTATAAAGAGGAGTTTTTCGGAAGTTCAGCTTGAGATAGTTTTTTCAGGAGGAACCTTTGAACAAACGGGAATAATGCTTGACAATATAAATATCAAAGACCCTCAGACAGGGCATTATGGGTTTGACTTGACAGTGCCTGTACCCATGCTTGAATCAATAAGCATTGTTAAAAGCGGCAGCGCTGTTAAAGGTTCCGGCGCTCTTGCGGGCCTTGTTGACATCAAAACAAGAAATGCATCCGATTACATTGAATTTAAAACATCTTACGGCTCTTTTTCCACGTTTTATAATTATCTTGGCGCATCAAGGGTGATTAACGGCTTTGGAATCAGCGCAGGGATTGAAAATGCAACAAGCGCCGGCTACAGGGAAGGAACTGATTATTATAAAAATACAGCTTATTTTAAAGCCGAACCTGTAAAGGGGCAAAGCGTGATTATATCCTGGTCAGAAAAGGATATAGGGGCTTATGATTATTACACTCCCGGAAGGGGTTTTGCCTCAAGGGAATTTATTATAGGCAGATTAATTTTGGTTAATTCCGAAATTTTGCCGGGCCTTACAGCTTCGCCTTATTATCGTTCGCACTACGACAGGTTTACTCTTGATAATACAAGGCCTTCTTTCTATGTTAACAGGCATAATACTGAGATGTACGGATCGGATATTTCCTATAAAACCTTATTGGGCGGAAAGAATGAAATAAGCGTCTTGTACGGATTTCACAGGGAAGGCATACAGAGCAGAAGCCTTGGAAACAGGTATTCTGAAAAATCAAAAATATCATTGGGTTGTTTTTCCGAAATGATTGATGATGCAAAAATAAACATAAGCGTTTCCGCGGAAAAGAAGCACGAGAAACCAACCGTTGAATTAATGCCTTCCGCCGCATTTTCTTATGGCATATTTGAAGCCTTGGAATTAAGGGGTGCATATTCCTATTCGGCCAGGTATCCTGTTTTTACGGAACTTTATTATAACGACAGTGTAAGCGAAGGAAACCCTGACTTAAAGCCGGAACGCGCCAATGATATTAAAGCGGGAATCAATCTTGATGTTGGAGCCGTAAGGCTGTCAATAGACAAGACATACAGGTTTGGGGAAGACGTAATAGACTGGGGCGATTTTGGAAAACGCAATTCTTCAAATAAAGTTGTGTGGCAGATAAAGAATATTGCAAGAATAAACACATCGGGTTTCAGTGTTGATATGGGATTTCCGGCTTTTATTGCTGACATGCAGGTTTCATATGCTTATCTTGATTCATACCGTTCCGAAGGCTATGTTTCAAAATACGGATTAAATTATATAAGGCACAAACTTTCTGGAGCGGCTGCAATTGATTTGAATTGGGCTGTTTTTAAAACCGAATGCGTATACAGGGACTTTACCGACAGGACAAGGGATTATCTGGGTCTTGATGTTTCTGTTTCGGGTAAAATAACTGATAATATCAGGCTTACAGTTAAGGTTGACAACCTGCTTAACAGGTATTTTGAAGAAGTGCAGGGAGTGCCTGCATACGGAAGATATATTGAAGCCGGAGCTGCCGTAAACTTTTAGCATAGTTTAGCCGTCTTATTGTATAATGAATTATATTTAAGGAGGGAGCATGAAAAAAATATTAACTGCAATATTTTTACTGGCAGTATTTGCGGCCGCTTCTTTTGGCACAATGATAAAGGGAAGCCAATATGAACTGGCGAAAAAATATGCGGATAAAGACCAGGCACCGGTTGTTTATTTTGATCCTGAAACAGGCGCGGCGCTTGGATTTATTCTATATGCCGATTTGGACGGAAAAGAAGGCGAAGAATTAATAATACCTTACAGGATAAGAAAAGGCATAAGGGAAATTGAAGACAAGGCGGATCCCGCGCCTCAGATATTGTCGGTTGATATTGTTCAGGACGGAAAAAAAATCAGGGGCTTTATGGAAGTTGACCTTGCTTATGTAAGGGAGCCAAGGCCGCATCTTACCGTGAGAAAAATAAAAGAAGGTGAACTTCCAAAGCTTTTCCTGCTTGTTTATGACGGTTTTGATAAAGGCCATGATGCAAAGTTTTCGCTTTTGTATAACAGTTTTGACAAAGCTGACAAGGAAAGAGAAAAGTATTTTGAAACAATCAAGATGCCGTGGGATTTTTTGCTTTATCAGTTTCTGGAAAAACCATCTGTAATAGAATTCCATACAAAATTGAGAGAAAGTTTTGGAAGATATTATATAAGGGCGCTTGACAAGAATTATGAGATTCCGGAGATACCGCAGGAAAAAATCAATGAATTTAATGAAAAACTTGCGAAATACAGAAAAGAGATTTATTGGGAATACGGGAAATAAAGAAGATTTGCATGAGCATTTACTCAAATTAACAATTATGTAATCTAAATCAATATATTGTGGTGTAAAATTACATTTACTTAATAACAGTATTGTCAAGTAAATCTTATAATCTTTTTTTAAAAAGTATTAAAAAACATTCTTAAAGTATCACTTTAACATAGTGCGTTAAAAGCCTTATTTTAAGGGTTTTTTATGCGAGAATGTTGTTTTTTATACTGTAAATACAGGCTAAAATTGAATATACGGTTAAAAAAAGCACAATATATGGGCATTTTTGAGAGATTTTTTCCTTATAAATACAAGATATTATACTTTTTAAAAAAATAAAGTATTGACAAAAAAATATATCTACAATATATTGTGTTCAATCAGGGAGTTAATAACAACATATTGAAGAAATATTAACAATATTTTAATTAAAACACTACACGGAATTTTATATAAGCCCAAAGAAAAAATGGTGAAGGGGAGCGATTAATGAGCAAAATTCAGTACATATTAAAAAGAGACGGAACTCTGGCTCAGTTTGATGCTGTAAAAATAACCGAGGCTGTTTTTAAGGCTTTTAAGGCAAACAAGAACTACGAGCGTGAAAAGGCGGAAAAAATAACCGAACAGGTTGTATCAATACTTAATGTTGTTTACAAGGACGGACGCATACCAACGGTTGAAAACGTTCAGGACCTTGTTGAAAATGCGCTTTTAACCAACGGGTATACACAGATAGCAAAATCATACATATTATACCGCGACCAGCACAGCAAGATGAGGGAGATTAAAAATCTCCTTGAAGATTCAACAACCATGATTGATGACTATTTGAGAAAGCTTGACTGGCGCATAAAAGAAAACAGCAATATGAGCTACTCTCTTCAGGGGTTAAATAACCATGTGTCTTCAATAATAACAAGCAAGTACTGGCTTGAGAAGATATATACGCCGGAAATTAAAGAAGCTCATTCGGGCGGGGACCTTCATCTTCATGACCTTGGCCTGCTTTCGGTTTATTGCTGCGGCTGGGATTTAAAAGACCTTTTAACAAGAGGCTTCGGCGGTGTTGAAGGAAAAATTGAATCGGCACCCCCTTCGCATTTTGAATCCGCGCTTGGGCAGATTGTAAATTTCTTTTATACGCTGCAGGGTGAAGCCGCAGGCGCGCAGGCATTTGCAAATTTTGACACTCTTCTTGCGCCTTTTATCAGGCACGAAAAACTTGACTATGAAGCGGTGAAAAGGGCTATACGCAGATTTGTGTTTAACATGAACATCCCAACACGCGTTGGATTCCAGACTCCTTTTACAAATATCACTATGGATCTTACAATACCTGCGAACATGAGGGATGAGGCTGTTATTATCAGCGGCGAGATACAAAATTCAACTTACGGAGAATTTCAGGAAGAAGTTTACATGATTAACCGGGCTTTTGCGGAGGTTATGCTTGAAGGCGACGCCAAGGGAAGGATATTCACTTTCCCGATACCCACATATAATATCAGCCGCGATTTTGACTGGGACAATCCGGTGCTTGAACCCATATGGGAAATGACCGCAAAATACGGCATACCGTATTTTGCGAACTTCGTAAACTCTGATATGAGCCCTGATGACGCGCGCAGCATGTGCTGCAGACTGCGCCTTGATAACCGCGAGCTTCGTAAAAGGGGCGGCGGGCTTTTTGGAAGCAACCCTCTTACAGGTTCCATTGGCGTTGTTACAATAAATATGCCGCGTCTTGGCTACAGGTTTAAAGGGGATCGCGACGGCTTCTATAAAGAACTTGCTTATCTTATGGACATAGCAAAAGACAGTCTAGAAATAAAAAGAAAGGTGCTTGAAAAATTAACCGAACAGGGATTATATCCTTATTCAAAACATTATCTTGACGGTATTAAGAAAAGAACAGGAAAATATTGGGCAAATCATTTTGCCACAATCGGGCTTATCGGAATGAATGAAGCCATCCTTAATTTTATGGGAAAAGATATAACAACAAATGAAGGAAGAGAGTTTACAATAGAAACTCTTGAATTTATGCGCAACAGACTTGCCGAGTATCAGGAAAAAACGGGAAGTCTTTATAATCTTGAAGCAACACCGGGCGAGGGCACCAGCTATCGTCTTGCAAAAATAGACAGAGAAAAATTCAACGGTGAAATAATTGCAATGGGCGGTGCGGAGCCGTATTATACAAATTCAACCCAGCTTCCCGTTGGATATACGCGAGACATTTTCAGGGCGCTTGAGCATCAGGACGAAATACAGACAAAATATACCGGAGGAACCGTTTTTCATATTTTCCTGGGCGAGCGCATGAATTCAATTGAAACAACAAAAACATTTGTAAGAAGAATAGCCGAACGATTCAGGCTTCCTTATTACACGATTTCTCCCACTTTCAGTGTGTGCCCTGTTCATGGTTATTTGAGGGGAGAACACACGCATTGCCCTGTATGTAAGGAAGAAAAGGCAGCGAAAATAAGGGCTGAAATTTCTGATCTGCAGGAACTTCTTGAGACAAAATAGAGTAGAACATAAAAAGGAGGTAAAAATGGAAAAAAAAGATGTGCTTGCAAGAATTGAAGAGCTTGAATTGCAGCTTGCGGAAGTAAAAGGAACTGAATGTGAAGTTTACAGCAGGATTGTTGGATATTTCAGGCCTGTAAAACAATGGAATAACGGAAAACAGGCCGAATTTGAGGACAGGGCTGAATTTATACCGGCGCCTTTTGAAGAAAAAGTTTGCTGAAGGAATAAAAGTGGTAATAAGCGGTTTTTTAAGCGAATCACTTATTGATCATCCGGGAAATATCTCTTTTGTGGTATACACATCCCCGTGTAATTTCAGGTGTCCTTATTGTCATAATCCTTCGCTTGTAAAAGAGACAAAAGCATCCTTAACAAGCGAAGAAGTCATTAAAGAGATACGTCAAAGGGCCGGTTTTATTGATTCTGTTACAATAACAGGGGGAGAGCCAACCATTAATCAGGGCATAATTGAATTTATGCGGGAAGTTAAAAAAACTGGAGTTAAAGTAAAGCTTGATACAAACGGCCACAGACCGGACATTCTTTCTTCGATAATAAATGAAAATCTGGCGGATTATATAGCCATGGATATTAAGGCGGCCCCTTACAACTATGCTATGGCCACGGGAATAAAACCGGATTTATCGGCTATTTTTAGTTCCGTAAGAATTATAATTGATTCCGGGATTAAGCACGAATTCAGGACAACCATTGTGCCAGGAATAATTGAAATTGAAGATATAAGAGAGATTGGAAAAATGGTAAAAGGGGCTGAATTGTTTATACTGCAGCAATTTATGAATAAAAGCACGCTTTCTTCTTATATGGAAAGAATACCTCCTTATCCTGACTGGATGCTTGGACAAATGTCATCGGTTATGAAGGAATTTGTGGGAGAAGTGAGAATTTATAACCTGCAAGGCCGCCTTAACTGAATTTATATGATATAATTAAAACATAATTCAGATATAAGGAGGGAAAAATGGGAAGCACGGTAAGAATTGCGGTTATAGTGTTTTTTATTTTGACAGGGATTTTTATGGGATGCACCAATTATGGATATATGTCGGCGCCTGTATCGTCCGGAGTAAATTCCGCCACGCAAACAGCAATAGTTAACGCTGTGCAAACATCCATAGCAGCCACAATGACAGCGGTTCCTGCGCCTTAAATTTTTTTTAAAACAAGTTTTAACGTTAAATTGAAAAGGAGAAGTCATGAAATTAGCGGGATTAAATCTTGGAGGATTTTATTCACAAGTTAAAGATGATATATTTACCGAACGCCATCTTGATTCGTTTGTTACCGAAGATGACTTCAAAAGAATAAAAGATTGGGGATTTAACTGTGTAAGGCTTCCTGTTGACCATTTCTTTTTTGAAACAGAGCCTTTTAAATACGATGAATCAAGATTAAACAGAATTGACAAGACAATAAGCCTTGCGGAAAAAAACAACCTTACTCTTATATTTGATCTTCATAAAAGCGCCGGCCATTCTTTTGATTTTAAAGAAAGATTTAATAACAATATATGGGAAAAAAGTTCGGAAAACAGGAAGCGTTTTTTGGCATTGTGGGAGATGCTGGCAAAAAGATTTAAAAGCCGCGAAAAAATTGTGCTTGAACTGCTTAACGAACCGGTTGCACCGGAACCTTCACAGGTAAACGAACTGTATGACGAAGCAATTGATGCCATACGCTCAAGGGACAGGTATCATTCCATTATGATTGAATCAAACCTTTGGGGCGCATGCCACATGTTTGACAAACTGAAAAAATTTGAAGACAATAATATTATTTACAGTTTTCATTTTTATGAGCCGGTAATTGTAACCCATCAGCTTGCGCCCTGGATGTCTTATGTAATTCACAATATATACAAAAAGAAGGTGAATTATCCCGGAAGGCCGGAAGGTCTTTCTGAAATACTTCCTGAAGTAAGGAAAAAAGACGACAGGATGGCCGAAATGCTTGAAAACAATGACAGATTCTGGGACAAGCAGGGTCTTGAAAAACTGCTTGAGCCTGTAATTAACTTCAGAAATAAATACAATGTGCCGGTTCTTTGCGGTGAATTTGGAATAGTTGTTCTTGCGGACCATGAAACCAGAAAAAATTGGCTTATTGATTTTATGTCAATTCTAAAGAAAAATGATATATCTTTTACATATTGGTCTTATAAGAACATGGATTTTGGCGTGATTGATGATACGGAAGAATACGCTTTAAATCCAAATTATGATGAAACCGGAACTGACAAAGTAACTTTAAAAATACTCCGGGATGCGGTTTAAAGCACTTTTTTTATATTAATGTCCGCCCAATGTGATATAATTTCAAAAAATTAAAAAGCACTTATTATTTATATTATATTCAGGAGGATTAGATGGAAGTAAAAGACGGCATATTCACATCGGAATCTGTAACATGCGGGCATCCGGATAAGGTGGCGGACCAGATATCAGACGCGGTGCTTGATGAAATTTTAAGGCAGGATCCGGCTTCACGTGTTGCGTGCGAAACTTTGCTTGCAAAAGGCATAGTGGTTGTTGCCGGTGAAATTACCACAAAAGCGGTCCTTGATTTTCAGAAAATTGTCAGGGACACGCTTCACGAAATAGGATATCACAGCAAAGAAGACGGGATTGATCCCGATAACTGCAATATTCTTATATCAATAAGCAAGCAGTCTCCTGATATTTCAAGGGGGGTTACCAATGAAGGCGGTAAAAAAGGCTCAAAGGAAGAAGGCGCGGGAGACCAGGGAATGATGTTTGGCTATGCCACAAATGAAACAAAAGAACTTATGCCGTGGCCCATTACTTATGCAAACAAGCTTGTTGAGAGGCTTGAATATGTAAGGAAGAACAAGATAATAGCTTATTTAAGGCCTGACGGAAAATCTCAGGTATCGGTCAGGTATGAAAACGGCAAGCCAAAGGAAGTTTCCGCGGTTGTTATAAGCAATCAGCATGCGGAAATTGACATTAAAAAACTTCGTGCAGATATAAAAAAGCATGTTATAGATCCTGTCATTCCGAAAAATATGATAACCAAATATACAAAATTTCATATTAATCCAACCGGTAAATTTGTGGTGGGAGGACCTGAAGGAGACACAGGTTTAACCGGCAGAAAGATTATTGTTGACACCTACGGGGGAATGGGAAGGCACGGAGGCGGAGCATTTTCGGGAAAAGATCCGTCAAAGGTTGACCGTTCCGCGGCTTATATGGCCAGATATGTTGCAAAAAATATAGTTGCGGCGGGACTTGCGGATAAGGCCGAAGTGCAGTTGAGCTATGCAATCGGCGTTGCGGAACCCACATCAGTGTTGGTTGAAACTTTCGGCACAAGCAGGATCCCCGAATCAAAAATAGAAGAAGCTGTTAAGAAAGTTTTTAAACTTACTCCAAAAGGTATACGCGAGACATTGCAGCTTCGCCGCCCTATTTACAGAAAAACCGCGGCGCACGGTCATTTCGGCAGGAATGACAAAGATTTCACATGGGAAGCAACGGATAAAGCCGATGAATTAAGGAAAGCCGTGGGATTGAAATAGCACGTAATAAAAAAGGAGAAAACAATGCCAAAGAAAGCTTATGATATAAAAGATATAAAATTGGCTCCGGAAGGCAGGCGTAAGATGGAATGGGCGGAAAGAAATATGCCTGTTTTAAGGCTTATCAGGGAAGAATTTAAAAAAAGCAAACCGCTTTCAGGACAGACCATTGCTGCGTGCCTTCACATAACCACTGAAACCGCCAATCTGCTTTGGACGCTTAAAGAAGGCGGTGCAAAAGTTGTTGCCTGTGCGTCAAACCCGCTTTCAACACAGGATGAAGTTGCAGCCGCTCTTGTAAAATATTTTGACATACCGACATATTCAATAAAGGGAGAGTCCAACAAAGTATATTACTCTCATATACTTTCGGCTCTTGAACACAAGCCCACATTGACAATGGACGATGGCGCTGACACGGTTTCCGTAATACACAAGACACACAGGCATCTGATACCGGCAATTATCGGCGGAACCGAGGAAACAACAACCGGTGTTATAAGGCTTAAAGCCATGGAAAAAGAAGGCGTGCTTGAATACCCGATTATTGCCGTAAATGAAGCCATGACAAAACATTTCTTTGACAACCGTTACGGAACAGGCCAGTCAACGCTTGACGGGGTAATAAGGGCAACCAATGTGCTTTTATCAGGACAGACTCTTGTTGTGGCCGGATATGGATGGTGCGGCAAAGGCCTTGCAATGAGGGCATCCGGGGCCGGCGCAAACGTAATAGTGACTGAAATAGACCCTGTCAAGGCGCTTGAAGCTAAAATGGACGGGTATCTTGTTATGGATATGGCTGAAGCCGCAAAGGTGGGCGATATTTTTATAACAGTTACCGGAAATATCAATGTAATACGCGCTGAACATTTTGCCAGGATGAAAGATAATGCGATTGTTGCAAATTCCGGCCACTTTAATGTTGAAATAGACCTTCCTGCAATTGAGAAGATGGCTGTTTCTAAAAAAGAAGTAAGGAACATGGTTGTTGAATATAAATTAAAAAACGGCCGCAGAATCAACGTGCTTGCGGACGGCAGGCTTGTCAATCTGGCAACAGCCGAAGGACACCCTTCAATGGTAATGGATATGAGTTTTGCCAATCAGGCAAAAAGCGCGGAATATATGGTAAAAAATCATTCAAAACTTCAGAAAAAAGTTTATGATGTGCCGCTTGATATAGACAGAAAAATAGCCGAAATAAAATTAAAATCAATGGGAGTAAAACTTGAAAAATTAACCCCTGAGCAGGTTAAATATCTGAATTCCTGGCAGGAAGGCACATAAACGTTAGCGACGTTTATACCGATGCATTATTAAGAATTTATGTGCACAGGCATGTTCGGCACAGTAAAGCAGTTCCTTTTTTGCTCAAAATAAAAAAGCCCGCTGAAAAGCGGGCGTTTTTATTTTGTGGAGGTGGCGATCGGAATTGAACCGATGAATAAGAGTTTTGCAGACTCGTGCCTTACCACTTGGCTACGCCACCCCGTGGAAACACTTGGCTGATAATTTCAATTTAGCAAGCATAATTATATAAGGAAGATATGAATAATGCAACATCAAATGATTGTGTTATAATCATTTTTATGGAAAACAATTTTTTTAGCGCATTTATTTTGACCATTATTGCGGGACTGTCAACCGGTATTGGCGCCCTTGCAGTTTTTGTAATTAACAAACGAAATCCCAACCTTCTTTCTTTTGGTCTTGGTTTTTCGGCCGGTGTAATGGTTTATGTGTCTTTTATGGAACTGCTTCCGCACGCCGGGTCAGTGCTTGAAAGCGTTTACGGGCACAAATCGGCATCGATGATAAGGATGGCATGTTTTTTCGGCGGAATAGCGCTTACTGCAATTATAGACAAACTTATTCCTGAAGATGAGAACCCTCACGAGACAAGGACGGAAGAAGAGTTTAAAGACATTGAAAACAGATCCAAAAAGCACGCGCCAACGCTTGCCAGAACAGGGCTTTTTACGGCTCTTGCAATCGGCATACATAATTTTCCGGAAGGGTTTGCCGTATTTTCGGCCGGATACGCTGAACCCGCGCTTGGAGGCTTTATTGCTCTGGCTATAGCGCTTCATAATATCCCTGAAGGGATATCGGTTTCTGTTCCAATATATTATGCCACGGGAAACAGGATGAAAGCATTTCTTTATTCTCTTATTTCAGGCCTTGCGGAACCTGCCGGCGCCTTAATCGGATTCGTCCTTTTAAAAAGTTTTATGAATGAGGTTTTTCTTGCGGGCACTTTTGCGGCAATAGCGGGCGTCATGCTTTATATTTCTTTTGATGAACTTCTTCCCACGGCAAGAAAATACGGTAAAGGTCATGCTGTTATCCTTGGGGTGGCTCTTGGCATGCTGCTGATGGCATTTGGACTTGATTTTATCGGGCATCAGCACGGATAAAGAAAGTCATCTTTTTCTGTAAAAAAAAACTTGCCATAAAAAATTTTTTCTGTATAATTATCCAAACTTAGAGGGGTTACGGGCATTCCTTTTTTAAATCACCCGGGCCTTATGCATTTTACCTTTAGAGGGGGTTATATGCGTTATTGGTCTGTTGTGTTTTTGCTTGTTTTTTTCAGAGGGGTTTTTGGGCAAAGCGGCTTTTATTGTTCTCCGGGGATTTCGTTTTGTTATCCTGTGCTTGAGAGCTATAACAGTTCCGTGCGCGCGTCCAACGGCATTAACAAAGGATATGGAATCTTGGGAAGCCTTAAACAAATGCCGTTTGCATTAAACCCGGAACTGGAGGCAGGCATGGGGCTTCGGGTGGACCCTTACATCTCTTCAATTAACATTAAGGCAGGGATTATCAGCGCATATTCCGGAGTGTCAAGCGCACGATGGCCTTCCGGTCAATTGGCCCAGGAAATAGAAAGCAATTTATCCGCATTTAATTTTTCGCTGGGGATAAAACGGTTTGGAGAACCGTTTATGGAAATGTTCAGGTCATATTTTGGGGTTGATGCGGGCGGTATTGTTCCTGTTTCGCCGTTTATTAAAGAAAAAATTTATGAAGATACAGGCGAATTAAAATATGACACCCGCAAGGAATGGGAAGGTATTATCCCGTTAATTTCGGCTGAAACGGGTATTGAAGCCCGTTTTAACCAGGGATTTGCGGTTTCTTTGCGTTTGGGTTACAGGTATGCCAGGGGCCAGGTTGGTATTGAAATTAATGACAGGGTTTCAGGAATATCATACAAAAAACCGGATATGCTGGATTATTCCGGCGCATTTGCCACATTACAGTTTGTAATCGGAAATTTTCAGACAGATGAAGCGGGAATTTTTGAAAGCGGCAATTACGAGTATCAGGCGCTTGCCGACAATTCGTTCAATGAAGCGGTTTCTTTGTTTAACAGGGGGCTTTTTTCCGCAGCAAAAATGCGTTTTCAAGAATGCCTTAAAGTTGCGCCTGACAATGCCGGTATTAAGGACTATCTTCACAGAATAAATTTGATAACAAATCCGGGAGGCGCTGCCGTGAACACGCAGCAGCTTCTAAAAGAAGCGTGTGCTTTGGAAGAACAAGGGAAAAACAGCGAGGCATATTTTAAATATCAGGAAATAATAAGGTACGAGCCTTTTAATGAACAGGCAAAAACAAGAATTTATTCTCTTACCCAAAGCGCCAAAGTTTTTTATGAAAAGGCGCTTGATTTCAAAGAAAAGGGCGAAATAAAAAAAGCCGTAAAAGAGCTTAAAAAAGCCTGTGAGTTTCACCCTGATAACGGGGTATATTCCGGATATTTAAACGAAATATGCAAAAGGGAGGAAAACAGAAAAAAAGCTGACAGCCTATATGATGAAGGGGTTGACAGTTTTAAGGCAGAGGATTTTGCTCTTGCTTTAAAACTGTGGCAGGAAGCGGAAGTCTTAATGCCGGAAGACAATCAAATAAAAAAGGCGGTTGAAAAAGCCAAAGAAAAGCTTGAACAAAGAAAAGAAATGAAAAAACAGGAGGCAGTCAGGGTGCTTAAGGAAGCGGCTGAACTTAACGCGCAGGGAAAACTTGAAGAAGCAAAAGCGGCATACGAGCATGTTTTAAGGCTTGACCCCGGATGCAAAGAAGCCGCTGAATATTTAAAAAGCCAAATAAATCAGGATTTGGAAAAAGAGGATTTTCTTAAAAAAAGGAATTAAAAAACGGAGGGTGTAATGAAGAATGCAATTATATTAATTGTTTTTGTTGTTGTAATTGGTTCGTGTACCGGGAAAACAGGCCCTGCCGGAGCAACGGGTTTAACAGGTCCTGCTGGAAGCCCGGGCAGTTACAGCATATTTTTTCAGCAGGGCATATCCCCGTACTACGGTTATGATGGATGTGCGGATACTTGTATTAATCAATATGTGCCGGATGCTAATTATGGAGGGGATAGCAATATATATGCAGGATATAATCACGATATAAGAACATTGTTGAAATTTGATGTGAGTTATTTAAAACCAACAAATTTGATTATTGAGGCGGCATATATAATACTTGAAGTAACAACTATTTATACACAAGGGGTTAACATAGAGGCATATAAAGTGACATCGCCATGGGATGAAGGTACAGGCATAGGAGGGATAACTAATGATGGTGCGACATGGATAAGCAGGACAGCAACAGCAATGTGGAATAATCCCGGAGGGGATTATGACATAACAACAGGCGGAGGGAAAGTACAGCTTCCTTTTGGATCAAAACAGATTTGCGTGCCTGTTAAGGCATCAATAATACAGGAATGGCTGAATAATCCGGAATCAAACTATGGAATAATTATTAAGTACGAACAGGGAAGAGTCCATTATTACAGCCGCAGTTACAGTGACAATATGAAAAGGCCAAGGCTTGCGGTGTATTACAGGATGCCGAATTAGAGAAGTATAAATAAACCATAGAGGGGTAATGGAATGAAAAATTTTTTTTGTATTTTTTTGTTGTGCCTGATTTTATTTGTTTCTTGCAGTCAAAAAGGCGCAACAGGAGTAATAGGCTCAAGTTTAATTTTGCCGACACATACGCCCACACAAACTCCTGCGGTTAATTTTGTGGTAAATATTCATGCGAACAATATTCCTTTTGAGGATGTTAATCTGCTGATGACACATGTACAAACAGGAATTACTTTAAGCGCAAAAACCTACAAATCCGGGCTTGGTGAGTTTTTGCTGAATTACAGCGGCAAATGGAAGCTGGATATAGCGGGTGTAAAAGGTTTTGACCCGGCGTCTTTTATTGTGGAGCCTGAAAAAAACAATTTTTTTAAAGTTGATTACGGAACACCCTGGATTGAGTTAAAAGTATTGTCAGGAAACATTAAAATTCCGCTGAAAGAAAGTAAAATACAGCTTGAAGCAATTTATCATACAAAAATGAGTAAACCCGGAGATTTAAGCATTAATCTGCCAGAAGGAATTAAGGCAGAGCCAAGCACTGCTTCGGTAAGGGCCGATAATGACAGGGTTACATATACTATTACAATAAAGAAAAGTTTTGAGAACTACAGCAAGCCAAATGGTGAACAGGATATTATGGTTAATTGCTCTTATAATATTAATGAAAGCATCATATCCAACCCTATAACAATAATCAAAAATTGGAGTTTTATAGTTACCGGAGATTATATGTTTGCGGCGGTTTATGATTATCCTGATAACGGACATCATACAAGTTATTATGCACAAATAAGGAATTTATACTGTTCAACATCAGGAGACGGGCTTTTAAAAGGAAAAGTAAAGGCATCTTATGTTTCGGCTTCGCATTGGGGAAACGCGCATATAACAGTTATTGAACCAAATAATTGTCTGCCGGGGTTTACAAATTACGGCTGCTTTGAAGTTGGGGCAAAGTTAAAAACTGATTTTGGATGGAGTTATGCATCGGGTAATTATGAAAATAACGGTTCGCTTACGGTAAGGTTTACTGATGACGGGGATCTTGATGTTGAAAGGACTTTTTTAACAAATAACGGGTGGGGTGAAACATGTTCCTGGTATTGCTGCATTTATACGGGAGTGCCTTTTAATCAATATTTTACCTGCGGAACAGTACCGCCGGGCGGAGCGTGTCAGCTGGGAATGCATTTTGAGCCAAATTCCATATGGAGATGCAGAGTTGAGCGAATAACAATTAATAAATAAATTACTTAATTTTTTTGTCACAAACGTAATATTTTAATTAACATCGGAACTTTAAAGAAAAATATTTTGTAAGAAATCCGCATAAAATTTTTCCTGTTGTTATCCTGTATTGACACAATACATCATTCCTGCTATTTTATTATGCGAAACAGCTGAAAGTCTGAAAACATGTAAAACAATCACCTTTATGCTGCGGCAAGGAGGTATATTTTATGGCAGATGAAACAAAACAGGAAGAATTAAAAAAGGAAGAAAAAACAGATAATAATAAAGAAGAGCAAAAAGAAGAATCAGCCGTTAAAGACGAATTGACAAAGCTTAAAGAGCAGCTTGCGGATATAAATGACAAATATCTCAGAGCATTAGCGGAGATGGATAATCTGCGAAAAAGAACAGCGCGCGAAAAAGAAGAATTTATGAAATATGCAAAGGCTGAAATCGCGCGTGAATTTCTTCCCATATATGACAATTTGGAAAGAGCGTCAGCCACAGCCTCGAAAACCAATGATTTTAAAGCTTTAAAAGAAGGCGTTGATATGGTTGTAAAACAATTTATGGGAATAATAGAAAAAATGGGCATGACGCCTGTTGAAGAAGAAGGGCACTTTGACCCTGAAAAACATTTTGTTGTTCATAAGGAAGAACATCCGGAAAAAGAAGAAGGACACATAATAGAGACATATCAAAAAGGTTATATGATGGACGGGAGGGTGGTAAGACACGCCATGGTTAAAGTGGCTGCAGGACCAAAGTCAAAAAAGCAGTCGGAATCAGAGGAAGATAAGAACAAAACAAACGGCGGGGATAAATAATGTCAGAACAGAAAGATCTTTATGAAATATTGGGAGTTTCAAGAAATGCGGGAGAAGAAGAAATAAAAAGCGCGTTCAGGACGCTTGCAAAAAAATATCATCCCGACATCTATCAGGGCGATAAAAAAGAAGCCGAAGAAAAGTTCAAAGAAATCGGCATGGCTTATAAAATTTTGTCAGATCCTGAAACCCGCAGAAGATATGATCAGTTTGGCATGGCCGGCATTAAAGGCGGAGGATCACAGGGTTATGGAGGTTTCGGGGGATTCACCGCTGATTTTGATATGGGAGACATATTCGGGGACTTGTTTGGGGATTTTTTTGGATTTGAAACGGGAAGAAGCAGAGGAAGAGGGAAGTCAGGTCGCATGGACGGGTCAGACATCCAGCATGTTGTGACCCTTGACTTTATGGAAGCCGCTCTTGGAAAAAAGATATCCGTTGAAATAAGCAGGAAAGAGCCTTGTGATACATGCAAAGGCAGCGGGGTTAAGCCCGGAACATCAAAAAAAACCTGCCAGACATGCGGCGGGCAGGGAAGGGTAAGGCAGACACAGGGATTTTTCAGCATGGTTACAACCTGCCCCAATTGCAGGGGGGAAGGCGAAGTGGCGGAAGCTCTTTGTCCTGAATGCGGAGGAAAAAGACTTAAACCAAAATCAAGAAAAATAGAAGTAAACATACCTGCCGGAATAACTGATAATGCCGCCTTGAAACTTTCGGGAGAGGGTAATTCGGGATTAAACGGCGGCTACAGCGGAGATCTTTATTTGATAGTGCATGTAAAGGAGCATGAACTTTTTAGAAGGGAAGAAAATGATATAGTTATTGAAATTCCTGTAACTGTTACGCAGGCAGTACTTGGAGATGAGATAGAAATCCCAACTGTTAACGGAACTGAAAAAATAAAAATTCATGCAGGCACTCAAAATAATGAAGTGATTACAATTAAAGGCAAAGGGTTGCCTTCAATGGACAAGCGCGGCAGAGGAGATATGCATGTTGTTATTAATGTGGAAATACCCACGGCCGTTAATTCAAAGTTGAAAGACCTGTATAAAAGTGTTAAACTTGCTGAAACACAGGATAATTACCCAAAAACAAAATCCATGAACAGAAAAATAAAAAAATATCTTGGAAAACAGGAGGAATAAATGGGTGCAGATGAAAAGTTCGACCTGATTGTTGTGGGCGGAGGCCCCGCGGGCTTGACAGCCGCTTATGTTGCGGCCAAAGCCGGACTTCAGGTTGTGGTGCTTGAACGCGGCGAATATTGCGGCAGCAAAAATGTTTTTGGCGGAATATTTTTTACAAATGTATTAAGGGAACTTATACCGGATTTTGAAAAGGATGCCCCTCTTGAAAGAGTTGTTACCAAAAGGCGCTGGTCGCTTTTGACGCCTGACGGTGAAATTGGCGGAGGATTTAAATTCAGCAAGTTTAAAGAGCAGCCTCACAATAACAGCTATACAGTGCTTCGTGCGAAATTTGACAAATGGCTTTCTGAAAAGGCCGAAGAAGCGGGAGCCATGGTGCTTACGGGCTGTACGGTGGATGACTTTTTAAGGGATGAAAAAGGAAAAATAAAAGGCGTTAAGGCCAGAATGGAAGACGGAGACATATACGGGGACTGCATAATACTTGCAGACGGCGTTAATTCGCTGCTTGCAAAGAAACTTGGAATGCATGAAGAACTGGGAGCAAATTATACAATAGTTGGGGTAAAGGAAATAATTGAATTTCCGGAAGAAAAGATACAAGACCGTTTTGGTTTGGACGGAAACGAAGGCGTTGCATATGAGTACTTTGGCTATGCCGCAAAAGGCGCAATCGGCTCCGGGTTTATTTACACAAACAAAAATACAATTTCGGTGGGAGTCGGAGGCACAATAGAATCGCTTCTTAAAAATAAACTCAATCCCAATGATCATTTGGAATGGTTTAAAAATCACCCTGCCATAAAGCCTCTTGTACAGGGGGGAGAACAGAGAGAATACAGCGCGCATCTTATACCTGACGGCGGATACAAAAAAATATCAAAGCTTTATCAGGACAACATAATGGTTGCTGGTGATGCGGCGGGTTTTGTTAATGCTTCGCTTTTCCACGAAGGCACAAATCTTGCGATGATGGCGGGAAAACTTGCGGGCGAAACCGCGGTTAAAGCAAAGGAAAAAAATGATTTCTCGGCAAAAATGCTTTCGGAATACGAAAAGGCGCTTAACAACAGTTTTGTAATAAAAGACCTTAAAAAGTTCAAGGAGCTTGGTCATACTCTTGAAACAACACCGCAGCTTTTCAAAAAGTATCCCGAGATAATGGAAGAATTTGTACGTGATATGTTTACGGTTGACGGAGAGCCAAAAAGCGACAAACAAAAACGTCTTATAGCAAGATTGTTAAAAAAGGAAAACCCGATTGGATTTGCCGTGACGGGATTAAAAGCAAGGAGGGTGATACTGTGAGCAAATTTACTTCAATGGAAGACAAGCTGGGGCTTAATAAATATGTATTGTTTCATCATACTCACCTTAAGATAAAAGAAGGATATAAAACCGGAGAGGCGGCAAAAAAACTTGTTGAAGAAAAACTTTTTATCTGTCCGGCAAAAGTTTACACTTTAAGCGAAAAACAGGAAGTTGTTGTGTCTTTTGAAAATTGTCTTGAATGCGGCACGTGCAGGGTTGCGGCTCCTGATGCTGTTGAGTGGGAATATCCCCAGGGCGGACACGGCGTGGTATTCAGATTTGGATAAGCGACAAAGCGCCCCTTTTAAGGGGCGCTTTTTTATTTTATGAAAAAAAACAATTCAAAAAAAGTAATCATATTTGATGTTGGAAATTCAAATATTACCGCGGGTGTATTTGGGGGTGTTTCGGAAAAGCTGCTTTTTGATTTTCGATTAAGAACAAATATTAATTATACCGAAGACCAGCATTATACCCATGTTCATCAGCTTCTTTCTATAAACGGTGTTGATAAATCGGAAATATGCGGAGCTTTTGTTGGAAGTGTTGTTCCGGCTGTAACGCCAAATTTCACCGCAATGCTGGTTAAATATTTCGGGATTAAGCCGATTACAATAAAACATGGTATAAAGATGAATGTTAAAAATCTTTATAAAAATAAATCGGAAGTCGGCGATGACAGGCTGGCAAATGCCTGCGCCGCGGCAAAATATTTTCCGAAAAAGGACGTAATTGTTATAGATCTTGGAACCTCAATAAATTTTGACGCTGTAAGCGGAAAAGGAGAATTTCTTGGAGGCGCGATAATGCCCGGTATAAACATGTCTTTAAGGGCGCTTTTTGAAAGAACCGCAAAACTTCCACAGATTAATCTTGTTTATGAAAAACGGGGTATTGGAAAAACAACGGAAGAGAGCATAAGTTCAGGGGTTTTAAACGGAATAATAGGGGGAATAAACAGGACTGTTGCCATGATAAAAAAAGACATGAAAGCAAGAAATCCTGTTTTGGTTTTTACAGGCGGAGAAGTGCATCCTTATATAATTGACAGTATGGAAGAAAGAAAAATTATTAAGGACAGGGATTTTACATTGAAAGGTTTTAAGGTAATTTATGATATGAACTGCAAGTGAACCTATGGACAAAGCAAATAAGAAACTATATACAATAAAAAGACCGTCTCATCCTGATACCGCACAGACCAAGTCCAAGCGTTTTTTTAAAAAAAAGGGAAGAAAACGGGTAAGGGCCTATCTTAAAAAACAGCTCATTCAAAGCGAAGAATGAATTAATTGCATTTTATCAAACAATTGCCTTATTTTTCGTCGATTAATTTATGTTTTTTGTCAGGTTTAAATAATTGACTTCAAAAAATCTTTTTGGTATAAATTAATTGGCCAGGGTTGAGACTACCCAGTAGCTCGTAAAAACCCCTCTATGTCCCTGGCCTTATTTTATTTAAAAACCACTTATGAATTGACAATCCCTGAGCTTGGTGTAAAATTTTATTGTATATAAAAATATACGGGGGAAATGGCGGATGTGGGAAATAATGTATGTGACAAAGGATCCTGTTGCAGATCCTGAGGGAAAAACGGTTGTACCGCTTACAAGAATGAATGACGACAAGAATACATATGTCAGGGAAGATGTTCTTGATGCAAATGAAAATGTTTTTTTGTATCATGACTCAAGAAAACCTGAAATAAAGATAAAACTTCAAAAGGTATCAAACATTGAATTTAAACAGGTTTTTTAAAATTGTCACCGTAATATTTCTTTTTATGTATGCTGTTTTTTTTGGAAACGCTGCCGCTTTAGATTTTCCTGTTGCCGATTCGGCTTCTTTGCCGGGATTTTATGACCCGTATAACACCGAACTTTTGGGGAATACACGCAATTTTTTTGCAATATCGGGGGGAATCAGAAATTACGATTTTGAAGGAACCATGGGAAAGGAAAATTTTCATATATCTTATGGGGCTGCGGCTGTCAGTCTTTATGGAGTAACTTTTTCCGTTTCATATCCTCAGTTTGGCGACAGAATAACAAGAGGCGGTCTTTTTATGGATGACGGATTTTTGCTTACGGCAGGATTCAGGTTAAGGCATTTGAATGCAAGGATTGGAGCATCGCTTACGGTGCCTTTTGGATTTGACACCAAGAGCGAAGGGGTTTCTCTTAATACAGGATTTGCAACAATGATAAATGATTATTTGATGCCTTTTATTTCTTTTAAAAATATTATAAGCAATGGCTACACACCGGTTATGGATGATGTCTCTTTTTTTACTTCAACCGGATGGCCGTTTACGGCCGATGCCGGAGTTATGGCAACTCCTTTTGACAATTTTGGTTTTTCCGTGAAAGGAACAGCCTTACTTTCACAAAATCAGCTGATTCCGATGGGAATATTTGCAATGCCTCTTGAATTAAGGCCCGGTTTGTCAATAGACTTTTTTTGGCGCTGTCTTGAGTGGCTTGAAATTAATTTTGGAATAAGCGGGTCTGAAAAAGCAACAAAAATAGATTTTTCGGAATTTAAAGTAAGATATTCTTCAAGAACAGAATACAGGTTTGGAATGGCTTTTCTTTTGGGCGATTTATCAATAAGATTTTCGGTAAACGGGGACAACAGACCCGTATCAGGCATTCCCATGATAAGTGTAACATCGGGGCAGTTCTTTTGAGCCTGCGTGCAATAAGGCTAATTTCTTTTCTTTTTCCCGTCATAGGTATTTTTATATTCGGTAATTATAATGATAAAGACGATAAAAAAGCATGGGAAGCTTTAAAATGGAGCGTTTTGGGCTGTGTCCTTTTAAGTTTTTTTGCTTTATTTTATATTATTATTCATTTACTTTGAGTATTGCAAGAAACGCTTCCTGAGGTATTTCGACGGAACCAATCTGTTTCATTCTTTTCTTTCCTTCTTTCTGCTTTTCAAGAAGCTTTCTTTTTCTGGTGATATCTCCTCCGTAACATTTTGCAAGAACATCTTTTCTGAGCGCCGATATGGTTTCCCGCGCTATTATCTGACCCCCGATTGCCCCCTGTATTGGAACGGGAAACTGCTGTTTTGGAATAACATCTTTTAATTTTTCGGTTAAAGCTTTTGCTTTGGTGTATGCAAAATCGGCATGTGTTATGAAAGAAAGAGAATCAACTTTTTCGTGGTTGACAAGTATATCAACTTTTTTAAGGTTTGCTTCTCTATAGTCTATAAGCTCATAGTCCATGGAAGCGTATCCGCGGGATACGGATTTTAATCTGTCATAAAAATCCCAAATTATTTCTGCCAGAGGAATTTCATAGTAAAGTATGGCTCTTGTTTTTGAAAGATATTCGGTGTTTTTATAAATCCCTCTTTTGGCCTGACAAAGCTGCATTAAAGGCCCGAGATAATCAGGAGGTGTTATTATTGAAAGCTTTACATAAGGCTCCTCGATATGATCTATTGTTGAAGGATCCGGAAATTCAGCCGGACTGTCACAAACAATTTTTCCGCCGTTTGTAAGATAAACATCGTACTCAACATTTGGGGCTGTTGCTATAAGGTTAAGATTATATTCCCGTTCAAGTCTTTCCTGGACTATTTCCATGTGAAGAAGGCCCAGGAAGCCGCATCTGTATCCGAAACCAAGCGCTTCGGAAGATTCCGGCATATAAGTAAGCGAGCTGTCATTTAATTTAAGTTTCATAAGAGCGTCTTTTAAACTCTCGTACTGCTCGCTTAAAACAGGAAAAATTCCGCAGAAAACCATTGGTTTTATTTCCTGATATCCAGGAAGAGGGGCATCGCACGGACGCCTTGTTTCCGTTATTGTGTCGCCTATTTTAATGTCGCTTAAACTTCTGATACCTGCAACTATATAGCCAACATTGCCGGCTGTAAGCTCTTCCGTTTCAACCATACCGGGCTTGAATATTCCGATATTTGTCACATCCCAGTCTGAAGATGTTGCCATCATCCTTATTTTCATACCTTTTTTTATGAAGCCGTCATAAAGCCTTACAAAAACAATTACTCCTTTGTAATAGTCAAATTGAGCGTCCATTATAAGGGCTTTTAAAGGTTTGTTTATGTCGCCTGCAGGGGGTTTTATTCTGTCTATTACCGCATCAATTATCTCGGCTATGCCTATGCCTTCTTTTGCGCTTGCTTTTACCGCTTCTTCGGCCGGGATTGCAAGAAGTTCTTCAAGTTCCGCCATTACACGCTCCGGGTCTGCCGCAGGCATGTCTATTTTGTTGATAACCGGGATTATTGAAAGGTTATGGTTTATTGCAATGTGCGCATTTGCCATTGTCTGTGCTTCAACGCCCTGGCTGGCATCAACGACCAAAAGAGCACCTTCCGAAGATATAAGGCTTCTTGAAACTTCATAAGTGAAATCAACATGGCCCGGAGTGTCAATCAGATTAAGAGTGTATTCTTGCCCGTCACGGGTATGTTTTAATTGAACGGCTTTTGCTTTAATTGTTATTCCGCGCTCGCGTTCCAAATCCATACTGTCCAGGATTTGATCCTTCATTTTTCGTTTGTCTATTGTGTTTGTGTACTCAAGCAATCTGTCAGCAAGAGTGCTTTTCCCGTGGTCTATATGCGCTATTATGCTGAAATTTCTTATGTATTTCATATATTCGTTTTGACTCAATTTTCCACCTTCACATATTTATATTCAAAATATCTTTCTTGAGTGCTCATGCCTCCGTATTGAAGCATAAAAGGAACCATAAACATGTTGCCGCGTTTTGGGTCCTGCTTTGGTATTGATAACTGAAAGGTAAGTGTTTTTACTTCGTCCGGCGCAAGAGAAAATTTTTGAGTCACGTTTTCCGGAACAGACACACCTTCCATTTTTAACAGTTTAAGATAATAATCCGAATTGGACCGGGAAATATTTGTGACATTTATTTCAACCGTGAAATGCTCCGCGGCATGTACCGTATCAGGACAGTCCCAGGAAACAGTGAAAGGAAACAGTTTTTCACTGCGTCTTAAATGGGTAAAGGTTGCCGCGCCGGCCGTGGCCCATTCGATGGGGGGATAAGGGCCGCGGGTTCCCATGAAAGCCCTTGTTAAATCATGCCAGAAAAGCCCAAGCGAAGGGTTAACCGGCAGAAGCTCATTAACCAATTTTTCCTGCCTGATAAAATGTTCGTGAGGTCCGGGAGGTTCATAAGTTTTTCCGAGAAGATTCCAATCAACACACTGCCCCGCCATAAGCGTTGTGCTGCCTTGTTTAAGATAATCCTTCCAGTCATTAATAAGCATTGGATACATGGGTTTGTCTATTGAATAAAACATGCCTGCGTTGAAATCAAGGCCTGCATCAATAAACATAAGCGGGTCCTGTCCGTGCTGCTTTCCGTTTTTCCATGTAAGTGTAAAAGCCCACATTGGTTTTGTAATGCCGGCCTTTTCTTTTATTTTTTTAATTATTGTTGACATTTTATGGGCTCTCCACCACTGCCACATTTCTTCTATTGAACGGTCTTTTTCAATTTCGAGTTTTTTTCCAAGCCAAAGCATTCTTGATTCCCGGGGCAGTTCCATAAATCCTTCCGGCACAATAACAGGCATATCCGTAAGAAATTGGTCCACCATTTCAAGCCCGCCAAAATCCGTCCTGATATAATCAAGCCCGACGTAATCAACGTTTGGGTTCGCGTTAAGTTTTTTAAGCAGATCTATTATGTCATTGTGTCTGCGCTCATCATCAATCGATATGTAAATCATTTTTTTAAGGGTGTCATTTGCCTTGTCGTATCCCGTTGTCATCTGGTAAGGGGATAAGTCATGGCGGTTTCCGGGCATTACAAAACTTGTTATCCAGCAGCCGTATTTCATGCCGAAGTCATGCAGAGCTTCTCCGAGTTCTGAAACCTGATTAATGGTTGCTTTGTTCCAAGGAAATTCATTTGTGTTTAAAGTGTTCCAAATTTGGCTTTGCCCCACACAGTGCCATAAAGCGTCAGCGCCCATGTATTTTGCCCAAAGAACATAATTTTCCCATACTTTTACCGTCTTTCCGCCTATTCCTGGAACACGTTTTATTATACTGTCTCCAGGTTCTATGTCGGTTATGCAGAATCCTTTGGGAAACCGGAGAGGCTGTCTTCCTTGTATCTTGAAGGATACGGTTCCGGATGCTTTTTTCTTTCCGGCTTTGAAAGTCACTTCGGCCTTGTACTCGCCAAGGCCTGGATTCCATGGTATTGGCCACTTTCCTGAATATGAGGCTGTTTTTGGGTCATATTCCATTTTTATAACGTCAAGGCCTCCTATGGTCCTTATCAGTTTTCCTTCGTGGTAAATTTTGGCGGTACAGGAAGAGTCTTTTGTAATATTTGCGGATACAGCTTCTATGCCTGATGCCATTTTAACCAGGCTGTTTTTTAACGGGGAATCTTCGGCGCAATAAATCCTAACAATTTCGTATCTTAAGTAATCTGTTTTGTCTGTTGAAAGCCTGATTGAAAGCGCTTGTAAGCTTGAAACCATCAACAAAACTTGTATAATGGCTGCTGTGGCAAATTTTTTCATGCTGCTCCAAAAATATTGTTATAAAAATTTAACCTGAAAATTATAAAAGGATTTATGACAAGAATCAAGAAGAAACAATTTTCAATAAAAGGCAATGTAATTTCCGTAAAAGAGCTGTTTATGGATATTGAAGGAGAAGGCATAAATCAGGGATTTGCCACATTTTTTGTAAGACTTGCAGGATGTAATTTGAGATGTATGTATTGTGACACAGTTTATTCCTATTATGGAGGGATTGATTTTTCCGTATCTTATATAGCGGACATGATACTGGCGTCAGGTCTTAAGTACGTAAATATAACGGGAGGAGAGCCTCTTCTTCAAAAAGATGCCGTGAAAAAGCTTGTTTCCAAAATAAAAAAACGGGATAAAAGAGTAAAGATAAGCATAGAAACGAACGGCTCTGTTGATGTAAGAGGTACGGGCGCTGATATGATAAGTATGGACTGGAAACTTCCCGGTTCCGGACAGAATGATAAAATGCTTGAAAAAAATCTTGAATTTTTAAAGTCTTCGGATCAAATTAAACTTGTAATTTCATCGGAAGAAGACATGGAATACGCAAAAACTTTTTTTGAAAGGAAAAAAATCCGTGCTTTAATTATTGCTCAGCCCGCTTTTGGAAAATTTAAGATAAAAAGAATTGCGGATTTTGTAATTGACAACAGGCTTAACTGGAAAGTTGGCATGCAGCTTCATAAGTTTTTGTGATAAAATCATATCCATGAAGAAAATCAATCTTATAAAAACTCTGGCAGCGGTTTTGATTTCTTCGGCTTTATATTCTGCCGATTATACCGCGCTGAATTCATATCCAAAAACATCCTCTGTTTCCGGCGCAAATGTTTTTTGCGTTAACGGCAGTGAAGGGATAAATGACAATCCGGCTTCTGCGGCTTATGCGCCTTCGGTTTCCGGGATGAATTTTGTGACCGGAATGGGAATCAGCGTGCAGAACATAAGCTGCAATTTCTCTTCGGGGCAAACTAATTTTGGATTGTCTTTGTCAAATTATTCTTTTGGTCAGGAGCAGGAAATATCGCAGGATAATTTCGGAGCTCCGGTGTTAACCGGAAAGTCTGTCCTGCTTTCTTCTTTTGGAATTACAGGGGTTTACGCCAGAAAGTTCGGAAAATTAAGCGCCGGTTTTTCGCTGGGGGCTCTTAACGAAATTTTTGGAACGGATTTTTTGGCTTTCAATGCGGGATTGGGATTTAGAATTGATGATATTGCAATAAAAGGACTTTGTGCCGGGGTTTCGGCATCGGGCATAGACCTTTCAGGCAGGGGATTAAGGATTGCGGGTATAAGCGCTTTGTATTCTTCGGGGGATGATACTCCTTTTTTTATTTCTTCGTCATTCACTTTTGACGGCTATGCACCGTGCATTTCTCTTGGTGCCGTTGTAAATTTAGCACAAAATTTTTATTTGTCTGCGGGCACAAAATATGTGTCGGGGATGTTTTATTCGGCAGCAGGGGCTTCTTTTAATATTGGATCATTGGGTTTGAATTATTCTTTTGAACCCATGAATATTACCGGATTATCCAACAGAATTTCGCTTACGTATAATTTTGAAAGCTTCGGGGAAACTTTAAAACAAACAGGTCCGGATCCGCAGGGAGAAAAAAGTTTTGCGGCATATATGCGAAACGGAGATTATTATTACAGCGGCAGACAATACAGCCAGGCGGCGAAATATTATGAACACATCAATGTTCTTTATTGGAAGGAACTGCAAAAAATGAATGCAAACGAAAGGTCCAGGTTTTTTCAAAAACTCGGGATATGTTATTACAACATCAAGGATAATGCCAGGGCAAGACAGTATTTTGAGCAGGCTGTTTTTCTTACGCCGGACAATGAAATACTTAAGCACTGGCTTAAGGTGCTGAAATGAAAAAATACATTATGATTTTTGCGGCAGCGGCTGCGGTTTTTCCGCTTTACGCGATTACCGACACGCACACGCCAACCTTAACCGTAACGGAAACACATACAGAAACAATAACGGCGACTGCAAGTATAAGCGCCACGGAAAACATTACGGAAGAAAATACGGTTACCTTTACGGAGACGCCAATCATAACTGAAACTGAAACCTGCACGCCGACTTCCACACATACATTCAGCATAACCCAAACACAGACATCTGCCGCATGTTGCACGTTTACGGCCACCGCCACATTTATCGAAACTTCAACCCCTGCAGTAACAAAGACAAATACAGCCACAATAACCGGAACAATTACTCAAACTCTGACTTCAACAATAACGGCAACCCCAAGTATTACAAAAACTCATACAGCAACACCCTCAATAACCGTTACAAATACGCCTTTTATCACGCCCACAGTTGAGACATATCTTTATGATATTTTGTCTTACTGCCTTTATCCAAACCCTTTGTCAAAGGGAATGCCTTTAAGGATGATATTTGAAAATGCGAAAGAAACACAAATAGCAGTTAAAATATTTACTTTAAACGGCACGCTGTTAATTGAAAAAACGCAAAAATTCCCCCCTGGAAGAGGAAGAATGGAAGTTGAGACAAATAAACTGGGTAAGGGGATATTTTTATACAGCGTGACTGTAAATGAAAGCGGCAGGGAATCGGTAAAGCAAAAGCGCAAGCTTATAATACGCTGATAAATAAAATTTTGACTATAATCCCGCATATTGATATAATATTCCATAATTGTCAATAAGGCCATTTACAGGAGGCTTACTGTGCTTAAAAAGATATATACGCTTGTACTTGTACTTTTGGGCGCCGCCCTTGGTTTGCTTTTGGGTTTCCTGCTTTATTATAATATGTTTACGTTTTATTTAAAGACAACAAGCACGCAGGTAAAACATGACTGGCTTAGAATGGAGTATTATGTAAATAAAATTGCGGATCAGACAATTAAGCTAAGGAAAAAGTTCATTGCTGATAAAATTAAATTTGACCCGGAAAAATTTGACGCGGTTTTAAACGCAAGAAGTGTTATGATTGGCTCCGAAAAACTTGCGGATAAGGCAAAAGCGCTTGAAGAATTGGAAAATGCAATTAACGGTGTAATTGATATTTATAATCCCATGATGGAACTCAGACGCGCTCGTTTCAGTTACTATGAATGGGGTCTTATAACAAAGGAATATATTGAAGAATACAATCATTACAGGAACACTTACCGTGATTCGGTTAATGAGTATAATTTCAGGGTGATATCTTTTCCGCTTAGCTTAATTGCCAAGATGGAAAAATATGACACTCAGCCTTTGATAAATGAAAGCAAGATAAATGCGGTGCAGGTGGCCACTGAGAAGTATCAGGAAGCTGAAGCTTCATCAGAGGAAAGTCCGGCCTCCTCGGAGCATGCCTCCCATTAGAACAGTGGGCCTGTGCGAACTAAAGTTCGCATTTGAGGGAAAGTGCCACAGAAAACAAACCGCCTAATGTAAGACCGGCTTGCCGGTCTTATATGGGTAAGGGTGAAAAGGCGGGGTAAGAGCCCACCGCGTGAATGCGCAAGCATCACGGCATGGAAAACCCAGGCAGGAGCAAGGTCAAATAGGGGTCACTGATGCGGCAAGACCGCCGTGTCAGGGAAGCGCTCCGCTTCTTAAGACCCGGGTAGACTGCATCAGAGTAATGGTCATCACTTATGCGTGTGTGAACACGCATACAGAACAGAAGCCGGCTTACACCGCATTTGTCTTGTGTTTAATTTTAAACCCGTTAACCCTTCACAAAAAAGAGGATATCATGGATAAAAGATACAACTATACAGACATGCATCTGCATACTGAATTTTCCTGGGATGCTGAACAGACAATAGAACAGATAATAAAGAAAGCGCGTGCTGAAGGGGTTGGGTATATCTGCCTGACAGAGCATATTGACTTTCAGGAAAGACATGTTCAAAGGGCTGATAAGTTTGATTTTAAAGGTTATTATGAAGCTGTTGAATCGGCAAGAAAAAATTTTCCGGATCTTATGCTTGGAATAGAAGTAGGAGAGCCTCATATTTACAAAAATGAATATGAAGAATTTATAAAAAACAAGCCGATAGATTTTATTCTGGCTTCAGTTCATATGATATCTTCTTTTACGCCGGTTTATCAGTCTTATTTTGAACAATATAAAACAATAAAAGAAGCTTATGAAAGGTATTTTGAAGAAGTTCTTAAGCTTGTAAGCTACGGAAATTTTGACGCCCTTGCACATCTTAATTTGGTGCACAGGCGCGGGGGCGGCTTTTATGACGGTTATTCATACTTGAACTTTAAAAAAAGCATAGATCCCATACTTTCCGTTATGGCGGAAAAAAATATTGCTCTTGAAATAAACACTTCAGGGCTGCGTTATGGTTCGGCGGATGTTCTTCCGGGCGCCGATGTAATAGAAGCTTTTTTAAAAGCGGGCGGACGCATGATAACAACAGGGTCTGACTCGCACGTAATAAGTGACACTTTTTTCGGGCTTAGGGAAGCATGCGGCATACTGGAAAAACTCGGCGTAAAGGAACTGACAATATTTAAAAACAGAAAACCCATGTCGGTGCCTATTTTTAAATGATAAAACTTATAATATTTGATTTTGACGGGACACTTGTTGAAAGCGCGCCGGGCATTTGGGCAACCGCCAATGCCATGGCAAAGAAATTTGGCTTAAAGCCGGTTTCGAAAAAACTGGTTGAAACAACCGTTGGAACAGGTCTTGATAACTTCCTTGAAGGCATATTCCCGAAGCAGACCAAAGAACTTGGCGTTGAAGAGATGATAAGGATTTACCGTTCAATTTATGATGTAAAGTACAAACACGGGCTTAAGATGTTTAAGGGTGTTCGTGAAACGCTTAAAAAACTTTATGAAGAAGGAATAATACTTGCCATTGTTTCAAACAAACTTTCCCGTTATGTCAAAGGAATAAATGAAGAGCTGGGTATAGACTGCTATTTTAAGGATGTGCTGGGAAGTGATAATGTAAAGAAAATGAAGCCGGATCCTTATCCGCTGAAATTTCTTATGAAAAAATATAAAGTAAAGAAAAATGAAACTCTTATGGTTGGAGACAGTCAGTATGATGTTGAAGCGGGCAAAAGGGCGGGCTGCCCGGTATTCTTTTTAAGGTATGGTTACGCGGATATGAAAGCTGTAAGAAAATTAAAGCCTGAGTATATGTCAGGCAAATTCTCGGACATTATAAAAACAGTTGAAGGTATAAAGTAATGGTGATATTTAACAGCGTTCTGCCGTCATTTCTTTTAATCGCGCTTGGTTACTGGCTTAAAAGAATTAATTTTGCGGATGAACGCGTGCAGGATTTTATGAATAAACTTGCATATAACCTTATACTGCCTTGTATGATATTTGCCAGCATATATAAACTTCCGTTTAAAGAAGTTTTTGATCTAAAACTGATAGCGGGATTATACAGTGTTTCGATTGTTGTTTATCTGCTTTGCATAATATCCGCCCGTTTTATGGAGCCTTTTAAAAGAGGGGCTTTTGTAAACTCGGCTTTCCGCACCAATATAGCATATATAGGTTTTCCTATTGTTTACAGCCTTTACGGATCTCACGGTCTGGGAAAGTTAAGCGTGGTTACGGGTTTTGTGGCGCCTTTTGTAATTACTCTTGCCATACTTTATCTTAAATACGGCGACGGCATAAAGGACGAGCCGGAAAAACCATTTGCATTTTTATTTAAGGATCCGCTGATATCGGTTTCAATTATATCGCTTTTAATCAGCTACTTTGAGATACGCATACCTCAGGTTTTGTTTAATACAATTGACATGTTATCAATGATGGGGTCGCCGATGATGCTGATTGCGGTAGGCGCCGGCTTAAGTGTAAGCAAAATTCTGTATGACAGGGTGATAATCTCCTACGCCGCTTTTATAAAACTTATTTTGCTTCCTGCTTTAAGTTTTGTGATGTTTAAGTATATTTTCAATTTTACAGATGCTGAAAGCCTGGGAATCGGGGTATTAACTTACGCGTTCCCGACTGCTTTATCAAGCCATGTTGTTGTCGCGCGGTATAAGAGCGACGCGGAACTGACAGCCGCGGCCATTACGGTTACGACGATATTGTCGCTGTTTACTATATCAGGGTGGGTATATATACTTACACTGATAAAGTAAAACTCACCCGGCAATATTGACTTAGTTCACCACTTATGATACACTTATTTTAACATTGAATCATAAAGGAGTCTGAAAATGTCCACAAAAAATCCAAGAATAAACGTTATGCTTGAAGAACCTGTTTATATGGCCGTAAGGAAACTGGCGGAAAAAGAAAACATATCTTTGTCACTCTTGATCAGGGACATGGTTAAGGAACAGATGGAAAAACATGAGGATATTTATCTGGCAGCGATCGCGAATGAAAGAAAAAAGACCGCGACAAAAAAGAACATGATAAGCGCGGATGCGTTCTGGAAAAAAGTGAATGTATAAGATATTATTCCATACTGCTGTGGAAAAAGACCTTAAAGTAATAGACGCAAAAAATATCCGGCATATAAAAACAGCAATTGAAAAAAAGCTGTCTGAAAGTCCGGAAGTGTACGGGGAACGCCTGAAACACGAATTAAAGAATTACTGGAAGTTAAGAGCGGGGGATTACAGGGTGGTGTTCAGTATTACAGGCAGGGAAGTTTGGATATTTGGGATAATTCACAGGCGCGAGGTTTATGACGCAATAGTGAAAAGGAAAAGGTAATAGTTTAAAAACTTTTGACGTGTACATAAAAAATTATATATATATGTACATGTTTTATTTACGGTCATAATGATGTTGACAGGCGTCCTTGATACACGGTTTAATGATGGGGAAAGAAAAAATCCGGAGGGGATTTATGCGGGAATTAAAGAATGATGGGAGAGGGGATAATCAACTCTCTGTTAAAAGACCGCCTGATGTTGCCGTTAATTTTAAGAGTTAATTATAATAGGAGATAAATATGAATAAAATCATAAGAGCTCTTGAGGAGCATCATAAAAAAAGAGAACAAAAAAGATTAATACAATTAGAAAAAATAAACAGACTTGATTCCGTAGAAGTTGAAAATATTTACAACACATATCAATATTTAAAATATATTATAAAAGATATTGAGCATGATCGCTTTATCTCGTTTTATCTTAAACAAAAGTTAAAAACTTTTAAAATTGAACAAATTAAATATAAATTTCAAGTTAAAGCTGAATTGTTTGGTGAAGTTTGGAATATTTATGAAAATGTAGATGGAGTAAAATCTTTTGTTAGATACATTAATAAGCATCATAATTTTAGAAATGATTTGGTACACGATTATTTATTGGACGCACATTTAAAAGAAAAAGAACTTAAAAAAAGAGAAGAAGATTTTAAGGGTTGTATTTCTGAAAAAGAAAAAAAAGAATACGATAAGATTTGGCGGATTCTTTTTTTTCAAAATAATATAAAATGTTTTTCGAAATGCTCCGCAGATATAATAGAATCAGCAACAAACAAATATTCAAGTGTGAAGATTTAATGAAAATTATCTTAAGGTTAAGGGGTAGCATCTGCAATAACCACAATTCAACGTCGTGTTCTGCATATCAGGTCTGAGAGCTTATAACCTTTAAAAATGCATATGAAAATATAAACAAATCCCTGGAAACTTTCGAAAATATAACCACTCTATATTATATAATAACACCCCCATTGACACACGTTTCGCTATGTGATATTTTAAACAAAAAGGAGTTTAAAGCATGATTCGTAAAGTATTATCCAAAACTTCCAAAATCCAAAAAGAAGCGCTTACATTTGATGACGTTTTGTTGATACCAGCGAGGGCTAATTTTATACCCAAGGAAGCGGATACAAAAACACGTTTTTCAAAGAATATACAGCTTAATATTCCGCTGGTTTCTGCTGCCATGGATTCGGTCACAGAAAGCAGGCTGGCGATTGCGATAGCTCAGGAAGGCGGAATAGGAGTTATACATAAAAACCTTACAATTGCCGAGCAGGCACGTGAAGTTGATAAAGTGAAACGTTCCGAATCAGGCATGATAAAAGAGCCATACACACTTTCTCCTGATCAGACGGTAACAGACGCTGTTGCCGCGATGAGTATGTATAATATTTCAGGGTTTCCTGTATGTGAAGGAAAAAAACTTGTCGGAATACTTACGAACAGGGATTTAAGATTTGTGAAAAACAAGAAACAAAAAGTTTCTGAACTGATGACGCCCAAAGAAAAATTAATAACTGCAAGCCATGAAATTTCACTTGAAGCCGCAAAAGAACTTCTTCACAAAAACAGGATTGAAAAACTTCCGGTTGTTAACAAAAATTTTGAGCTTAAAGGTCTTATTACAATTAAAGACATAGAAAAAAAACTTAAATATCCGAATGCCGCCAAGGATAAATTTGGAAGGCTCAGGGTTGCGGCCGCCGTAGGACCGTCTCACGATTTAATGGAAAGGGCGGAGGCTTTGGTTAAAGCCGGAGTTGATGCTCTTGTTGTTGACACGGCCCACGGGCATACTGACGCGGTTATTAACGCTTCCCGTGACTTAAAGAAAAAATTTCCGACAATTGACATTATTGCGGGGAATATTGCAACCGAAGAAGCAATACGCGATATAGCAAAAGAAGCCAATGTTGACGGAATAAAAGTGGGAATGGGTCCGGGTTCAATATGTACAACACGTGTTGTTGCGGGAATAGGAGTTCCCCAGATAACGGCAATAATGGAAGTTGCATCGTATGCCAAAAGACACAATATACCGGTGATTGCCGACGGAGGAATAAAATATTCAGGCGATATAACAAAAGCAATAGCGGCGGGAGCCGATTCGGTTATGATAGGCGGTCTGTTCGCGGGAACCGAGGAAAGCCCGGGAAAAACCATATTGCTTGAAGGCAGAAGCTTTAAGGAGCATCGCGGAATGGGTTCGCTTGCGGCAATGAAAAAACGCGGAGGAAGAGAGCGTTATTTTCAATGGGAAGAAGATGAAGAGAAGCTTGTTCCGGAAGGAATAGAAGGCAGGGTTCCTTACAGAGGGCCTTTGTCTTCAACGGTTCATCAGTTAATCGGCGGTTTAAAAGCCGGCATGGGATACTGCGGAGTTAAAAACATAAAAGATCTCCAGGAAAAAACAAAATTTATAAAGATAACACAGGCAAGCTTGAAAGAAAGCCATCCTCATGACATAACAATAACAAATGAAGCGCCCAATTATCACATATAAAAGGATAAAATTTACATGCAAAACGACATGATATTAGTGCTTGATTTTGGATCTCAATATACACAGCTAATTGCAAGACGGGTCAGGGAATTGAATGTATATTCGGAAGTTCATCCGTTTTCGATGAAAATTGAGGAAATAAAAAAAATTCAGCCCAAAGGCATAATACTGTCAGGAAGCCCTTCTTCGATATATGAAAAAAATGCCCCTCTGCCGGCAAAGGAAATATTTGATCTTGGGGTGCCTGTTTTGGGAATTTGTTATGGAATGCAGGTGGTATCGGAATTTTTTGGGGGAAATGTGGCGGGGGCAAAACAAAGGGAATACGGCTTTGCAGAATTGACGGCAAAAAAGAGTTCTTTGTTTTCGGGGTTGAAGCCGAAAGAAACTGTATGGATGAGCCACGGCGATAAAATAACAAAAATGCCGGCAGATTTTGAGGTTATAGGTCATACGGCAAATTCAAAATATGCGGCAATTAAGCATAAAACAAGAAAGATATTTGCAGTTCAGTTTCATCCCGAGGTTGTGCATACAAAAAACGGAAAAAAGATACTTAATAACTTTGTCAAAATATGCGGCGCAAAGCCTGATTGGACGCCCGAGTCATATATAAAAACTGCAGTTGCCGAAATTCGGGCGCAGGCCGGAAAAAGCCGGGTTATATGCGGGGTATCAGGAGGGGTTGATTCAACTGTTGCGGCAGTTTTGATAAACAAAGCAATAGGAAAGCAGCTGACATCAGTTTTTGTAAACAACGGTCTTTTAAGACTTAACGAACACAAACGGGTTCTTGAAATGTTCAGGCGTTTTGGCTTGAAAGTAAGATATGTTAATGCCGAAAAAGGATTCTTAAGCAGACTTGCAAATGTAACCGATCCGGAGAAAAAAAGAAAGATTATCGGAAATTATTTTGTGGAAGTTTTTGAAACAGAAGCAGCCAAACTTGGCCGTTTTGATTTCCTGGCTCAAGGGACATTGTATCCGGATTTGATTGAAAGCGTGTCGGTTAAGGGTCCGTCTGTTACCATAAAGTCGCATCATAATGTGGGCGGGCTTCCGGAAAAAATGAAAATGAAACTCATAGAGCCGTTAAAATTCCTTTTTAAAGATGAGGTGCGCGATATAGGAAGAAAGTTGGGCATACCCGAAGATGTTTTGATGCGTCAGCCGTTTCCGGGGCCGGGTCTTGCTGTAAGGGTGTTGTCCGACATAACAAAAGACAAACTTGATATATTAAGGCTTGCCGATGATATAATAGTAAGTGAAATAAAAAAGGCGGGGCTTTATCATGAAATATGGCAGAGTTTTGGCGTGCTGTTGCCGGTAAAAACCGTGGGTGTAATGGGAGACAACAGGACTTATGAAAATGTACTGGCTGTACGTGCGGTAAACAGCAAAGACGGAATGACCGCCGAATGGGTAAAGCTGCCTTATGAACTTTTAAATACAATAAGTTCAAGAATAATAAATGAAGTTAAGGGAATAAACAGGGTGGTTTATGACATAAGCAACAAGCCGCCCGCAACAATAGAATGGGAGTAATATGATTTTATGATTTCATTCGGAAGGCACATATGCAATGATTTTAATGTTGCCATAGAGAAAGAATGGATACTGGCGAACCGCAAGGGTTCTTATGCGTGTTCAACCATTCTTATGACAAACACAAGGAAACATCACGGGTTGCTTGTGGCAAAACTTCCCGGTGTTGACAGCAGGGTTGTTGTTTTTCCAAACACAGACGAAGAAATTGAAACCGCCGGCCATATTTATCACATTTCAACGCACAAGTACAAGAAAACGGTTTATCCAAAGGGATATTCTTTGCTTGAAAATATAAGGGTAAAAGATGATGTGGTGACGTTTCTTTATCTTATTGACAATATAAGGCTTAAAAAGGATATATATCTTTTAAAAGATAAAAATGCAACAATTGTGACATATACAATACTTACTCCTGAATCACATGCCAAGCTTCACATAAGGCCTTTAATAGCATTTCGCGAAACAGATCAGCTTGTAAGAGAAATGCCCATATTTGATCCCGCAATCGAGAAAGCCGGCGACGGCAATTCGGTTACAATACGCGCATATATGAATATGCCGCCGGCATTTATCAGCCTGCCTGAAGGCGGTGAAATAAAACTTGAAGGCGTGTGGTATCGTGATTTCAGCTATATGAAAGAAGAAGCTTCCGGAAATGAGGGAACCGAGGATCTGTATAATCTGGGTTTGTTTACGCTGGATCTTGAATTCAATGCTCCTAAATCCATAATTTATGCAACCGATGATATAAGGCATATGACAATGCAGGAAATAAAAGAAAAATTTTTGCTTGATGTTGCACGTGTTCATAATATATGTTCGGAAACCGGAGCATGCATAAAAGATGATGATTACAGAACTTCTGTGCAGCAGCTTATATCCGCTTCCGAAAGTTTTATAATAAATGATGAAAAGGGCACTCCTTTTATACTTGCCGGACTTCCTTGGCCTCATTATATATGGTTTAGGGACATGTTTGCGTCTGTGCCGGGAATTTTTCTTGTGCTGAAAAAATTTGATGAAGCAAGAAAACTTCTTGTTGAAGCCTTAAATTTTGAAAAAAACGGGCTTCTTCCCCTTAATATGACCATGGATAAAAATGATGTAAAATATGCATCGGTTGACACCACATTATGGTTTTTTTACGCTTTGTACAAGTATCTGCTTTCTTCGGGTGATATCGAGTTGATATCTGCCGGTTCGGAGTTTTATGCGAGGATAAGCCATATAATAGAAAGGCATATAAACGGGACGGATTACAATATACATATGGATACTGACGGTCTGCTTTATGCGGGTTTTCCGGGCATGCAGCTGACCTGGATGGATACAAAAGTAAACGGCCAGCCTGTTGTTTCAAGGCAGGGAAAACCGGTTGAGGTTAATGCTCTTTGGTATAACGCAATTCGCACAATGGAAGTTATATGCGCGAAAAACGGCGAAAAGGAAAAAAGAGCCCAATACAGGGAGCTGGCGGAAAAAATATTTAAAAGTTTCAACGAACAATTTTGGAATGAAGAAGCGGGATGCCTTTATGATTATATAGATTCAGGATATAAAGACGAAAGCGTAAGGCCAAATCAGGTGCTTGCAATTTCGCTGCCATTTCCTTTGATAGAAGGAAGGGAAAAAACCGAAAAAATAATGAACACAGTAATTAAGGAACTTTATACCAGTTTTGGCTTAAGAAGCTTAAGCAATATGAATGTGCAGTTTAAATCCCGTTATGACGGCGATCAGGCAAGCAGGGACGCCGCAGCTCACCAGGGAACAGTATGGGCCTGGACCGCAGGTCATTTTGTAACGGCTTATCTTAAGGCTTACGGAAGCGGAAAAGACAGCATAAGCTTTATCGAAACTGTTTATGAGCCTTTCTTTGAGCATTTAAAGACAGCAGGTTTAAGCACAATATCGGAAGTGTTTGACGGAAATTTCCCTTATACCGCAAGGGGCAGAATATCTCATGCATGGGCTGTTGCGGAACTTTTAAGGTCATATTTTGAGGATTTTATAAACGCACAAAAAAATGGCTGAAATAATTCTCCTTACGGCAAGCCCAAAAAGGATGAGCATTTCAAAAAGCGCGGCGCTTTCTTTTTTGTCTTATGAATATCCGGGAAAATCCGTAAAGGAAATAAATGTCAATTCGCTTGATATAACACCGTGTTCCGCCTGCGAAGGATGTGTTAAAACCTACAGATGCATAAATAAAGACGGCACTGATCAGATATTGGAAAAAATTACGGAAGCAAAAACGGTTATTGCGGCAAGTCCGGTTTATTTTACCGGCGTTCCGGCTCCTTTTAAGCTTCTTATAGACAGGGCGCAGCCCGCTTATTACAAATATGAAGCCGGATTAAAATCAAAAAAAAAGGCACGGGGTATAATTGTGCTTTCAATGGGAGGAAATAAAAAAAAGAATATGAAACCGGCGCTTGCCGAAATAAAATCTTTTTTTAAAGTTTTGGGAATAAATTGTGATACCGTTATTACGGTATCAAACACTGATGCGAAGAAATAAAATGGTCGATGCGTTAATTCTTAATGATTCGGTTCAAAGGTATCTGGACCATCTTGTTTTTGAAAAAGGCCTTTCACAGAAGACGGCTGCGGCTTATGAATCGGACATAAAATCATTTGTGGATTTCTGCAAGGATAAAGGAGAAATAACGGAAGACACTGTGGTTGATTATATTTTTTTTCTTAAAAATAAAAATTATTCGGCTCTTTCAATTGCAAGAATGATTACGGGCATAAAAACTTTTTTTCATTTTTTGGTGCGGGAGAAAATTGCCGTTAAAAGTCCTTTTGACGGAATGGAAAGTTTTAAAACACATAAAAAAATACCGGAAGCCCTTACTGAAAAGGATATACAAATGCTTCTTGAAGCTCCTGATATTTCAACCAAAGAAGGTTTAAGGGACAAGGCGATGCTTGAACTTTTATATTCTTCGGGAGTGCGGGTAAGCGAACTTGTAAATATGGAGCTTACGGATATAAATCCTGACGAAGGTTTTATACGCTGTTTTGGGAAAGGCGGCAAGGAAAGAATTGTACCTGCGGGGGAATATGCGGCTTTTTATCTTAAAAATTATCTTAAAGTAAGAGAGCATTTTTTAAAAAAAGATTTTTCGCCCGTGCTTTTTTTAAGCAAGCTTGGAAAAAAGTTCACCCGAGAGGGTGTATGGAAACTTGTAAAAAAATATGCGAATAAAGCGGGAATAAAAAAAGATGTATATCCGCATATTTTCAGGCATACTTTTGCAACCCATCTGCTTTCCGGGGGAGCTGATTTAAGAAGTGTTCAGGAAATGCTGGGACATTCTGATATAGCCACAACACAGATATATACACATGTTGATAAAAGCAGACTTAAGAATACGCATAAAAATTTTCATCCAAGAGGATAAATATGCGGGAAAATGAGAAACCAACCTTTTATGCCAAAGTAAGCGCGGCTGCAATGATTTTGCTTCTGGCAATGGCGATTTTTGGGGTAAGTGTAAAATTTTATATAAACATGCCGCAAACAGTTTCGTTTAACGCAAAAGTTATAAATGTTATCGACGGCGACACATTGATTTTGGATGGTTTTGGAAAATCTGTAAGGCTCCTTGGCATTGACACTCCCGAACTGCATCATCCTGACACGCCAATACAGCGCGGGGCAAAGGAAGCAAGGGATTATCTTGCAAAACGTGTGCTGGGCAAAGAGGTTAAAATAACTTATATTAAGGGAAATGCAAGGGATAAATACGGAAGATTGCTTGCTTTGGTTGAAGAAAACGGAAGTTCTGTAAATGAAGAACTGGTTGCGAAAGGTTATGCATTTGCTTATGAAGGTTCGGATTTGAACAAGGAATTAAGCGATAAATTTTTGAGACTTGAAGCTGAGGCCAAAAAAAAGCGTATGGGTGTATGGGCATATGAGTAAAATTGAATTGATAAAAAGAATTGCTTTTTGTTTTGCGTGGATAATTATTATATCGGCCTGTTTTCCTGTTCTTGTAATATCGCCTTTAAAGGAATTATCGCTGAAAAAACCCGCGATTTCCTCTTTTGTTGCTGAAAAAAGCAAAGAAGAATATGCAAAATCTGAAACCGAGAGACAAAAAATAATAATAAAACATCAGGATGCGGGGGAATATGAAGGCAAGTATGTTTCGTCCGCCGGCTTAATTGTCAGCGCAAAAGATACGGGCAGGGTCACTTTTTTAAATTTTGAAAAGGATTATAAAAAGGGATTGGTTCTTGTAATATTTGCAAAAGATTACAAACGTTTCAGGGAAAAACCTTTGACAATGTATAAAGGGAAATATGTTGAATTTGAAGGAAGGGTAAAAATCTATAAAGGCAGACCTGAGATAATAATAAAAAGCTCGGACCAAATAAAAATAATTAAGAATTGATGCCAAAAATTTTTTAGAATTTGGTATTTGCCGCCGAAAATTTGACACCTGGAAGCTTTTTTTTTGTTTATTTATAAGCTTTTTTTTTGGCACATATATTGCTTTATATTATTCGCAATTAAATAAAAAGGAGGTGAAAAAATGAAAAGAATTATGATGCTGGCAGGAATTGTTTTGGTTTTATTTGGCATTGGTTATGCACAGGAAGAGCTGATGTATCAGGAACAGGTTCAGGAAGAGCTAATGTATCAAGAGCAGGCAAGGGAAGAGGCGGGTAATAAGTGGCAAAATATGACAGAGAGCCAAAAGCAGGAAATGGCAAATAAAGCAAATGAAAAATGGATGTCGCTTACACCCGAACAAAGAGAGAAATTAAGGGAAAAAGCAAGAAACAGATGGGAAGCACTGTCGGAAGATCAAAAGCAGGCGAGGCTGGAAAAAGCAAAACAAAAATGGGCTTCCATGTCTGAAGAGCAGAAAAAAGCAATGAAAGAAAGAATAAGAGAAAGATGGCAGAATAACTCTAAAGAAGAAAAACAGGCAATAAAGGAAAGAGCAAAAGAACGTTGTCAGAACGCATCTGAAGACAGAAAAGCAAAAGTAAGGGAAAATATGAAAAACAGGATACAGAAAAAAAAGTAATTTAAAATTTTCCGGGGCCGGATTTTAAGGCCCCGGAAATATTTTCCCCGGAGTTAACATGAAAAAATTTTTTGTTTTATCGTTGTTTACGCTTTTTTTGATTTATACAAGTGTATTTTCCGGGGATTTGGATATGGAAATATCATTCGATGGTAAAGGAAATAAAGGAGCTTCAATTGGCTTGCTGAATGAAGCCGGTTCGGATGTAAATTATTTGTATTATAACGTCTATCTGGGATTGCAGAATGACGGAATGTTTAATGCTGCGGCCGGAATAAGCTATAATTTTGATGCCGGTCTATTTTTCGGGGCGGTTTCATATAATTTTTCTTTAATGAGAACTTATTATTCTTCGTCCACAATAACACCTGATATATATGACCTGCAAACTGACGTGATAAGCAATAATGCGGGCGTTGCAGGGGGATTAAATTTTTGGGATTTTTTTACCGAGACCGGAACGGATATATTCTTTAATTTTCAAACATATCAAAAACCCGCGGAAAATTTATATTTTAGAAGAAATGAAAACGAAAACACGGCAGCTTTAAATTATAATTTTTTTCAGCCGTTTTTAAAATTCGGATTTAAAAAAGAAAAATTTCCAGAGATTGCAATTACTGCCGCGAAATATTTTTATTCCGTTTCGCCGGATGTTGTTCTGGAAAAAACAATAAAAACCGCTGACCCTTTTTATTCCGCCATTGATTCAGCCATAACTTTCAGGGACTGGTTTGCCGGAACTGAAATTAAATTTGAAATATATGATATTCCCGTAAAACTTACCTACAGAAGATTGCATTATATTGATGCAAAGAGCGAAAAGTATCCTTTAATTTCCAATAAAGCGGGTATACTTGTTTCTTTTTTTGATAAAAACGGAACAAAATACGGAATAGCATATGGCTTTGAAAGGGAAAAAACGGCTTTAACGGAAGCCTTTTCAGATGTCATGGAAATATCATTTTCTTTGGAACTTAAAATTTAATATTAAATTAAAATTATATTTTTTATAAAGTTTTTTGTTAGTCTCAATTTTTATTGGCCTGCCTTGACAAGCACATTTTGCGCATTTATAATCATTACACTTTTTAAAAGAGGCTTAAAATGATAAAAAAGATTTTTGACAATTTAATGAAACTGCTTATTAAGATTGACAACGGATTTTTATGCGATACCTGCAGGTTTAATGACCCTAAGGCCTGTTCAATACCCGGCAGACCAAATATGAAATCCTGCCGTGAATATTCCAGAAAATAAGGGGTGAACATATGCCGACATATGAATACAGATGTATAAATTGCGGAGACATGGAAATCAAACAGTCAATTACCGAGGAAGAGATAAAAAAATGTCCCAAATGCGGGACTTCGGATTTTAAAAAAATGATATCAAAAGGCGCGGGAATAATATTTAAAGGAAGCGGTTTTTATGAAACGGATTACAAGAAAAAAGAGAATCCCGAGCCAAAAGCGGAAGGTACGGCTTCTGCCGCGTGCAGCACTTGCGAACACGCGAAAAACGGAGAATGCGGGTCGGGAAATAAATGAAAAATAATTTTACCGCGGTGATTCTGGCTGCCGGAATGGGCACAAGAATGCTTTCTGAAAAACCAAAAGTTCTTCATGAAGTTTGCGGCAAGCCCATGCTTGGACATGTTATTGATGCATGCGCGGGGGCGGGTATTAAAGATATTATAATAGTTGCGGGAACAAATTTTAAATTATTAAAAGAATATACAGGGAAAAATTATGAAAATCTTGGGATAAAATTTGCAATTCAAAAACCCGCTTTGGGAACCGCGCATGCTGTTGGTTCTGTTTTTGCAAAAAGATTAAAGGTTAATAATGCCGTACTGATTTTAAGCGGGGATGCGCCCCTGATAACCTCTGACACAATACTTAAATTTATTGAAGTTTTTAATTCGAAAAAGTCCGGCGGTATAATTGCGGTATGTTCCATGGATGATCCTAAAGAATATGGCCGTATAATAGCTGCAAGTGACGGCAGTGTTGAAAGGATTGTTGAAGAAAACGACGCCGATGAAAAGCAAAAATCAATAAAATTAATAAATGGCGGAGTATATATAATAAGAAAAGATTTATTGATAAAAGGATTGAAAAAAATTAAGAAGAATCCGAAAAAAGGCGAATTTTATCTTACGGACATTGCCGCTGTAATGAGCGGGGAGAAAAAACCTCTTATTCCTGTAATGGCACCGGCGTACGAACTTGCGGGCGTTAACAACAGAAAACAGCTTGCGGAAATATCCGAAATAATGAATAAAAAAAATCTTGAAAAAATGGCCTTAAATGGTATAACTATTGAAGATTTTAACACGGTATTTATTGAAGACGGAGTGAAAATCGGCCGTGATACTGTTATCAGGCCTTTCACTGTTATAAGGGCAAAATCAATTATAGGGAAAAATTGTATAATTGGACCCTCGGCGCATATCAGACCCGGAACCGTAATAGGAAACAATGTTAAGATCGGAAACTATGTTGAAATAAAGAATTCCGTAATAGGCGATAATACCGCCGTATCACATTTAAGCTATATAGGCGATGCGGAACTTGGAAAAAATGTAAATATTGGCGCAGGAACTATTACGGCAAATTATGACGGAAAAAACAAGCATAAAACAGTGATAGGTGATTTCGCTTATGTCGGAAGCAACACAGTTTTTGTTGCTCCGGTAAAAATAGGAAAGAATACCGTTATTGGCGCGGGCTCGGTTATTACCGAAGATGTGCCTGATTATTCTTTGGCTGTTGCAAGACAAAGACAGGTAACCAAAACAGGTTATATGAAAGGAAGATAGAATGAAAACGATAGGAAAAAAAGTGGAAAAAAACAGATTGATTATTATAGCCGGAAACAGCAACAGAAAACTTGCCGAAGAAATAGCATCTTACGCCGGTGTTGAGCTTGCCGATGCTCTTATTGGACGTTTCCCGGAAGGAGAGATAAGAGTCAAATTAAATGAAAATGTTCGGGGAGCGGACGTTTTTATAGTACAGTCAACATCAATGCCGGTTAATGACAACCTTATGGAATTGCTTGTTGTAATAGACGCGTTAAAGCGTGCATCGGCAAAAAGAATAACCGCTGTTATTCCTTTTTATGGATATGCAAGACAGGACAGAAAAGATCAGCCCAGAGTTCCGATAACGGCAAAATTGGTTGCCAATCTTTTAACAACAGCCGGCGCAAACAGGGTGCTGACCATGGACCTTCATGCGGACCAGATACAGGGTTTTTTTGACATACCCCTTGATCACCTTTTGGCAGCGCCTGTTTTTATTGATTATTTTAAAAAAAAGGGAGATATGAAAAATTTTGTTGTTGCGGCCTCCGACATCGGAGGTGTTAAGCGCGCATGGTATTATGCCGAAAAGCTTAATACTCCCATAGCGATTGTTGATAAAAAAAGAAGCGGTCCTGAATCGGTTGAAGCAATGCATATCATCGGTGAAGTTAAAGATAAAAACATAATAATACCTGATGATATGATAGCAACAGGTGGAACACTTGTACAGGCCGCAAAATTTCTTAAGGCAAAAGGCGCCAAGGAAATATATGCCTGTATGACACACGGTATATTTAGCGGGCAGGCTGTTGAAAAGATAGCGGATTCGCCGATAAAGGAAGTTGTTGTAAGCAACACAATACCTCAGGAAGAACGTGAAAAGGTAAAAAAAATAAAAGTATTGTCAGTTGGAAAAATATTTGGGGAAGGCATAGCAAGAATACATAACGAACAGACAATAAGCGAGCTGTTCAGATAACAGACGCTGATACCGCGTAATAAAAACGCAAAAAAAAACATTTAAGGAGGAGTCCGTATGGAAAAAGTTACTATGGAAGCAGCCGTGCGTGACGGCAAGGCGACGGCCAGAAAACTGAAGAAAGACGGAAAGATTCCTGCCGTAATTTACGGCAAGGAAACAAAATCAATGCCCATTGAGATTAAAATTAAGGACATTGAAAAAACAGTGAAGACTTTGTCGCAAGGTACAATTCTTATAACCTTGAAACTCACTGACAAAAACAAAAATGAAGAAAAAATAGTTTCAATAAAGGAAATCAGCAGAAATCCGGTTACCGATGAAATTACACATGCCGACCTTTATCAGGTTTCTGTAAATGAAAAATCAAAGTTCCAGGTGCCGGTTTTTGGAAACGGAGTGCCTGAAGGCGTGAAAGAAGGCGGTGTGCTTGAACATATGGCGCGTTCCGTTACGGTTCGCTGCCTTCCTGAAAAACTTCCCGCAAGATTTGATCTGGATCTTACCCCGTTAAAAATATTCCAGACCATAACCGTTAAGGATCTTAAAGCTCCCGAGGGAGTTGAGATACTTGATGACCCGAATATGATAATATTTGCGGTTAAGACAATGAAAAAGATTGAAGAGCCTGTGCCCGGAGCCGCAGCCGCTCCTGCGGGCGCTGAAGCCGCAAAGGAACCTGAGGTTATCAAAGGCGCTCCAAAACCGGAAGAATCGGCCGCAGCCGCTCCAGCCAAGGATTCCAAGAAGAAATAAATATGAAACTGATATGCGGCCTTGGCAATCCGGGGCGCGATTATGCCGATACAAGGCACAATATTGGGTTCTGTTTTCTGGACAGCTATGCAAAAAAACACGGGTTTTTAATAAACAAAAAGAACAGGCTCGCCGAATACGGCGAGCCTGTTTTATTTAATTCAAAGATTATTGTCATTAAACCGATTACTTTTATGAATCTTTCGGGCCGGGCTGTGGCGCATTTTAAAAATATGTTTAAGCTGCAGCCTGAAGAAATAGTTGTAATACATGATGAGATGGATGTTCGGCCTTATGATGTAAAAATAAAAAAAGGTGGAGGAGCCGCCGGCCATAACGGCATTGTATCCATAATTGAATGCATAGGCTCTCAGGATTTTATAAGGATAAGAATAGGCATAGGCAGACCCGATAAAGGCGATAAAACAGATTATGTTTTGGGGAAATTTGCAAAACATGAAATTGAAAATTATAAGCCCGCATTTACGGCGGCATCGGATTTTATTGACAGTTATATTGAAAAAGGTTATGAAAAGGCCGTGTCTGCTTTTAAACCGCCTGCATTATAAATTTTAAAGAGGGCAAATGGGGCAGCTTACAAAATCAGAAATTTCAGTTTTATATTCCGTGATTTTATGCATATTAATCGGTGTTTTTATAAATGTTTTTACGGGATATTCCTCGAAACCGGTTTTTCAGGAAAGCAGGCCAAAACCTCTGCTGATAAATATAAATAATGCCGATTATGATGATTTAATAAAAATTCCTGGAATGGGCAGAACAAACGCAAAAAGGGTCATTGAATACAGGGAAAAACACGGATCTTTTAATGATATATCCGAGATAGTTAAAGTGAAAGGGATTGGACCAAAAAGATATGAAAAAATGAGACCTTATATAACGGTAAAATGAACAAACCTGTATTTTTTGTTTCTCTGAGTTTTTGTGCCGGAATTTTTATCGGATATTATTCTGATGCGGATATTTTGATTTCTGCTTTTCTGCTTTTGCTTTCTTTTTTAACGGCTGTATTTTTGCGCTTAAAAAAACAATTAAGTTTCAGATATGTTTTGATAATTTTTATATTTTTGGGAATTTTTCTATCTTCTTATAAATTGGGTTACAGACCCGTGAACAACATAAAAAAACTTGATTCAATGACACTTGAAAATTGCGAGAAAGTATTGATAAAAGTTGAATCAATACCCGATGATTCCCCGAAAACAAGCGTTTTTATAGGGGAATTGATTGAAATAATGGGAAAAGAGAAAAAAGTTTCAGGCATTAACGGACGAATTAAAGTTACGGTAATCAGGAAAGTTAATACGGTTTTTTATTACGGGGATATTCTTGAAATAAAAGGCCGTCTCTTAATTTTGGGGAAAGAAAAAAATGAAAAAAGATTTTATGGAGCGGGGATTGATGCGGTTATTAAAGCTGACGATACTGCCATAAGGGTGGCGGGACACAAACCAAATAATTTCTTTATGGATTTATCACAAAAAGCCAGGGTCAAAATGACGGAAGTAATATATGCGTGCGTGCCTTTTGAACAGGCCCGGCTTTGTGAGGGGCTTTTAATGGGAAGCCAGAGAATGGTTTCGGATGAAGTTTATGAAAGTTTTATAAGAACAGGAACTGTGCATATACTTGCGGTGTCCGGCGCAAACGTTGCCGTAATATGCATTACCGCCCTCGTGTTTCTTGGATTTGCGGGAATTAATAAAAAAATTGCATCTGTTATAGCCGCTGTTTCTGTATGGGTATTCTGCTGCTCTACAGGGGCTTCGGAATCCGTGGTAAGAGCGTCAATAATGGCGACTTTTATACTTGCGGGCTCAATTGCCGGCAGGGATATTGATACGGCTAGTTCTCTCTCTTTGGCCGCTTTTTTTACCGCGGTTGTTTCCCCTTTGTCTGTTTTGACTTACAGTTTTCAGATGTCATATCTTGCGGCTTTTGGAATAATATACATGTCCGATTGGCTTGACAAAAAATTTATATTTATTTCCGGGTACATAAGACCGGTGTTTACATCCACAATTGCCGCCCAGCTTTTTGTGATGCCCGTGATTATCAACGGTTTCGGAAGATTAAGCGTAATTTCTTTTGTTGCAAATCTTTTAATAGTTCCGATAGCATCGCTGATTACTGTGTCGGGATTTTTTATGTGGATTGCCGGTTTTTTAAGCATAAAAGCCGGAATGATTTTTGGGGCTTCTTGTTGGTTTTTAAGCAAACTGCTTGTTACGGTTAATTCTTTGTTCGCGGCGGCTCCTTGGGCTGTTATTGAAACATCGGCTGTTACGCCGGTTTTATATCTGCCTTATTATGCGGCTTTGTTGACAATGCCGCACGATGATATTGATTTGTTTGCGGGAAAAATAAGCCTTAAAAAGTTTTTTGCGGTTTTGGCTTTTGCTTTTGTTTTGCTTTTTGCGCTGTCAAATAAAAAACCTTTACAAAATGATATAATTGAAAGTAATACGGTAAAAACAAAGGAGGGAAAATGGAAATAAATTTCGAAGAAGATAAAAAAGAAAAAAAGCCCGTTTTAAGAAGCATAAACGAGGAATTTGAAGAAATTCCCGAAGGATTTATAATAAGAAGCCGTGGAGCGGACAAAAAACCTTTGGCAAAGCTTAAAACGGAGGACATTGCATCAATAAAGATAAAGCCTGCAGGCACTCTTTTTGACGGAGAAGTTTTTTTTGAATTAAAAAAGGGAGGAACTTTGAAATTTGCAATAAAAAAATACCACCAGGAAGATTTCGAAGAGCTGAAGAAAAAGTTGGGCAAATGATATTGAAAACAGAGGTTTTAAATTATATAATCATTTAAATTGTCAAAAAAGAGGTGTAAATGAAAGGTATCATACTTGCAGGAGGTCTTGGCACAAGGCTTCATCCGCTTACAAGGATAACCAACAAACATCTTTTGCCGGTTTATGACAAGCCAATGATTTATTATCCTGTTGAAATGCTTGTTAAGGCAGGTATTAAGGACATAATGATAGTAACTGGAGGAAGCAATTCGGGTGATTTTTTAAGGCTTCTTGGCAACGGCAGGGAATTTGGCTTGAAAAGGCTTCATTATGGCTATCAGGAAGGCGAAGGCGGCATTGCGGACGCGCTTAATACAGCAAAAGAGTTTGTAGGCAAAGATAAAATGGTTGTGGTTCTTGGAGACAATATAATAGAAAGAAACATTAAAGATGCGGTTAAGGATTTTTCGAAGCAGAAAAAGGGCGCAAAAATAATTTTAAAAGAGGTTAAAAACCCCAGGGAATATGGCGTTGCGGAGTTTAAAAAAGGCAGGGTTGTAAAAATAATTGAGAAGCCGAAAAATCCTCCGTCGAATTTTGCCGTCATAGGAATTTATTTTTATCCGCCGGATGTTTTTGATATCATAAAAACTCTCAAACCCTCCGGAAGAGGAGAGCTTGAAATAACTGATGTAAATAATGTCTATATAAGAAAAAAGACAATGACTTTTTCTGTTCTTGAAGGATGGTGGATGGATGCGGGGGAATCCAAAGACGCACTTTTAAGGAGCAACATAATAGTAAAAGAAACCGGCGCGAATAAAGATTGATAAGATTAAGATTACGGAGGATGTATGATAGAAGGTGTGAGGACAAAAAAATTAAAAGTAATACCCGATGAGAGGGGAAGGCTTGCCGAGATATTAAGATCCGACGATGAAATTTTTATAAAGTTTGGACAGGTTTATTTTACCACCGTATATCCCGGAGTTGTCAAAGCCTGGCATTATCACAAAAAGCAATATGACAATTTTTGTGTTGTCAAAGGAATGCTTAAGCTTGTTCTTTATGATACAAGAGAAGACAGCCCCACAAAAGGCGAAATTAACGAATTTTTTATAGGAGACCATAATCCAATGCTGGTTCAGATACCCAACAATGTTTATCACGGATTTAAAGGAATTTCGGAAACAGAGACGGTTGTAATAAATATTTCAACTGAACCATATAGCCCTGATAATCCGGATGAATTCAGAAAACCGGCTCACGGCGAAATCCCGTACGACTGGTCAAGGCAGGACAGGTAAATAAAACATGAAAATATTGATAACCGGCGGCGCGGGTTTTATTGGAAGCAATTTTACAAGAAATATACTCTCGAAATACTCTTCTTATAAAGTTACGGTACTGGACGCTTTGACATATGCTAGCAATCCGGAGACTGTTGAAGAATTTAAAAAAAATAAAAATTTTTCTTTTGTCAAAGCTGACATAAGGAATATTGAAGCCGTAAAAAAAATTTGCTGCGGATTTGATGCGGTTGTGCACTTTGCGGCTGAATCACATGTTGACAGATCAATACTTGATCCGGGAGTTTTTGTTGATACCAATGTGCGCGGAACTTTAAATATGCTTGAAGCGGCACGATTGGCGGGAGTTAAAAAGTTTATACATGTTTCAACGGATGAAGTCTATGGAAGCGTTAAAAAAGGCAAATCCGTTGAAACCGATATGCTTAATCCAACCAGCCCTTATGCGGCGTCCAAAACAAGTTCTGATTTGATAGCTCTTTCTTATTATAAAACGTACGGGCTTCCGGTTATTGTGACCAGAAGCTCCAATAATTTTGGGCCGTATCAGCATCCGGAAAAATTTATTCCGCTTTTTATAACGAATGCAATTGAAAACAAGAAGCTGCCGCTTTACGGAGACGGCAGGCAGGTGAGAAATTGGATATATGTTGAAGATAATTGTTCGGCAATAGACTGTGTTCTGCACAAAGGCAAAGCCGGTGAAATATACAATATAGGAGGCAGCGTTGAAGTTGCCAATATAATGGTGGCAAAAATAATTTTAAAAAAGTTGAAAAAACCTTTTTCTTTAATTAAAAGGGTTAATGACAGACTTGCGCATGACAGAAGGTATGCTTTGTCATCTTTGAAAATAAGAAAACTGGGATGGAAGCCTTTATATACTTTTGAGCGGGCTTTGGAATTGACGGTTGATTGGTATCAAAACAACATTCAGTGGTGGAAAGTTTTAAAAGACGGAAAATTCAGGGAATATTTAAAAAAAGCTTATAAAGGCGGGAATGACAGATGAAAGTGTTGATTTTTGGCGGAACGGGGCTTTTGGGCTCGGATATAAAAAAAGTCTGTGATGCATCCGGAAAGTCCGTAAAACCGCTTGACAGCAAAGCTGCGGACATTACGGATTTGGAAATTGTCATTAACAAGGTAAAAGCGGAATCGCCGGACGTTGTGATAAATTGTGCCGCTTTAACAGATGTTGACGCCTGTGAGCGTGATCCCGATAAAGCTTTTAAGGTAAATGCAATCGGCCCTAAAAACATTGCCATTGCATGCAGACAGATGAATATAAAAATGATTCATGTAAGCACCGATTATGTCTTTGACGGCGAAGCCGGAAGGCCTTATACGGAATTTGAAAAAGTAAACCCTGTAAATCAATACGGAAAATCAAAAGTTGCGGGCGAAGATTTTGTAAAAGCAATAATGAATGATTTTATTATTATAAGAACAGCATGGATATTCGGCGAAAAAAGAAATCATTTTGTTGACTATGTGGTAAACGGTTTAAAATCGGGAACTGAAATCATTGCGGTAAGGGATATGGTAAGCTCTCCCACGTATTCGCTGGATCTTGCCGAACTTATAAATTCTCTGCTTGATACAAATGAAACAGGAATATTCCATGGCTGCAACAAGGGATATTGTTCAAGGGTTGAAATGGTTGAAGAGATAATGAAAATAATGAACAAGCCGGGACATGTAAAAGTGATGAATCAAAGTCAGTGGAAAAGAGACGCAAAAAGACCTGTTTTTTCGGCTTTGAAAAATTATCATCTGGATCTTATAGACAAAGATATTATGGCAGGCTGGCGTGATGCGCTTAAAAGATATATAAGAAATAAAATTGAGAAAAATTTATAAATAAGGGAGGATAAATGAAAATTCTTGTCATTGGAGGCGCCGGTTTTATAGGCGCCAATGCCGCCGAAAGGTTTTTAAAAAGAGGGGACAAGGTTTTTGTTTTTGACAATCTTTCAAGACGCGGAACGGCCTGGAATATAAGCTGGCTTAAAAAATACAGGAATTTTTCTTTTGTTAAGGGAGATATAAGAAGGTATAAGGATATTTTGAAAATTTTTAAATCCAACAAAGATTTTGACGTTGTGCTTCATTTGGCCGCACAGGTTGCCGTTACAACTTCTGTTGCAAATCCAAGAGAAGATTTTGAAATAAACGCTCTTGGCACTTTTAACGTTCTTGAAGCGATAAGGGAAACAAAATTAAACCCCGTAATAATATATTCTTCAACCAATAAAGTTTACGGAGGTATGACAGACATTAAGATAATTGAAAAGAACGGCCGATATGCTTATAAGGATTATCCTCGGGGAATAAGCGAAGACAGGATACTTGATTTTCATTCACCTTATGGATGCAGCAAAGGCGCTGCGGATCAGTATATGATTGATTATGCAAGAATATACGGCTTAAAGACCGTTGTTTTCAGGCAAAGCTGCATTTATGGTTACAGACAGTTTGGAATTGAGGATCAGGGATGGGTTGCCTGGTTTACAATAGCGACGATGCTTGACAAAAACATAACAATATACGGAGACGGCAAACAGGTAAGAGATGTTTTGTTCATTGAAGACTTAATTGACGCTTACGAAGCCGCGATAAATAACATAGACAAGGCAAAGGGACAGGCGTTTAATATAGGGGGAGGAGCGGCAAATACAATGTCTCTTCTTGAATTGATTGCTTTTTTGGAAAAATTCTTCGGCAGGAAAATACCGCTTAAATTCGGAGACTGGAGGCCGGGAGATCAGCCTGTTTTTGTATGCGACATATCTAAAGCAAAACAGGTTCTTGGCTGGGAGCCGAAAATTTCACCCGAAGAAGGCGTGAAAAAGCTGTATGAATGGGTTAAGGACAACAAGAAACTTTTTGCTGATCTTGGCTGAAACAGTTATTTTATGCTAAAGATACTTTTTGTTTCGCACAGCTCTGTAACCGGCTATCATCAGCAAAAGCTTGTTTTAATGGCAAAGAAGCATGGAGCTGAAATAATTCTTGTCACCCCGCCTTACTGGCCTGAAGGAGGCGTTGACACGCCTTTGTACAAAGGAAATAATTCCATTAAATACGAGACAGGCAAAACATTTATGTTAAAAAAACGTTTTTTTCATTTTTATCTGAATTCTTTTGAAATAGTAAAAAAATACAATCCTGATGTTGTATATATCGAGGAAGAACCATTTGTTCCGCCTTGCATGCAGTTCATAAAAGCCGCGAAAAAAAAAGGAAAGAAATGCGTTTTTTTTACGTGGGAAAACATAAACAGAAAATACAATCTTTTATATAAAAGCATTGAAAAATATTGTCTGGGAAATTCTGATGCCGCTGTTGCCGGCAATAATGAAGCCAAAGAAATTTTAAGGTTAAAAGGATTTAAAGCTCCCGTTGAAATTATTCCCCAGTATGGAATCAATCTTGAGGATTTTAAACCGTGTGTTGGCTTTAAATCGGGAGTAAAAGAAGTTGTATATATTGGCAGGATAACGCCGGAGAAAGGGACGGATATACTGATTCAAGCGGCCGCCGGACTGCCTGATATAGTTGTTAATCTTGTTGGAACTGGGAAGCCTGAATATGTTGATAAAATGAAAAATCTTGCGGTGAAGCTTGGAATTTCGGAAAGAGTGAAATTTCACGGATATATGGACAGGCAGACTCTTAATAATTTTATTTTGAATATGCAGGTTCTGGTTCTTCCTTCGATTACAACTGATTCGTGGAAAGAACAATTTGGAAGAGTGATTATAGAAGCCTTTGCTTCGAAAATGGCTGTTATAGGATCTTCTTCCGGAGAAATTCCTTTTGTAATATCCGATGCAGGGCTTGTTTTTAAAGAAGGAGATCCGAATGATTTGGCCGCGGCTCTTAATAAGATAAAAAATGACGAATTTTTATACGAAAAGCTTACGGATCTTGGCTATAAAAGAGCGGCTGAAAATTACACCAATGAAATAATAGCCGAAAAAATTCTTAAATTGTGCAGTGAATTGACGCGGTAAATCCGACAATATGGGTATAAAAGACGCAATTTTAAGCCTTTTTTTTCCGCAGGAATGTGCATGCTGCGGGAGATACATTAAAGATTTTAAATATGAATACATATGCGGCGAATGTTATATAAAAATAAAGCCTGCGGGAAAAGATATTTGCCGCATATGCGGCATCCCGTTTTGCGGCAAAGAATTATGCCCTGAATGCCAAAAAGAAAAAAGAAGTTTTTCGTTTCTGCGTTCCGCCGGAATTTATGAAGGCGGATTGAAAAGCCTTATTCATGCGCTTAAATTTGAAGGGAAACTTAAAGGCGCAAAAATTATTGCGGAATATATGGCGGCAAACATTCATCTTGATTTGTCAAAAGCCGTTATTGTGCCTGTGCCTGTATCGGATAAAACAAGAAAAATTAGAGGTTATAATCAAAGCGAGCAAATTGCAAAAAACATATCGCATATTACGGGAGCGGAAGTCAAAAATTTGCTGATAAAAACAAGGGAAACTTTGCCCCAAAGAGATCTTGATAAAAAAGAGCGTAAAGAAAATGTAAAAGGTGTTTTTGCGGTTAAAAATAAAGTGGGCGGAAAAATTTTTATAATTGATGATGTTGCAACGACTTGCGCAACACTTGATGAAGCGTCAAAAGTTATTTTAAAAGCCGGAGCAGAAGAAGTGATTTGCATTACGGCGGCAAGGGCGATATAATGCCGTAGTTAAATATATTGTTAAAAAATAAAAATTAAGGATTTAAAATGAACAAAAATTCCGCTTTGGTGTTATTGTCCGGAGGACAGGATTCTACAACGGCGCTTTTTTGGGCTTTGAAAAAATTTAATTTTGTTGAAACTTTATCTTTTGATTACGGTCAAAGACACAAAATTGAATTGAAAAGCGCCGAAAAAATAGCAAAGATTGCGGATGTGAAAAACACAGTTATTAAAGTTCATGAGTTTAAAACCATTAAAAACAGCGCTTTGCTTGACTTTGAAAAAAAAGTTAATGAAAGACATAATATAAATAGATTTCTGCCTTCCACTTTTGTGCCGGGCAGGAATATACTTTTTATTACCGTTGCTTCCGCTTTTGCCTATACAAAAGGAATAAAGAATATAGTTATGGGAGTATCACAGGTTGATTATTCGGGATATCCTGACTGCAGGATTGAATTTATAAAATCAATGGAAAAATCGCTGGCTTTGGGTATGGATTATGACATAAAAATACTGACGCCGCTTATAAAACTTGATAAAAAGCGTACCGTGCTTTTGGCAAAAAAACTTGGAATACTTGATATGATGAAATACACTCATACCTGTTATGAAGGCCGCGTTAAGCCCTGCGGAAAATGTCCTGCATGTGTTTTAAGGGAAAAGGGCTTCAGGGAAGCGGGCTTAAATGATCCGTTAAACGCTTTGGCGAAAGTGAAAAATAAAAAAATTAATTAAGGCTGTTTTTTTAATGTGATAAAACGGAAGGTGAAATATTTTGAAATTAAAGTCTTTTTTGCCTTTGTTTTTGTCTTGCGCGCTGCATGCGGCTGTTCTTTTTGGAATTGCGGGGATATCTTTACACAAAGAAAATAATCTTAAAAATCAAACCGTTGATGTTGAATTGAATTTAAAAAAAGCCAAGGAAATACCGGATATCCATATAAGGGGAGAAAAAGACAAATTTAAAGAAAACAAAAGCAATGAGAGTCAAATATCCGATGAAGGGTTAAAGGGCGGATTAAGCCGGGAAGGAATTGATGATGAAAACAGTCTTGCTTACAGGTCTTTGGTTTTAAGAAAACTTCAGGAAAACAGAAAATATCCCCCGTTTGCAAGGCGAAAGGGAATTGAAGGCGTGGCAAGGGTGGGATTTCATATAAATAAGGAAGGGCTGGCGGAAGATATAATGCTTATAAAAAGCACCGGACAAAAAGTTCTTGATGATGAAGTGTTTTCAATGATAAAGCGCGCTTCGCCTTTTCCTAAACCGGAATCAAAAATATTAATGGATGTTGAAATAATATTCAAACTGAATTAATATAATAGCAAAAAGGGGTGTAAAAATTGCGATTGCTTGTGATAAAGCATGAAGTGTTTGAAGGCCCGGCAAGAATTGCCGATTGGGCAAAGGAAAAGGGGCACGAGATAAGTGAAGTGCTTATTGACAGGGAAAAACTTCCTTTAATTGACACATTTGATTTTCTTGTTTTGATGGGCGGTTCGATGAGTGTTAATGATGAACGCCGCTTTGAATGGCTGAAATATGAAAAAGAATATATACTTGAAGCGATTAAAGCGGAAAAACATGTGCTTGGAGTTTGTCTTGGAGCTCAGCTTGTTTCAAATGCGCTTGGGGGAAGGGTTTTTAAAAACAGAGAAAAAGAAATAGGATGGTTTCCTGTTTATCTTACGGAGGCGGGCAGGGCATCCGCTTTTTTTAAAGGGCTGCCCGAAGAATTTGTGGCTTTTCACTGGCACGGAGAAACATTTGAAATACCCCCGGGATGCGAACGGCTTGCATATTCCGATGCCTGCGACAATCAGGCATTTTCGTACGGCGACAGGGTGTTGGGTCTGCAGTTTCACATAGAAACAACCCCTGAATCGGCTGCCGAAATTGCAAAAGAGTGTTCCGATGAGCTTGTTCCTTCAAAATATGTTCAGGATGCCGCACAAATTATTTCAAGACAGATGCGTTTTGATGTTGTCAACAGGATTTTGTATGGCGTTCTTGACAACCTTACGGACGGGAAAAAATGACGATAAGCGAGATAATCACCTGTTCGATTGTTATTCTGGCCGCGGTTGTAAATGCAATACTTGCTATAATAGCGATAGCCAGAAGCCGCGAACCAATAAACACATCTTTTTTCTTTATGAGCATACTGCTTGCAGGATGGGGGGTATGCGTTGCCTTGTGGCAGTATTTTGGCATTAAAATATTTGAGAGCATAAATTTCATGATAGTTTCTTTGATACCCGCCGCAGGAAACGCGCTGGCCATATCTTTGTATAAAAGAAAAAATGTAATAATGGACAGAATATTCAAAGTCACTATTATACTTGGGATAATAAGTTCTTTCAGCGCTTTTATGACAATAATAGACAGAAGTTGGTATGAAATCTATTTTTCCGGTCCTGGAAAACTTGCCGTGTTTATATTTATGTTCGGAGCGCTCTCCATATCCATGGGGTATCTTGTTTATATGTATAATAAGGTCACATATAAACAGGAAAAAAATAAAATTAAATATGTTATTGCGGGACTTTGGATATTGTTTATAGGAGGCATGCTTGATTTAATAGGCGGCCTTGGATTTACCACCATTGTCAATATAGGAAACATGTGCAACGGAGTTTATTCCGTCATAATTTTTATTGCCGTATTTAAACTAAGATTGCTGGATCCGGGAATACTTTTCAGGCGCTTTGCGGTTTATGTTTTTATGGCGGCGGTGGTGACCGCAATACTGGCGATACCCAATATGTTTGAAGACATACCGCTTCCAATTGTGGTTGCGCTTGATTTTACGGCAATAATAGCGGTTATTTATTACGGTTCGGTGATTTTTGAAAAGTTGAATGAATTTGCCCAGCGTATAGGCGGGAAAACAGCTTCGGAAACATTAAAAAAGGAGTATGATTTTATAAGGTTTGTTCAGGCCCCCGAAGACAGCAAAGTAATGTCTTTTATGAATTCAATAAAAAATAATTTGGATATGGAAACTGCCCTTTACATAAAAGAAGGCGATTATATGATAAAAAAGATGTCAACGGGCGGGAATTTTCCGGCAAGTGTTGACAGCAGTTTTGTTCCGGAAAAACCTTTGATAAGATACGAGGAATCGGGAAACGGCGGGCAAGGATATGTAAAAAATTTAAACGGATTTGTCAAGGAAGTTATGTCTTCAAAGCAGGATTTTTTGCCGCAAAATATTGAGTATCTTGATCTTTTTAAAGCGGATTTGATTCTTCCGTTAAGATGCGGAATGGACGATATAGGCATAATGACCGGAAAAAAGATAAACGCCGACATTTCTTTTACCGCGGATGAAATTAAAGTCATAAACAGCATAACGGAAACAAGCGCTTTTTATATGAAAGCGCATCTTCTTAGCGTGAAACTCCTTGAAAATGAGAATATGAAGAGAATAGGTATGATGGCAAGGCAGATGGCTCATGAAATAAAAAATCCTCTTGCTTCGCTTTGGGGCGCTGTGCAGCTGTTAACCGCAAAAACCAAAGAAGAGGAAGAAAATGTAAGAATAATAAGGGAAGAGATAAAAAGGCTTACCGGAATTCTTGACAGCTGGAACGATTTTGCAAGAGAAGTTAAACTTGTGAAGGAAAATTTTGATATTTTAAAACTGGTGGCGGATTCTGTGGCGTTGGTTAACAAGAGAAGCGGTGTCTCGGGAATTCTTTTTACAACGGCCGCAGTAGACGAGGTTAAGGTTTTTGCCGACAAGGATAAAATAAAGCAGGTTATACTTAATGTTCTTGGCAATGCAATAGATGCCGTTTCTGAAAGCTCTGACCCCAGTGTTACCATAGAAGTTATAAAGAAAGAAAATGCGGTTGATTTAAAAATAAGGGATAATGGTCATGGAATAAGCCAGGAAAATCTTGATAAAATAAAACAGCCGCTTTTTACAACCAAGACAAAAGGGACGGGGCTTGGTCTGGCGATTTCCGACAGAATAATGAAAAGTCACGGAGGCGCGCTTATAATAGAAAGCAACGGGAAGGATTATACGGAAGTTACAATATCAATTCCGAATCAGGGAAGGCAGGATGACTAATGGCAAGAATACTTGTGGTTGATGATGAATCCAACATAAGAACCGTTTTAAAAGGGCTTTTGATAAAAAACGGATTTGCGGATGTGCTTACGGCGGAAAACGGAAGTCAGGCGTATGACATCTTTTATGACAGGGCAATAGATTTGATAATATCCGATGTAAATATGCCTGTAATGGACGGAATAAAATTGTTTGAAAAAGTCAGGGACAGCGGGGTTATTTTTATAATAATAACCGCCGTGGGAACAATTGAAATGGCGGTTGACCTGATGAAAAAGGGCGTTTATGACTTTATTTCAAAGCCTTTTGATGAGACCGAACTGGTAAATACCGTAAGAAAAGCCCTTGCGGGTGCCGGTAAAATAAAAAAATCTTTGGGTGTTTCCGGCGGGATAGAGGAAGTTTTTTTTAAAAGCAAAAACAATGATATTGAATTGATAAGGGAAAATATTAAAAGGGTTGCAAAAACAAAAGCGGGCGTTCTTATTACCGGGGAAACCGGAACGGGAAAAGGACTTGTTGCGAATTATATACACAAATGCGGAAGTGAAAATTCCGCGCCTTTTGTTCATGTAAATTGCGCCGCCATACCGTCCGGACTGATGGAAGCGGAATTGTTTGGATATAAAAAGGGGGCTTTTACAGGGGCTGTTTGCGACAAGCCCGGAAAATTTGAACTTGCGGACAAGGGGACCATATTTCTTGATGAAATAGGGGAATTGCAGCCGGAGTTACAGGCCAAACTTCTTACTGTTTTACAGGAAAAAAAGTGTGTAAGGCTTGGGGATATAAAGCCGGTGAGTTTTGACTGCAGGGTTATTGCTGCCACAAATATTGACATCAGAAAAGCGGTAAGAGACAAAAATTTCAGGGAAGATTTATATTTCAGACTGAACGTTGTTGGGATAGAGATTCCTCCTTTAAGGGCAAGGAAGGATGATATACCGGAATTTGTTGAATTTTTCAACAACAAATACTGCGGTGAATATGAAGTTGACAAAAAAATTTTTGAGAATGACGCAATTGAGTATATGAAAGGATGCCGTTTCAGCGGCAATATAAGGGAGCTTGAAAACGTGATACAAAAAGTTCTTGTTATGGAGAAGGAAAAAAGAGTTGGGGCCCAAGTGATTGAAAAATATTTGGGAAAAGAAGAGGAAATTTACGATAAGGAAGAAATTGACCTTTCGGAAAAAATGAAAGATGAAAAAGCAAGGGTTGAAGAAGAAATTATTAGAAAAGCATTGAAAGAAACCGGCGGGAACAGATCTGAAGCCAGCAAACGTCTGGGAATAAGCAGGCGGTCTTTGCTGTATAAGCTTAAGGAATACGGAATAGAATAGAAACAAAAACAATTAATTTTTGTCAAAAAAAGAAAAAAGGAAAAAATGAAACTTTTAAGGGGAATTTTCTTTCAGCTTGCGGCCGGAGTATTTTTCTTTTGTTCGGTTTTTTCCGGCACAATAAATCTGCAGAAAACAATTGAACCCGAAGTCGGTTTTGTGGGCGACACCGTAACCGTATGTATTTCAATAGACCCTCAGGGGGAAACGCCAAAAGCTGACATTGTGTGGGTGATTGACAGAAGCGGTTCAATGAGCACCGGCATAAACAACATAAAAAACAATATAAATTATATGACAACACAGCTTGCATCAAAAGGAATTGATTACAGGCAGGGGCTTGTAACTTATGAAGGTTTGCCTGATGACTCTGCAAGTTTTACGCTTTATGGATTTGCGTCTTCTGATTCGCAGTTTTCTTCCTGGCTTGCGGGTATAACCGTTGGCGGAGGATATGAACCCGGCCTTGAAGCATTATACAAGGCAAATTCAATGGGCTGGCGTCCAGATGCTTCAAAAAGCCTGATTTTAATCACGGATGAGGCGCTTCCCTGCCTTGAGCAGAATTTTTACGCTGTTGACACGCACCTTTCAATGACTTACACGGCATCAGACCTTTCTTCGCAGGGCGTGGTAATTCACTCCATAAGCAAGGCATATCCGGTGCCGAATGTTTATATGCAGTGCAATCCCGCGGATCTTCCTCCGCTTGCCGGAGGATTATGGCTTGATTACAGCGCGCCTTCTTCAAGCTGGAATATTTTTCTGTCAACGCTTGGCAATGCAATCAGCAGCTATACAAATGTGGTAATAAGAGACCCGATGCCGCCGGAATTGATGCCGCTTGCCCCGTACGGAGGAGGTACATATTCCGGCGGAGAAGTTATATGGACTTTCAGTTCTGTCGGAAAAGGAGTGCCTTTTCAAGTTTGTTTTCCGGCAGTGATTACAAGCTCTTTTACGGGAACAATCAGCAATACGGCTTATGTTTCCGCCGACGGTGTTACGGAAACGTCATCAAACCCGGAATATGTTTTTTACCCTACCAACACGGCAACTATAACGCAGACATCAACAAAAACAAGCACACCTACCATCACACCCACTCATACAATAACCGAAACCCATACCATAACAAAAACTCATACAGTTTCTCCGACCATAACACAAACATGGACATTTACCCACACCCCCACAATAACCAAAACGGCAACACAGACAGTAACAGGAACAGCCACACAAACCGCAACACAGACAACCACTCCAAGCGTCACACAAACCATAACACCGACTTTCACAATAACCCCCACATTTACGCCGACCCCTCCGCCTTTAATTCTTGCGGATTACGGAGGATTTCCAAATCCGTTCAGGGATGACACAAGGATTGTTTTTTATGTTTCGGTTGAAGCGGATGTTACTGTTAAAATCTACACTGTTTCGGGAGAAGTGGTAAGGGAATCCGAACCCATGGACTGCCCGCGCGGCAGAAACAGTTTTTACTGGGACGGGAAAAACAAGAGCAACAAAAAAGTGGCTTCCGGAGTTTTTATTTACAGGATAACCGCGGTGTCAAAAAAAGGAGAAAAGCAGTTTGCTTTTGGAAAGGTTTCATGCGTTCGATAAATTAATAAGCCCTTTTTGTTGAAAAAAACCCCTCCCTGGTTTATTATAAATACAAAAATATTCGGAGAAAAATATGGAATCGTTGTTTGAAACAAACGCAGGCGGAGCAACAATAGCGGATTATATGAAAGCGCTGATTATATCGGCGGCGGGGATTTTGATTGTATTTGTTTTTAACAGAATTATACTTAAATGGATCAAAAAGAAGGCTGCGGAAACGGAAACAAAGCTGGATGATGTTATAGTTGCGCTTGTTGAAAAAATTATGCCCTTGTTATATTTTGCCGCTGTTTATTTTGGTTTTAATTCGGTAAGTCTTGGGGACACGGCCGATGCGGTGGTTGACAAGGCCGGAATTATAATTTCAACGCTTGTGGGGTTGAATTTTCTTTCAAAGTTCACCGAAGAGGTTCTTAAAATATTCTGGCCGGTGCAGAATGCTGAAGATGCGGAACAGGAAAAGAAAAATTTAAGCGGAGTAATGGTTGTAATAAATGTTCTTATATGGGTAATAGGAATTATAGTTTTAATGGACAACCTTGGATATAAGGTTTCAACAATTGTTGCAGGTCTTGGAATAGGCGGTATTGCCGTTGCTCTTGCCGCACAGGCGGTGCTCGGGGATCTTTTTGCATATTTTTCAATTTTGTTTGACAAACCTTTCAGGATAGGGGATGTGATAAGCGTAAACGGAATTACAGGAACGCTTGAAACCATAGGAATTAAAACCGCAAGAATCAGGAATCTAAGGGGGGAAGAAGTTATAATACCCACTTCTGATCTTACGAAATCAATGGTTAATAACTTTAAAAAAATGCATGAAAGAAGGGTTGTTGCCTCGATAGGAGTTATTTACGGAACACCTTCCGAAAAATTAAGAAAAATTCCTGAAATAATAAAAGATATAATCACAAATCATACAGATGTAAGATTTGACAGGGCTCATTTTGCATCTTACGGGGATTATTCTTTGAATTTTGAAATTGTATACTATGTTCTTTCTCCTGATTATGCAAAATTCATGGACATACAGCAGGAAGTGAATTTAAAAATTTATGAGGCTTTTGAACGGGAAAAAATAGAATTTGCATATCCGACAAGCACCGTATATGTAAAAAAAGAAAACTGAGGAGGCCTGTATGAACCTTGGAATGGGGGAATTAATAGTTATAGGAATAGTGGTGCTTTTGGTTTTTGGGGCTAGCAGGCTTCCCGAGGTGGGCAGATCTCTGGGTGAAGCCGTTAATCAGTTTAAACGCGGTTTAAACGGCGAAAAGGAAGAAAAAATTGAAGAAGAAAAGGACAAAAAAAGCCCCAAAAAATGAACCGGATTTTGTGACACACCTTGAAGAACTCCGTTCAAGAATAATTTTTGTGCTTGTTTTTTTTGTTGTGGCTTTTATTTTAATGTTTTGTTTTTCGCCTGAAATTACTGCTTTGCTTCGTGAGGCCGCCGGAAATCCTTCTGTTACTCTTGCGTATTTTAAGCCGTACGAAAAATTTATGGCATACATGAAAATCGCTTTTTTTGGATCGGTTTTTGTAAGCGTGCCTGTGGCTGTTTTACAGGCGGCTGCTTTTGTGTATCCGGCCCTTAAAGAAAAAGAGAAAAAAACATTTTATATTATAACCGTTGCCGCGCCGTTTATTTTTGTTTTGGGATGCGCATTTGGTCTTTTTGTCATAACGCCGGCTGCATTTTCTTTTTTTACCATGTTTATGAAAGGGGACGGAGTGCAGCCTCTTTGGAGTATGGATTCTTTTTACGGTCTTATAGCCGGAATATCCGTGATAACAGGGGCTGTTTTTGTGACGCCTCTTCCCGTGGCTTTTCTTGTTAAAACAGGTATAATAAGTAAAGGAATGATATCGGCTTTAAGGCCGTATATTATAGTGGCTTGTTTTGTTTTGGCGGCTTTTATTACGCCCGGACCGGACCCCGTAACACAAGTTTTGACGGCGCTGCCTTTATATTTGCTGTTTGAGTTGTCAGCTCTGGCCGGGAAAATTATATAGGAGGCGTATATGGACAGAAGAGAATTTATTTCAATGTCCGTAAAAATGGCGGCGATTGCGGGTGCGGCTTCCCTGGGTATTGATAAAAAAATTTTTGCTTCCGGCACATCATTTGATCTTGCCGCAGTAAAGAACGGAACTCCGGTAAAAATGCTTGATTCGGCATTGAAGGCTTTGGGAGGAATGGATAAGTTTGTAAAAAAAGGCGGAACCGTTCTTGTGAAGCCAAATATAGGCTGGGATGTTGAACCGGAACTTGCGGCAAATACCAATCCTGAGCTTGTTGCGGGAGTGGTAAAACACTGTCTTGATGCCGGGGCTTCAAAAGTATATGTAATGGATCATACCTGCGACGGCTGGAAAAGCGCATACAGAACCAGCGGAATAGAAAAGGCGGCAAAGAATGCCGGCGCCGTTGTGGTAACAGGAAACAGCAGGGGAAATTATCAGGAAATTGATATTAAAGGGGCAAAAACGCTTAAACGGACAATGGTCCATGAACTTATGATATCCTGTGATTCTTTTATTAACGTTCCAATATTAAAAAGTCACGGTTCAACAGGGCTTACAATTGGCATGAAAAATCTTATGGGCACGGTATGGGACAGAGGATGGTGGCACATGAGCGGTCTGCATCAGTGCATAGCGGATTTTGCCGCCTACAGAAAACCGGATCTTACAATAGTGGACGCATTCAGGATAATGAAAAGAAACGGGCCGCGGGGGGTCTCAAAGGCTGATGTTGAGGAAACCCGTTCTTTAATTGCCTCTGCGGATATGGTGGCTGCCGATGCGGCGGCTGCATCACTGTTTGGAGTAAATCCTGCAAGCATTGATTATATAAAAATTGCGGCTGACAAAGGTCTTGGAAACATTGACCTTGGCAAATTAAGAATAAGCAGGCAGGTAATGTAGTTTGTTAAAAAAAATAAGGATTGCGGTATCTTTCTCGGTATTTGCCCTGCTTGTTTTATTTTTTTTGCTGCCCCATACCGATATAAGACTTTCTTATATTGCAAAATTACAGCTTATACCCCTTATTATGTCGTTGATATCGGGCGCGGGAATTATTTACGCAGTTTTTTTTCTTTTTTCAATCATCCCCGCGCTGATTGCGGGAAGGATATACTGCTCTTCCGTTTGTCCGCTTGGTTTTATTCAGGATATTTTTACGGCTTTAAGGAGAACAGCCTCAAACAGCCGATTTGTTTATAAAAAGAAGATAAAGTGGATTACGCCTTTGATTGCGGCAATAACTTTTGTATCGCTTGTATCCGGTGCTGGAATTTTTTTCTTTTTATTTGAGCCATATTCCATTGCGGCAAGAATTATTAACGCTTTTGTTTCCTTTGATACAAATGTATTATACACGGCGGTTTTGTATCTAATTGTAATTGCCTGCGTTTCGGTGATGAAAGGAAGATTGTTTTGCAACACTTTGTGTCCTGCCGGAAGCGTTCTTTCAATGGCCGCGCATTTTTCATTTTATAAAATTGATTTTGACAAAAAATCATGCATTGCCTGCGGCAGATGCGAATATGTATGCAAGGCGGAATGTATAAACGTTGTAAATAAAGAAGTTGATTTTGAAAGATGCATAGGGTGCATGAACTGTATTGATGTTTGTCCAAAAAATGCGATAAATTGGACTGCAAAAAAAAGCGCTGAAAAGAAAGGAAGAAGGGAATTTCTGGAAAAATCCGCGCTGGCTTTTGGAGCCGCCGCTGTTTTGCCTGTTTTAAAATCGGAAAACGGGCATCCTGTGATGCCGCCCGGCGCTTTAAACATCAGCCGTTTTAATCGGCTTTGTACGGCTTGTCATACATGCGTAAAGGCATGTCCTCAGAAAGTTATAACAATAAGCCCGGCAGGGTATGGAATACTTAATCCTTTAAGGCCAATGCTTGATTATGAAGTTTCATACTGCCTTTATGCATGTAATGACTGCACAAAAAGCTGTCCTACGGGAGCGCTTAAGTTTCTTGATGTAAGAGAAAAGAAAAATACTTCCATCGGAAAAGCCGAACTGAACAAACAAATATGCATCGGATATAACGGCGGAATAACGTGCAATGTATGCGTTGAGCATTGCCCTGTTAAGGCCGTTTATGCCGTAAAATATAAAAAAAATCTTGCCCCGGAAATATTAAAAGACATATGTACGGGCTGCGGAGCATGTGAAAAAAGCTGTCCTGTAAGGCCTGTAAGGGCAATCAGGGTTAAGCCTTTGGATATTCATGAAAAAATACCTGATCCGGCCAAAGCCGTAAGACCGGGTGAATACAACCTTAAATTCAGTGAAAAAAAGGGAATTAACGGGGACCCCTTTCCTTTTTGAAATTTCTTAATATTAAATATTCTTAAAAAACTTTTCTTTTTAATGCTTTTGCTGATTTTATGAAATTTGATTTTGGAAGATATATTAAGCATAATTGAGGTGAAAGAATAAAACGGAAAGAGGTGAGGACAATGTTATTCTACAGGACGCAGGAGGAAATAAGGCGCCGCAGGGAAGAGCCCGAAACCCGTCATGATCATCTGAAAGATTTAAGGGAAAAAATAAGGGAAAGGGACGACAGACGCAGAATGCGCAGTTTTGACATTGAAAAAATAGACGAATTCTTTGATGACTGGCAGAAAATGAACCGCGCTTAAAGATGTTGTGATATAATGACAGCATCTTTTAACCGCGGAGGCATTATGTCCGGCAAAAAAATACTTGATTTAAATGCTCTTATGTACGCCAAGACGGCAAAAATATGGGAAAAGTTTGGAGCCATAAAAAGAGCGGGTGTTTTAATGCCCGTTTTTTCTGTTTATTCCGAAAAATCCTGCGGAATCGGTGAAATTTCTGATATAAATCTTATTGCGGATTTTTGTGTAAAATCAGGGCTTTCAATAATACAATTGCTTCCGATGAATGATACGGGTTTTGATTATGCCCCGTACTCTGCGCAGAGCACTTTTGCGCTTGATCCCATGTATTTAAGGCTTTATGAAATACAGGGTGTTGATATTTCCCTTTTTAAGAAGGAAATTGCAAAGATAAAGGAAAAGTTTCCCGCGGGAAAAAAAAGGGTTGATTATCGGATAAAAGAGGAAAAATTAAGGCTGCTTTATGAAATGTTCGTTAAGTTTGATTGTAATAACCCCGATTACATTAATTATAAGAAAATAAATTCCCCCTGGCTTAATGATTATGCGCTTTATAAAGCAATCAAAGAAATGAACTCTCAAAAAAGCTGGGAAGAATGGCCTGAAGAGCTTAAGTTAAGAGAATTTGGAGCGCTTTCGGAATTTGAGGTTAAGAATATTGATACGGTGGAGTTTTATAAATTTCAGCAGTATCAGCTTTTTATTCAATTTTCCCGGGTTAAAAAAGAATGCAATAAAAAAGGCATATATATTCAGGGTGATCTTCCTTTTCTTGTATCGCGCGACAGCGCTGATGTATGGGCCAAACAGGGATATTTTAAGCTTAATATGGTTGCAGGGGCTCCTCCTGATATGTACTTTGCAAAAGGCCAGCGCTGGGGCATGCCGCCTTATAATTGGGAAATAATTGAACATCACGGCTATGATTATATAAAAGAAAAGGTAAGGTATGCGGAGAATTTTTATGACATGTTCAGAATAGACCATTTTGTGGGTCTTTTCAGGCTTTGGACAATAAATGAGAACGAACCTCATTCAACATACGGATTAAACGGCAGATTTGACCCTGAAAACGAGGATGAATGGAAAAATCACGGAACCAAAATTATAGACACAATGCTTGAAGCTTCTTCAATGCTGCCTTGCGCGGAAGACCTTGGAGTTGTTCCGCAGTGCAGTTATGAAACCCTTGATGAATACGGGATACCGGGTATGGATGTGCAGAGATGGACAAGGGATTGGGGAAAGACTTATGAATTTAAGAATCCGTCAGACTACAGGGTAAACGCCTCTTCAATTATATCAAGTCATGATATGAGCCCTTTGATTTTATGGTGGGAACAGGAAGCAGGCACGGTTGACGCTTTGCTTGTTGAAAAACTTTGTGAAGAAAACGACATTGATCACAAAAAAGTTTTAAAGGCGGTTTTTGAAGCGTCGAAACCCGAATCAAAAAGACTAAGATTCAAAAAGAATTTCAAAGAACCGGAAGAAGTTCTTGAAGCTCTTGAACTTACAAGGGCAGAGGGGTGGATGTTTTATGATTTGTTCAGGGAATCGGCTTTTGAAAAAGAACAGTTTCTTAAGTTTGCGGGCATATTCAATAAACCGGAAAATGTGACCCATAAGGAATTGACAAGAGCCGCAATTAAGGCGTCTTTTGAAAGCAGCAGTGTTTTCTCTGTACAGCTTATTCAGGATTATCTTGGTTTGGGGAATTATTTTGAAGGATATAATATGGAAGAAACAAGAATAAATGTGCCGGGAACCGTATCGCCTTTAAACTGGTCTTTTGTGCTTCCCGTTTCCCTTGAAAAACTTGCGGAATCGGAAGTATGCGATGAAATAAAAAATCTTGCCGTGTCAGCCGGCAGAAATTAATTGTGGCTGCCGTGCTGTTAACCGGCAAAAAACAGTATTAAGCATACAGGAGGATTATATGAAACATTCTTACCTTTTTGAGCAGAGACTTTGGAAAGCAAAGGGTTTTTACATTGATGAAAATGGCAAAAAGATAAGAACTGAAGGCATTACGGAAGTGCTTCATAAAGGAGGAAATTGGATAATTGAAGGAATAATGAGGCTTCCGATGAAGGCCAACAAGATGCTTGAATTAAGGGAAGTGTATAAAGTAAAAAAACTCGGCAAAAAAGCTGTTGAAACCGAATGGGTTTCGGATAATCCGGTAACCGGGAAATTAAAGGGCAGGTTTCATTTTGCGGGAAATTTTATTGTGTCAACATATTCTTCGCAGGATAAAAAATATTCCGGATTTGAGACAATGGAACTTGTGGGTGAAAGCAGGTATATAAACAAGGGAAATCTTTTTCTTGACGGCAACAGGGTTTCTTCCTGGGAAGTGGTGCTTATCTGAAGAAAGTTAATGCAAAGTCCGGAGATATTATAGAAGCTGATGTCGTTGGCCTTGCTTATGGGGGCGATGCTGTTGCTAAGTTTCACGGAAAAAATGTATATATACCATACGCGGTTCCGGGTTCAATTGTAAAAGCCGCCGTAAAAACCGTTAAAGAAAATTACATCAGGGCTGAAATTAAAGAAATAATTTCGCATTCAGATTTTGAAACAAAGCCTGTATGCCCGCATTTTTATGAATGCGGCGGGTGTGATTATCTTAATATATCTTTTGATATGCAGAAAAAATATAAAAAAGAGCTTTTGGAAGGAATAATTAAAGACGCCGGATTTTTCAGGGCAAAAGTGCACGATCTGATTTTTTATGAAAAACCATTTAATTACCGCAACAGGGCCGAGTATAAGGCTGTTCTGCATGAAGGGAAGATTGCTCTTGGATTTAACGCGGCAAAAAGCGTAAAAATAGTGCCGATAAGAAACTGCAGTCTTTTAAAACCTGGCATTAACGAAGCGGCTTCAATAATAAGAAGATCACTTGTATCCTCCAAAATAAAAGTTTCGGCTTATGATGAGCGTTCGGGCAAAGGATATTTAAGGCATGTTGTGATTAAAACAAATGAAGCAGGGGAAGTTCTTTGCATATTTTGTGTAAATTCAAAGGAAATAAAGCCGTTTCTTTATGATGCGTCCGTGGCTTTGTCGGACAGGATAAAAAAGATGTCCGGTGTTGCCGTGAATTTTAACATGGAACAAGGGCAGGGTGTCTTCGGGCCAAGGACAGAAGTGATAAGCGGGAAGCCTTATATAATTGAAAAGGCGGCAGGATCTGAATTCAGGATAGGCCATCAGACATTTTTTCAGATAAATACGACAATGCTTGAACATATGATATCTTTTGTGGACAGGCATTTAAAACATGGATATTCCGTGCTTGATTTGTACGGAGGCTTGGGCGCTTTGTCTTTCCCGCTTCGGCATAGGATGAGAAGTCTTACTGTTGTTGAGGAAAACAAAGAGGCTGTAGAATCTCTTGTTATGAACATTAAAAGGACAAAAACAAGAAATGTTACCGCGGTATGCGGTAAATCCGAAGAATACGGGGTTAAAATGTTAAGTGAAAGAAAGCATGATTTGCTTATTGTTGACCCGCCCCGCTCCGGGCTTCATCCAAAACTTTTAAACGCCATAAATAAAAACGGGCCCGGGTGTCTGGTGTATATATCGTGTAATCCTCAGACATTTGGAAGGGACATAGAAGAATTAAAGTCAAAATACCGGCTTTTGGAAGCTGTCCCGATGGACCAATTTGCGCAAACCTATCACGTGGAAGTAATGGGGTATCTTGAAAGGCAAAAGCCTCAGGACAGATCTTAAGATTAACGTTTTAAATCGGAACTTCAAGCCTTAATTATTGTCTAAATTTAAACGTTATGATAAAATATGCATACTAAATAACGGAAGGTGTAAAGTGAGATTTAACGTAAAAGCGATTTTATTATCCGCAATAGCGTTTCTTTTTTCGCTCATTATATATGCGGATACCTGTAATATGCCGTTCCCCCAGGCGGAAACATATCCTTATGGGTTAAAGCCCAATAATTATACCCAGGCACAAATGAACGCCCATTGTCAGGCATGGTTTGACAAGTGGCGCGCTAAATATCTTACACAAACCAATTGCGCTCCCGGCGAATGGAGAGTTCAAAGGACAGAGACAGGAAACTCCATTCACAAAGGGTGCCCTGAAAATGATACGGTAAGCGAAGGCATAGGATATGGCATGTTAATCTGCGCATATATGTCCTCGGTCACAAACAACACAAAGCAGTATTTTGACGGCTTATGGAATTATTATAAAAATCATCTTGACGGCAACGGCCTTATGAACTGGCAGATACCATACTGCGACAGCGGAGGGGCGGCAACAGATGCGGATCAGGACGTTGTGTAGGCGCTGATTGTGGCGGACAAGCAGTGGGGAAGCGCCGGCGCAATAAATTATCGCAACGAAGCAATAGCGCTTGCCGCAAAGGTGCTTCAGCATGAAGTTACGGCATCAAATGATATAAGGCCGGGTGACGGATGGGACGGAGGCAATCCTTCTTACTTTGCCCCTTACACTTACAGGATGATAGGTGATTATACCGGAGTTACAAGATGGTACAGTGTGGCAAGCAGAACATATAACACAATTGTCAAATATTATTATACATCATCTTTAACCTATGACAGCACACTTAAAATGTACACAGGAATGCAGCCAAACTGGTGCAATTATGACGGAAGCCCGTGGAGCCCAGGGGCGTGGTGCATGAGGGCCGACACATGGTGGTGGGACGCAATACGACATGCCTGGAGGCAGGGTTATGATTATGTTTTATACGGAAGATTAAACAGCGGATATGCCCAGGATAATTCGTTCAGAATATCAGAATATTTTAAGACAAAGTATAACGGCAATCCCGCTCTTATAAAATCACATTATGAGTTAAACGGAACGGAAACATATTATTGCAGGGGAGACAGGACGCCGGATCTTTGCACGGAAGATGTAAAAAACCTGCCGGGTCCTGTTGGTGCGATTGCTGTTGCCGCTATGGCGGGAGAGGATCAGAATTGGCTTAACGCCCTGTATGACAGGCTTGTTAATATGGATGCAGGAAACGGGCCGGGTGAACTTACTGAAACCGGCGTTATGTGGGGAACGGATTATTTTTGTGACATATTAAAAATGCAGTATCTTCTTATTTTAACCGGGAATATGCCAAATCCTCTGGGCAATTATCCCACACCCACGCCTACCAATACATGGAATCCTTTAACGCCCACGCCGACACCCGTGCCTCCGGGATTGTTTGATGATTTTGAAACAGGCGCGCTGATGAATCCTGACACATCGGAATCAGGCGGAGGTTCAACCGCCACAATAACAAATACAACCGCTGACAAATACGAAGGGGCAAGGTCAATGCGCGTTGACACAACAGGAACGGGCTGGGCTTTGCTTTCGATTGATTCGCCCTATGACGGCGGAATCGGTTATAGGAATTTTACCGGCGCAACTGCGCTTACCTTCTATATTAAAGCGCCGGCAAACACCGGGTTTTTCATTCAGCTTACCGAGGCAATGTCAGGCGGAGGTGACGGCGAAAGGTTCAGCAACAGGAGCACAGGGTTTACGGCAAACGGTTCGTGGCAGTTAATATCCATAAATCTTTCTTCGCTTACGCGTGACCAGTACACGCCGGCTTACGGCGACAATATTCTTGATATACAGGCGATAAAGTCTTTTGTTGTACAGTTTGACAATCCCGGCACAAAAACAATATATATAGACAGAATAATGTTTACCGGAAATTTCCCCACAAGCACGCCTACTTACACAAATACAAACACAAGAACCCCTGCGCTTACTTACACTTTCACTTCAACGGCAACGTTTACAAGAACCCCCACACAGACAGACACGGTAAACCCGCTTTGGACTCACACTTATACTTTTACAAGCACCAATACGGCAACAAACACAAACACATATACGGCAACACATACTGCAACGGCAACGCCTTCCGTGATATCTCCGCCGTCGGCCGGAGTTTTTGATGACGCCGAAACAGGCGCGCTTAAAAATCTTACAATAAACGGAACCGCTGTTTCCGCCGTTGTAAATTCATCCGCGGCCGCACATGCCGGAACAAGGTCCATAAGGGTTACAACAATAACAAGCGGCGCATGGGGGGGCTTTACGATTGAATCTCCGTATGTTGCCGGAAGTTACGGTGATTATACCGGCGCAACAGCTTTGAATTTCTGGATTAACGCTCCCGCGAATTCGGGCAATTTTTTCATAAAAGTTATTGAATATAATGCCGGAGGAAGCGGCGAAGAATATTCAAATCGCGGCGCACAGATAACGCCCACAGGAACGTGGCAGAACGTAAATATTTTACTTTCTTCTCTTACGAAAGATCAGTACTCGCCCGCGGGAGACGGAAGCAACACGCTGAATTTAAACAAAATACAATACGTAATGTTTCAGTGGGATTCTTCAACCGCGGCAACGATATACATTGACGACATAAAATTCGCCGGAATGGCCACATTTACGCCCACAGGCACTTCAACCTCAACATACACATATACAAGAACACAAACCGCAACTTCCACTTATTCGGCCACTGCAACATACACATTTACGGCCACCCATACAAATACCGCAACCGCAACTTATACATCAACAGTTGTTCCTTCAAATACAAGCAGTAATACGGCAAACTATACTGCGACAGGCACCAATACCACCACTCCTTTGCCTTCAAACACAAACACAGCAACGCATACTGCAACGGCAACAGGCACGCCTGCATATACAAGTACATACACTTATACGGCAAGCGTAACAAATACCAATACGGCAACATACACGCCAAGCAATACTGTTACAGGCACCCAGCCCGCAACAAGCACTTTTACGTCCACACATACCGCAAGCTCAACTTATACCCATACAAGGACTTTTACCGAAACCCAAACTTACACCAATACATTTACTCCTGTATTCACGGATACCGTTACATTGACATTCACATCAACCAACACAGCAAGTTTTACATATACTCCAAGCAATACGGTTACGCCCGGCGGCCCGACTTTTACCCATACAAACACATTTACGAACACAAACACATTTACGCCAACTTTTACCGCCAGCAGCACATATACCGCGGCTTTTACCAACACTCCGTCTTATACAAGCACGCCTGTTCCGCCTACACTTACAAATACCGCAACATCCACACATACAAACACCTTTACCAATACATTTACCCGGACTTACACTCAAACAGCTGTATTTACGGCAACCAATTCATTTACCCAAATGCCCACTCAGACATATACCAATACACCTGTGGTACAGCAAAGCAATGAGCAAAAGGCGGAAGTAAAACTGATATATCCGATGCCTTATGATCCGCTAAAAGGCAAACCTCTGTACATTCAATACATGGCAGGCAAAAGCCATTCAGGCGTGCGTTTTATGGTTTATTCCTCAAGTTTCAGGCTTATCAGGGAAGTTATATTTGAAAGCAACCTTCCCCCAGGGTTAAATACACTTTCTGTTCTCCCTCAAAATTTTGAGGGGCTTGCAAACGGCACATATTATTATTTGTTAACTGTTGAAAATGACAATAACGAAAAATCACGGGCAAAAGTTGACAAACTTATAATTCTTAAAAGTAAAAAAGATTGATGAGCGCTCATATTTAAAATAATGCTTGCGTTAAAACGTTTTAAATGATATAAATTTAGGTAAACGTTTAACTAAAAACGGGTGAATATGAAAAGAGCAACAATAAAAGATATAGCAAAAGCAGCCGGTGTTTCTTTTGTGACGGTATCAAAGGTTTTAAATAATACCGGGTCAATATCAAAAAAAACATCGGATAAAATAAGAAGACTGGCCAGGGAAATGAATTACATCCCTGATAATGCGGCGCGGGCGCTTGCAAAAGGAAGGCCTGATTCAATTGCGATTGTCACGCCAAGTTTTACAACCGGCTTTATGCAGCAGCTTTTTATGGGCATTCAGGAAGAGATGCTGGGGTCTGACAAGGATGTTAATTTTCATATTTCCGGAATGTCCGGCGAAGACATAGAAAAATCGCTGAATGTTATCAAGCACGGCAAAAAAGCGGGATCCATAATTGTTATTTCACAGCAGCCTGATGCGGCGCAGATTGACGGCTTGGTAAAAGCGGGAATACGCGTTGTGCTTGTTGAAGGCAAGCATCCAAAAGCCGTGATGATAAGCGCTGACAATGAAAACGGGGCAATACTTGCGGCAAGGCGTATGGTTGAAACAGGGGTAAAAAAACCGGGCCTTATTATAGGCGATGTAAAAATGATAAATTCACAGAAAGAAAGACTTGCGGGATTTAAAAAAATATTTGGAAATAAATTCAGCATTTATGAATTAAGGGAGCATTCATTTAATGACGGAATTAAAGCTTTCAGATATCTTTCGAATGAAGGTGTTGACTCTGTGTTCTGCGCGGCGGGAGACCTTGTTGCGTACGGTTTCTTATTTGAAGCCGGCAGATATAACAGCAGGATAAAGATAATAGGTTTTGATGATGATCAGCTATCCGAAGGTATGGGGCTTACAACGGTAAAACAGGATGTCAAAGGAATGGGAGCGGCGGCATTTAGGGCGGCTGCAAACGGTCCTGACTTCGGTGTAATAAATTTTAAAACAGAATTGATTGTAAGGAGGACATAAATGATTAAAAAGATAACCGGATTTATTGTTCTTTTTGCCGCGTTTTTTTCCGCGGTATATGCCGCTGACTGCAATATATACGGGTTAACGGACAAGCAGTATATAAGGGGCTTTGGCGCCTCATCCGCATGGAGCGACTGGGGAGGAAATTCGGCGGGAAATACATGGCTTGTGTCACATGCCGATGAGTTTTTCACAACAACAAGCGGCATAGGGCTTACAATAATAAGGGCGAGGATAAATCCCGTCCAAAGCGAATGGGGAAATACGGCTCCGCCTTTGCAGGCCGCACGTGACAGGGGCGCAACGGAAATATTTGCAACTGCCTGGACTCCTCCCGCGCAGTGGAAAAGCAATAATGCGGTTGACAACCAAAACGGAGGATACCTTCTGCCGCAGTATTATCAAAATTATGCAAATTATCTGAGGGATTATGTAATATATATGAGGGATCAAAAACAGGTTAATATAACGGCAATATCACCCGCAAATGAACCTGATTACCGTGTAAGCTATGACGGATGCGACTGGACAGGCGAACAGCTGCGTGATTTTGTAAAAGGATATCTGGGGCCTACTTTTCAGGCCGCGGGGCTGACAACAAAAATAATTATAGGAGAATCTTTTGCGAATAATTGCGCTTATGTAAACCCCACGGTGCTTGATTCCGTTGCAAGAGGTTTTCTTTTTGCCGGGGCCACGCATTTTTACGGGGGAGGACCTTATGACTGCCCAAATCTTGGTACTTACGGCAAGGAATTCTGGCAGACTGAAAAATCCAATTTCACAGCTTATGACGGCAGCATTACCCACGGCCTTATAACCGCCGAGTGGATTCACAGCGGGTTTGTGACCGGAAATTACAATGTTTTCCTTTATTGGTGGCTTGCTTCGGATCAGACAAACGAGGGTTTGACTTCGGTTACCCTTGGCACTCCAAAAAGATATTATACATTCGGAAACTTCAGTAAATTTGTAAGGCCCGGCTATTACAGAATAGACGCAACAGCGGCGCCCACAACAAATGTTTTGGTTACAGCCTACAGGTCGGGGGACAGATCAAAATATGTGATTGTTGCAATAAACAAAAATACATCCGCGACTTCGCAAAAGTTTGTGTTAAACAACATTCCTGACGGAACATACAATGTTTATGTCACATCTTCAACACAAAATCTTGCACAGGTTTCCAATATCAACGTAACGGGAGGCAGTTTTACATACAGCCTGCCCGCTCAAAGCGTTGTGTCTTTTGTGTCGCTTGGCGGGCCGACGCCAACGCCGACTTTCACGGTTACAGGAACGCCGCCTACCAATACTCCCACATCAACGGCAACCCCGCTTCCGGCGTCAATTTTATTTGATGATTTTGAGGATTTAAATTATAAAAATAACTTTAACGGCGACAATTACAAATATAACGGCAACAATTCAAATAATTTTGCAATGCAGTTTCTGCAGCCGGGCGCCGCATCAACCGGCAATTATATAAGGATTACGGGAACAGTTGCGGATTACGGCGGTTTTGGAATGAACTTTGCGGCTTCAGGAGCTGCTGATTTGTCCGCTTATCAGGGGATTGAATTCTATATTAAAGGAAGCGGAACATACTGGCTTCAGTTCACCCAGGATTCAATAACGGATTATGACTATCATGGAATTGTTGTTACCGCCACATCAACTTGGACAAAAGTGACAGTTTTATTCAGCCAGCTTGCGCAGAAGAACGGCACAAATCCTGTTGCATTTACAAAAAACGCGCTTAATGCGGTGCAGTGGGCAAGCAACGGCAACGGCGCTTTTGACCTTCAGCTTGACGAAATAAGGCTTTTATACAACAGCAGCATAACGCCAACTTATACGAATACAATCCCTCCTCCGACAAACACCGCAACAAGGACGTTTACCAACACTTATACGGCAACATACACAAATACGCCGACATTTACCAATACGCCCGTACCCCCAACTTCAACAAATACAAGCACATATACGGCAACAGCAACAAACACCGCAACAAGGACATTTACCAATACCGCAACAAACACGCCGGTGCCTCCGACATCAACAAACACAAATACTTCCGTGCCTGCAACATCAACACACACCAACACTCAGGTTCCGCCGACTTTAACAAACACAAGTACAAACACATCGACGGCAACTTATACATACACGATAACTTATACGCCAAGCGAGACGGTTACAACAGGCGGACCCACGCTTACATTTACACAGACTTATACAAATACGTATACGGCGACTCATACTGCCACAAACACTTATACAGATATCCCCACAAGCACGCCGACCAATGCGCCGCCGACATCAACTCACACCTCAACAGCAACCGCAATTATTCCAACTTCAACAAACACAACCGTGTCTACAAGCACGTATACGCCTGTTAATACGGCAACATTTACACATACAAGCACGAACACTTATACAAACACGCCCGTACCGCCGACTGCAACAAACACAGCGTCAAATACAAGCACGCGCACATACACTCAGACACCGACAAACACAATGACACGCACGCCCACATATACATTTACCCAAACGTACACATACACGCACACGGAAACAATTGTTCCTTCGTTTACCAATACGCATACATTTACAGCAACAATAACGCCTACTCCCACGCCGTCTGATGCAAAAGAGCAGGAGATAAAAGACATACTGCTGTATCCGCATCCGTATGATGCGGCAAAAGACAATTTAAAAATTATGTATACAATAACAAAGAGGGCGCAGTCTGTTAAACTTTTGATATATTCATCGGCTTTCCGCCTGATACGCGAGGTTGAAATAGGCAGGGCGCTGTATGCAGGCACGCATATCGGGGAGGTAAAGGCTTCACAGATAAGGCAGCTTGCAAACGGAACATATTATTTTGTGGTTAAGGATAATGAAGGCAAAAGGTCAAAAGCCGATAAATTGATTGTCTTAAAATAACTTTTAACGTTTTAAATTCATTAAAGGCCCTTTATATGGTAAAATCAATTAATCCATATAAGGGGCTTTTTTTATGAAAAAGATCCTTTTTTTGTGTTTGACGATGCACCTTGCCTTTACGCTGCATGCGGCAAGGTACATGGAAAAGCTGGACAGGGGAGTTGTTGCTGTGCGCACGGGCACAAACAATGTGTATGTCGGATGGCGCATGTTTGCAACAGACCCTCAGGATGTTTCATTTAATGTTTACAGAAGCGGAGTAAAGGCAAACGCAACTCCGATAACCAATTCAACCAATTTTAACGACGTAACGACGGTTAACGGTACATATACCGTAAGGCCGATAATCGGAGGGATTGAACAGGCGGATTCTGAAACAGCCACGGTGTGGCCGCAGTTTTACATGACAATCCCTATGACCCCGCCTGATATGCTTACAATGCCTGACGGCGTCACCTGCACTTACAGCGCAAATGACTGTTCTGCGGCTGATTTGGACGGCGACGGCAAGTATGAAATAATAGTGAAATGGGATCCGTCCAATTCAAAGGACAATTCACAAGCCGGTTATACAGGCAATGTATATCTTGACGCTTACAAGTTAAACGGCACCAGGCTTTGGAGAATAGACCTTGGAATTAATATCCGCGCCGGCGCCCACTATACGCAGTTTATGGTTTATGATTTAAACTCTGACGGCAAAGCGGAACTTGCATGCAAGACCGCGCCCGGTACAAAAGATTCATCAGGCGCGTATTTAAGCAGCGGGCCGGCTGCGTCTGACAATGACCAGGCTGATTACAGGAATTCAAGCGGATATATACTGTCAGGACCGGAATACCTGACTGTTTTTAACGGAGAAACAGGCCGCGAGATTACAACAATAAATTATAATCCTCCGCGCGGTACAGTTTCTTCCTGGGGCGACAATTACGGAAACCGCGTTGACAGGTTTCTTGCGTGCATTGCCTATCTTGACGGGGTTCATCCCAGTTTGGTCATGTGCCGCGGTTATTATACACGGGCGGTTTTGGTTGCATATGATTTTAACGGGACTGCGTTAAGCCAGCGCTGGATATTTGATTCCAATTCGCCCGGTAACAGCGCTTATGCGGGCCAGGGAAACCATAATTTAAGCGTGGGGGATGTTGATAATGACGGCAGGGATGAAATAATATACGGAAGCTGCGCAATTGATGACAACGGAACAGGTTTATATTCAACAGGCCTTGGCCACGGAGACGCCAACCATCTTGGCAACATGGACCCTGACAGGCCGGGACTTGAATACTTTCAGCCGCACGAGGAATATCCGCTTTCCGCCGGCGCTGAATACAGAGACCCTGCAACAGGAGCGCTTTTATGGGGATATCCTTCAACTGCTGATGTGGGGCGCGGGCTTGCGGCCGACATAGACGGAAATTACAGGGGCTGGGAAATGTGGGCGTCTAATACGGACGGTATTTATAATGTAAAAGGAACAAGAATTTCAACTACAAAGCCTTCAATTAATTTCAGGATTTACTGGGACGGGGATCTATTGGATGAACTTCTTGACGGAACCAAACTTGACAAATGGAACGGAAACGGAACGACAAGACTTGTGACGATTTATAATTATGCGGGCGCAACGGAAAACAACGGCACAAAGGCAAATCCCGGATTAACCGCTGACTTGCTGGGCGACTGGCGTGAAGAAATGGTTTACAGAAATTCAACAAGCACCAATCTGATCATTTTTACCACAACAACACTTACAAATTACAGGTTCTATACATTTATGCATGACTTTCAATACCGTGTTTCCGTGGCCTGGCAGAATGTGGCTTATAATCAGCCCCCTCATGTGTCTTTTTATCTGGCCGACGGACCTTCCGCCCAGCCCGCGGGAAACATTATTTATCCTGCTTTAGGTGCAACCGCAACCCACACAGCCACACGCACCAATACCGCAACAAATACTCCCTCATTTACGTTTACCGCAACAAGGACATTTACACACACACAAACACCCACTGCGACCGTAATTGCATCGGTAAATACGGATTTAATTGCAGGCTTTGCCACGCAAAACGGCGGCACAACAGGCGGTGCCGGCGGCCCGGAAGTGACAGTTACAAATCTTACTGACTTCATAACTTATGTGACAGATGATAATCCAAGGATAATAAAAGTTAACGGTGAACTAAACAGCGGAGATGACAAGGGCAAGTCAGTGCGCGTGGGCTCCAATAAAAGCATAATTGGATGCGGTGCGGGCGCGTTTTTTAACGGTGTGGGTTTAATGATAAGCAATGACAGCAATATAATAATAAGAAACTGCAAATTTACACTGACTTCAATTACAAATACCACAGACCCCGCGGTATATGACCCGGACGGGGATGAAGGCAGGCCGCAGATAATAGTAAACGGCGGGGACTGTATCAGCATTCAGAATACCAGCACAAATATATGGATAGATCATTGTGAGTTCTATCAGGTTGACCCTGCCGTACAGACAAACCAGGATTTATATGACGGCCTTATTGACATAAAAAACAATTCAGATTACATAACCATATCATGGTGCTGTTTCCATGACCATCATAAATGCCATTTAGTCGGAAGTTCAGATACTGATAACTATGACAGAAAGACCACCTTTCACCATAACTACTACAACAATATAAAAGAAAGAATGCCCAGCTACCGTTTTGGTACAGGGCATGTGTTTAATAATTATTATAACAGGGTATTAAGTTCTGCGGTAAATACAAGAATGGAAGCCGTGCTGCGTGTTGAGAACAATTATTTTGAAAATTCAATTGACTGCATAGTGGCAAAAAACAGCTTATTAAACGGTTTTTGGGATTTAAGAAGCGGCATAACAGGGCTTGATAATTCAAATTTATATGTCTCCTGTTCGGGCAGCCAGCCGACCGTGTCAAACGGCACTTTTAACCCTTCTTATTCATATGCCGCAGTGCTTGAAGCGGCATCAAATGTTAAGACAACGGTAATTAATAATGCGGGTGTGGGGAAATTAAATATCCCTTGCGGGGCAACTCCGGTAATTACAAACACCAACACTTCAACAAATACGGCCACAAATACGGCAACACGCACCTTTACATATACGGCAACCGCAACGGCCACACATTCGGCAACCAATACGCCGTTGCCTTCGGGATACAAAGAAATGCAGGCGGAAAACGCGTGCTCGTTTGACGGTGTATACGAAACAATTAATGCCGGATATACTGGCAGCAGTTATCTGAATTTGTATAACACAACAGGTTCTTCGGTTATGTTCTTTGTTGATTCGGCATCGGCGCAGGCATTAACCATAAATTACAGATATGCCAATGGGAGCGCTAACGCAAGGGGAATGCGTGTTATTGTAAACGGAATTGTGCAATCAGCCCAGCTTAGTTTTGCGTCAACCGGCGCGTGGACTGTTTGGCAATATGAAAGCGTAAGCGTAAACTTAAACGCGGGGAGAAATGAGATTACAATAGAAGCCTTAACGGCCGAGGGCGGGCCAAACATTGACATGATTTATTTTGTGTCAGCCGCGGCTTCTTTTGCTTCCTGTGTTGAACCCACTTCAACGCCTTATGACACCGAAACACCGACTTTAACGGAAACTCCGGAGAATACGCATACAAATACAGCCACATACACATACACAATTACAGTGTCGTTCACCGCGACGTATACAAATACCGCTTCTTTTACATTAACTGCAACAAAAACATATACAAACATTCCAACAAATACGGCAACCAATGCGCCGCCGACATCAACGCACACATCAACATCAACCGCAATTGCGCCCACTTCAACAAACACAACCGTGTTTACAAATACGCACACGCCTGTTAATACGGCAACATTTACACATACAGGCACAAATACTTATACAAACACGCCGGTGCCGCCGACTGCGACAAACACGGCGTCAAATACAAGCACGCGCACATACACTCATACACCGACAAACACAATGACACGCACGCCCACATATACATTTACCCAAACGTATACATACACGCACACGGAAACAATTGTTCCTTCGTTTACCAATACGCATACATTTACAGCAACAATAACGCCTACTCCCACGCCGTCTGATGCAAAAGAGCAGGAGATAAAAGACATACTGCTGTATCCGCATCCGTATGATGCGGCAAAAGACAATTTAAAAATTATGTATACAATAACAAAGAGGGCGCAGTCTGTTAAACTTTTGATATATTCATCGGCTTTCCGCCTGATACGCGAGGTTGAAATAGGCAGGGAATTGTATGCAGGCACGCATATCGGGGAAGTAAAGGCCTCGCAGATAAGACAGCTTGCAAACGGAACATATTATTTTGTGGTTAAGGATAATGAAGGAATAAGGTCCAAGGCCGATAAATTAATAATAATCAAATAGAAAATATTCAAGAAATCCGAATGCTATTCGTAACAAAACAGATTTTTTAATGTCTAAAGAATGTAAGTTATCGGAGGACAAATGAAAAAATTAATTATAAGTTTTTTGTTTTTTTTGGCCGCTATCCCGCTTTTCGCGGTTAATATATCAATAAACGTAAACCAGGAGCGCGCGCCGATATCGCCGCATATTTACGGCGCGAATATAGCCGGTGACCCTGAAGACCCGACACAGTATCAGCTTGCGGATGCTGTTAACTGGGCGTCGCGCAGGCAGGGCGGAAACCGTTTCACGGCATACAACTGGGAAAATAACGCCAGCAATGCCGGCGCTGATTACGGGCCTAACAGTTCAGACCCGTATCTTTGCATGGCATACGGGGTTACGAATTGTGACATTCCGGGTGAAGTGCTTACACGTTTTCATAATCAATGCCTGGCGCGCGGGCAAAGCGACCTTGTGACGCTGCAGATGGCAGGTTTTGCGGCTGCTGATAAAATATGGAATAACGGCGACCCGGGTGTTGCAACCGCAGACCTTACAACTGACAGGTGGAAGACGGTTGTATATAAAAAACCGGGCGGACCTGCAAGCTTTGTAACCAATCCAAATACAACCGATGAATATGTTTATATGGATGAATATGTGAACTGGATGAAGAACAAGTTCGGGGGCGCAAACAGTCCCAACGGCATAAAAATGATATCATTGGACAATGAACCCACACTTTGGGCAACAACACACCCCAGAGTGCATCCCACCCCCGTGACATACCTTGAACTAAAAAATAAAAGCATACAGCTTGCAACCGCGATAAAGGATGTTGACCCTGATGTGCTGATATTTGGCGCCGCTGATTTTGGCTGGTCCGCATTTATGAACTTAAACAATGCAACCGACAGAACAACCGAAGGCGCGGGGTACAGCTGGTTTATAGATTATTACCTTGATAAATTCAGGGCGGCTTCTTTGGCTTACGGCCGCAGGCTGCTTGATGTTTTGGATATTCATTGGTATCCTGAAGACAATGGAAATTCCTGCCGAATAGTATACACGGAATATGACAGCGACTGCCCGAATAAAACAGACCCGTCAATAAATGCCGATGCGCGCATGCAGGCCCCCAGAACACTGTGGGACAGCACTTATAATCAGTCTTCCTGGATACCAAATCCCGTGAGATTAATTCCAAGACTTCAGAGTTCAATAGACGCTTATTATCCCGGAACAAAAATTGCAATAACAGAATATGATTTTGGAGGCGGAACTCATTTTTCGGGAGGTATTGCACAAGCGGATGCGCTTGGCGTATTTGGAAAATACGGCGTGTTTGCCGCATATTACTGGGATATTGCGCCGGGCCCGTACACGATTGCCGGTGTAAAATTATACAGGAACTATGACGGCGCAAAACACACATACGGCGACACAAAAGTAAAAGCTGACACGGATGATGTGGCCTCCATGCCCGTATATGCCTCGCAGTTTAACGGTGATGACAGCAAGCTTCATATAATAGTGATTAACAGAAGTTCCTCCGCCAAGCCGGCAAACATAACAATTACAGGCCCTTATGCTTTTGATTCTGGCAGCGTTTGGGGTTTTGATTCAACCAGCTATACCATAACGGCAAGGGCGGGAATTACATCAATTACAGGAAATGCTTTTACCTATAATGTGCCTGCTTATACCGCGCTTCATATGGTTCTTAATTCTTCAATGATTACGCCCACATATACGAATACAGTAAATCCTTTATTTACACACACCTTCACTCCAACCTCTACCAATACTCCGGAACCCGGGTTTATTTTTGATGACTTTGAAGACTTGAATTATAAAAACAATTTAAACGGGGACAATTACAAATATAACGGCGCCAATTCAAATAATTTTGCAATGCAGTTTCTGCAGCCGGGCGCGGCATCAACAGGCAATTACATAAGAATTACCGGAACAGTTGCGGATTACGGCGGTTTTGGAATGAACTTTGCGCCATCAGGCGCTGCTGATTTGTCCGCTTATCAGGGGATTGAATTCTACATTAAAGGAAGCGGAACATATTGGCTTCAGTTTACCCAGGATTCAATCACCGATTATGATTATTATGGAACGGTTGTGACGGCGACATCAACATGGACAAAAGTGACTGTTTTATTCAGCCAGCTTGCGCAAAAAAACGGCACAAATCCTGTTGCATTCACGAAGAACGCGCTTAACGCGGTTCAGTGGGCAAGCAACGGTAACGGCACATTTGACATAGCATTGGATGAAATTAAATTAATGCCGGTGATTGCAAGCACCCCCACATATACACATACCCTTACATACACTCAGACTGCAACCAATACGGCAACTTTTACGAATACCGCGACCCGTACAAATACAGCTGTTAATACAGCAACGAACACATATACAAATACATACACTTCCACATACACATTAACGCATACGGCCACATACACAAATACATTAACGGCAACATATACTTACACGGTTACCCATACCCCCAGCGAAACAGTCACAACAGGCGGACCCACACTTACATTTACCCATACATTTACAAACACTTATACAAGCACAAGCACGTATACCGCGACACATACAGCTACAAGCACTGCGACAAATGTTCCTCCCTCTTCAACAAATACAAGCGTTTTTACAAGCACGCACACCCCTGTTAATATGGCAACATTTACACATACAGGCACAAACACTTATACAAACACGCCGGTTCCGCCGACTGCAACAAGTACAGCGTCAAATACAAGCACGCGCACATACACTCAGACACCGACAAACACAATGACACGAACGCCCACGCATACATTTACCAATACGTATACATACACGCACACGGAAACCGTAGTTCCTTCGTCTACCAACACGTATACATTTACGGCAACAATAACGCCTACTCCTACGCCGTCTGACGCAAAAGAGCAGGAGATAAAAGACATACTGCTGTATCCGCACCCGTATGACGCAAAGAACGGGAATTTAAAGATAAAGTACACGATAACAAAAAGGGCGCAGTCAGTAAAGCTTTTGATATATTCATCGGCGTTCCGATTGATACGCGAGGTTGAAATAGGCATGGAGCTGCATGCGGGGACGCATATCGGGGAAGTAAAGTCCTCGCAGATAAAAACGCTTGCGAACGGAACATATTATTTTGTGGTTAAGGACAGCGAAGGAACAAGGTCAAAAGCGGATAAAATAATAGTATTGAAATGATTTAAAAAGATGCCTGATATATCTGACAGTTGACAATATAAAATTTTCTGTGTATATTTATGCAAACGATTGTTTAAAATATTACATGGAGAATTTTATGATAAAACAAACTACTAAAGCATTTTCGTTAAAAATTTTTAACTTTTTTTGTATTTCCATACTTTTATTATCAACTAATCTTTTTGCAGATATGATTTATGACGGGGATACGGCAGGATATCGGCTGTCGGACGGAACGGTAATAAACGGCTCGCCGGGCACCATGACCGAAACAACAGGCGGAAATCCCGGAAATCTTATGCGTCTTACATACACTTCCATATCAAGCTGGTGGCAGGAACACAGGTGGGATAAAACAGTTAATATACCGTTTGGAGCAAACACTCATTTAAGATTCAATGTAAGACGCGCTCCCACAAGTCCGGGCACTGTAAGCGTTTTTCGTGTAAGAATAGATTACAACGGAAATTATGTTGATGTTGCAAATTATCTTTTGGAAGGCGGTTCAATTGACTCCACTTGGAAAACAGCCAATATACCTTTGGCTGATATAAAAGGCCCATCTCAGACACAGATAGATTTCATTAATTTTATAGCAAACTGGAATTCTGATTACACTGTTGATATTGATAACATTTCAATTGAAGGCGCTTATACTCCCACATATACATATACCGTAAACCCTTTGTTTACGGCAACATACACTCCAACCCCCGCGCCAACGTCTGCAGGCATGCCGCGCATATCAATCAACGGCACGGAATTCAGGGCATGCGGCCAGAGAATCTGGATGTGCGGCGCCAACACGCCGTGGGATAATTGGAATGATTTTGGCGGGAATTATGACCCTGACTTTTGGAACACTCATTACGCTCAATTTAATGCTTACGGGCTTAATTCCTCACGCGTCTGGATAACCTGTTCGGGCGAAGTGGGAATCAACATAGATACAGCAGGATATGTATCAGGCGCAACCGCCGCGCACTGGGCGAACCTGGATGATTTTTTTGCAAAAGCCCAGGCAAAAGGCGTTTACATTAAAGCAACCCTTATTTCATTTGACCATTTTAAAAGTTCGTATACAACATATCAGCGCTGGAGAAACTGGATAAATTCCGACGCCAATATTGATTCTTACATAAACAATTATCTTATTCCTTTTGTTAACAGGTACAAGAACAATACCGCCCTTTGGTGCATTGACATGACAAATGAACCCGAGTGGGCAACAACATCGGAAGGCGGAACAATAACATGGGACAGGTTCCAGAAATTCTGGGCAAAGGCCGCAAAGGCAATACATGATAACAGCGAAATACTTGTAACAGTTGGAATTGGTGTAATTAAATATAACAGCGACAATCCGGGAATGAACGGCAATAAGGTAAGCGATGCGGCCCTTCAGGCGCAGCTTAATGATCCAAAGGCAAAACTGGATTTTTATTCGCCCCATTGGTATTCGTGGATGGATCCTTACTGGACTATATTGATGTATACAACGCCTTCTTCTTTTGGAATAGGGACAAAGCCGTGTATTGTGGGCGAAGCGCCGGGAACAGCTTCAACAGGGCACACGCTTGCCCAGGATTATGAAGCGGCTTATACCAACGGCTGGCAGGGTTTTATGCCGTGGACTTCAAACGGTGTTGACAATTTTGGCAACTGGAGCAATGTTTCGCCGGCTTCCAATTCTTTTAAAAACAATCACTATAATCTTGTGTTCCCGCCATGCTCAACATCAACCCCCACAAATACAGGAACATATACAAAAACAAGCACTCCTGTGCCGCCAACGGCAACCAACACTTCAACCAATACAAACACTGCAACATTTACTTTTACGGCAACAGGCACAAATACTGCTGTTCCCACAAATACAAGCACTCGTACAAACACCAACACCGCAACATACACTTATACTGCAACATTAACTCCTGTGAATACAAACACCTTAACCGCGACAAATACAGCTGTGCCTTCCACATACACTTTTACCGCCACAAATACCGCCACGTCAACCGCAACCCACACGGCGGTTAACACAAGCACCAATACAAGTGTTCCTTCGGCAACGTTTACCAATACTTCAATAAATACGCCGGTAAACACCGCAACAGGCACTTTTACAAGCACATACACTTTCACATACACATTAACGCATACTTCAACACACACAAACACATCAACGGCAAATTATACTTACACGGTTACCTATACCCCCAGCGAAACAGTCACAACGGGCGGGCCAACGCTTACATTTACGCACACATTTACGCAGACTTATACAAGCACAAGCACATATACGGCAGCATCAACTGCAACAAGCACTTATACAAATGTTCCCACAGACACAGCAACCAATATTCCCGCAACATCAACATACACCTCAACAGCAACCGCAATTATTCCAACTTCAACAAACACAAGCGTGTTCACAAATACGCATACGCCTGTTAATACGGCAACATTTACACATACAGGCACAAACACTTATACAAACACGCCGGTGCCGCCGACAGCAACAAGTACAGCGTCAAATACAAGCACGCGCACATACACGCATACGCTGACAAACACAATGACACGAACACCTACGCATACATTTACCAATACGTATACATACACGCACACGGAAACCGCAGTTCCTTCGTTTGCCAATACTTATACATTTACAGCAACAATAACGCCTACTCCGACGCCGTCTGATTCAAAAGAGCAGGAAATAAAGGACATATTGCTGTATCCGAACCCGTATGATGCAAAGAACGGGAATTTAAAGATAAAGTACACGATAACAAAAAGGGCGCAGACAGTTAAGCTTTTGATATATTCATCGGCGTTTCGCCTGATACGCGAGATTGAAATAGGCAGGGAAATGCATGCGGGAACGCGTATCGGAGAAGTAAAGGCTTCACAGATAAAAACGCTTGCAAACGGAACATATTATTTTGTTATTACGGAAAGCGAAGGAAAAAGGTCAAAAGCGGATGAAATAATAATATTAAAATAAACGACATATATTGATTTAAATTTTTTGTATTTGTATAATGGTTCAAAAAATTAAGAGGAAAAATTGAAGCCGACCACAATAAAAGACATAGCAAGAAGACTTGATCTTAGTTTTACGACGGTATCAAGGGCCCTTAATAATGACATCAAAATTAAGCTTTCAACAAGGGAATTGGTAAAGAAAACGGCCGAAGAAATGAATTATTTCCCGAATATGGCGGCCAGGGGTCTTGTAAGACGAAAATCCGAAACAATAGCGTTTATGAGCACCCGTTTTGCCGCACCTTTTATTTCAAATGTACTTGATGCTTTTGAACAAAAAGCATTTTATACCGGAAGATATGTGCACGGGATTATTCCTTATTCAACAAGAAACGAGGAAGCTGTTAAAGAAATGCTTTTAAAGCGCATTTTAAGGGGAAGGATGGCGGATGCTCTTGTTATGCTGTCGCAAAGACCTTCGGAAAAAATATTGGAAGAGTTTAACATGGCCGGAGTTCCTGTTTTGTTGATAGAAAATAGAATGCCCGGCGCACACTCCATAACCGTTGACAATGCCCACGGAGCGCGCTCCGCCGCGCAGTATCTTGTAAAAACCGGAAGAAAAAGAATATGCCTGATAACCGGTGAAATAATACAGCCGCCAAGCAGGGATATAAACACGGCGGCCGTTGAAAGAAAAGAAGCTTTTGTGTCCGAGGTGCTTGAAAGCGGAATATTTTTTAATGAAAGCAACATAGAAACAATACATGCATATAAATATGAAGAAGGCATGACAGCTTTGGATAATTTTATAAAAAAAGGAATAAAACCTGACGCAATATTCTGCGCGGCGGGTGACATTGTTGCAATGGGAGTGCTGGAGCGTGCAAGAGAAAAAGGAATAAGCATTCCCGAAGACATGGCAATTATAGGATATGACGATATACTTTCAGCCAAAAATCTTAATCCTCCACTTACAACCATAAGACAGCCTCTTCATGAAATCGGGGAAATGGCTTTTGAGATGATTCTTGATGCGGTGGACGGAAAATTAAAAGAGACAAAAAATGTGGTAATTAAACCGGAATTAATAATACGCAAATCCGCGTGAAATGATGAATTTCGAAAAAGAATTTGACATATGGAAAAACAGATATTTTCAAAATTTTTGCATAAATAAATGTTCTGACACATGCTGCAATATGAGCAGTTTCTCGCTGCATTTAACGGAGAAAGAACTTATAAAAATGCTCGGGGAAAAAAAGGAAAAAGCGGAACTTAAAGCAATGGGGATAAAGCATGACGGGGGCGCTTATTTTTTCGACAATGCGGGCTTCTGCCCGAAGTTTGATCAAAAAACACGGATGTGTTTGTCTTATGAAAGCAGGCCGAACAGCTGCAGGGAATACCCTTTTATTGTTGAACCTGACGCGATTATTATTAAGAAGGGATGCTCTCTTGCAAAGGGGTACGTTGAATATCAAAAACTTTCAGAGCTTGGGTTGCGGCACGGAAAAGTTATAGTTAAAAAAGACAGATAAAAATTTTCAAACACAACCTTACAAAATACTTCCAATTGACATTATTAAAAATTAATTTTATAATTGTTAAAGGATATAAGGAGGCTGTGATGAGCGAAATAGACCACAGAAACGCCACAATTGCATTTGTCAGCCCGCGATTTACATCCCCTTTTATGATAGAAATCCTTACGGCCGCCGAGGAAGAAGCATATAAAAGCGAGAGATTCCGCGGGGGAATTCTTCCTTTTTCAACATGGAACATAGACAGCGAACGCGACAGGATACTTCATTCCCTGATTGATGAAAAAAAAGCAGACGCAATTGTATTGATAACCACATGGCCTGTTCCGGGTTTTGTTGAAGCGTGCGCGCAAAAAAATATTCCTTTGATTGTGGTTGAATACAGCATAAACGGTGTTTTTTCGATAATGAATGACAATTTTACGGGCGGATATATCGCCGGCGAATATCTTTCGCAAAAATATGGCGAGGATACAGTTATAGTAAACGGCCTTACATCGCATGAAAAAGGCAAGGACATACATCCGGCGGCAATTGACCGTCTTAAAGGTTTTAAGGTGGCTTTTTCCAATTTTGGATTCCAGCCTGAATCAATAAAAAACATAAATGTGCTTGCATATACAAGGCAGGAAGGTTCTGAGATAATGCGCAGTCTTGCCCGTGAAACAAAGATGCCCCGTTCGGTGTTTTGCGCGGCGGGAGATGAAACGGCAATAGGCATAATTGAAGCCGCATTAAAGCTTGGATTAAAAGTTCCTGAAGATATTGCAATAATGGGCTATGACGACATAGAAGCCGCCGGTTTGATGAAACCGGGATTAACCACAATAAGGCAGCCGCTTGCGGAAATAGGAAGGATTGCATTTGAAGCGGCTTCGAAAATGGCGGACGGGGAATCTGTTGAAAAGGGGGTTGTTACTGTAAAACCTGAACTTATAGTGCGAGAATCAGCATAACTTATATAAACAAAAAGCCCGTCCTTTCAAGGACGGGCTTTTTGTTTTTTTGCCGTTATTCGGCAGAGGCTTTTGTGTCTTCTGGTTTGCTTTCCTTTTGACCAATGGTGAAATTGTAATTAATCATCAAAGAACCTGAGGCCAGGTTTTTATATAATTTTCCGGTTTCCTCTTCTTTTGCGTCGTTTATTCCAAACTGCATAAAAACAGAAGGAGTAATTGTGAAGTCTCCGATCTTGTAATTTGCATAAAGGTTAAGTCCGGCCGCGGAGAGTTTTGCTTCTTCGGTTTCCTTTGTTTCCGCCGTAATTTCGTCAATTTCATATTTGACGAAATTAAGGTCCATGCCTATGCTTGCTTCCGCACCGAAGGCGATATTGCCGCCGAGCATCTCGCCAATTTCATATTCGTATGAAACGCCCGCTTCAAGGTAATTGTATTTTGTGGCTACGTTAATGCTGTGTATTATCGTCACGTAAGGGTTTGAAATTACATCTGCACTTAAAGTGACATACACTTCTTCGCTAAGTTCTTTTGTTAAGAACGGGAAGTTTGATTTCGGGTTATAAAAAGTGGCTTCATATCCCGCGGTTAAACTTAAAAACTCCGCATAAGGTATTGCCTGCTTGCAGCTTGCATACAGTCCCCATTCGTCAAACATGTCCGGTGATGCAAAACCGTGGCAGGAAGACCATGTTTCCAGTGTTACCCCGTAAGACGAAAGGCTTAATCCGGGCTGAATTGCCGGGCCGTCGTTTACAACAAGACCCCTGTCAAGATACCTTGTCACCCCTGCCGTATAAATGCTGCCGTCAATTGAAAAAGCAAAAGACATTGAAACAAGAACCAAACAAATTACTCCTGCAAGTGCTGTTTTTTTCATTTGTTCCTCCGTTTATTATTTTTACCGCCCAAAAATAATTTAGCATAAATCAGGACATAAGGTTACCTGAAAATTATTTTGATACATTGAAGGTTTTTTGTTATGTTTGATAAAATATGTTATAATTATTGTAATAAAACCAAAGGGAGTAATGAGTGAGAAAAAACATTTATTTTATTTTTGTTTTCTTACAATTTTTTTATTCCTTAATATACGGCTGGGAATCACAGCTTTTTCCTTTTAATTCGGTAACAGGAAAATATCAGGAAGCTGTTGTGAATTTTAACGGAAGAAACTGGAAGCTTCTTGATTACTCATACACAGGATATAATCTTGGAAATACGGGTTTAAGAAAAAACATACCCTGCAATATACAGACAATTACGGGTTCAGGAGACATAACAGCTGAACTTCAGACAAAAATTGACGCGGTTGGCGCGGCAGGAGGGGGAATAGTAAGGATACCTGCAGGAACATTTACGATAACAGAGCACACTCTTCACGGCGGATTAAAGCCAATCGGCATTAATTATCCAAATGTATCAATAGAAGGGGCCGGAAGCGGCAGGACAATAATAAATGTTCCGCCAACCCACACTTACAGCAGCGATGCAAACGCTTTTGAAGGCGTGTTTACTTTTGAAAAATCAAGATGGGCGTGGAACAAGGGCTGGGTTGACAGGGGAACCGTGCTTTCCGGAATTACCCAGCCGATAGCTGAAGGGGCAACGTATTTGACCGGTGTCACCAATCTTGCGGGTATAGCGGTTAATGACTGGATAATTATATAGCAGTACTGGTGGCAGACTTTTTCCCAGCAGAATTCTGCCGGAGTGTGGCAGTATTATCCGCCCAACACAAACAGGGAAACAAATTTTGTGTATTTAAGAAAAGTAATTGCAAAGGACGCTGGCGGAATAACGATTGACGCGCCTATCCCTTTTTACCTTGACCCCGCAAACAATCCCATAACAATAAGAAGAAGCGGCCCCGATACCACATCTTATCAGATGCTTGAAAATGTGGGCATATCGGGGCTGACCATACAGTTTCAGGACGTAAATATAGGAGCAACAGGCAGGCCGGAAGGCGCGGGTATTGTTATGGAAGGCGTTGTGAACGGCTGGGTGTATGACGTTCATGTAAAAAACTTTCCGCGATACGGTTTTTATTTTGAATATGACGCGCGTCTTTCTTTTGTAAATTGCGTGGCCAAAAAAACCCAGGATTACGGGGGGGACGGTTACGGATACGGTTATCATAATTATGCATCGCAGAATGTCCTGATAAAAAACTGTTATGCCGAAGACGTAAGGCACGCTTATATATTCCAAAAGCCCCTTGCCAATTACTGCGCCGTTGTTGATTCCGATTCAATTGACTGCCGCCAGGGAGAAGACACGCATCATTCTTTCTGCCATGCCATTTTGCGGGACAATGTGCGCCACAGCCACGGCAACAAGATGGTTGGTTATAACAGGGGAACAACCAGCACAAATGCTTACGAAACTTACGGTACGGGAGTAAATTGGAATGTGACGGGTGACGGCATTGGGGGTGTGTGGGAAAGCGCGATTTTCTCAATGAATCCTGCGCCGTATCCCGCTCTTTACACGCACGGAATCATGGTCGGGGGGCCGGGTTTATACAGGGTGTTTGACAACGGTTCTCACATAAGCGGAACCTATGTTGAAGGCGATCAGATTTTTCCGTCCCCCGGATTTCAGGTTGGGATTAGTGGGGATAAAAATATGCTGTATGAAGGGCTGGGACAAACAGGCCTTATGCCTTACTCGCTTTATAACACACAGCTTTCAAACAGGCTGGGTACGGTTCCTGCCGTATGGGACAATACCTGCGGCGATGCGCCCGCATTGCCTGCGGCAACACCGACCCCTGCTTTGTCAGGAGAACTAATATTTGACAGCGAATACGCTGCATGGGGTTTCAGCTTCGGAAGCTCCTGCCCGCTGCCTTTAAACACACTGACACCGGGCACCAATCCCGATGATATGGGGCAGGTTCACAGCGGTATTGAGGCAATGCGTGTTGATGTAAGCGCGGGAAGCAACTGGACGCCCATGTTCGTGTTCGGGGGGCCGGACCTTAAGGCAACGGATTTTACAAATATAGAGTTTTGGATATATCCAACAAACACAGCCATGCAGTGTTATGTAAATTTGATGGATGATGATGCGGGAACATCGCTTGGAAGCACGGTTACATTAAGCGGCAGCTATGCCCAGGGAGGCGCTTTTATTGCCAATACATGGAATAAAGTTACCATACCTCTTACCGCATTTGCTTATTCAGGCACATTCAGCGGAATCCGTTTTTCGCGAACGGGCACAGCGCCGGGAACTTTTTATCTTGACGATATGTATCTTACAGGGGGCGCACCAACCGCCACACCCACAAACACAAGCACCCAGACCGCAACAAATACCGCAACCCACACGGCGGTTAACACAAGCACCAATACAAGTGTTCCTTCGGCAACGTTTACGAATACTTCAACAAATACACCCGCAAACACCGCAACAGGCACTTTTACAAACACATACACTTCCACATACACATTAACGCATACGTCAACACACACAAACACATCAACGGCAACATATACTTACACGGTTACCCATACCCCCAGCGAAACAGTCACAACGGGCGGGCCAACGCTTACTTTCACGTACACATTTACAAACACTTATACAAGCACAAGCACGCATACTGCAACATCAACATACACCTCAACAGCAACCGCAATTATTCCAACTTCAACAAATACAAGCGTGTTTACAAGCACGCACACCCCTGTTAATACGGCAACATACACACATACAAGCACAAATACTTATACAAATACGCCCGTGCCGCCGACTGCAACAAATACCGCGTCAAATACAAGCACGCGCACATACACGCAAACAACGACAAACACAATGACACGCACGCCCACATATACAGTCACAAATACGTATACATACACGCACACGGAAACCGCAGTTCCTTCGTTTGCCAATACTTATACATTTACAGCAACAATAACGCCTACCCCGATAACGCCTGATACAAAAGAGCAGGAAATAAAGGATATATTACTGTATCCGAATCCTTATGACGGTAAGAACCAAAATTTAAAGGTAAGTTACACAATAACAAAGAGTGCAACATCAATAAGGTTCAGGATATATTCATCGGCGTTCAGATTGATACAGGAAACTGAAATAGGCAGGGCATTGCATGCAGGGATACATACGGGAGAAGTGAATGCATCACAGCTTAAGCTTCTTGCAAATGGAACATATTACTTTGTAATTACGGACAATGAAGGTGCAAGGTCTAAGGCGGACAAATTTATTATAATTAAATTTCACTAAACTTGATTATCCTTCTTTTTGCTGATATATTTTATTTTAGGAGATTGTAAAGGGGGATAATAATGAAGTTTAAAGATGAAAACCGTAAAATTACGCCCGGAAGAATAGCCGTAATAAAACCAACCATAAATTCCATATACGAAATGAGTCTTGTCAGCGCCGTTGAATCGCATTTATCGGATATTGGGGCAAATCTTGCGGTTTTAACCGCGGAAAATGACAATGTTAAGGTTGTGGAAACAATTATGGACGTTATAAAAACGGGCTGGGCAGGCGCGATTATTACAGTGAATGTCAAGCCGCAGGAAATAATTTCAAGGCATTGTGAAGCTGCAAGGATTCCTCTTGTTATGATAGACGGAGGAGAGGCTGTATACACAAACACCATAAATATAGATGATTATCACAGCGGTTTTACCGCTGTGGATTATTTGATAAAAAGCGGCAGAAAAAAAATTGTGGTTACATCAGGAGACCCGAAACACGGCTACTCACAGGAAATGCGGCTTCTTGGATGCAGGCAGGCTTTTTATGAAAATCAGGTTTCTGAAAGCAGATATTCTTTTTTGAATTATTTTCTTTATTCAAGGGAAGACGGCATAGCCGCATTTGGGGATATAATAAAAGAAAAACCTGACGCTGTTTTTTGCGCAAACGGCGACAATTTTGCAATAGGTTTTATGGAAGAAGCAATGGAAAACAGGGTGTCAATACCGGATAATATAGCTGTTGTGGGACATGATGACATAGGTCTCTCCGGTGTGCTTGGGCTTACAACAATGCGCCAGCCTGTAGGGCTGATGGGGGAAAGGGCTGTTGAAATAATAGCGGATATAATTAACGAGAAAACAAAAACTCCTGTGTCTGAAGTGTTTAAGGCTGACCTGATAAAAAGGCAAAGCGCCTGATATTGACTTGAAACCCCACAACGCTGTATAATCCAAGATGAAAATTAAAATGGTAATATAAAAATTAATATATATTTATGAAATGCCGCCAGGCCATCAAACAAGACCGGACGACAAATCAAAAGGAAGTAAGGAAAAATTCTTTGCCCTTTTGGAGCGCAGCCGATGAAGTACAGATATTCGTTAATGCCAAAAATAGTGACTGTTTTTAAGGAAGGTTATGGCTTAAAGGATTTTCAGAAAGACCTTAACTCCGGAGTTATAGTGGGGATAGTGGCAATACCGCTTGCAATCGCCTTTGCGATAGCATCAGGAGTAAAACCCGAGCAAGGCCTTTATACCGCTATAGTTGCAGGGTTTTTGATATCTCTTCTTGGTGGAAGCCGTTTTCAGATAGGCGGCCCAACCGGAGCCTTTGTTGTTGTTGTTTATTCAATTATGTCCAAGTTCGGTTATGAAGGTCTTGCAGCCGCAACAATTCTTGCGGGCTTGATGCTTATAATTATGGCTGTTATGAAAGTGGGAACATACATAAAGTTTATACCTTACCCGGTAACGGTTGGTTTTACCAGCGGTATTGCCCTTATAATATTTACGTCCCAGCTGCGTGATTTTTTTGGGCTTAAAATGAATGAATTGCCGCCTGATTTTCTTCATAAAATAATTGCATACGCGGGCAGCATTGGCACTGTTAATATACAGGCGTTAATTCTTGGCACCGTGTCACTTTTAATTCTGCGGCTTTGGCCGAAAAAGATAAAAAAAATACCGGCATCTTTGGTTGTTATCATACTTGGCACTGCGGCCGCGAATTTTATGGGTTTAAATGTTGAAACAATACAGTCAAGGTTTGGAGAAATGCCGCATAATCTCCCTTCGGTTAAAATTCCTTCTTTTAATATGGAAATGATACGCCAGGTTTTTCCCGCGGCAATCACAATAGCGCTTCTGGCGGGAATTGAATCCCTGCTGTCAGCTGTTGTTGCGGACGGCATGACAGGCCGCAGGCACAGAAGCAATGCCGAGATAATGGCTCAGGGATTTGCAAATATAGGCTCAATAATTTTCGGGGGAATACCCGCAACCGGCGCCATAGCAAGAACGGCCACAAATATAAGAAACGGGGCCGTAAGCCCTGTTTCGGGAATAATACACGCCATAACAGTACTGCTGATAATGTTGCTGTTCGGGAAATGGGCCGGCATGATTCCTCTTTGTGTTCTGGCGGCAATATTGATATCTGTTTCATACCATATGAGCGAGTGGCGCACAATTGCGGGCATATTTAAATATCCCAAAAGCGACGTTGCGGTTATGGCTGCAACTTTTTTTCTGACGGTTTTTGTTGACCTTACTGTTGCCATACAGGTGGGGGTTCTGCTTGCCATGTTCCTGTTAATGCACAGAATTTCTGAAGTTACTCACGCGGGATATATAACAAACTCCCTTCACGAGGAAGAGGATAAGGGCTTTGCCGAAGCGGTAAGCAAGGCAGATGTTCCGGAAGGCGTTGAGGTTTTTCAGATAGACGGGGTTTTCTTTTTTGGGGCGGTTGACCTTTTTAAGGACGCTGTTGACGGGCTTAAAAGAAGGCCAAAAGTGTTCATTCTTCAAATGAGCAAGGTTTTGTCAATTGACGGCGCAGGCATTAAGGCGCTTGAAGAAATACAGGAAAGAATGGAAAAAGAAAAAACGGTTCTTGTTTTGTGCGGGGTTCACGCGCAGCCTCTTCATGCTCTTGAAAAGGACGGGTTTATAGAAAAAATAGGCAAGGGAAATGTGGTCGGCAACATTGACATGGCGCTTAACAGGGCAAGAAAAATCATAGCTTCCTTATGATTTTATTTAAAAATTTATTAAATTTTTGTTTTTTGTCATTGTGTAATTTTTTGTTGTGTTGTAAATATCCAAATAATCGCGGAGAAACATTATGTTTTGTATCACGGAAATTACTTTGATACATTTTGGGGCATTCTGCCTTTATTTTGCCGCGGCAGTGCTTTTGGCCGGCGACGGCTTAAATGATATGACACGGCGCAGTATTTTTGTTGTGCTGGTTATTGCGGCTTTTGGAAGCATCAATAAGATGCTTCTTCAAAACCCTTGCATATCCTTGGATTTTGCCGAAACAGTATATGACATCAGCAATTTTTTTTGGAGGGCCAATTCGCCGTTTGCGTTTATTGTGGGATTGTCATTTTCCGGTTTGGCGGGAAGAAAAACAATAACATGGGCAATGATTGCTGTGGGGGTTTATACGGCTTTTACGGCGGTTTTGGGATACAGCGGGCAAATTGATGTGCTTGTAAAAAAAGACTTTGGTTACATAGCGGTTTATGCAGACGGACTGCTGCCTTGGGCTTTAAAACTGCTTGATGATATATGCAATATCGGCGTTGTTGTGTTTCTTATATATGGAACATTGAAAACAAAAAATAAATTAAAAAGAATACAGGGTGTTATATTTCTTGCGGGTACGGCAATAAGCGTTGCTCTTGTTTATATAACAAGGCATTTTTCAGAAAATTTTTTAATGAATTCCGCGAATATTGAAATGCTGCCGGCTCTTTTTGCCATGTTTATAGCAATGAAACTTTACGGCTTTATAGAAGACACAAAGGCCGCCGCCGCTTCATATGTGTTTGACGCTTCACTTGAAATGATGGCAATACTTGATTCGGAAAAAAAAGTAACCGAAGCAAACAGCGCATTTTTAAGCATAAAACCTGAAGGTTTCAAAAACGGCAATAAGCCTTACTTTGGTTTTGTTGTGGGAATGGAAGAGAGCGAAAAAATAACAGGTGCACTTGAAAAAGAGGGCGCAATCAAAGGCAGGGAAACAGTGTTTGAGGCCGGAGGCAGGACTTTTCACGGGCTGATATCCGGATACCTTATAAAACGCAGCGGAATAATCTCGGGGTATGCAATTGTTATTACGGACATAACAAGGATAAAGGAAGCGGAAGAAGAACTTAAAAGCTACAGGGACCATCTGGAGGAAATGATAGCAGAAAGGACGAAAGAGCTTGATTCCGCGAATGCAAGTTTAAGGATAAAGGTAAGGACATCGGAAGATTTTATACGGGCGTCACATCACGATATAATGGAACCCATAAGGGCTGTGTCAAAAATGCTGCAGCTTGCATTGAAAAAGGACATTCCACAAGGTTCGCAGGCAAGGGCTCTTGTTGAAGACTCGGTTAATTATGTGAACAGACTTGAAAGTTTAATTTATGATATCAGGGAATACACCATGATAGAAGGCGGGCCGGAGACACACAGGATATTTAAACTTAAGGACGCATTGTATGACGCCGTGGTTGAAATGCAGTCAATGATAAGGGATTCAGGCGCGGATATAATCATGGGTGATGACGTTCAGGTTTACGGGAACAGGAATCAGATTAAACAGGTTTTCTTGCAGCTTCTTGGGAATTCCATAAAATTCCGTTCCGGTGAAAACCCAAGGATAGAAATAAAAGCGGAAAAAAGAAACGGAAGGGTTTATGTTTCGGTTTCCGACAACGGTATAGGGATACCTGAAGAATACAAGGAAAGGGTTTTTGGGGCATTTGAAAGGCTGCATTCAAGGGAAGCATACGAAGGCAATGGAATAGGCCTTGCAATTTGTGCTAAAATAATGGAGCTTCACGGTACCCGCATATGGGCTGAAAAGGGAACAAGGAAAGGCGCTGTAATCAGTTTTGAAATGGAGGGTTAATGGTGAGTGACTGCAATCCTTTTGTCCTCTTGGTTGAAGACAACAGAAATGACGCAATGCTTGCGGTTATGGCCATGGAAGAAAGCGGTTTTAACGCAAATTTTGTGCATGTTGCCGACGGTGTTGAGGCGACGGATTTTCTTTTTAAAGAAAAAGAAAAGTCAAAACTTCCGGACATAATTTTGCTGGATTTAAATATGCCGAGGGTTGACGGGAGACAGCTGCTTTCAAGAATAAGAAAAGACAGGCGGTTTGACAAGACTGCGGTTTATATTCTTTCAACATCTGACAATATAAAGGATGTTGAAAATGCATATAAAGAAAAAGCGGATTGTTACATTGTAAAGCCCATGAATGTGGATGATTTTTTTGAAGCCGTCAAAAAAGCATGTTTTTTTTGGTGCAACGTTGTAAGACGTATTTAATAAAAATGCAACCAAAAAGACTTTTATTACGTCCAAATATATATAAAAATACAATAAGGAGGATTATATGAAAAAAGCTTTTCTTGTGGCGTTATCGATTTTTGCCGTTGCTTTATTTGCTTTCGCGGCGGAATCAAAGAAAACATCCGAAAAAGAAAGAAAAGGGGCGATAAAGATTACGGGGGCCGGAGGCGCAATAAATATAACCAAAGAATCTCTTACGCCGGAACCCGCGGTTAAGCAATTAAGAAATATGGAAAAAAAAAAAAAAGAAGCGGTTAACAAGGAATCCATACTTAAGGTTGACATAGATGAAGCCGAGATTTTATACAAAAGCGGAAAGGCGCTGTTTGTTGATGCGCGCGGAGCTTTTGAATTTGATGACGCCAGAATTAAGGGCGCGATAAACATACCCGCGGGAGACGCTGAAAGAAGGATTGAAGCCCAGAAAGAGCTGCTTAAAGACAAAATACTTGTTACATATTGTTCCGGAGCAGGCTGTCATCTTGCCGACAAGGTTGCCAATGCCCTGTTTGATTCGGGTTACAGAAAAGTTGTAATATTTTTTGGCGGCTGGCCAAAGTGGACAAGCGCCGGGCTGCCTGTTGAGGGCAAGAAAACAAAAGACGGAAAGCTTCAGTAAAAATTTATAAAAGCCGCTTAAGCATTTAGCTTAAGCGGCTTTTTGTTTTTTACACGGGGCTCCGTTTGTGGTATATTATTCAATGTTTTGATTCAAAATATAAAAATATAATATTCAGGAGGAGGCCTAAATGAGCTGTATAGAACAAATTATTGCAAGGCAGGTAATAGATTCACGCGGCAACCCGACAGTTGAAGCGGATGTCATCACGTGCGACGGTGTTGTCGGCCGCGCCGCGGTTCCGTCCGGCGCGTCAACAGGAACAAAAGAAGCGGTTGAGCTTCGTGACGGCGACAAGAAAAAGTGGGGCGGCAAGGGAGTGTTAAAAGCTGTTGCAAATGTAAACGAAAAAATATCCAAGGAATTAAAAGGAATGGATGTTGCGGACCAGGTTGCCATTGACAAGAAAATGATAGAGCTGGACGGCACGCCGAATAAAAGCAAGCTTGGCGCAAATGCCATACTCGCCGTATCAATGGCGGCGGCAAAAGCAGCCGCAATAACCCACGGCCTTCCGCTTTATCGTTATCTTGGCGGAACAAATGCAAAAGAACTTCCTGTTCCGATGTCAAATGTTATAAACGGAGGGGCGCATGCCGATTCAAATGTTGACATACAGGAATTTATGATTATGCCTGTTGGCGCGCCGTCATTTTCCGAAGCAATGAGATGGGGAGCGGAAACTTTCCATGCATTAAAAGCCGTTCTTAAAGGAAAAGGTTATAATACGGCTGTCGGCGATGAGGGAGGATTTGCTCCAAACTGCAAGTCAAACGAAGAACCCCTTCAGCTTCTTGTTGAAGCAATTGAAAAAGCGGGATACAAGCCCGGTTCTGACATAATGATAGCCCTTGACCCGGCAGCTTCCGAATTTTATGACGAAGCCAAGAAAAAATATGTATTCAAAAAATCAACGAAGGAAGAACTTACATCCCAGCAGATGGTTGATTTCTGGGCAAACCTTGTTGATAAATATCCAATAATCTCAATAGAAGACGGAATGAGCGAACATGACTGGGAAGGATGGAAATTGTTAACTGACAGACTTTCCAAAAAAATTCAGCTTGTGGGAGACGATGTGTTTGTGACAAATCCTGCAATACTTAAACAGGGAATAGAAAAAGGAATATGCTCTTCAATTCTTATAAAGGTTAACCAGATCGGCACATTAACGGAAACATTTGACGCAATAGAAATGGCAAAACGCGCGGGCTACACTGCTGTTGTGTCACACCGCTCGGGCGAAACTGAAGACGCAACAATTGCCGATATCGCGGTTGCAACCAACGCCGGCCAGATAAAGACAGGTTCTTTCAGCAGGACAGACCGCATTGCGAAATATAATCAGCTTTTAAGAATTGAAGAAGAGCTTGGCGCTAAAGCGCAGTACAACGGCAGGGCAAATTTTTATAATTTGAGAAAATAAACTTGTAAAAACAAAAGGCCCCGCAGGCGTTTATGGTCTGCGGGGCTTTTTTATTGTATAATCTTCCCTGATATTCAAAATTACAGGAGGTCATAATATGCCTAAAAAAGTTGTTTTAATAATACGTGACGGCTGGGGGATAGGGCCTGATTCCCCTTATAACGCCGTTAAGAACGCCAATAAACCCCGCACTGATGAGTTCCTTAAAAAATATCCGAACTGTGTGCTTGAAGCGTCGGGATTGTCGGTTGGTGTGCCTGCCGGCTATATGGGAAGTTCGGAAGTGGGACATTTAAATATGGGCGCGGCCAGGATAGTGAAACAGGAGGTTGTCCGAATAAACGAAGCAATTGAAGAGGGTACGGTTTTCGGCAACCCCAACATGAAAAGGGTGTTTGATGCCGCTAAAAAAAGCGGGAACCTTCATGTTATGGGGTTGGTTCAGGACGAAGGAGTTCATGCGCATCAGGAACACCTTTATGCAATAATTAAAGAAGCCGCAAAGCAGAACATAAAAAATGTATACATTCATTTTTTTGCGGACGGCCGCGACACATACCCGCGCTCAAGCTTAACTTATCTTGAACAGCTTGAAAACAAAATAAAAGAATACGGCAAAGGCACAATAGGAACAGTTATGGGACGCTATTATGCAATGGACAGGGGAAAGAATTGGGATTTAACCGATAAAGCTTATAACTGCCTTGTAAAATGCGAAGGCAAACGCGCAAAAACAGCCCGCGAAGCAATAGAGGAAAGCTATAAAAACGACAAGCTGCCTGACGGAACAGATATGACTGATGAATATATACCCCCCACTGTAATAGGAGATTATCCCGGCATAAAGGACGGCGACGGTGTGATACATTTCAATTACCGCCAGGACAGGGCCATACAGTTAACCAATGCTTTTGTAGATGACGTGTACGCAGGCAAGCGCGAGCGTAAATTAGATATAGCCTACTGCGGTCTCACAAGATACTATGATGCCTTTAAATTTAATGTTCTTCCTCCTTTGGATGAAGGCGGGGACATGGCAAATCTTGTAGGCGAAGAAATATCAAAACACGGCATGAAACAGCTTCGTATAACGGAAACGCAGAAATTCAAGCATGTCACATCTTTTTTCAACGGAAAAATGCTTGAGCCATATAAAGGCGAAGACAGAATAGAATTAAAAGGGCGTTTTGATCCTTCGGCTTTTGCGGAACATCCTGAAATGGAAGCGTATCTTGTTGCTGACAGGGCAATAGAGGAGATTAACAGGAAGTATTATGATTTCATAGCCATTAATTTTGCGAATTGTGATATGGTGGGCCATACCGGAGTATATGAAGCGGCCAAAAAGGCGGTGGAAGTTGTTGATGAATGCACCGGAAAAGTAACCGACGCTGCGCTTAAAGCGGGTTACACTGTATTGATATCGGCGGACCACGGAAATGCCGAAGAAATGGCCGATGCAAAAACAGGCGCCCCAAAAACAGCCCATACAACTTATCCGGTGGAGTTTATTTATGTTGCGGATGATGCGGACAAGGTAAAATTAAGGCCGCACGGTGTTCTGGCCGATATTGGCGCGACAATACTTGATTTGCTTGAAATACCAAAGCCAAAAGAAGCAACGGCAGAGAGCCTGATAATCAGATAGTATCTTCTCTTTGATTGGGTTATACAGCGGAAAAATTTAATTGGATCGGATTATTTTTGCGCCGGATACCGTTTTTGTCAAAGCCGGATTCAGGCGATAAATTTAATGCGGGAATATTTCATTATTTATTGAAAGATAAAAAAGGTGCAAAGGATTGATTTTTTGCATCTTTGTGCTATAATATCACTAAATAGGTGATATATGAAAAGAAAATTAATTTTAAAAGTTTTTTTTATTATCCTTTTCACTGCAATGAATATATGTGCCCAAAAAGGCGGTGATATTGTGCTGAAAAAAGCTTATTTTGCCGGCGGCTGTTTTTGGTGCATGGAAGGTCCTTTTGAAGCGGAGCCGGGAGTAACAGCGGTAAAATCAGGATATACAGGCGGCAAAACTGAAAACCCCACTTATGAAGAAGTATCAACAGGTTCAACAGGGCATTACGAAGCAATTGAAGTCACATATGATCCTTCAAAAGTTTCCTATGAAAGACTCCTTGAAATTTTCTGGAGACAAATTGATCCGACTGACAGCACAGGGCAATTCGCTGACAAGGGAACGCAGTATTACACTGCTGTTTTTTATAATGATGAAAAAGAAAGAGCAGCCGCTGAAAAATCAAAAGCAGAGCTTGCAGCTTCAGGCATATTTAAAAAACCCATTGTGACAGAGATCAGGCCTGCGCAGAAATTTTATTACGCGGAAGAGTATCATCAGAATTATTATAAGAAGAACCCTTTCCATTACAATGCCTACAAGGCGGCATCAGGCAGGGAAAGCTTTTTACATAGAGTGTGGGGTAATGTGAAAAAACAGGAATTAAAGAAAAAACTGACGGATATGCAGTATAAGGTTACGCAGGAATGCGGAACAGAACCTCCTTTTAAAAACGAGTACTGGGATAATCATAAAGAAGGCATTTACGTGGATGTGGTTACAGGCGAGCCGCTTTTTAGTTCAACGGACAAGTTTGATTCGGGCACAGGCTGGCCGTCATTCACAAAGCCAATAGATAAAAGTAATATCATTAAGAAAACAGACAAGAGCCATTTTATGGTGCGCATAGAAGTAAAAAGCAAAAAAGGCGATTCACATCTTGGCCATGTATTTGATGACGGCCCCGCGCCAACAGGCGAGCGCTATTGCATAAATTCCGCAGCGCTTAAGTTTATACCAAAAGAAGAAATGGAAAAGCGCGGCTACGGAGAATATTTGAAGTTATTTAAGAAATAGGTATAATAAATCAGGCCTTTAAGTCTTAAATCATTTGTTCCCCCGCAGCTTTTTAAGGCGGGAAAAGGGGTAAATAATGCATAAATTAATTCTTTTAAGACACGGAGAATCAACCTGGAATAAAGAAAACCGTTTTACCGGCTGGACAGATGTTGATCTGTCTGAAAAGGGTTTTGCGGAAGCTCATAAAGCCGGCCAGATATTGAAAAAAGAAAATCTTAAATTTGATATTGCTTTCACTTCGCGGTTAAAACGCGCAATTAAAACGCTGAACATTGTGCAGGAGGAAACAGATCTTTTGTGGGTGCCCGTATGGCGCGCCTGGGAGCTTAATGAAAGGCATTATGGCGCTTTGCAGGGCCTGAATAAAAGCGAGATGGCTCAAAAATACGGGGAAGAACAGGTTAAAATATGGCGCCGCAGTTATGATGTAAGGCCGCCGGCACTGGATATTAATGACGAACGGCATCCTTCTAAAGAAGAAAAATATGCGGATCTTCCGGCAAGTGTTCTTCCTTCAACGGAATGTCTTAAAGACACGGTTGAGCGTGTTGTGCCTTTTTATGAAAAAAATATTGCGCCTTATATTAAACAGGGCAAAACGGCTGTTGTGGCGGCGCACGGCAATTCGCTCAGGGCTTTGGTTAAATATCTGGACAATGTGTCTGAATCGGAAATAACCGAATTAAACATACCTACAGGAATGCCTTTGGTGTATGAATTGGATGACAGATTAAATGCCGTGAATCATTATTATCTTGGCGACCCGGAAGAAGTTAAAAAAGCCATGGAAGCCGTTGCAAATCAGGGAAAAGCAAAATGAAGCTGATATCGTGGAATGTAAACGGCATACGCGCGGTGCATAATAAGGGACTGTTCATGCCGATATTCAAGGACAAGCCTGAAATTGTGTGCATTCAGGAAACAAAAGCACAGGACGATGTATTCCCAAAAGAGCTGAAGGAAATACAGGGATATCATTTTTACCTTTGTTCCGCGGAAAAAAAGGGCTACAGCGGCACGGCTATGTGGAGCAAAGAAAAACCAATAACGGTGAAATATGGTTTTGGCAAAAAGAAATTTGACAATGACGGCAGGATAATGATAGCGGAACTTAAGGATTTCTTTTTATATAACATATATTTCCCAAACGGAGGGCGCGGGCCTGAATGGGTGGATTTTAAAATTGAATTTTATGAAGAATTTTTAAAACACGCGGAAAAAAACAGAAAATTAAAGCCAATAGTTGTATGCGGGGATGTTAACACCGCCCATAAGGAAATAGACCTGGCAAGGCCGAAAGAGAACGAGAATTCAACCGGCTTTCTTCCCGTGGAAAGGGCTTTTTTGGATAAATTGGTTTCAAAAGGGTATATAGACACTTTCCGTGAATTCAACAAAAAAGGCGGGAATTATACATGGTGGGATTATAAAACGAAAGCCCGTGATAGGAACATAGGCTGGCGTATTGATTACTTTTATATAAGCGAAGAACTTAAAGAAAAATTAAAGTCAGCATCAATTCATTCCGATGTGATGGGGTCTGATCACTGCCCTGTAAGCATAGAGCTTCGCTGAAAATTATGAAACTGTGGTTTCCATGTTAAAACCATTAAATATTGACAAAAACCCTTCCGATAAACTATAATATAATTTGTTTCCGTGATTTTTATCACATTTATCTTTTTCAAGGAGGAAAGTTACGAATGGGCGCAACGCAGGCAGAAGCAATTGCAGAAAGACTGAAAGGCGAGGCAAAAAGGCTTTATCCGGGGGCACTTATAAGAGTTTCTCTTGAACCATATCCGAATGATGACGGGGCCGATGTTTATATTTATGCTCCGAGGAAATTTGCCGATATGCTTCTTACAAAATTAAAAGCGGCAAAGATGTCATTTTTAAAGGGTACAAAGGTTAATTCTGACAAGCTCAGGATCTTTATGGAAGATATTGAAAGCTTAACGCCTGAAGTAAGGGCAAGAATAGAAGCGGAATTGGGCGGGAAAAAATAATAAAAAGCGCGGCAGCGCCAAAAGTTGCTGCCGCGGTTAATTTGGAAAGTATTACAGGGGGAGCGTAATGCGAGGTAAAAAAAGGCCAAGAAGCTTTACTGTGCTTCTGGTGCCTGACGACAACTCAAAGGTTGTCGGTTTTAAGTTAAGAGGAACAACCCTTCTTGCAGCGGTCATACTTTGGACTGTCAGTGTAATTACAGCGGCTTTTATAATATCCCGTCATGCGAACTACAGGGCCACAATAGAATACAACAAAATATTAAACGAAAAGCACAAGGCATTTACAAAAGAAGTGCTTGAAGCCAGGGAAAGTGTAAAAAGAACCCGTGAGCTTGAAGGTCAGCTTCGCGCAATGCTTAAGCTTAAAAACAAAGACGGTGTAATTAAATATACGGGTTTTGGCGGACCGTCCGACATTGATACAAGAATGCTTGAAGCTCAAATAAAAGACAGAGACAAGGATATTGACAGACAAAGTTTTGAATTGGCTGTAAAATATGTGGACGAGCAGTCGCGTGCTGCTGAGAAAAGTTATCAGGAAATAATTAAATATGTCACGGAACAAAGGGCAAGGATTACGGCCGTGCCAAAAGGATGGCCTGTTAAAGGATGGATTACAGCGGGTTTTGGCAGCAGGCTTGATCCTTTTACAGGAGGTCTTTCGTTTCATGAAGGCGTTGATATTGCAAATGACGAAGGAACACCTGTTAAGGCAACTGCTGACGGAGTTGTGACACAGGCCGGTTTTGAAAGAGGATATGGAAACGTTGTTAATATAAATCATGCCAACGGTTATATGACTCGTTTTGGGCATCTGCAAAAATACACTGTCGTGACGGGTCAGCATATAAAGAAAGGGCAGATAATAGGTTATGTTGGAAACACCGGAAGATCAACCGCGCCGCATCTTCACTATGAAGTAAGGCTTAACGGCGTGTCTGTTAATCCGGTAAGATTCATGCGCGAAGAAGTTGCGCTTAAATAAAAAGGCGGGTAAAATTGTCGCATAAACTTACGGGAAACATAGGAAGTGTTATATCAAAAGATTGCGAAGTAAAGGGTCACATAACATCCAAAACGTCAATAAGGGTTGACGGAAAGGTTGAAGGCAATGTGATATCGTCTGACGGGGTTTTTATCGGGGAACATGCCGTTGTTAAGGGCGATGTATCGGGGAAACATGTGGTTATCGGCGGCAAGGTTACCGGCGATGTAACCGCAACGGCCAAATTGGAAATATTAAACACGGGCAAACTTCACGGGGATATAAGTTCGCCAAAACTTATGATGTCCGAAGGAGTTGTTTTTGAAGGCAGTGTTGTAATGTCAAAACAGGAACATAAGCAGTAATCCTTTCTTTTAATTCGTTAAAAAAATCATAACGGAGAAAAATAATGGTAAAAGTGCGTTTTGCGCCAAGCCCGACCGGCTACCTTCATATTGGCGGGGCAAGGACAGCTTTGTTTAACTGGCTTTTTGCCAGACATAATAAAGGAAAGTTTATCCTGAGGATAGAAGACACGGATCAGGAAAGGAATTCCGAAGAGTCGGTTAAAGCAATATTGGATTCAATGAAATGGATGGGTCTTGATTGGGATGAAGGTCCCGGCAAAGAAGGCGAAAGCGGGCCTTATTTTCAGACACAAAGGCTTGATATTTACAGAAAATATGTTGAAAAACTTTTGGCCGAGAAAAAAGCATATAAATGTTTCTGCACAAAAGAAGAACTGGACGATGCAAGAAAAGCCGCGGAAGCAAACAAGACAGCTTTTAAATACGACGGAAGGTGCTCGCGTTTAACCGAAGAAGAGGTAAAGGCCAAGGAAGCCTCAGGCGCGGGCTATACAATAAGGATTAAGATACCGCAGGAAGGCGAGACAACAATAAATGACATTGTGCGCGGGGATGTTAAATTTAACAACAGTGTGCTTGATGATTTTATAATAAGTCGCGCCAGCGGCATGCCAATGTATAACTTTGTTGTTGTGGTTGACGACGCATTGATGGGGATTACACATGTTATAAGAGGGGAAGACCATTTAAGCAACACGCCAAAGCAGGTGCACATATACAAGGCGCTTGGTTTTCCCGTGCCGCAGTTTGCGCATATTCCGCTTATATTGGGGCCTGATAGAAGCAAATTAAGCAAGAGACACGGAAAGACATCCGTAGGTGAGTATAAAACAATGGGAATTGATCCGCGAGCTTTTATAAATTTTCTTGCCCTTCTTGGATGGTCATCTGAGGATGGCGCGGATGTTATGAGCGTTGAGGAAATAATTTCAAAATTCTCGCTTGAACGCATTCACAAAGCGGGCGCCATGTTTGACAATGAAAAACTTTTGTGGCTGAACGGAATATATATAAGAAAAATGACCCCGGAAGAGCTTTTTGAGAAGTGTTCTCCTTATTTGGTAAGTTCCGGGCTTGTGAAAGAAGATGAGATTTTATCAAAAAGGGAATACCTTATAAAAATCACAAAATTGCAGCAGGAAAAAATACGCTCTTTTTCGGAATTGCCGCAGATTTCCGGATATTTTTTCGGAGAGGATGCGCCGCCGGATGAATCGGCAAAAAAAGTGTTTGAGAAAAATTCTTCCGAAATGAAAAAGACGCTTGAAACTTTTTTGGCTGTTCTTGCGGATAATGACACTTCGGATTTTGCGGGTTTTGAAGCCGTTTTAAGGGCGGAAATGGAAAAAGCCGGCATAAAGCCAAAGGTTTTTATGCATGTGATAAGGGCCGCCGTATCGGGAACCACAACAGGGCCGGGCCTTTTTGAATTGATTGACGCCGTAGGAAAAGAACGCTGCGAAAAGCGCGTGAAAAAACTTATACAGGCGGCATGAATGGAAAGTATTATACAGACAATAAAAAATAGAAAGTCCTGGAGAACTTTTGATGAACGGCAGATTCCCGGGGAAAAGAAAGTTCAAATTAATTTTTTTTTATCGGGGCCGCATGAAACGCCGTTTGGAACTAAAACAAGGTTTATTTTAATTGATATAAAAGATCAGGATGCCGAAACAGTAAAACATCTTGGGACATACGGAACAATAGAAGGCGCTTCGCTTTTTATTGCGGGCGCTTCCGAGATAACGGAAAGCCGTTATGTTGATTTTGGATATGCAATGGAAAAAATAATACTGATGGTTGAAAAACTTGGATTAAACACGTGCTGGATGGGGGTGACTTTTGACAAGGCGGGATTCTCGGAAAAAATGGGGTTAAAAGAAGGAGAAGAACTTATAGCCTGCACTCCCGTTGGTTATGCAAAACAAAAAAGAAGGCTAAAAGATCTTGCAATGCGCAAATTTGTAAGTTCTGACAGCAGACTTGGCCCCGATAAACTTTTTTTTGACTGCGGTTTTGACCGGCCTCTTGATATGGAAACGGCCGGGGAATATTTACCCGCACTTGAATGCGTGCGTTTTGCGCCTTCCGCAAGCAACCGCCAGCCGTGGAGAATCATAAGGCATAATGACAAGAAAACATTCAGCCTTTTCCTTGAATATACAAAGGGCTATCAGTACAAATACGGCCAGCAGATAGACATGGGTATAGCAATGCTTCATTTTGAGCTTGCCTGCAGGGAAATGAATATCAGCGGAAGATGGACAAAGGAAAGTATCACTCCTTTTGACGCGGCTGACAGGGAATATATCGCAACATGGAAATAAAAATAACCCGTTCTTTTGCGGCGCTTCTTGCAATACTTTTTGTTTCGTTAACAATAAGGATGAACCTTCTTGGCGTGCACAGGATGCACATGGATGAATGTCTTTATTCTTCTTACGCAATAAGAATGGTGACTCACGGGGATATAGGCATGAATGGCGGCTTGCAGGTGGACAAGCCGCCTGTTATGTTTTATATTCTTGCGCTTTCTTTCCTGGTAAACGGCATAACTGAAAATGCCGCAAGGATGCCGGGAATTTTTATGTCTTTG
>CAYQIS010000003.1:0-191956 GCA_964417645.1 uncultured Spirochaetia bacterium
GAAATCCACCTAAAAAAGTGTTAAAATACAGTCCTAAAAACCGGAACCATTATAATATCACCTGAAGGTATTCCTCCATGGCGGCTGTAAGTTCTTTATTGTCCATAATTTCTCCGATAACAGTTATATAAAGCTGACATTATTATATAAGTTTTATTTTAAAAATAAAGGACTGTGTTTTATTTCTTTTCCTTTAATACCATTATATTTGCCCAGACAATAAAACCGACAAATACAGCCGATTTTAAATAAGCATAGCTGTCATCAACCCAAAACGACGGCAGCAGGCTGTTTAAGTCAAATTTAATAACCGAAGACATAAATTTTAATATCCAGTTTTCGCCAAGCCCCTTGCTCCACCGAAACCACGGCACGCAGGTTAAAACAGCAGACACAAATATCCCGCCCCAGAATAATATTTTAACAATCCTGCTTTTTGCTTCCGTAAAAACAGCAAGCGGCAGCACAATAAACGGCAGAACCTGCAGCAAAAATCTTGGCGATGATCCTCCGCCCCCTCTCCAGTCTGCCCACGAAGATATTAAAGCATAATAAGGCAAAAGCATGGCAAGAGACCATAATGCCAGTTTCCTGTCTTTTTTATACAGTAAAATATAAGCAGAGGGCAGAAGTATAAAAAGCGGAGTGTAAATAAAAAGCCCGAATTCTTTGTCAAATAACAGCCCAAGTATTCCGGCCATATTAAAACCAAATACCTGATGCACGGGGATGTCATCCTGTGTCTGCCTTGGAATTAAGCTGCCGTAAATAATATAATTAAACCAAAACAATGCCGCAGCAAGCGTCAGATTAATTAAAATAAAAAAAGAAAGTTTTTTTATGTCCTTACGGTTAAACAGTATACCCATAACAATCAGAATGCCATAAACAGGGATGTTCCTTGGATGCGCCCACAGTATAAGACCTGTCGTTATCGCAGGAAGCACGCCGCCTCCTTTTTCGCGGAATATCATGTAAAAAGCACCTGTTATAAGCAAAGCGGATATTGTATCCGCGCATATCTGATTGCTAAACATAATAAGAGGAAGAGACAGCGCGGAAAATACCGACACTAAAAAAGCTTTACCCCTGTTTTTAATTATTTCATCAGCCATAAGCATGATAATTGCCGCAATTAAAGCACAGATTACAGCGATTATTATGGAAACCCCCTGCCTTCCCATCATACCGTAGAACGGCGCGATGATAAGTGATATCAGAACAGGATGATATGACACCAGCCTGCCATTATGTTCTATTTCCTGCGGCTTAAGCTCTCCCGGGAAAAACCTGCTATAGTCTTTATTCTCATAATTATTCCTAAGATCAAGGTCTGCGTCATTCACAATACTGTGCGCCACAAGAAGATATATGGGTTCATCACCCGTGGGCGCGTTAGCCCTGTTCATCCAGAATGAAAGTGATATATATAATATGAAGAAAAGCGAGGCCGCCGCAATTACCGCGTATTTTAATTTTATGCTTTCAAGTATGTTTTTTTTAACCAGCATCTGTGCGGTAATAAGGGCATATACAATAAAAAATATTGAATAAGCAGAGCCAAGCAATACTTCAAATTTTCTTTGAATAAAATCATGGGGCGCCGGAAACGGTATTTTGGCAATTAACGGAGACGCCAAAAGAATCCCGAAAAAATACAGTGATTTGGATAAAGTCCTGAAAGCGCCTGAAAAACATTCTTTTTTTGAAAACGACAAAGCAAAAGCAGTGATAATCAAAACCATATAACAATAAAGCGGGAAATACACAGCCGAACCAAAAATAAAATTATTTTTTGAAAACAGGGTAAAAACAGAAACTGATATCAGAAAGACAAAATGCGGCGCAAAATTACTCGGCTGCATACTTCCTCTGGAAAATATACACTTCAAAACCCCTGTTTGTTTTTTTATCCGACAAAACAAAATATCTGTTAACCCACGGCACCTGCTGCGGTTCAATCGGGTTTTTTATCCCAAGTTTTTCATAAGATGCGGCCCACACGTTTCCAACAGGAAGCCATACCTGTTTGATGCCTTCCTTTAAGTCCCTTATATAATATACGCGCTTAAAATTCTTCATTTTTTTCATGGCTTCTTCCTGCGGCATTATGTTTTTGTCGTATCCTGAATATATATCAAGCCCGAATTTTTCTTTAAGTATCTTTTCCCTGAAAATTCTCCATGCTTCGCGTATTTTCATTTTTATCGCGCTTCCCTTGTACTCCGGAATTTCGTTAAGAAGCCTGTTTTCAATGTTTCCGCTGAACATTATTCTGTTATAAAATTCAAAAGACGCATAAGACGCCACATTGCTGTGCACAATGGCGTCGCCTTCTTTGTAATCCTTAAGTATCTGCATATAAACCGGTTTATAATTTGTTTTCTGGTAAACAGGATTAAGATAATAATTTGAAAGCGACGCAGTGTAAAAAACCGCAAAAACGACGCTAAGCGCTATTATCCCGTTGCGTAAGAGGTATGTTGTTCCAACCGCAATTAATATGATAACAAGAAAAGAAGCCAGCATAAATGTCCTTTCGGAATACACCGGCTTCCATATGGAAAATATCCACGGAACAAAAATGTAAAACACTCCTGTCATCCAAACCGTATCTGTAAGCCGTCTGTCCCTTCCCGAATATGTAAATATTCCAAGTGCCGCGTAATAAAGAGCAAATATCAGCCCCAAAACAGTGAAAAAATTAAAATCCACTGTAAAGCCAAACAGGTAGTTTTTTAAGGCGTAAAACGGCGCAAAGAGCATGTTTACATTATGGGAGTAATTGTCCCCCTGCAGGACCTTGAAGAAGAACGGTATCATGGGCAAAGCCAAAACAGCAATCACAGCCTGTGCCTTGAACCACTGCGAAAGTCTTAGCTCCTCACGGAAACGGGTTATTATAAGAAGGTTAAGTATCAAAAGAAGCAGCACTGCATAGCTGTGTGTGTATAAGCCAAGTACACTCCAAAAAACAAAAGGCCCGAATGTAAAAGAATTGTATTTTAAAGACAGCATGAAATAATAAAGCATCATTATGCTTATAAGAAGGAACAATGAATAGTTTCTTGCTTCCTGTGAATAATAAATCTGGTATGGGTTAAACGCAAAAAGCCATAAAGCGGCCATTGCGGCGCGCTGCGAGAAAAACATCCTTGCGAATTTATAAACAACGGGTATCGCTGCAATCCCGCAAATTACCGGAATTAAACGCAGAGTTATTTCGCTGAAACCCAGGGTGTGATAAACAAAAAACTGCAGTATATAAAAAAGCGGAGGATGCGGGTCGTTTGCCATTACACCCCAGAACATCTGAAAGAAGCCGGGCTTTGCCGCGTTTGACGCCGTGATAAATTCATCTATCCATACGCTTTGAGCCCCAAGGCCCGTTATCCGCAAAACCGTTCCGCCTATGAATGCTGTATAAAATAAAAAGCTTGTTTTTTTATCCATTTTTCCGCCGGTATTTATATTTATGTGATTATATCACAGTAAATATAAAGCTTTTCAAGCATCATAAAATGTTTCCATAAATCTTGAGGGTTTCACGGGCTGTTTTTTTCCACGAGAATTTTTCCGCCTGTTTCATCCCCGCTTTAACCAGTTTTTTCCTTAACATTACATCATTATGGAGAAGCAAAAGTTTTTCTGACATATCCAAAACCGAATACGGATTACAAAACAGCGCCGCGCTTCCCGCAACTTCAGGCAAAGAGCCGCAATCACTTGTAATAACGGGGACGCCTGCCACAAAGGCCTCAAGAACCTGAAGTCCAAAACCTTCCCATAAGGAAGGAAAAAAGAAACAAAATGCTTTTTTATAAAGCGTGTTCATTTCCGCGTCCGTAACATAACCTGTTATTACGGTTTGTTTTGAAATGGAATTTTTTAATATATGTTTTTCAATTTCCGTTGTTTTAAGCTCCTGCTTTCCGATTGAAGTTATAACAAGGCCGTATTTTCCGCCGGTCTTATTGTTAAATTCAGCAAAAGCGTCTATTGCGGCCGCGGCGTTTTTCCTCTTGTCTGACGCGCCGGATATCAAAACATAAGGCGGCTTTATCCCGTATTTTTTAAGCGTTTCTTTGTCATACTCTTTTTTGCCTTCTTCGGCCGCCTCGTAAATAACTTCAACTCTGCGCGCTTTTGTTTCCTTTAATATGCATTTTTTTGAAAATTCCGAAACTGTGATAACACAATCCGCCTTTTTTGCGGATTCCGGAATTGCGAACTTATTGTATGAATCAACCAGTATCTGTTTTAAAGACGGCTTTGCAACGGCTTCTGAAATTGCCCTTACATACATTGTATCGTGTATGGTCACAATGTTTTTGCCTTTAAATGTGCCTAACAAACACGGCATTGAGTTGTCCGTTGAGTGCAGTATGTCTGCTTTGTCTTCAGCTGCGGCCTTTTTAAGCAGAATCTCCCTGTATATAAATGCATTGTTTGTTTCAAGTTTTCTTACAAAAAGATTTTCTGCTTTAAATTTTATTTCCGGTGTTCTTTTATCGGTATATAAAAAGTAGAGGTTTTTTTTGTCAATAGCAAGAAGATTTTTGACAAGGTTATAAATATATCTTCCCACACCGCGCTTTGTTATTATCCTTGCATCTATCCCTATGCGCATCACGGTTTCCTTGCAAGAATTATAAATGAACCGCCCTTTTCTTTAAGAAGCATGGATCCAACCGTGTCTGTTATGTCCAAAACCGCATGCACAAATTTTTGGGGCAAAGAACCAAAAATCTCTTCAAGCATTCGCGGCATGCGCAGATAATTGTATGATATCACCCTTTCGGAAACAAAACCCGCTTCTTTTGTCATTTTGACAACATCGCGCGGCGCAAAATTGTAAAGATGGTCCGTGTGCTTTTTTTCCAGTTCCTCTGCCTTTTTTTTGAAAAGCAATTTATAATATGATTCTTTGTTGGTAAGGGTTATTATCAAAAGCCCGTTTTTTTTTAGGGCCCTGCCGCAGTTTGATATCACAAGCATCGGGTCATAGCAGTGGTCAAGCGCTTCCTTTATAAGGCATACATCGTATTTTTCTTCATAATCAATTGTTTCGCCGGAACCTTTAAGCATTTCAAAACCGTCTTCTTTTATCTCGTAAGGAAGCATGGAATCAGAGGGCTCTATGCCCGTGTAATTTTTAACGATGCCGCTTATATATTTGTAAAACTCTCCCCTGCCGGCGCCCACATCAAGAAAATTTATATATTCCGCCGCGCGTGCAACTTCCGACGCCGTAATCCTTCCTATTATAAGGTTAAGGCGTTTCCAGCGCTGTTTCATAAGGGCATTTGCTTCATGCTCCAAAAAATCCTTGTCTGTCCAGTTCAGCTGTGTTTTTTCCCAGTTTTTCCTGATTTCGCCTTTGTCCGTCATGCCTTTCCCTGTTTCTCGGCAAGCACAAAAAAGCCGTTGCTTAACCCGAATATTTTCCATGGAAGTTCAAGTGCTTCAAAAACCGCAAGAATCACCCGCAGGATATTATATACGTTTTTTCCCTGCGCGGTAACCGTGTTTTTTGCGCCTTTTGCGTTCTCGTTTTTTGCGCTTTTTTTCTGCAAAGAAAATATTGCCTCGTCAAGTATCAGGGTAAAAAAAGAATGCAGATAACTTATCTTAATGTTTTTAAAACCGGCGTTTTCCGCGTATTTTTTTATTTCTCCCGGATCTGCAAACATTTCCTTAAAATGCCCGCCTTCCGTATCGCGGCCAAGCCGGCCAAAACTCACGGCCCTCAAAAACCAGTGCCACGTAAAAAGATCCCTGCGCGATATTATGTATAAAAGCATTTTTCCGCCAGGCTTTAACACCCTGTAAATTTCCTTTATTGCTTTTTCCTTGTATTCGGTGTGTTCCAAGACGTCAAAAGATGTCACCGCATCAAACATACCCGATTTATAAGGATTTTTTTCAAGCACCCCGTTTTTATATGTTATACCTTTGCTTCCGCATTGTCTTGCCCTCTGCACCGCCAGCTTTGACAGGTCCAGCCCGTATCCTTTTATGCCGTAAAGCGCGCTCAGCTGATTTATCAGCACCCCTCCGCCGCATCCCGCGTCAAGGACTTTCATTCCTGATTTAAGGCCCAATTTTTTTATCATAATTGCGTTTTTAACCGCCTTTAAACTTGTGCCAAAACGCCCCTGTGTTTTTGCCCTTTCAATATGAAGGCGCATATATTCGGCAAATTTTACACGGTCGGCGTAAACAGGAACATAACCGTCTTGTTTGTTGTCATAAATCTTTTGCTGTAAATCCCTTTTTGTGCTCAAACCCTTATCACCTTTTCCTTTTGTTTTCCGTAAAGTATGCGGATTGCCGCGTCAATTACCGTTTGGGTTTTTATATCCATGCATTCGTGGTTTTTTGTGCATTCTTTAAGTTCACAGCCACGGCAGGGAACAGATTTTGTAATAATAAAAGCCTTTTTTCCGACAGCCCCGAATTCTTCGTACATTGCAGCGCCTGAAAAAATTGTAAGCGACGGTATGTTTAACGCGGATGCGATATGAACAGCCGCGGAATCATTTCCTATCACAAGACAGGCATGCTTGATCAAAGCCGCTGTTTCTTTTATTGTAAGCATGCCGGTTAAATTAAGCACATGCCTGCCCCTTATATTAAAAGCTTCCATGTCGTTTTTTGCGCCGATTACAACGGTTTTAATGCCGCGAGAAATGCCGTCTGCAAGCGCGGAATAATTTTCCGCTCCCCAGTCTTTTGATGAATGTCCGGACACAGGGTGTATCACAACATATTTTTTTACCTTCCATTTGTTTAAAAGCGCTTTTATGCTTTTTTCCGCCTCTTTATCCGTTGTAATCTGAGGCATTATGTGATATTCCATGCCTGTTATAAACTTTAAAATTTCCATATTTTTATCCGCTTCGTGGGTGTCAGGCGAAACCGGATTAATCTTGTGATTAATTCCAAAACCCATGCCCGAAACATCATAACCATATTTTTCTTTGGCAAAAGCAAGTGACAATAAAAGAGAACTCAAACGGTCCCTGTGGCGTAGCCCTATCAAAATGTCGCACTTTTGGGAGTTTACTGCAAAAAGCACGGAAAAAAAAGAAATTACTTTTTCAACAATCCCTGTTTTTTTGTATTTAAGCCATGCAGGCTCCGTTATCACCGCCCTGTTGAACATATGTGAACCGGACAATATGTCCGCGCCATCTTTTTTCATGAACGCAATGATTTCCGCTTCCTTAAAATGCCTTCTTAACCCCAAAAAAAACGGGGACGCGAGCACCGCGTCCCCTATTCCGTCAGGCTTTATAACGCCTATTTTCAGCCTTTTATTTTCCATTACTTTTAATCAAGGAAACCCTTCAGATTTTTTGCGCGCGCAGGATGCCTTAACTTGCGCAGGGCCTTTGCTTCAATCTGCCTGACGCGCTCGCGCGTGACCTTGAATATCTTCCCAACCTCTTCAAGCGTGTGCGGCACTCCGTCGCCTATGCCGAACCTTAAACGCAGCACTTCCGCTTCCCTGTCCTTTAATGTGTGAAGGACTTTTTCTATCTGCTCTTTTAATAAAACATTAACCGCAGCCGAGGCCGGTGATATTGCGTCCTTGTCTTCTATAAAATCACCAAGATGTGAATCTTTCTCCTCGCCAATAGGGGTTTCAAGGGATATCGGATGCTGTGAAATCTTAAGAACCGAGCGCACCTTGTCGGCTGACATCCCCATTTTCTTTGCTATTTCCTCGGGTTTTGGCTCGCGCCCGTACTGCTGAACAAACAAACGTGCAACCTTATTAAGTTTGTTGATTGTTTCTATCATATGCACGGGGATTCTTATTGTTCTGGCCTGGTCCGCAATTGCCCTGGTTATGGCCTGCCTTATCCACCAGGTTGCATAAGTTGAAAACTTATAGCCGCGCCTGTATTCAAACCTTTCAACCGCCCTCATTAACCCTATGTTTCCTTCCTGTATCAAATCAAGGAAAGAAAGCCCTTTATTTATGTACTTTTTTGCAATCGAAACAACAAGCCTCAAATTGGCAACAACCAGCTCTTTTCTTGTTATTCTTGCCTCTATTGTATTTTTTCTTATCTTATGCCCTATTGACTTTAAGTCTTCCCTTTTCATTCCAAAGAAAGCTTCCTCTTTTTTTATCAGGGCAAAGATTTTATTTATTGATTCAAGATCTTCCTTAAACTCGGCAGGCTTTATTCTTTTTTTCTTAAGCAGATTTCCAAGTTCGCTTCTTTTTCCCGCAAGATGAAGTATTTCATTTGCCGGCCTGCCGTATTTTTTCTCAAAAACCGCAAGCTCGCGCTCCTCTTTGCTTATCTTTGCAACAACCGTCATTATTGTTTTGCTTATGTTATTTATCTGGTCATTGTTAAGTTTTAGCATGTGAAGAAAATCGCGTTTTTTCCTCACCTTTTTTTCTTCAAGTTTAAGCAGCTTCTCTCGCGCGGCAGGCTTTAATTTTTTTGACGAAAGTTTTTCACGAATCTTAACAAGATCTTTTTCTTCCTTTTCCGCGTTTTTTATATATTTGTCAAAACGTTCTATAAGTCTTTGTTCAACGGAAGGAGGTATTTCGCCTTCAAGTTTGGTTTTAATTATGTCAACTATCTTAAGGGTGCCGTTGTTTAATCCTTCGGAAAGTTTTTTAATTTCTTCAAATCCCGCGCGCGTGTCAAATATCACGTTTTTTACGTTTATTTCGGCGGTTTCTATTTTTTTGGCTATTCTTACTTCGTCTTCTCTTTTTTCAAGAAGCGGCACCTTTCCCATCTCGTGAAGATACATCTGAACCGGGTCTGCTGAAAATCCGTCCGATTCGGCATCCAAAAAGTCAACTTCTTCGGATTTATCGGATTTATCGGCTTTTTCCGTTTCTTTTACAGACGAAACGCCGGGCAAACTTTCTTTGCCTTCTTCTTTTATTTCTATGTCAAATTCTTCCATTATATTAAGCATGTTGTCTATGTCTTCAACCGACGTAAAATCCTGGGGCAGCGAATCATTTAATTCTTCATATGTAAGAAAACCTTTTTCCTTGCCTTTTTTAATCAATTCCTGTACGGCCGGCATTTGTTTAAGATTCTTGCTCAAAGCTCTCACCTCTTGGCATAATGTTTTTCTGTATTTCCTGTTTTTTCTGCAGTAATTCCTTTACTTTACTTAAGTCGCCTTTTTTCTCGGCTTCCCTGATTTGTTCGTGAAGTTCCTTTATCTTTTTTTCCGCTTTTTCTTTTTTAATTCTCATAAAGCAGTCGCTTATTATGGCGATATACTCGCCGGAGTTGTCCTTTTTTGTCTTATTGTGCGCAAGCTCCGAAGCAACAAAAGAAACAGCTTCCGGCATTTCCCGAAGTTCCGTCATAAGCATTGCCGGTATATCAGACGCTCCTTCGGTAAAAAGCTTTTCCGTTTTGCCGATAACAGCGGCATATACGGGCGAATTAAAATCTCCGTATTCCACATCGTCCAGGCTTTTTCTTCCAAACAAATGTTTTAAAACAATATCACTGTCTTCAATTAAAAAAGCCCTTACACATACCTGAGCAAGCAGCATTTCCGCAAGAAAAGCGCCTTTGGTGCTTTCTTTTTTAGACTCAAGCTTAACTGCATTTTCATTTTTAACCGCTCCGGTTATGTAATTCTCGGCTGTGCTTATCGGAACCGAAAAAATTTCAGCCATACGTTCCGCACAATTCCGCCTTATTACGGGGCTTAAAGACTTGGAAGCCAAATTTCCAAGCTCTTTTAATGCCTTTTCAATCCGATACGGATTATCGGGCTCTGCTTTTTCCTTCAACAGCTCCGCGCGGAAATCAAAATACGGCACGGCTTCAGCCACAACTTTTAAAAGCGCTTCAGCTCCAAAACGTGAGGCGTACTCATCGGGATCCTTGGCTCCGTCATAACGCGCCACCCTGCAGTCTATGCCGCATTCAAAGAGTATCTCGCCGCCCCGCAAAGCGCCGTTTAAACCGGCTTCGTCCATGTCATACATAATTACAGCCCTGTCAAAATATCTCTGCAAAAGCTTTGCCTGCTCGTTTGTGAGAGCGGTACCAAGAGAGGCGGCAACATTTTTGATGCCCGCCTTGTATACGCCTATTGCGTCCATGTACCCTTCAACAATAATAAGCTCCGAATCAGGCTTGTGCTTTCTGGCATTGTTAAGGTTATAAAGGTTCCTTCCTTTTACATAAGCCGGAGTTTCCGCCGAATTTATGTACTTTGGTTCGGAGTTGTCAAAGACTCGCGCGCCAAACGCAACCGGATCCCCGTAAACATTGATTATGGGGAACACCAGGCGGTTTCTGAATATGTCGTAATATCCGTTTCCGCCTTTTTTGCACAGCCAGGATTTTAAAATAATTTCTTCGCTGTGTCCTTTTGACTTAAGTTCTTTAAAGAGCGATGAGTCTTCGGGCGCATAACCCAGCATAAATTCATTTATTATTTCCGCGCTTAATCCGCGCTTTGCCGCGTAATTTTTGGCAATATCGCTTTTTTCAAAACACTGCCTGAAAAAATTAAGCGCATCTTTGTTAACGGCTATTATTTTTTCGCGCTCGTCAAAATTGCTTTTTACCGAGCCTGTTTCGTTTAACGTTATTCCCGCGCGTCTTGCAAGAAGCCTTACGGCTTCAACAAAACTTAAATTTTCATATTTTTGTATAAACGTAAAAACATTTCCGGCTTCACCGCATCCAAAACATTTGTATATCTGTTTTTCAGGGCTTATCATGAACGATGGCGTTTTTTCTTCATGAAAAGGACAACGCGCTTTAAAGTTACTTCCGGCCCTTTTTATATCCATATACTGCGAAAGAACATCAACAATATCGCTTGCTTCCCTTACCTGATTCACCTGCTCGTTCGGTATCATTTCAAAACCTTACTTTTTTCCGGTTCTTCTCACCCTTATAAATCCGGATGTTTCAACAACATTTAATTTGCCGTATTTTTTTTCAACCGCATCAAGAATAAGATTAACACCCAATGTGTCTGAACTTATGTGGCCGGCAAGGACCACGTTCATTCCGATTTTTTCAAGTTCTTTTTTGTGATCAGGCGAAAAATGCATGCCAACAACGGTATCAACACCGGCATTGACAAGTTTTTCATATATTTCCTTCGGGCCTTCCGTGCCGCCCGTCATGTCTACAATAACTTTTTTAACTTTCCTTTCTTTGTTGCCCACCAAAATCGAAGGTCCCGAGCCGCGTTTTTCATATTCGGAATATTCTTTTTCCTCAAGAAGCATGTCAATTATATCCGAAATGTTCTTTGGCTTTTCTTTGTCAAAACGTTTTTGAAGATATGCTGCAACGCAGTTGTCTCCCGGAGTATGCATGTTCATCATTTGTATATCAAGCAGTTTCGCGGCATCCGCCGTGCGATAATGGTTTGCCGCGCGCACTTTTTCCGCAACCTCGCGCTCGCGTTTTTCCAAAAGCGCCTGGGCAACTGATATTGTAACCCCGAAAGAACTGAAAATATCGGACTGCATGCCCATCACTTCATAGAAATTTGCATAAGCTTTTCCTTCCGGATGATGGGCCAAAATTGCGTCTATTTTTGTGCCGCGCCGTGTAAGAGCTTCCGCCAAAAGCACTTCCGACACTTCCATGTCTATCCCCACAAGCAGTGTTTTAATATCTGTGCCGTTGTCATGTATTATTCTTGAATCCGCATACGGATTGGTAAGTTTTTCGGTGTCATAATATTTTTTCTTTTTCTCGGGAAGTTCCTGATATTTTTTATTTTCCTGTTTAAGATAAGCCCTTACTCCCGATTCTCCGCGCGGATCGTTTTTGATTCCTTCCTCTATTGCGGCTTTATAAAACTCTTTAAGCTTCATTTTTCCTCCTGCTTTGCGGATACAAAAGGATTGCCTTTTATCCAAAACCGCCATTTTTTGTCCAGCCCTTGTTTTATTCCTATCCTTGGGCCGCATAAAATTTTAAACTTTTCTTTCCCGCGGGACAAAACTTTAAGATTTCCTTTGGTTATATCAATTCCGTTATGCTTTCTGCTTATTCCAAGTGCTTTGGTAAGCCTGCCGGGTCCGTTTGTAAGGTTTTCCTTTTTGCCGCTGTTTTTTTCCATTATGTCAATTCCTGTAAGCGGCTCAACTGCGCGTATAAGTACCGCGCCCGCCTTCCCGTACGGTTCCGTAACAAAATTCAGCATTTCATGAAAACCATAACAAAAATAAACATATGCTTTTCCGGGTTCTTTAAACATTATTTCATTTCGCTTTGTTTTTTTACGGAAGGCGTGGCTGCCCGGGTCATTGGTACCCCTGTAAGCCTCGGTTTCCACTATTTTTGCCCGCATTATGCCTTTTTTTGTTCTGTGAACTATCACGCATCCAAGAAGCTTTTTTGCAACTTCAACACTGTTTGCAGTGTAAAAACTTCTTTTTAAAACCAAAGCCATTTTATTTGAGAAATTCTTTGACTATTGCATTTACTTTTGCGCCGTCCGCCCTGCCTTTAACTTTAGGCATAAGAAAACCCATCAGTTTTCCCATGTCCTTTGCCGATTGTGCGCAGGTTGCTTTAACAGCTTCAGAAACCAAAGCCCTTATTTCATCTTCGGTTAATTGTTTTGGCAGATAATGCATTAAAACCGCAAGTTCTTTTTCTTCTTTTTCTGCAAGATCCGGTCTGTTGCCTTTTTTAAAGCTTTCTATTGATTCATTATGGGATTTTGCCAGAGAAAATATGATGTTTAAAACGCCTTCATCATCAGGTGCTTTCCCTGTTTTTATTTCCGCATTCATTACAGCGGTTTTAATCTGACGAAGCGTTGCCGTGCGCACTTCGTCCTTGTCTTTCATTGCGGACTTTAAATCGGAATTTATGGTTTCAAGAACAGACATAACGGCTTTTATCTCATTTTTTTCTTTTTTCTTTTTTTTGCGGCAGCCCACATTTTTTGTTTGCGTTTAACCGAAGGCGGCTCATAATGTTCCCTTTTTTTCATTTCCTGAAGTATTCCGGCATCCTGCACTTTTTTCTTAAAACGTTTCATTGCATCGTCCAGACTCTCATTGTCCTTAATCAGTACCTCTGCCATTTAATCCTCCTTAAAAATGTTAACGCAAAAAAAATTATGCGTTAAAATAATCCATAGCCGCCTGTTTTAAGGCCGGCTGAATATTTTTATATAAATATAATAAAAATAAGGATATTAACAGATAATTATACTTATATTTGCCTTAAAGTCAAGAATTTGGGCTAAAAATACAGCTCTGTTCTGGCCTCTTTTCTTATATGAGGATAAGAAGAATATGTGGACATAACATGAAAAACAACGGCATAATTTTCTCCTTCCTTTATAAACAAATCGCTTGCCGCTTCAGGCACCTGCCATGTTATGGAGTTTGATCCCGTTTCAAACTGTACGTCTTTGCAAACAACAAGTTTTGAATCATTTTTTTCAAGTGTTATTGACACAAAAGCTTTTTCAGTAAGAAAAAAATCAAAAATAACCGCATTTTCTCCGGTCTTTCTTTTTGCTCTTATGTTTTTAATATCGGCTCCTATCCAAAAATACTGTGCTGACTCTCTGTCTGATACTATCACCTGTCCGTAATGCCTGTATATTGCAATGCCTGTGGGTTTTTCAAACTGATAATCGTTTGTTCCGAAAGACCCGTATTCCGTTATAAATTTAAGATCCGGCGTGAATTTTAAAATCCTTGAATTTAAGTTGTCAACGGCATAAACATTTCCGAAGTAATCATGATCTATCGCCGTAAGCTTAACCGGCATTCCTGTTGCTTCATCGGCCCTAACAGAAGCGATTAACCTTCCTTCAAAATCAAATTTTTGTATTCTGTTGCCGTTGCCGTCCACCACGAAGATTCTGTTTTCCCTGTAGCCGGCATAGCGTGCCCCGTCATCGGTGACGCACAAGCCCTGCGGATTTGAAATGCCGTCCGCGCTGCCTATTTCATATAAAAATCCCCCTGATTTGCTGAAAACCTGTATTCTGTTATTGCCGGTATCGGACACATAAACCCTTCCGTATGAATCCATTTCAACATATCGCGGAGAATCAAACATTGCAACACCAATCCCTCTCATTCCTATGGTGCGCAAAAATTTAAGCTTTCTGTCATCATAATATAACCTTACTATCCTGTGATTTCCCGTATCTGCAACATATACATCACCATATTCATTGCATGCAATTCCAACTGGATTTTTAAACTGCCCCTGCCCGCTGCCGTGACTTCCGAAAACGGCAAGAGCGTGCATGGAAGGATTATAAATTATCTCCCCGCGGTCTGAATTTACGCCGAATGCGGTCAGCTGCCAGTCATCGCCTTCTTTTATTTTTCCGTATTCATTAAGCATTTTTGTGCAGGCAACATCCTGCGGGTTTGCAAAAACCGTCCTGTTGCCCAAAAAAACTTTAAGCCAAAACGGTGTGCCTCTGTGTATTCCAAAAGGAGTGTGCCAAAAACTGGGATAAACAAGGGTTGAAGGCTCCGTGATTAAAGTTATTATGTCATCTTTTTCGGCAATCGCCGGCAAGTAAAACGCAAGCAAAAAAAGCGTCAAAAAAGCGGTTAACAAGGTTTTTCTTTTCAAACATTTACCCTCATCAGTTTATATAATTTTACCATTTTGACGCCCAAAACACACTGTTTGTTTGCTAGAAACGGTATTTAATCATTGGTATATCACAGCCAAAACCCTTTTCAATTGTCATCTCGGTTTTAAAACGCTCATGCGCGTTTTCTATTACGCAGCCGGTAAATATTCCAAGCGCGGCTCCGGCAACAACATCAGACACCCAGTGTTTTCCCTTGTAAACGCGCGCGGCTGCGGTTAAGGACGCAACAGGAACTGTTGCCGCATAAAGCCACCGGTTTTTATAATGTTCCGGAATAACTGCGGCAACTGTAAATATTGTTGCGGTATGCCCCGAAGGGAAAGCCATATCTTTAAAAGAAGGGTTAAAAAAACTTCTCGGGTCATCCGTTACTGACGGCCTTTTTCTGCCGATTACTGTTTTTAAACAATATCCAATCATGCCTGATACGGCAATTCCCTCAAGCGTCTTGGCCGCAAGCTCGCGTTCGTTTGCCGTATTTAAAGCGTAAAGCACGGAGCATCCGGCCATTATGTACACAGGGTCTCCAAAATTATTTGCAATCTCAAAAATTAAATCTTTGTTTTTGTCCCGGTAATCGCTTAAACCTCGGCTTAGCCACGAATCATTGTTAACAAGCAGGATTGTCCCTGCGCCAAGCCCTGCAATTATTGCGCCTGTTTTTACAGGCTCCGCAACAAAAGCCGACCCAGCTTCCGGAAAATCAAGAAGAAAAATGTGTTCAATCACGTTTTCTCCGGGAGCAAGACAAAAAGCCGATGCCGCGCCAATAATTAAAAACACAAATACCGCAATTTTTTTCATTTATCCTTCACCATATAAAGACGGTTAATATTTATATAATCCCATACATCCTTGCCCGTATGTTCTTTTTCATTCATTCCGTGCGCTATATTGTCCCTTAATTCCGTTGAAGATATGTTTATTAAGCCGCTTTCATGCCAAAGCATTTCCGCGGCTTCCGGTATTTTTGCAATTACCTTTTCTTTCGGGAAATCACGCCTTACATAAATTATAAACCTGATTATTTTCAGCAGCTCTTTATAATCTTTCCAGGTGTCAATAAAATAAAAAGCGTCGGAGCCCGTTATAAAATAAAATTCCGTTTCAGGAAATTCGCTCATAAAATATTTTACCGTGTCTATGGAATATGAAACTCCCTGTTTTTTTATTTCATAATCAGACACCATAAGATCTGTGTCATTTTTTATCAAAAGTTCCGTCATTATTAACCGATGCCTGGCGCCTGTTATTCCAGACGGATCTTTATGCGGAGGAATAAAAGCGGGTACAAATATAACTTTATCCAGTTCAAATTCTTTTTTTACGGTTTTCGCAAGAAGATAATGGCCGGCATGAGGGGGGTTAAATGTTCCGCCAAACAGACCGGCTTTTTTTGTCTTATTCACGTATCTGTCCGCTTCCTATGATTATAAATTTTTCGGATGTAAGCCCTTCAAGCGCAAGCGGACCGCGCACGTGCAGTTTTTGATTTGATATTCCCATCTCGGCCCCAAGCCCGAATTCGTTTCCGTCTGTAAAGCGTGTTGAAGCATTTACATAAACGGCCGCCGAATCAACATAATTTAAAAAATTCAGCGCGTTCACTTCGTTTTTTGTAATTATCGCGTCGCTGTGATGCGAGCCGTATTTATTTATATGATCAACGGCTTCATCAAAACTTTCAACCACCTTGATTGAAAGTATATAATCGTTGTATTCCGTGCTCCAGTCTTCTTCCGTTGCGGCCTTAATGTTTTTTAATATGGCGCGTGTTTTTTCGTCCCCGCGCAGTTCCACATTCGCTTTTTTGTATTCTTCCGCCATTTTGGGAAGAAATTCAGGCGCAATCTTTGAATGAACAAGCAGGGTTTCCATTGCATTGCATGTTGAGGGTCTCTGCACCTTTGCGTTTAAGCAAACTGATATTGCCATGTCAATTTCCGCCGATTCATCAACAAAAGTGTGACATATTCCGGCGTCATGCCTTATCACGGGGATTTTGGCGTTTTCTTCTATGAATTTAATCAAACCGTATCCGCCGCGCGGTATTATCACGTCTATATAATCCTTCATCTTAACAAGCATTGTTGTTGCTTCCCTGTCTGTTGTTTCAACAAGGTTTACGCAGCCGTCCGGAAGCAATGCCTCATGGGCAGCCTGTTTCATTACATTTGCTATGACTATATTGCTGTTTATTGCGTCAGACCCGCCCTTTAATATTACCGCATTGCCTGATTTTATCGTGAGAGCCGATGCTTCAACAAGGACATTTGGACGCGCTTCAAAAATTATCGCAATCACGCCAAGAGGCATTCTTTTTTTTGCTATTTTTAATCCGTTTGGGCGTTCCCATGTTTTTGTGACTTCGCCAACAGGGTCAGGAAGCGAGGCCACATCCTTTAAAGCCTTTATCATGTCATTAATACGGCTGTCATTTAAAGTAAGCCTGTCTGTCATTGCTTTGTTAAGCCCGTTTTTTACGGCGTTATCAACATCCTTTTTGTTTTCTTCAATTATTACAGCTCGGTTCTTGTCCAAAAGTTCGGCCGCAAGTGTAAGCGCCCTGTTCTTTTGCATTGTTGAAACACGCTGCATTAAATATGAAGCGCTTTTTGCTTTTTTGCATATGTTTTCTATGTGTTCTTTTATGTCCATACCTTGCTCCTTGAAGATGTTGGGTATAATGATACCAAGAAAAAGCGGTGATAGGAAGCGGTAACGTCAAAACAGCCCCGATATCACAGTGTTGCTTACCAGCATGCCTGAATTTGTAAGCCTTATAAAATCCCCTTCTTTTGTTAAAAGCCCCTGATTTAAATAATAATCTATTCTCTCGCCCGATACAGCAAAAATGTCATATCCAAACTTTTCTTTAAGCTTTTTTGTATCAAGACCTCTTGTCATCCTTAACGAAAGCATTATTGTTTCCTTAACCGCTTTCTCTTTGTCAATTTTTTCCTTGAATACAGCGGGGTCTTTGCCTGAATTTACAAGTTCAATATATTCTTCGGGTTTTTCCGCATTAATATATCTGCTGCCCATAAAAAAAGAAGAAGCGGATGACCCTATGCCAATGTATTCCCCCATATTCCAATAATTTATGTTATGAATGCATTCTTTTCCGGGCTTTGCAAAATTTGATATTTCATAACGTTTATATCCCGAATCTTCAAGATACTTTATCCCCCGCTCATACATTTTTTCAAGCAGTTCATCGCCTGATGGTGTTTTACCGGCATAGCGCCCGTAATAAGGTGTTCCCTCATAAACTGTAAGCATGTAAAAAGATATATGCGAAGGCAGAAGCGAAATGCATTCCTCAAGATCTTTTAACATATCAGCGGTGTTCTGCCCCTGTATGCCGAACATCATGTCAAAATTGATGTTGTTTATTCCGGCATCGCGAAAAAAAGCCGCAGCTTCCGCTGTTTTTTGTGCGGAATGAATGCGTCCAAGTTCAGCTAAAAGTTTCGGATTAAAACTCTGCGCGCCTATGCTTACTCTGTTGGCGTGCCGTGATATTATTTCCGCTTTGCTTTTATTGACTGTTTCCGGATTTGCTTCAACGGTATATTCAACAACATCAGAGCCTTCCGTAAGAAAAGAAACTGTTTCAAAAAGTTCTTTAAGGTTGTCTTCGCTTAATACCGTGGGTGTGCCTCCGCCGATAAATGCCGTATCAAATTTTGGACTAAATTTTTTTTTGTAATATTCGGCTTCCATTTTCAGGGCTTTTAAGTACTCTTTTGCGCAGTCAAGCCTGTCCTGATATGAATGAAAATCGCAATACGGGCACTTGCTTACACAAAAAGGCACGTGTACATAAAGCCCTGTCGGCATTTTATTTTACGGCGGATGAAGCGGGCGTTAATTTTTGGGGCATACCCTGCGGTGGAGGCGCCTGAATTTTTATATGTTTTATTATTTTCCACCTGTTTGGCGGCCAATAAACTATACGCGCTTTTCCCCGTATGTATTTTCTTTCAAGAAATCCCCAAAAGCGGCTGTCTGCCGAATTGTCCCTGTTATCCCCCATTACAAAATAAGAATCAGGCGGAACCGTGACAGGTCCAAAATTGTCGCGGGGAGACATATACGCCGGATAAATTCTCATGTCCTTGTTATATATGTAAGGTTCTTCCATTTTTTGCCCGTTTATGTATAAAACCTTGTCTTTTATCTCTATTGTGTCTCCGGGAAGCCCCATGCAGCGCTTTATGAACATGAATTTCCTGTCCAGCGGATACCTGAATATCACCACATCGCCCCTTTTTGGGTCTGTTATCCTGAAATAAGTGTTATCCTTCCACGGCACATAAGACCCGTATATAAATTTATCCGCAAGAAGGTGATCGCCTATCAGCAGGTTGTCTTCCATTGAAGACGTGGGGATCCTGAATGCCTGTATTACAAAAGTCCTGAGCACAATTGCTATTATCATTGCCTCAAAGGCGGGCTCCACCCAGTCGCGTATTTTGTTTTCCTTTGGAAGTTTATATACATAAACCACTAGTATTTCGCCTATTGTAAGAAGCACAAAAAGCGCCCAAAAAATAAACTCTGTTATTTCAAGTCCCATGATCATCTGAACGTTATGCATACTGCCTCCTTGTAAACTGAATACATTCTTTATATAACGCATTAAATTAAAATTCAAGAAATATGTTCCATTTGTTTTTTTTTTTTTGGTTTTTCGTCTGCCGAAACAAAAGTATATTTACAATTGACATAAAAAGCCGACAGGTGTATAAAAAGTATGTTTTGCATTTTTAATTTTATATGCTTTTTAAACGAGGTAAGTAAATATGGGTTACAAGGATATCAGGGATTCCTTAAAGACAGGCTTTGAAAATTTCCTAAGCCCTTTTCTTGATCTTTTACATAAATTAAAAATTACTCCAAATATGATTACCTGGTTTGGGGTGATGATTACGCTTTCAGGTTCTTTTATGGTTTATAAAGGTTTTTTTTTGCAGGGCGCTTTAATAATTGCTTTTTCCAGTATTTTTGACATGGTGGACGGCGCTCTTGCACGAAGGACAAACCAAAAAAGCAGGTTCGGCGGTTTTCTTGACTCAACAACTGACAGGATAAGCGAAGCAGGTATTTTTTTGGCGGTTCTGGCGTTTTACCTGAATGCCGGTGATAAAACAGCCGTAATCTTGTCATATCTGGCAATGTTTCTGGGATTTATGGTAAGCTACCTGCGTGCCCGGGCCGGAGGTCTTAAAATAGACTGCAGCAGGGGGCTTTTTACAAGACCCGAAAGAATGATTGTCATACTTTTGGGGCTGCTTACAGGATTTGTAAAACCCGCGCTGGCTGTGATTGTTTTCGGTTCTTTGTTTACAGTTATTCAGCGGTTTATGCTTGTCAACGAACAGGCAAAAAATATAAAGTAAAAATGGAGGAAAAGAAATGGCAAAAATCAGAATTGCAATCGCAGGAATGGGCAACTGCGCCTGGTCGCTTATTCAGGGCCTTGAGTTTTACAAAGATGTAAAGGACAGTGAATTTGTCCCCGGCTTAATGCACACAAACCTTGGCGGCTACAGGATAAGAGACATAGAACTTGTGGCTGCTTTCGACGTTGACAAAAACAAAGTGGGAAAAGACGCCAAGGATGCCCTGGAATCGCCGCCCAACAACACAATTGTTTTTGCAAAAATCAAAAAAACCGGCGTCAAAGTTATGAGAGGTCCGACTTTCGACGGTCTTGGCAAATATTACCGCCAGGTTATTGAAGAATCCGATGAAGCGCCTGTTGATGTGGTTAAAGTGCTCCGAGATACAAAAGCCGACGTGCTTATCAGCTATCTTCCGGTTGGTTCCGAAGAAGCCACAAAGTATTATGCACAGTGCGCAATAGACGCCAAAGTTGCTTTTGTCAACGCAATTCCGGTTTTCATCGCTTCAAATCCCGAATGGGCCGCAAAATTTAAAAAAGCCGGTGTTCCCGTAATCGGAGATGACATAAAATCCCAGGTGGGCGCCACAATAGTGCACCGCGTGCTTACAAAACTCTTCGGAGACCGCGGGGTAAATATACTTCGCACATACCAGATAAATTTCGGCGGAAACATGGACTTCATGAACATGCTTGAAAGAGAAAGACTGCACAGCAAAAAAATAAGCAAAACAAACGCCGTGCTTTCACAGATGCAAAATGAAATTGACGACAAAGAAGACGTGCACGTGGGGCCGTCGGACCACATTCCGTGGCTTCTTGACAGAAAATGGTGCCATATAAGAATGGAAGGCGAAAACTTCGGCAAAGTTCCGCTTAATCTGGAATTAAAACTTGAAGTTTGGGATTCTCCAAACTCAGCCGGTGTTATTATTGACGCTTTGCGCTGCGCAAAAATTGCAAAAGACAGGAAGCTTGGAGGATATATTGAATGGCCTTCGGCTTATTTTATGAAAACGCCGCCTGTTCAGCATGATGACAATGAAGCTTATCAGATGGTTGAAAAATTTATACAAAACAAGAAAAAATAATGTTTCTTAATTTTTTGGAAATACTGTTAAAAAATATCCCGCGAAAAGCGGGATATTTTTTTTTCAGGCTTGCAGGAAGGATTTTGTCTCATATACCTTCAAAAAGACAGCGCAATGTAAACGCCACTTTGTTTGCCGTAACAGGAATCAAAAATTATTCCTCTATACGCGCCAAAATTTACGAGACATATGCATCATATTATTATGAACTTTTTCTGGACAACAAAGAACTTTTAAAAAAAGTTGATTACTCGGCTTATGAAAACTCCGCAAAAACCATAAAAAGACTTTTGGAAAAATACGGAGGCTGCATTATGGTCAGTCTTCATTACGGGAACTGGGACCTTGCGGGCTCTTTTTTGGCGTCACTTTTTCCGGGACAAGTCACAGTTGTTGTTGAAGAGCTGTCGCCAAAAGTTTTTAAGTGGTTTACAAAAACAAGAAGTTCCTGGGGAATGAAAGTTCTTAAATCAACAGACTTAAAAGGTATGTTAAAGTCTCTTAAAGATAAAAATATACTTGTTCTTCTTGGAGACAGGGACCTTGAAAAAAACGGCTATAAAATTGAAATGTTCGGCAGAAAAGCGCATCTGCCCTCGGGACCTGCAAAGCTTGCTTTAATGGCAAAAGTCCCTGTTGTGTTTTCCGTATTTGAGCGCATCAATGAAAACGGCTTTGAATTCAGGCCTTCCGGGGCTATAATATTAAACGATCCGCCGCTTGAACGCACGGAAGAAAACGCGCTTTTAATTACAAAAAAACTTGTATTAGAATTTGAAAATAAAATTAAATCAAAACCGGAAATGTGGTGTATGCTTCAGAATATATGGGCTGAAGAAAAAAAGCCCGTAAACAAAAAATAAAAAGGAAAAAAAATGCCTTCATTCAAAAAAATTGCCATATGCACCCCTTATTATTATCCTCTTTTCGGAGGTGTTCAGGAATATGTTTACCATCTTAAACACGAATATCAAAAACTTGGTTTTACCGTAAAAGTAATTACGGGAAATTTCAGCAGCACTCCCTCACATGATGAAAATGACGTTATAAGAATAGGCAGAGGCATTCCTTTCATGGTCAACGGCTCCACAGGAAGAATAATATTAATCCGCAGGGGAGAAAAAGTCAGGCAGATGCTTGAAAGGGAAAATTTTGACATAATTCATTTCCAGGAGCCTTTTGTTCCGTTTTTGTCACACGACATCATTAAATATTCCAAATCCGTTAACATAGCAACTTTTCACGCAAATTTTGAAAGCAACATTTATTACAGATTTGGAAGACACTTTTTAAAACCTTTGTGGGAAAAACTTCACGGTAAAATAGCGGTATCTCCTTCGGCAAAAAGCAGCATAAGCAGGTACTTTAACGGAAGAGACATTGAAATAATACCCAACGGGGTTTCAACATCAAGGTTTAATCCGGAAGGAAAAAAAATCGCCAAATTTAACGATGACTTCACAAACATACTTTTTACGGGAAGAATAGAAAAAAGAAAAGGGCTTATTTATCTTATTAAAGCTTTTGCAATTCTGAAAAAGGATCACCCAAAAACAAGACTTATAGTTCTTGGAAAAGGACCGCTTCAAGAGCGTCTGAAAAAAATGGTTTTAAAAGAAAAAATATCCGATGTTCATTTTGAAGGTTTCGTAAAACTTGAAGAATTGGCTGATTATTACAGAACGGCGCACATTTACTGTTCACCTGCTCTTTTTGGCGAAAGTTTTGGTATTGTCCTTCTTGAAGCAATGGCAAGCGGCATACCCGCTGTTGCTTTTAATATCAGCGGCTACAATGATGTTGTTTCCAATCTTGACGACGGACTTCTGGCAATACCGCGGGATGTTCATGACCTGCACGAAAAACTTGATCTTCTTGTTTCTCATCCGGAAATAGCCAAAGAACTGGGACGCCGAGGTTATGAAAAAGCCCAAAAATTCAGATGGGATATTATAGCCGCAAAAAACATTCAGTTTTATGAAAAATTTTTTAGGAAATAATCCAGATGACATATACAACAATTAAATTTGCGGTTTTTTTAATAACCGCTTTGCCAATAAATTTCATATATTGGATTGCAATTAACATAACACATATATTCTTTTTTTTCTGGAAAGAGAAAAAGATCAACACTGAAAGCAATTACAAAACCATACTGAAAGATATTCTTGGCAGAGAACCTTTGATTGCAGAAATTAAAAATCTTGCTTTTCAAAACCGTGTTCATTACGGAAAATTCAGCGCCGAATTTCTTTATCTTCCAAAGCTTGCAAAAAAGGATATTTTTCCGGATATAACAAATAAGGATTCCATAGACCTTGCGCTTAAAAGAGGCCGCGGCCTTATTATAGGCACACTGCACTTTTCAAACTGGGACATTGCCGGCATTGTAATATCAAAATATTGCAAAAATGTATGGGCGGTTGCCGATGATTTGGGCGGAGATTTTTCGCGGTTTGTACAGGAAACCCGCGGAAAATACGGCATAAATATAATACTTCCGAATAAAAATCTTAAAGATGTTTATCGCTGTCTTGAAAATAACGGTGTTTTAAATGTTCTTATAGACAGGCCGGTTTCTGCCGAAGATAAAAACGGCACCGTTATTGACTTTTTTGGAAAAAAAGCGCGGGTAACATCTTTCGCCGCAAGACTTGCCCTTAAAACAGGCGCTGATGTTGCCGTGGGCTGGACAGTAAGAGAAAACGGCAAATTCACCGCCTTTTGTTCGGATATAATTAAATATAATGCAACAGGCAACACATCGGAAGACATACGCAATCTTACGCAGCTTATGTTTAAAGAAGCCGAAAAAGCCGTCAGAAAAAATCCGGAACAGTGGTACATGTTCAGAAAATTTTTTATTGACCAGGAGACAAAATGAAAAAAAGAAAATTTTTTACAGACAGCCCGCCCCACGGACACGCCGTAACAAAAAATAAAGAAAATATCCGAATAGATTCCTTAAAAGGATACGGAAAGGCGGATATTCATATTCATTCTTCCGCAAGCGATGCCGTTGTGACTCCGGAAGAAATAGTTGATTATGTTGAAAATAATACGGATCTTAACGTTATAGCAATTACCGACCACGATCAAATAAAAGGCGCAATACGCGCAAGAGAATATGCTCTTGAAAAAAAATACAATCTGCAGGTTATAGTAGGCGAAGAAGTAAGCACTTTAAAAGGTCATTTAATCGGCTTATTCATAAAAAAAAGAATTAAACGCTATACAGGCTTAATTGACACGGTAAAATCAATTCACGAACAGGGTGGAATTGCAATAGTTCCTCATCCTCTTTCATGGCTTACAACATCAGTCGGTGAACAGGCTTTTAAGTCCGTTATTAAAAATAAAACTCCCGGAGTTTATTTCGACGCAGTTGAATTAATTAATCCGGCCATTGCTGGAAAAGTCACGGATGAACGAGCACAAAAATTAAATACAATGCTTTGGAAATTACCCGTAACAGGGGGGTCGGACAGCCATTCATTGGACGGCATTGGCTCCGCTTTTACTTTATTCCCCGGAAAAACAGAAGAAGATTTACGCAAAGCCATACTTGAAGGCACAACTTTATACGGGGGGAAATACTGGAACTTCAGGGAGCATTGGGATTTATTCGTAAAAAAATTCAAACGCTTCAAAGTTTTTTAAAAAAAAAGCCCCGCGCGGAAAACGCGGGGCTTTTTGCTGAAAATATTGTAATTAAAATTGATCAGGTGTTACGTAATCACCTTTCGCGGCCTTAAGGTCCAAAAGCCTTTTTTTCTGGGCTTCCAATTCTTCAAATACTTTTTCCGGTGTTCCCTTTACGCCTTTATAAACAGCGATTATTCTGTCCATCTTGGCAACATTTTCATTAACACGTATCATAAACTGCTCTTTGTAATCCGCTTCGGTAAAATCCTTGTTCAAAAGCTCCTTAAACAGTTTTTTAAGTATGTCATACTTCGGTATTATCCCCAGGGGCGTTTTTATGCCGTCAATGTCTCCAGATGCCTTTAGTTCCATCCATTTCAGCCATACTCTTTTATCCTTTACGCCGTTTAGCCATTTGCCTTCCTTATTTCGCAGGAAATAATTTACACCGAATATTTTAGGCACTGTTTTTAAGCCTTTAGGAAATTCCAAATAACACTCAAGGTATTTTGCCATGGATATTGAAAGAAACTCCAAATTTGACATTAAATTAAACACTCTGTTGCCTTCCTGCCCAATTGTTGCGGCGGTTGTTTCGGATTCAAGGGATGCTCCCATTGTTATAACGCCATGGTCCCAATTAAACGCTTCGCATACAGGAACCGAGGTGTTGCTGTCACGGCCGCCGTAAATTATGCCTTTTAATTCAACACCTTTTTTATTGTGAAGATTTTTGTCGCAGTTTTTGAGTTTTTCAAGACTTATTGAATAGCGGGCATTTTTATGGGCATAATCTATGGGTTTACCGGTTGCATCGGTTTTTCCTTTAAACCATTCTCCGGAATAGTTAATTCCCCTTTCAGGTTCTGGCTTTTTATCCCCAAGCCAGCGTGGAGTTCCGTTTTCATCAAGAACATTTCCAAATATAACATCACCGGGTGTTGTAAGGACCTTGTATATCAAAGGGTCGCCTGCTTCATTTATATCCTGAATAATTCCGAATATGCCGCGCTCAACATTTGCCGCATGAACTTTGCCGTCTATCTTACGGAGATATGCAAGATCATCTCCAACTATTGTTTCGCCTTCAACCATTGCGGTTGAAGTTTTTCCGCACATTGAAGGATACGCTCCCGCAAAATAAGAAACTCTGCCTTTTGGTCCTTTAACCCCCATAATAAACATATGCTCCGCCAGCCAGCCCTCGCGGGAAGCTTTTTGTATAGCAAGTCTTAAAGCAAGTTTTTTAAAACCTACAGACTGCCCGGCATATTGTGTGTTGCAGCTGTAAACAGTTTCTGTTTTTAAATCCATATATACGCGGCGGTCGGCAACATTCTTACTGTTCATACGCTCGTCAACTTCACCTGTTGCATGTACAACCTTAAAAAAGCTTGAAGGTTTTGCTTTTTTAAAGGCCTCATATGCCTTCCTGTAAAGTATGTTTTCCGAATGAACCACATAATATGAATCCGTTATCTGAACTGCCGGAATGTAAAAAGGCGAATCCGTAGGACCAAGGGAATAAAAAAGCACAAACATATCGCGGCCTTTCATAATCCCTTTCATTTTTGAATAAACATCTTTAAGCCCTTCCTCCCGGTCAATTCCGTTTAAACCCTCGGGAGCTTCCCCGGGTTCAAAAAGAAATTTTGTGTTTTTAGGGTCTCTTCCCTGATCATAAATTCCGTCGTGATGTATTGTATGACCTTTTATCTTAAGAGCTTTTTCCTCACCCTTTTCTATGGCCATCTTTTTTGCCATTTCTTCATCAGCTTTGCTGTCATTAAATACATATATGCCGTCAGGTTCCAGAAGTTCCGCATATTTTGCCACAAATTCCATAAGAACCGGATTTTTAAGGGCTTCAAGCCTTTTATAACTGTCTTTTCTGCATTTATTTTTAAGTAATTCCATAAATGATCCTCCTGTGGACAAAATTTAAAATATTATCCATTTTTTAATCCATTTTTCAAGGCAATAATTATTCTTCTATACATGAAAGATCCCCTTCTTCCATATTATAAAAAAGAGGGGCAACAGCAAGGTTTGGATATCTTGTCCTTATCCTTTTAACTTCTGAAATTACAAAATCAAGTTCATCCCCTATTTCAAATATAGGCGCAAAACTGTCAAAATGCTGTTCGGCTGTTTTTTTCTGCCAGCCGGCTTTTACCAAGCCCTTTATATAACTTTCTTTTCTGTTATGAAGACCGCACATACCGCAGTCATCATGGCCTATTATTGCAATTGCCTTAACTTTGCCAACAGCAACAGCATAAGAAATTATAAAATCACTGTGTTTCATATTTCCGCCTGCGGTTCTTATTACATAAGCAAAATTATCCGGAACATGCAAAGCTTTTCTGTTGTCCATGCACATTCCAACCAATATTTCCGCTGATTCATAAGGTCTGCCTTCTTCGGCAAAATTATGATAACGTATCAGTGTTTCCACCGGTGTTCCGATATATTTTTTTGGAATATCGGTTTCTTTATGAATTTGTATTATTCTCATAGCATAACGCTCCGTTTAATCAGTATTTTAGGGAATAAGAATATACAAATAAACACAGGATAAGTCAAACATTTAGATTTTATTATTTTTTTTATCCATAAGTATATACTGAGAAGCTTCCCATAAAGTTTCGGTGGTAAAATCCGGCTTTTCCCTTTTTTCATAAAAATGCTTTGCCCCGTGCCCGGATAAAAGATATATTGTTTTTGTTCCGGCTTTTTTTCCCATATTTATATCATGGGGATGATCGCCTATTACCCAGGATTCTCCAAGATTTATCGGATTTTCTTCGCAAATTTTTCTGATAAAAAAATCAGAGGGTTTCCTGCATAAGCAATTAACATCTTTTGCATGAGGACAATGAAAAACGCGATTTATTTTAATATTTTCTTTTTTAAGGCGCTCCAAAAAATATTTATTAAATTCCATATACTGTTCTTCCGAAAAAAAACCTTCTCCAATGCCTGCCTGATTGGTTATCACATACAAATCATAATATTTTTGCAACAAAAAAAGAGCTTTTATTGACCCTTTAATAAATACAAGATCATCTTTTTTATAAATATATCCTCTGTCTTCAATTATTGTTCCGTCACGGTCCAAAAAAAGAGCGTTTTTCATACTTTAATTTGCGATTTATATAAAATAAAAATTCCTGTAACAGAAGCAAGCAGTGTCATAAGAAAAACATTGCTGTAAGTTCCGCTTATATCCCTTATTAACCCGGAAATCAAAATACCCGTAAAAGCAGCCGCTCCATAAGCGGTGAAAACAAAACCGTAAACTTTTCTGTAATTTTCAGATCCAAATATTTTTGCCGTGGCAACAGGAGCCAAAGCAAGCCATCCGCCAAGACTGAACCAAAGCATACAAAAAGAAATATAGAATAACACTTTCAAGCTGCCGTTAATCAGCATACCTGTTACAGATGCTGTTATTATTATGACAAAATTTAAAATTGCCGTGTTTTTAAATCCGGCTTTATCGGTTAACATTCCGAATAAAGGCCTGCCCAATCCGTTGAAAGCCGCAAATAATGACACTGCCGCGGCGGCTCCTGCAGGCGTAAGTCCGGCAAGTTCCTGCGCAAGCGGGCCTGAAATTCCTATTGCTGTAAGTCCTGACAATGCTCCAAGAGCATAAACAATCCATAAAATTCTGAAATTATCCTGAGAAATTAAATTTTTTAAATTTTCAATCAATGAAGCATTATCCGCAATATTATCCTCAATTTTTCTGTTTTTAATAAATATTCCAAGTATTGAAACAATAACAAGAAAAAACACACCCGTTAATTTAAATGTATTGCTTAAACCGTATAATTCTATTGCTTTTTCAAGAACTGGTGCCGTAATTATTGCCGATAACCCGAATCCGGACAAAACCAAACCTACGGCAAGACCGCGGTTTTTCCCATACCACTCCATTACCGCAGCCATTGGTATTCCATAAACTATTCCTATTCCGGCTCCCACAAAAAACCCGTAAAAAAAAGTTATCATCCATATGTTTTTGACAAATCCGGACAATGCCCATCCAAGACCTATGAATAAAGCCCCGATAAAAATTAATTTTTTATGTTTTATTTTCCCTATATATTTTCCCGTAAAAAGCATTGTAATTGAATAAACAATAAGCAAAACCATAAAAGGAAGTCCGCTTTCAAACGCGCCTATTAACAGCTCGTTTTGTAAAGGCTTTCTGAAAATACTCCATGAATATACCGAACCAAGGCATAACATTATAAAAAATCCCGCGGGAACAATAAATGTTTTTGCCATTCCCTGTTTTCCTCCTTAATTTAAAATACCTGAATAATCTTCAACACTTCCTTTTGATTCAAAACATTCTATTATTTCCATTCCTTTTTTGGACAGCTGCGGCGTTTTAAATTTTTTAAGCTCCTTGTCAAAAAATTCATACAGCATTTTTTCTCCGAATTGAAATGCTTCTTTACCGACTTCAGGCTGAAGACTTACATCTATAAGAAAATCAGGAATTGATATTCCCTCAACTTTAAGTTCTTTTCTTATATAACCAAGAAGCGGGGTTCCGGCTTTTTTTAATTCTGATTCTTCAAATTTTCTTCCGCCTCTTCTTGCAAGATATTCCCTTACAAACCACTGCGGCATAAAACCTGTTTTCCAGGCGCCTACATATTGATTCGGAAAAAGAACATTACACGTGTTATTATTTTTTATAAATTGTTCCAGAAGCATGTTGGCGTGTTTAACCGGACTCCCTGTTAAAAACGGACCGTAAGTTCCGATTCCTTCACTGCTCATTCCTTCGGAACTTATTATGCTTGGATTATCATGTCCGCGGGGCGCAACCAGTCTCCATAACCAAGCCAATGCGGGAGGTAATATGTGAAAAAAACCTATTATTCCATAAGAAGGATTTTTGGAAGTGCAAGGAGGCGTTCTTATGCCAAAACTTCTGTAGTCTATTGCCGTTTCGGAGTTCTCAATATTTGGAATAAGCTCTCTGGGAAAAATCACTCTTGGATTGGGGCATCTTTTTGAAGGCGCGTCTTCAATATGTTCCCAAATAAGGCATGTTGATCCTGCAACAGCCTGAATATTAAGAAATATCATGGGCTTTGACGGATGTATGCACATTTTTTCAAAATGAGGATTCATTCCGTAATGTTCAATATGATTTACTCTTACAAACCAAGCATTTTCCGCGTCCATTACATGAAGTTTTCCGTCATTTTTTTGTATTGAAGTGTGACAAATTGACATATCATCGGTAACAGGATGTATTTCACATTCATTTATAAGTGACGTTTCTATCACCTTTCCGTCAATTATATTCTCGGCAATTCTCATTTTGCTGTTTTCGGTGTGCTCCATATATTCGTTCATCTCGCTTTTTCCGCCGCCGCTTGCGCCTTCATGAAGTATTGTTATTGAATTATCATAAGGGGTAATAAGTTTTGTTGAAGACGCATGAAGAGTAAGCCATCCTTCTTTTTCCCCTATGGAAAGAAGCGCCCCATATATGCCTTTTTTTGCGCTTGGCCCCGGATAAAGATTATAGGAAAAAATTTCATAAAGATTTTCTGTTCTGTTATGAACCACCACCTGTTTTCCTGAAAAATGTGTATGTCTGAACACAGGGGCCAAATATATTATTATTTTTGGAGAAAATTCACGGTTTAAATCCGCTTCATTCATTAAATTCTGTAAATCAGCAACGGCCATGGCAAAAAAAGCGCAGTTAAGAGGACCAACAAAAAGAGACTGAATTTTTACCGGATCCCTTCCCGTTATAAAAGGCATTACAATTACATCTGTTTCAGAAAACCATTTAATTGTATCTTTTCTAAAATCAGGAAAATCCATTTTAAACACATCTTTAAATCTTGGTTTGTCGGATTCAAATTCATCCCCTACAAATGTACAATTTGGATCCCTTCTTCTCATATATGGTTCCTGATAATTTACCGCAACACCGTTTTTACATAGTGTAACATCGGCTTCCTTAAACTTTTTACCCTGTGATGTTTCGGAAAAAACTTCAAACTGATTCAAACCGTTTCCTGTTGCAAGTTTTATAAGGTCTTCCCTGCTTTTTGGAAAAACGCAGGATTTTGATTTAAGCAGTGCATCCTTTAATTCTTTTGGTATGTTCCAGTCATTTATACTCATTTTTCCTCCAAAAAAAAAATCCGGTTAAAGCGGATTAAACCGCAATAACCGGATTATTATATGACAAGCCCGTTTTAAACGTGCTTCTCATCAAATCTTCCAGATAATTTTAACTTATCATTTAAAATTTATATACCATAAATGTTTTATTGTCAAATGTTTATGATCTAATTTATTTCTATTTTTTTATCCATTGTAAAAACTATTATTCTTTCGCCTGTTTTTGTGCTTATATCGGTGTGCATGGAGACAACCCCGGCACCCGATATCTCTTCTATGTTTTTTTCAAGCATTTTTCTGGAACTTTCAAGAAGTCTTACCCTTGTCTGTTTCACCAGCATTCTGCCTTCGCCGGGGTCTTTTGCCAATGTTTTTTCGGCTGCGGTAAGAACACCGGTTAAACGAACAAATATAATATCATCCAAAATTGTGACATTTGTATCTTCAGGGCCGCGGCCCATATGTTCTTTTTCAAATTTTATTATATATTCCCTGATTTTTGCTTCTGTCTGGCCTTTTGATAATTTTTTCATGATTTATATTTTATATTTCATATTCTTTACAGTCAATATTGTTTTCAAATAAAACATCCCGTTCCATTTTTAAACACATTTTGTTTTAAGGTTTAACATAATCAAAAAATCTTTATTAAATATATGGTTTTTTTGTCTGGCATATCTTATGCATATTATTTTATGGAAGTTAAAAAAAATTTACAGGAGGTGGGTTTTATGAAACTCATCAGAAGGTCTGATTTTGCAAGACCAACGCTCTTTGGGGATCTGTTTGACGATTTTTTCAGAACAGATATCCCGGCAGTACGTTCCATGATGCCCGCTATTGACATTGTGGAGGAAAAAGATCATTACACCATTAAAGCTGATCTCCCGGGCATGAACCAGAAAGACATTAAAGTTGAACTTGATGAAGGAGTTTTAAGAATTTCCGGAGAGAGAAACGAAGAGAAAAAAGAACAGGACAAAGACAATCACTATCGCTACTATGAAAGGTCTTTTGGAAGCTTCGAACGCCGTTTTGTGCTTCCAAGGGAAGTAAAAGAAGACGCAATAGAAGCAAAGTATGAAAACGGTGTTCTGAAAATCACAATTCCAAAAGCGGAAACAAGAAAAGCCAAAGAAATAGCTGTTAAATAAAAACATTCGTTGAAAATAATAACCCCGCTTTAAGCGGGGTTATTATTTTGTATTTGAATGATAATTTTCGCCTGATATAATTAGAATATAAATTATTTAAAGGCGGATTTTATGAATAAAAAAGAAGAAAATGTTGATTTTTTAAATCTTATTCTTATGCTTAATCAAAATGCTCTTATATATCTTGGAGAATCCCCGCGTTTTATAGGAGGAATAAAAAAATCAAATCTGCCTCTTGCCCGACAGACAATAAATATGATTAAAGCAATATCGGATAAAACCCGCGGAAATCTGACAGCCGGAGAATCAAAACTTATATTCAGAATACTCGGAGAACTTCAAAAAAAATATGTTATGGCTTCCGGACTTATGAAACCGGAAACATCCGAAGATAAAAAGGCACAGGCGGTAAAAAAAGTGGCGGAAAAACATGCGGAAAACCTTGATGAGGTTCTTGACAAACTTAAAGACAGCGAACTTGCGGAAATGCTGGATGAATTAAAAAAGAACGCCAAATGATATTGCCGGAAAAAATAAACAATATTTCCAAAATAGGGCTGATTTCAGACACTCATGTACCTTCACGTTTAAGGTATTTGCCTTCGATTATTCATAAAATATTCAATGATGTTGATGCAATAATTCACGCCGGCGATTTTACTTCAAAAGATGTAATAACGGAACTTGAATCTGTTGCCCCATTATTCGGAGTTATGGGCAATATGGATCCTCATGAAATTCATTTACCTCAGCAAAAAACAATTCTTGTAAACGAAAAATTTCTTTTTGCAATCTGCCATGGAGCAGGACTGCATTCAACAACCGAAGAAAGAATGTTTAATAAATTTAAAGAAATAAGACCTAATGCAATAATTTACGGGCATACACATATTCCAAAAATATCAAAAAAAGAAGAAATATTGCTTGTTAATCCGGGAAGTTTATGCTCTGCTGAGCCAAGTGTCGGTCTAATAGTTTTTAATGGAGATATTTTAATACCTGAAATAATTAAACTGTGAAATTATTTCAACAATATTATAAAAAATCAATAAAAAACCTTATTTTTAAAGGATTTTTATTGTGAATTATATGTGGAAAATTGTGGATAACATGTGCAAATCCAACGAAACATAACGAAAACTTTAAATATTACTTCTTTTTTCTTTTTTCAAGTTCTTCTTTTCTTTCTTTTTTTATTTCCGCTTCTTCTTTTTTATACTGTTCCTTAACTTCGCCTTCCGTTTCTTTTTCATCTTCCTTAACATCCATTATTTTCTCATGATATTCTCGTTTCCATTCATCCTTGGTTTCTTTTACTTTATTTTTCATAACAGGGGCTGTTTTTGTCTCCTTTTTTTCATGTTTGCCGTAATCATATACTTTTTCTGAATCTTTTATGCATTCAGGTTCTTTTTCATTTACCCGCGTTTTTTGTGCAATTACCGTCTTCACTGGAATTTGTGTATAAGTTGCGCCTGGCTGCAAAGGCGTATCAGAAGGCTTAACAGGCACAGGCGTACATGTTTCCTGAATTGAAAGCGGAGTATTCGTATATTCAGGCAATATCCGGGTACTTGTTGAAATCGGAATATCAACAGCTGTGTTTGTCCCTGAAGCTTGAGCGGATTTTAATATAGCTGTTGGTGATGCAGCAATATAAATTATATACGGCGTTTGAGTTGCCGTTGCAGTAACAATTATATATTGAATTTTATTTTCCTGTGACGTTGCCTGCCCGGCAGGCAAAGGAAATGCATTATTTAGCTGAGGAACCGGGGTTGGAGAAAAAACAGCTGTTAATGTTGCCGTTGGTGTATAAACATATTTTCGCGTTATGTATTTTTCACCGTTTATATATTTGCCTTCTTCCATAAGCTGGCCGCCTTCATAATATTCTTTGTATTGTCCTGAAAGTTTCCCTTCCGAATACCAATATTCACTTTTTAAATTTCCGTTTTGATAATATTCTTTATATTCGCCTTCAAGGATATCGTTTTTATAAGTGTATTGTTTCCAGATTACCCCGTTTATAAAATAAACATTTTGTATAAAATTAAACTGATTGTTCAATATTATTGCTTCCGATTTCAGATTATTTCCGTTTTCATAATATTCCCTGGCAATACCATTTATGTTCTCGCCTGTTTTTATAAAGCCTTTACCTTCTTGAGCTGTCCAAACAGCAATTTGGACCTGATTTTTATAAAAAATATATTTACCCGAGCTGTAAACATAAACAATTCCGGGAACGGCCCCTTTATAGGGGCAATCTTTATATTCAGGAGTGCATGATATAAATAAAAAAATTGTTAAAATCAAAAACAAAGAAAGTATATTTTTTTTCATCTCCTGCCTCCTTTCTTTGTTTTAAAATTTTTTTTTGATATAACATTTCCGTTTATGTCATATTCCGTAAATGTTCCATAAGGCTCTCCGTTGACATAATAGCCCTCTTTCTTAAGCATACCTGTTTCATAATATTCAAAATAATTATAATTAAGTTTGTTGTCTTTATAAATCATTTCCGCCATCAAAGAACCGTCGGGATAAAATTTTCTTACAATTCCGTTTATGGCAATTCCTTCCCGCTTTATGCTTCCGTCTCTTCCTATTATCCATGTCGCCACTTCTTTTTTTCCCTCATAAAATATAATCTTATCCTCTGCTTCCTGCATCCATGTTCCCTGATATTTTAAATAAGGTTTTGGCGGACAGTTATATACCGTATATCTGCAGGATGAAAATGCCAATAAAATCATAATTAAAACAAAAAATATTCTTGCCATACATCCTCCGATTATTTTATTTTCAATCAATGCTTTTTCTTAGTACCGAAAAGGATTCTATGTTGCCTGTTTTAAACTTTATTTTATAGACGGATTTTCCTGATGTTTTGGTTACTTCAATGCCGCTTTCATCAAAAATACCCGTCACTTCGTCATTTTTCTTTCCTTTTGGCGAAAAAATTTCAATTTTGTCTCCTAATCTTATTACATTTCTCACAATAACTTCGGCTTCTTTAACTCCTCCTGCGATTGTATGTCCAAGGTAAACAGAATCTGCGCTATAATCGGATGTGGCGTAATTTTGCCTTATTTCTCCGTCATCAAAATAAAAACCTGTTGTATATTCCCTGTGGGAAATCTTATTTAATTCGCTTTTTAAAATTTCATCGGCATTAAAGCCGGCATCGATGCATTTTCTGTATGCATTGGTTACAGCCGCAACATAATGAATTCCTTTCATTCTTCCTTCTATCTTAAAACTTTCTATACCGGCCTCATAAAGTTCGCCGAGTTTTTCCAGAAGATTCAAATCTTTTGAATTAAATATATATGTCCCTCTTTCATCTTCAACTACGGGAATTTTTTCTCCGGGTCTTTTGGCTTCAATCAATTCATAGCTCCATCTGCACCCTTGCGTGCATTCTCCGCGGTTTGCATCACGTCCTGTCATATAATTGCTTATAAGGCATCTGCCCGAATATGATATGCACATTGCACCGTGAACAAAAGCTTCAAGTTCAATATCAGGAAGTTTTTCTTTTATTTCCTTTATTTCTTTAACATTTAATTCTCTCGCCAAAATAACCCTTTTTGCGCCCAATTCTTTCCACATCTTAACTTCCATATAGTTAAGATTATTTGCCTGAACAGAGACATGTATCGGCAGACTTATTTTTTCTTCCCTTATTATTTTAAGCACTCCCAAATCTGAAATAATAATTGCATCGGGCTTTATTAAGTCAAGAAACTTTAAATGCTGTCTTATTTTTGGAATATCCGAATTGCGTGGAAAAATATTTACTGTCATATATATTTTTTTTTTGAATGAATGAGTATATTCAACAGCTTCTTTGAGTTCTTCTTCCGTAAAATTATCCGAAAAATTGCGAAGCCCTGTACCCTTGCCAGAAGCATAAACCGCATCAGCTCCAAAAGCCAAAGCAAATTTTAATTTTTCAAAGTTTCCCGCGGGAGAAAGCAATTCCGGTTTTGACATTAAAAATCCTTTCTTTCAGATATTGCCTGTGAAAGCGTGATTTCATCAATATAGCTTATATCCGAACCGGTGGGAATACCCTTGGCCAGTCTCGTAATTCTTACAATTTTTCCGGAATCTTTCAGAGCTCTGCTTATATAAAGCGACGTTGCATCGCCTTCAACAGTATGATTAAGCGCAAGCATTATTTCGGATGAATTCTCGCTGTTTGATCTTTCCACAAGTTCCCTGATCTTCAAATTTTCCGGCATTATATTATTAAGAGGGTTTATAAGACCGTGTAAAACATGATAAGTGCCTTTATGTATGCCGGTTTTTTCAATTGTTATTACATCTTCGGGCGATTCAACCACGCATATAATGCCGTTTGATATGGATTGTCTTTGTTTGCATATTGTACAAACATTCTCATCGCTTATATTGTAGCAAACGGAACAAAATTTAAGATCAAGTATTCCGTTTAAAGATTCAACAAGCGCATTTATTGTTCTTTCGCCTTTTTTTGCAACGGCAAGAGCTGTCCTCTCCGCCATTTTAGGACCTATACCCGGCAGCTTTGATATTTCGTTTATTAATTTCTCAAGCTTAAACGGGTAGCGGGTCATAATTTTTAAAAAATTCCCGGAAAATTTATTCCGCCGGTTATTTTTTTCATTTCTTCTTCCGCAGTTTCATTTGCTTTATTAAGAGCTTCATTTGCGGCGGCTGTTATCAAATCTTGAATCATTTCAACATCTCCTCCGGAAATAAGCTCTTTATCTATCTTCACCGAAAGTATTCTTTTGTCACAGCTGGCCGTTACCGTTACCGCCCCTCCGCCGGAAGAAGCTTCAACATTTATATTTTTAAGATTCTCCTGAACTTGGGCAAGTTTTGCCTGCATCTGCTGAGCCTGTTTCATAATTTGATTTATATTTCCCATTCCTCTCATCATTGTTTGTTACCTCCGGTTTTTTTCACCTCAACACTTTTTATCTTAAAAACTTTTCCAAGATTTTTTATTACAGGATTGTTCATTGCTTCTTCCTGTGTAACTTCCTTTTGAATTTGGTATTTTTTTCTGTATTCATTTTTTTCATAAAAAACAGGCCTTACTTCCGTTTTAAATTCGGAGCTTAAAGCCAGCTTTATGCTTTCCGAATTCTTTTTTAATATACTTACCGTAAAAGGATTTTCTCCTATTATCGTAAGAACAGGGGCTTCATATGATACTATTCCCGCTTTTAACAAAGCGCTTTGTGTGTCTTCATCAATCAAATCTTTTGCTTTTTCGCAAAAACTTTCCCATCTGCGCTCAATTATTTCTTGTGTAAGCTTTTCTATTTTTTCCTCTTCTTCTATTTCAAAAGCAACAAGGCCTTTTTCATTTTCTGCTTTAATGTCATCCTTTTGCGATCCCTTTTCCTCAATTTCAATTTTACGGTCCAACTGAACATTAAAATTATTTTCTTTTATTTTTTCCTGTGTTCCGGATTGCGTTTGATTAACTGTTATTGTAACCGTCTTGGGGGCATTAACGGGTCCTGCAACGGCTTCCGCCATAAAAAGTTCAAGAGCAATACCGGGAACAAAACTTTTGCTTACTCTGCTTTCGGCGTCAATGGCTTTTTGGAGCATAAACATAATGTCATTAATATCCGCTTCTTCCGATTCTTTTTTCATTATGGAAATATCCGCATCCGTTGCCTGAATAAGGGAAACGTCTCCTGTTGTTTTTAAAACAAGAATATTTCTTAAACGTTCCTGAATGCCGCGGATAAAATTTCTTATATCATACCCGTTTTGTATTACAGACTCCGCTTCTCTTACGGCCGAAGTAATATCTTTTTTTAAAAAAGCGCTCACTGCAGACTGTATTCTGTCTGATTCTATTGAACCAAGCATCTCCGCAACAAGCTTTGCGGTAAGTTTTTCTGAACCTGCATATGTCACCGCCTGATCAAAAATTCTCTGCCCGTCTCTCATCGCGCCATCAGCGGCTTTTGCTATTTCATAAAGAGCTTTTTCCTCATATTGTATGTTCTCTTTTTCTGCTATCATCTTTATATTCTCAATTATTGTATTTATAGCCGCACGTTTAAATCTGAAATGCTGACAGCGGGAAAGAATCGTCTGGGGGATGTTTTGCGGATCAGTTGTTGCAAGTACAAATATTACATGCTTTGGCGGTTCTTCAAGAGTCTTTAAAAGTGCATTAAATGCCTCCGTGGTAAGCATATGCACTTCATCAATAATATATACCTTATATTTTCCTCCTGAAGCCGAAAATCCAACCTGCTCGCGAAGTTCTCTTATTCTGTCAATACCGCGGTTTGAAGCTCCGTCAATTTCAATCACATCCATGGAGCTTCCGTTTTTTATTTCCTGGCAAGATGTGCATTTCCCGCAAGGTGTAACTGTTGGCCCTTCCTTGCAATTTAGAGCTTTGGCAAGAACTCTTGCGGTGGTTGTTTTTCCCACGCCTCTTGGTCCGGAAAAAATATACGCATGCATAATACGATTTAACTGAATTGCGCGTTTTAAAGGTATTACAACCTGATCCTGTCCCATAATTGCGTCAAAATCCTGGGGTCTGAACTTTCTGGTAAAAACAAGATAATTTTCGCTCATATTATCCTTTTTCAAGGGACACCGGCAACACCCCGGAAAATCCTTTTACCGCTGCTCCCTTCCGGGCCTGACGGGGTTCAAGGCTGCCGGGTGTGCCGGGCCCATTTTTATTTTTTTTCAGCCGTAGCTATCAGTGATTGTCCCATGAAAGGTTTAATCACAGATTCCGTTAATTTTACGACAGGCAGCACATACCTGTCAAATATCCTTGCCTGATTAATGGGTATTTTTTTTTCCTTAAATATTCTTCCGCTTATAAACCATCCGAACATACCCGGTAAATTACTGTAAAAAATTTCCTTTATTTCCATTTGGCTGTTTTTAAATAACTTTTCAATATCTTTTTTTTCATATCTTTTATGGTGACCAAGGGCCCGGTCTGTTTCACCATAAATCCACTGCATGGCAGGCACCAAGATTATAAATTTACCGCCTTTTTTAAGGGCGGCGCAGGCATTTTTTACGGCTTTTGAATCATCTTTTATATGTTCCAAAACATTAAGCATAACAACCGTATCATATTTTTCTTTAATTATTTTCTTATTAGGTTTCATGATGTCCATTTTAATAATTTTTACCTTACGAGATTTTAAATATTTTTTTTTGGCATATTTAATATATGAATCATCTATATCTGTTGCCGTAACATTAACAGCATCCTTAATTAAATAATCTGTTATATTTCCGATTCCGCAGCCTATTTCAAGAACTTTTCCTCTTACGTGTTTTTTTATATTGTTGTATATCCATTCGTTATATGAAGCAAGTTCTTTAATTTTATGAAGGGAATCCGTGAGACTTTTGGAATTTTTTATCATCAGTCGGTAAACCTGTATTTCAATAATGCCCAAACCGCCTTAAAACCGTCAATTGATTTAATTTTTTTTCCTTCGGCTACCGATCGTCCAAAATAACTTATTGGAACCTCATATATCCTGAAATTTTTTTTAAGCAGCTTGGCTGTGATTTCCGGTTCAATTTCAAAACCTTTTGATTTTATATCTATTGATTTAATAACATTTGCCCTGAACATTTTATAACAGGTTTCCATATCCGTGAGAATTGTATTATAAAGAATATTTGTAATCAAATTTAATACTTTATTGGCTATATAATTAACAAACATAAATGCTCTGTGAGGCCCAAGGAACCTTGAACCATATACAACATCCACTTCATTGTGCCTGAAAGTTGCAAGCATTATTTTATAATCTTCCGGATCATATTCAAGATCTGCATCCTGAATAATTATAAAATCCCCTTCAGCTTTTGCAATTCCTTCTTTTAATGCGGCGCCTTTACCCGAATTTTTTTCTTTAAGAATAAGTGTGATCCATTTCTGACCAGCACATATTTTTTTTAATTTTTCCCTGGTTCCGTCTGTTGAACAATCATCAACTATTATTAATTTTTTTTCAATCCCCTCAAGCTTTACGGCTTTAACCCTTCTTATAATTTCTTCTATTGTGGCTTTTTCGTTGTATACGGGCATTACAACACATAAAACCTTTTTTTTCATTTTAAACTCCTGATTTTTAAAAACTTATATATGATATATCCCGCCAATAATGCATAAAAAACGGTTATTATTATTGTTTGAGGCGTAATTTTATCACGATATGTCGGAAAAAGCCACAGCAAATACCCGGCTTTTGTGCTTATTAATGAATATATTTTATCTTTGGATGCCGCATATCTTAAAAAGGGTAAAATCGAAAGAATTGCCGAAAAAAACACGGAAAACAGTACTGTTATTTTTACCGTATTATTTTTTTGAAGATTATTTTTTGAAATAAAAACAGCTGCATATACCGCCCATACACAGGCTGCCGGTATCAATTGTCTTGCGGGAGCCATTGAACCTGTCCAGTCATTCCATACAAGAAACAAACAAAAATAAGGAATTGTAAAATAAAAAGGAAGCAATTCAATATGTTCTTTTTTTGCAGTCATAAATATGACACCCGTAAAAGACAAAATAAAAACTGGCGAGAAAAAAAACAGGCCATAATCCCTGTCGAAAAATATTGCAAAAAATGCTTTTATGATATGAAAAAGATTAAAATCAAAAAAGAAAGATGAACTCACATAAATATTTTTCATTCCTGTAAAAGCAAAAAATCCAAAAATCGAATAATAATAAATAATATAAAGAGATATAAAAACAAAAAATATTATATTTAAAAATATTGCCTCTTTTGCATTAAACCGCTTTTTTACAATAACCGCAATAATCCAGGCTGCCCAAAAAATTCCGGAAAAAACAAACATTTTCGGATGCAGCCAAACAAGAAATCCTGTGCAGATAAAAAAAATAATGTCAGATTTTATTTCTTTCTTTTCACCTCTAAAAATATCTCTTATAAAAAAAGCGCAATAAACAACAGCACACGCCGATGGCATTTCGGTAAGTATAAGTGAAGCGCCTGCGGAAAAAGGTATGATAACCGAAGTGATTATTGCCGAAGCAGCGGCTGTTTTTTCGTCAGAACCGGATGATATTGATGCTTTAAAAATAAGCACAGCCAAAATTGCAGCAAAAAACGCAATTAAAAACTGGGCTCCGTATCTTCCTGCAATCATATAAGGAATTGAAATAAGCAGTGAAATACCCGGATTGTGTATTGAATATATTCCTTTTCCGTTTTTCCCCGCAGTATTGTGAATATTTTTATATTCAAGTTCGGAAGGATAAAAATTTCTGTATGTTTTTTCAAAAACATAATCATTCTCAAGGTTCATATCATGATCTTTTACAAGGCTCTGAGCCATTAAAAGATAATGCGGCTCGTCGCCTGTCGGCGGATAAATAAATGTGTTATAAATCCCGGAAATCAATCCAAATATAAAAACCGAAATAAAAATAAATTTAGCGGAAAAAGCCGATGAATCCGCGGCTTCTTTTGCCAGCATAAGCATAAACACAAACAAAGGGAAAATAACAGCCGCTCCCGCACTTAAAAGAGCCGAATAAGAATCCATATTAAGTGAAACAAAACCGGTTTTAAAAAAACTTATGTTTCCAAGCATGCTGAATTTAATCAAAGATAATTTACCGCCGTAAATTAAAGAAAAAACAATAAAAGGCAATGCAAAAAATGATGAAACTGTTATTAACCGGGATGCGCCTTTATTTTTTAAAAAAATATATTTTTCGGCAATTAAAGAAAAAAGTAAAAAAATCAAGCTTGTTATAATTCCAAATACGGCAATATATCCGGAAGAAATATTCAATCCCGGAAATTTTGATACAGCATAATATATTGCAATTCCGGTAAAAAAACCTGCAGATGCGGAAATTGAAAAATTATTTTTTCTTATTTGCATTTTTCTCCCTGAACCAGCTCTGCGGCCTGGAAGATAACACATAAACTTTTACATTTTTCTTTCTTCCCCAATTAAGCGCTTCCTGTGTGGTATTATAACAAAGATCTATCCTATTTCCTTTAATAGCGCCGCCTGTATCGCCTGTCCATGCAAAACCATAACCTTCAACATAAATTAAAGATCTTAAAGCTATTACTTTAGGGTCAACAGCGGCTATTCCGTGCCTTGTACGCCATCCAAGTTTTGTAATACCCGCCCAATTTAGCGTGTTATCTTCCGGAGAACTGTCATAAGCCGTTGCTTCCATCTTATGAACAAATTGAGCGTAAGTAACTTTCGGAACCGTTACGGGATTTTTTTTATTTGATATGCCTTTTAACATAAAACCCTGAACAGGTTTTTTTATAATTTTTGATTCATATAATTTTATGCTTTTTATTTTATTTTTTCCCAATAAATATTCTTTATAAACAGAATTTCTGTAACCGTCTTCGCCTTCTTTCAGCCAAACTTCCCATCCTTTTTCAATAAAATTGCTTTTTTTTATTAACGGCTGTATCGTTATTGATTCTTTTTTTACAATGTTTCTTTCGTTAATCATTACTGCCGTAAAGCAAAAAGAAAACCAAATACAAACAAAAAAACCTACAATTAAATTAAAAATTTTTGTCATATTATCATCTTTCTTGTAATAACAGAATAAATTTCATGCGTGCCTGTCTTGCCTTTAACCTCCACGGGCGGAAGAACTTCAACATTAACCAATGGCTCAACCAGAATATAAACTTCCCTTGAAATTATAACTTCGCCGTCTTTGGCCTTGCTGCAAAGCCGGCTTGCGAAATTCACGGCATCTCCTATTACCGTGTATTCCATTCTTTCCTCTGACCCCATATTTCCCGTTACAATTTCTCCTCTTGCAATTCCCACTCCAAGTCCAAGTTTTAAAGTAGGGTCAATTGTGTCAATCCATTCCCTCATTTTTAATTTAAACTGTGTCTGTATGTCAAGCCCAGATATTACGGCTTTATCCGCGTCCATGTAATCTATGTATTTTGGAGCTTCTTCAAAAACAGCCAAAATTGCGTCCCCTATATATTTATTGACCCTTCCCCTGTTCTTTGTAATTATCGCCGTTGCAAAAGTAAAATAATCATTCAAAATTTTGACAACATCATGAGGATCGTGATTCTCCGTAAAAGATGTAAAACCCCTTAAATCACAAAAAAGAATTGTTGCATTCTTTTTCTTTCCGCCAACATATATTTCATGTATATTTTTTGTTTCTATTTCGGCTTTTAAAGAAGGATCAAGATATGTCTGCAGCGTTTTTGAATATTTGTCTTTTTCTTTTTTTAATTTAAAATAATTGTGAACAAAATTATCAAAAACCTCCATTATATCTTCGTAAACATGATTAAATCTTCTGCGTTTTTTAACCTTGTATCCCGGAGGCAGAAGTTCTTTACATCTCATTTCATATAAAAGAACCTTAAAAACGTTTCTTGCAAAACTGTTTAAAAAACTTACCGTAAGCAGATATATAAGCAAACCCAAATAAAATATTCCAAGAAATGCCATAACTATAATGTCATTCCATACTCCAAGGCTAATATATTGATGAGCAAGTTTTCGTGTTTCTTCGTATAAAGGCTGAAATCCAAAAGAAATCAACAATCCTGCCGCCATGCTTGTAAGGAGCACCTGCCCTATTGTTGCCTTTCTTTTACGGGCCATTTCAACCTCCTGCCAATTTTAAAAGCTTTTTCACGCTTACTTCTTTAAGGTCTTTAACGGTCAAATCTGCACCTTTAAGCGCGTGCTCCCTTGAAACCCCCACGCATTTAATTTTAGCCGCAACAGCGGCATCTATGCCTGCCTGAGAATCTTCTATTACAATGCATTCCTCCGCCTTTAATTTTAATTTTTTTGCGGCTTTTAAAAATATATCCGGATATGGTTTTCCTCTTTTTACTTCAGAACCTTCCGCATCCGCATCAAAAAGATCATATATCCCTTCCGATTCAAGAATGTGTCTTGCATTTTTGCTTGATGATGCCATACAAAGCAATATACCGGCTTTTTTAAGGTCTTTCATTAACTTTACCGTTGATGAAAATTTTTTAACACCTTCTTTTTTTAAAAAACCGTTAAAATATATCTGTTTTTCTTCACAAATTTTCTTTACGGTTTTCTCATCAAGACCTGGAAAAATTTTTAATACTCCTTTAGCTCTTGGCATACCGTCAATTTTATTTTTAAAATCCAGAAAAGTAAATTTTTTTATTCCATAATTTTTAAACGTTTCTTTCCAGGATTTATGATGAACAGGAGCTGTATCTATTATAACACCGTCAACATCAAAAATAACGCCTTTCAAGCCCATTATGAACACAACTCCTTTAATTTTTCTTCATCCTTTATAACTATTTTTCTGTTTTTCACCGATATAAGACCTTCTTTCACCATCTGTTTTAATGTTCTTGTTGTGGTTTCTCTTGTAAGTCCCGCAAAATCACCAATGTCCTGATGGGTAAATTTTACTTTTCCAACTTCATCTTTAAAATCCATTATAACGCATGCAATTCTGCTTTTTGCATCGCCCAAAGCAAGAACTTTAATATCTCTGTCAGCTTTTGCAAGTCTTTCAGAAAGCGTTTTTATTATTTGAAGCGAAATTGACGGTTCTTTATAAACCAAATTTTCAAAATCCGCTCTTGATATTGACAGAGTGACAGTGTCTTCCATTGCTTCTATTGTTGCCGTTCTTGCCTCTTTGGTAAGAATCGACATCTCTCCAAAAATATCTTTTTCCTTTAATATTGCAAGGGTTTTAATTTTTCCGTCCCTGCCGTATTTAATAACTTTTACTTCTCCCGATACAATTATATGAAGAGAATCGCCTTCATCTCCTTCGTTGAAAATTATTTCACCGGATTTAAAATATCTTTCTTTGGCACATTTAAAAATTAAATTTAGTCCTTTTTTTGAAACACCCGAAAATAAATAATTTAATTTTAAATATTTTAAAAACTTTTTCTCTTGTGCCAAAAAAAACTCCGATTTTAAATATCCAAATTTTTTACTTCCAAAGCATGTGTTTCAATAAATTCTCTTCTTGGAGCCACTTCATCTCCCATTAATATGGTAAAAATTTCATCGGCTTTTACGGCATCATCTATTGTAACCTGAAGCAATGTCCGCCTTTCCGGATCCATTGTGGTTTCCCAAAGCTGTTCCGGATTCATTTCACCAAGACCTTTATATCTTTGTATACCTATTCCTCTTTTCCCTCTGTTTTTTATAAAATCAGACAGTTCCGAAACCGAAAAAAGAAGTGTCTCGCCGTCTTCATCTATTGCTTTAAATAAAGGCACTGTTTTTTTTCTGTCCTTTCCAGTTTCGGATTCAGTTTTTTCATCAAATGCGTTTATTTCCTCCTCAAAAAGACTGTTTGCATCAAGACCTCTGCTCTCCAATTTTTTCAAAACATTATCGGCGTTTCGCAGTTCAACGGTCTCGCGAAGGTCAATAAGTTTAATTCCCGCGGCTTTCTTGGCGGCTTCATCAATATCGTCAATTGAAGTCGCCTTAAAAGATTTAGGAAGCGCGGTTTTTACCTTTTCAAAAGCTTCTTTTTCAGAATCACAATAAACCGTTTTTTCTTTTATCGTCACTTCAAACATAGGGAATTTCTTCCACTTTTCTCTGTTCTCAAGAAAAGACCTCATATCAACTCCGGCTTTTCTTAATCTTGGCATTAAATGTTCAAGTTCTATAATATCATTTAAAATATCTTTTAGAACTTTTTCCTGAACAACCTTTTCCGCTCCTTTTTTGGAAATTTGAACAAGCTTTAAATCTTTCATGCCTTCTTCTGTAAGAAAAACATTCATTTCTTTATCATCCTTCATATAACGCTCAACCTTTCCTTTTTTTACTTTATAAAGCGGGGGCTGGGCGATATAAACATATCCTGATTCAACAAGCGGTCTTGCCTGTCTGAAAAAATATGTAAGAAGAAGGGTTCTTATATGGGCCCCGTCAACATCAGCATCTGTCATAAGAACAATTTTGTTGTATCTTGCCTTCGTGATATCAAAATTATCGCTGCCGACACCGGCGCCGATTGCCGTAATCATTGTCTTAATTTCTTCATTGCTAAGAACTTTGTCAATACGGGCTTTTTCAACATTAAGAATCTTTCCTCTTAAAGGAAGTATTGCCTGAAAACGTCTGTTTCTGGCTTGTTTTGCCGAACCTCCGGCCGAATCTCCCTCAACAAGATAAAGCTCGCATACTGACGGATCATTTTCGGAGCAATCCGCCAATTTTCCCGGCAGACCTCCGGAATCAAGGGCATTTTTTCTTCTTGCAAGGTCTCTCGCTTTTCTTGCCGCTTCACGGGCTTCGGCGGCGGCAATGGCTTTATTGATAATTCTTTTTGCCTCACCAGGATTTTCTTCAAAATATTCAGTAAGTTTTTCATAAACCAAAGAACTTACTATTCCTTCAACTTCGGAATTTCCAAGTTTCGCCTTTGTTTGTCCTTCAAACTGCGGGTCAGGCACTTTAACGCTTATAACAGCATTTAAGCCTTCTCTTACATCGTCCCCGGAAATACTGAAATCATCTTTTTTAAACAATCCGTTCTTTTTGGCATATGTGCTTGCGGCTTTTGTAAGAGCTGTTTTAAATCCCGAAAGATGTGTTCCTCCTTCAACAGTTCTTATGTTATTTACAAAACTCAGCATATTATCCGAATAACCGTCATTATACTGTATTGCAACTTCGCAAATTATCCTGTCTTTTTCACCTTCTATATAAATCGGCTTCTTGTTAATGCATTCCTTATTCTTATTCATATGTTTTACAAATTCAGCAATACCGCCGTCAAACTTAAAGACTTCTTCTTTTTCTTTATCCCCTCTTTCATCCCTTATTGTTATCTCTATACCTTTGTTAAGAAAACTCAGCTCGCGAAGTCTGGTGGCAAGTATTTCATAGCTGAAAACAAGATTGTCGAATATTTGATGGTCGGGTTTAAACATAATTTTAGTTCCTGTTTTCTTCGCTGTTCCTATAACTTTTACGGGTTCATCGGGTTTTCCTCTTTGATAACGCTGATAATATATTTTACCGTCTCTTTTTACTTCAACTTCAAGCCATTCAGATAAAGCATTTACGCATGTTACCCCCACTCCATGAAGCCCGCCTGAAACTTTATAAGCATTATGATCAAACTTTCCGCCGGCATGTAAAACCGTCATCACAACTTCAAGTGTTGATTTTTTTTGCTGTTTGTGAATATCAACGGGTATGCCGCGTCCGTTATCAGTAACAGATATACTGTTATCCGAATGTATAATAACAGTTATTTTATCGCAAAAACCCGCCATGGCTTCATCTATAGAATTATCCACAACTTCATATACAAGATGATGCAGACCGCTTGAAGACGTGCTTCCTATATACATGGCAGGCCTTTTACGGACAGCTTCCAGACCTTCAAGAACTGTTATTTTATCTCCTGTATATTCTTTGCTTCCTTTTTCCGCGGCTTTACCCGCTTCTGTTTCCGGTTCCGTTTCTTCATGATTTAACGGCTTACTGCTTTTTAATTTTTCATTTTCCGAAGCCTTTAAATTTTTTTTATTCTTTTCTTCTTTTTCTTTCTTTTTTGACATCAGTAAATCCTCCTTATTATCCGCGCTTAACGCCCTATCTTTGTTATAATTTCAAAAATTTTTTTTTCTTTAAAGACATTGTTAATTTTTTCTGTAAGCTCTTCCTTTTTATATTGTATCTCTGAATTAATAACACTGTTCTTGACTTTTATAAAAAGCCTTCCGTCTTTAAATTTAAACGGCTGGGTGTATTTTGAAATTTCCGGCCCGGCCAGTTCATTCCATTTTTCAATAATAAAATCGAATTCATTTTCCTGGTCAATTTTTGTCTTTTTCAAAAACTTATTTATTATATCGCTTATGCTTACCGGATCATCATTCATTATTCGCTCAAAAACAAAGGCACATCAAAATAAACCATGCCTGAAATGTAAAAAGCCGCACTGTTTATGGCTCCGGTATTTGACAAAGCAATATTATAATCAGCTCCTGATTTCAGCGAAAAAAATTTTAAAATAAACCACTCCGCCCCCAGACCTGCAGAAGCGGCATAATTTAATTCAGGTTTTTTTATTGTTGTTCCGTCTTTAAATTTATATTGTCTTGAAATCATTACCAAGCCGTTTCCTATTTTTGCAAATGGGACAAAATATACGTCTTTTTTCCAGCCTATATAAGAATAAGCATTAATCATCATTTCCGTAAGAGAAATTTCATAATCATAAATATTTTTGTCTTTATTGCTCATAATAAAATTCTTCCCTTCAACTCCAAGCATAAACCAGCCGTTTAAATTAAGCAAAAACTCGGCATTTAATCCAAAACCTAAAGAATTTTCTTTTGCCACATTCTCGGGTATAAAAGGCATGAAACCCGTAAAACCAGGCCCGATTCCAAGCTTTGGGTTTTCATCCCGTATTTTTTTTAAAGAAAGCAAATATTTCACCAACTGTTGTATCTGCGGCGTAAGTTTATAAGAAGCATACGGGGCGGAAGAATATGGCCTGTAATTTATTTCTCCAAGTTTTGTGTTGTTTCTCTTTCCAAAAAAACCTTTAATTATCTGATTTTCATCAGCTGTTCCCCAATAATTATCTTTGGCTTCAATATTAACCGGCGTATAATTTGTTATATCCACGGTATTTTCTTCAAAATTATTTTTCTCAACAGAAAATTTTGTATTTGTAAGTTCCTGAAAATATAAAGCATATTTATTTTTTTTGAAAGTATTGCCTGTTATTGTAAAAGCCATTTCTTTGCCTTCCGCATAAATTCCATAGGTGTTGTTTAAAAAATAATTGTCTTTTATAACGGCTTTTGCAAAATGTGAAAGCATAACACCAGTTGAATTAACCATATAATTATTGTTATAAAGCAGGCTTCCGCCTTCGACTTTTATGGAAGCCCTTATTATCACACAAAATTCCATTATATTTTTATATTTGCCTTCAAACAAGAATCCGTCATAAAAAGAGCTTCCGTCGTAAGGCATAAATCTTACCGGATTTTCAGGCAGACCCTTTGCATACATTGCTCCTTTTACAACAATTCTGCCCTTTTCGCCAAATTTAACTGTTGTACCGGGCTGTATGTTAAGAACGCCCTTGGGACCAATTACAATTTCTTCATTAATAACATATGGCGAATTCTGTGCTGTCCAAAATTCTTTTTTTTCAATCAGCTGCATTGGTTTTGTTTCATTTGCGGCAAGCCTTGGCTTATCCCATGCGGCATTTAAAATTAAAGGGAAAGATATTATGCCTGTAATAATAAGAGCTGCAATTTTTTTCAAAAAAACACACCTTCCTATAAAATGTCTGACCCTTTGTCATCCTGAAGGTCCGGCAAAGGCGGAAGTTCATCCGGCAATTTTGCATCCATAAGTTTATCAGGTACTTTTATTCCCGCGCCGGGAATTGTTGCCGCGGGAGTGCTGTCTTGTGATGCAGATTTCGAAATAATTTCACTGACTTTTGGAACTTCCGGAAGATCAACAGAAAGCGGCAGATCTGTTATTAAGCTGTTTGTCTGAATTTTAACGCTTTTAATGAGTTCTTGTTTTTTTTGTACGGGCTCGGTTTCAATTCCCATCGAAGCCAGATTATTCATAATCTTTGGTCTGTCAGACGGGATATTTGACGTTGGTTTGGCATCAAAAGTGTTTCTTGCAATTTTAAATCCTGAAACCGGCGGCTGCTCTTTTATATTTTTTCCGGATTCTTCGGAAGGGCTTAAATTGGAATTTAAATTGTCTTTTATTGCCGAAGATTCTATAATTATTTCCGGTGTTTTTATTTCCGATTTTAATTCCTGTGATTTTATTGAATTTCCGCTTTTTAATTCTTTGGGCAACATTATTACGAATGTTTTTCCTTTTCCTATCTCAGATTCAACCCAAATATCTCCGTTCATATTTCTCATGACTGATTTAATAATAGGAAATCTTAAACCCGTATTTGAAAATTCAGGACCGGCAGGTGACTCTGTTCCGTGGAAATTAATAAAAAGCTGTTCTGTTTTTACTTTTGGCAGACTCATTCCAAAATCTGAAATTCTTAAATAAACGGCTTTGTCATCATCTGATGTTTTAATTATTATCTGCCCGCCTCTGGGAGAAACTTTAATTGCCTGCGTAATAAGCTGAGAAAGCACATTTGATATTCTGGAAGAATCTCCAAGCGCCATGGCAAGTGAAGGCGCAAAATTTTGTTTAATCTCAACTTTTTTGACATCGGCCTGCGGCTGTATGGAAAGCAAAATATCGGATACTATTGTGTTTAAATCAACAGGCTGCTTGTTAATTGCAATATCACCTTTTTCAAGCCTTGCAAGTTCCGTTAGGTCATTAATCAGTCTTTCAAGCCTTGCGGATTTGTTGATTACAACTCCAAGAAACTGCTGCTGCGCATCGGTTATTTTGCCCTCTCCTCCAAGAACCGAAGATATATAGGTTTTAATAACAGACAAAACACCTTTTAATTCCGTGTTCATCATTAAAACCGCTTCCATCCTCATATTTTCTTTTTCTGCCGGTATTTTTGATTCCTGCGCCTTTTTAATATCCGCTTCAAGAGACTCTATTTTTTTGCGCATTTCATTTATCTTTTTTTCCGCTTCCTGATTGGCAGCTTTAATTTTTTCTTCGGACTCTTTTAAAATTTTTTCCATCTCATTTTTTGTTTTTATAACCTGCTCCTGAGCGCTTACTTTTGCATTCTCGGCATTTTTAACCGCATTTCTCAATTCGGAAATTTCATGATCGGCTCTGGAAGCTTCTTTTGAAAGTTCCTCTTCAAGTTCTTTTCCCATCTGTGACAATTTTTCCGCTTTATCTTCGGCCGCTTTCAGTCTTCCTTTTAAAATTACCAAAGCGTCCGTAAGCTTTTTAAAATCCCCTTCGGCAGGAGGAAGCAATGTTTCAAAAATATCATCATCTATTCTTGCAATGGCAGATACAACTTTTTTTAAAGGATATGAGCCGGAACCGGCGGCGGAAAAAACAAGAATAAATCCTATAACCGCCGAACCTGCCAGAATAAACAATACCGGTATGCCGTATAATGTTGAATTAACAAAAGGTTCATATTTATTTTCCTGTACGGAAGAAAGCGATTTATAATCCGAATATGGCGTAAAAACACACGGCATCATCATTATTTCCCTCATTTTTGTATAGCCCAATATGCCAAGCAGATTATTATATTTTGCCTCTCTCACATTTGTGTCCGGAACTTCCCTTGTCATTAACGGTTTTAAATCATTGTTATCATTGATGTTTTCCGTCATTTCTTTTGATCTGTCAGAACTTAATATTACAAGGCCTGTTGGATCGGTGATAAAATTATATCCGCGCGGAGACTGCAGCTGTTTTCTTATTTTATCAAGCATTTCGCTTAAATCTTCTCTTACATAAATAACTGACACTATTTGTTCTTTATTGTCAATTACAGGTATGTAGTATTCTCCGGTTCCCTCTTTTAAATTTCTTGTTATTACAATTTTTTTTGAATTAATGGAAGCTGTAAAAGCCTCTTTGCCGGTATGCTTTATTTTTTCAAGACCTTTTCTGTTTACGGCTATTGAATTGCCGTTTGTCAAAAGAAGCGCCGATTCAGCGCTTAACTTTGCGGAAAGTGCAAGAAACTGTGAAATAATTTTTTGTTTTGAAGCCGGTTTGCTGTAGCTTGAATTTTTTATAATCGGATCATTTGCCGGACCTCCAAAACGTTCAAGAATTCTTTTTTCGGAAAGCTCCAAAAGCATCGAGGAAATTTCGCTTACTTTTTGCGCAACCTGTGATTTTATAAGCTCTCGCTCTGTTTTATTTTCAGTTTCAATGATATTTGCCTGCAGTTTTTTTATTTGCGCCAGCCTTATATTGTCATTTTCAATAATAAGCCAAACCGGCGTTCCAAAAAGCAAAATTACAGCAGCAAATAATAAAATCTTGACCATCAATGAGCTTTTGCCCATGACGCCTCCTTGTTATTCCGTTTCTTCTTCGTCTTCTTTTTCCGCAACACGAGCAACAGCGCTTACGCGTTCTCCTTCTTTCATCTTAATAAGCCTTACACCCTGTGTATTTCTGCCTATTGTTTTTATATCTTTTATTTTTGTTCTTATTAAAGTTCCGCTGGTTGTAATTATCATAAGCTCATTTGTGTCATCAACAAGTTTTATATCTATAACATTGCCTGTTTTTTCGGTCACTTTCATATTTATAAGACCTTTTCCACCTCTTGATTGTTCCCTGTATTCGCTTATCTCAGTCCTTTTTCCAAAACCCAATTCTGTCACGGTCAATAAAGTTAAATTTTTCTGTCCTGCGGGAAGTATGGTAACTCCCACGACAACATCTTTCTTGTCAAGATTTATTCCGCGTACACCCATTCCCGTTCTTCCGACTTCTCTGAAATCTTTAACTTTGCTTCTGATTGCCATTCCTTCAAGAGTTGCTATAAATATTTCGTCATTTTCGCCGGCAATTTTTGTATCTATTAAAGTGTCATCATCATTAAGTGTTATCGCTATAATTCCCCCGCTTCTCGGGTTGCTGAACAAAGACAATCTTGACCGTTTAATTAAGCCTTTTCTTGTGCTCATTATAAGAAATTTATCTTCGGAAAAATTCTTTACGGAAACATAAGAAGCTATTTTTTCCCCTTCCTCAAGTTTAATCAAATTGACTATTGCTTTGCCCTTTGTCTGTCTTGCGGCTTCAGGAATTTCATAAACTTTAAGCCAGTGACATTTTCCTTTATTTGTAAAGAATAAAATATATTCATGTGTGTTCGAAATAAACAGATCTTCCACAAAATCTTCATCTTTTGTTGCCATTGCCATAATTCCGCGGCCTCCGCGTTTTTGCGCTTTATAAGTGCTTACGGCCGTTCTTTTAATAAAACCGTTATGTGAAATTGTGACAACCATGTCTTCTTCCTGTATTAAATCTTCAACGCTTACTTCTTTTTCTTTTTCTATTATCTGTGTCCTTCTTTCGTCCGCAAATTTATTCTTTACTTCAAGAAGTTCCTCTGCCATAAGTTCAAATATTTTCTTTTCACTTGCCAGCAATGATTTTAATTTTTCTATTAATTTAATCAGCTCTTTGTATTCATTTTCAATTTTCTCCACTTCAAGGGAAGTAAGCTGTTTTAATGTCATGTCAAGAATTGCCTGAGCCTGAACAGGGGTTAATTTAAAAGCTTCAATTAAAGCCTGTTTGGCTGTTTCGGTGTTTTCGGATGCCCTGATTATTTTTATCACTTTATCAAGATATTTAAGCGCAATTTTTAATCCTTCCAATATATGCGCTCGGCGTTCGGCTTTATCAAGCTCGAATTTTGTTCTTCTTATAATGACTTCTTTTCTGAACGCAATAAAATTTTCTATCAGTTCTTTTATATTTAAAATTTTTGGCTTTCCGTTTACAATTGCAAGAAAAATAATTCCAAATGTTGTTCTAAGCGCCGTATGTTTATAAAGCTGATTTAATATTATTTCAGGATTGTCATTTCTGCTTACCTCTATTACAGCCCTTATTCCTTCTTTGTCCGATTCGTCCCTTAAATCCGTTATACCGTCTATTTTTTTATCCCTTACAAGTTCGGAAATATTTTCAAGAAGCTGCGCTTTATTCACCATAAACGGAAGTTCGGTTATTACAATTTGTTTTTTTCCTTTTTTTGTTTCTTCAATTTTTGCTTTGGCCTGCATTGTAACGGAGCCTTTGCCTGTTGTATAAGCCTGTTTTATGCCTTCTCTGCCTATTATATAGCCCGCTGTCGGAAAATCAGGGCCTTTAATATATTGAAGCAGTTCTTCGGGTTTAATATTTCTTTCCCTGTTTTTTATAAAATAAACCACAGCATCAATTACTTCGCCAAGATTATGCGGGGGAATATTCGTTGCCATTCCAACGGCAATTCCCGCGCTTCCATTTACAAGAAGATGCGGAAAAGTCACCGGAAGAACGGACGGTTCTTTGTTTGACTCATCGTATGTGGGAATAAAATCCACTGTATTTTTGTCTATACCCTGCACAAGTTCTTCTGCTATCTTTGACATCCTGGCTTCCGTATAACGCATGGCTGCAGGGGGGTCTCCGTCAACCGATCCAAAATTACCCTGCCCGTCAATCAGCGGCATCCTGAAAGAAAAATCCTGCGCCATTCTTACCATTGTGTCGTAGATTGATGAATCACCGTGAGGGTGATAATTACCCATTACTTCACCGACTATTTTAGCCGATTTTCTGTAAGGCTTATTATGAAGAAGTCCCATGTCATATAAGCCGTAAATTATTCTTCTTTGAACCGGTTTTAACCCGTCGCGAACATCCGGCAAAGCACGTCCTACAATAACGCTCATTGAATAATCAAGATAAGAGGTCTTCATCTCCTCTTCTATTGAAGCCTGGATAATTTTTCCGTGTATTTCCTGATCAGGTATTAAATTATTTTCTTTATTGTTCTCGTCCATCATTTACCCCGCTTATTTTCTGATAGGCATAATTACATATAAAAGATTGGAATCTCCGGTAGGTTTCATAACGCCGGGATTCATTGAACTTATCAAATTTAATTCTATTTCATCCGTTTCAACGGCTTTTAAAAAATCCATTATATAAACAGCATTATAAGAAACTTCCATCGGGTCACCTTCATATTTTATGTCTATTTCTTCATTTGCTTCGCCTTCATCCGCCGTTTGAACACACAAATGCATTTTTCCTTTTTCAAATTTAAAAACAATGATTTTGCTTTTTTCAGAAGTAATGACGGCGGCGCGTCTTATGGCTGAAGCAAGCTCTTCTTTTGATATTACTGCGGTCATATTAAAATCTTTTGGAATAACTTGATTATAGTTTGGATAATTCTCATCTATTACTCTTGAAATTATTTCTATATTTTCAAGTTTAAACTCAATTATCTTTTCATAAAAATTTATTACAACATCTTTTTCGTCATCGTTAAGAACTTTTGAAATTTCCGATATTGTTTTTAAAGGCACTATATATTCAAATTTGGCTTTAACCGTATTTTTTCCTTCTGTTTTATAATATGCCAGTCTGTGCGCGTCTGTTGCAACAGCTTCAATTTTGGAGCCGTCAAATTTAAAAAATACTCCGTTTAAATTTCTTTTTGTTGAATCCTTAAGCGCCGCATATGAAATATTGTTAATGATGTCTTTCAGCAGTTTTTGCTGTATTTTTATAGTTTCAAGCTTTTTATCATCAAGCTGAAGAGCGGGAAAATCATCCGCGGATAAACCGGGCATTTTATAATTTGATTTTTTAAATTTTACCTGAATATTGTCATTTTTATCGGATTCAATGATAATTTCCGTATCAGGCAGTTCTTTTATAAGTGATATTATTTTTTTAGGTATTGTTGTTTTTCCTTCTTCTTTTACACTTTCAACCTTACATTTTACTTTTGCGCTGATGTCCATGTCTGTTGCCGTTAGATTAAGCGTGTCTCCTTCGGCTTCAAAAAGTATATTTGACAATAAAGGCAGTGTTGCCCCCGTTGATATAAAATATTGTACAATTTGAAGAGAATTTAAAATTTCCTGTTTATTTGTTTTAATCTTCATTAAACAAAATCCTCCTTATAAGGTTTTTAACAATATAAATTATATTTATATTTTTATTAAATAATTTTAGATATAGTTATTATATTGTTAATAAGTGTGATAACTTAAAAAAAATCTTAATTTAATAAAACTTTTTATTTTTGTTAATGTGAAATATTACTGTATTTTAATACAAAAAAACTGTTTTATCCACAAAAAAATGGACAGTATTTTTTATCAACAGGATATCAACATGATAACAGGAAAATATCAACAAAATATGGCAAAAAATCATTTTTTAATTCTGTTTATTATTTCGTTTATTTCTGTTTTAAATTTTTCGTCTGATTTTATAAGATTATCAACTTTTGATATTGCATGCATCACGGTTGTATGGTCTTTTCCGCCAAAATACTGTCCTATCTGCATTAATGAATAATTTGTCAATTCTCTTGTTAAATACATTGCAACCTGTCTTGCCATTGCAATATTCTCGTGCCTTTTTTTTGAAAGCATTTCCTGAACTTTTATATTATAAAAATCGGAAACAACAGTCTGAATAAAATCAACGCCTATCTTTTTTTCCTGCTCAAATTTTGGATTTCTTATTTTTATTGCTTTTTTTGCAAGTTCAATTGTCATTTCTTCCGGTTTGCCTTCAGAAAGCTGTTTAAAGGTGACAAGAGTGCCGTTTAATTCTCTGATATTGCTGTTTATATGTTCAGCGATGAAAGCTATTACATTATCAGGGACTTTGATATTTTCTTCTTTGCATTTTTGATATAAAATTGCGACGCGGGTTTCAAAATCAGGCGGCTGAATGTCAACAATCATTCCAGCGGAAAAACGTGATGTCAAGCGGTCTTCAATTTCAAGCTGACTTGGCGCGACATCGGAAGTGATAACTATTTGTCTGTTTAAATTTGTAAGTTCATTGAATGTGTGAAAGAATTCTTCCCTGGTTTTTTCGCCTTTTTGAAGGTATTGGATATCATCAACCAAAAGCAAATCAGCGCTTCTGTAACGATCCCTGAATTCTTCCATTTTGTTGTCTCTCATTCCCTGAACGGCTTCATACAAAAATTTTTCCGCTGTCACAACCATTATTTTTTTTGAAGGGTCTTTTTCATGCACATAGGTGCCTATGGCGTGTAAAAGATGAGTTTTTCCAAGACCGACGCCGCCGTAAATAAAAAGAGGATTATAGCTTTGACCCGGAGCTTCCGCAACGGACATACATGCGCCATGGGCAAAACGGTTTCCTGTGCCTATAATAAAATTATTAAATCTGAAATTTGCGTTTAAAGAAGGAATATTTCCTGAGGAAAAAAGGGGCAGGGGCATTTGTTTTACTTCAATGGTAATTTTTTCCGATATGTCTTTTTTTGATTCCTTTGCGGTTTCAATGTTTATTGAAGGTTTAAAGTTAAAAGTGTTTTCAAAAATATCTTCAAGCTCGTTTTTATATTTATTTAATGTTTTAACATGCAGATTGCTTTTTACAAAAATATTAAGCTTATTGTCGGCTTCATTATAAACCGCATCGGATCCTTCAAGCCAAAGTGAAAGACTTTGATTTTCTGTTTTTACTTTTTCAAGCAGATTTTGCCAAATAAATTCTTTTGATTTCATATAATAAAACCTTTCTTTTTAATTAACAACTTATCCACAAAATTTTTTAATATTATTGAACACATAATTTACCTTAAATATAAGGCAAAAAATAAGTTTTCCACATAATTTAAATATTTTATTAACAATATTCCAAATTATTTTTTGTCATATCAAAGATTTTAAAATAAAAGTTTTTACAGCTTTTAACGCGTTATTATATATCATAAGGTCCGGCTGTCAAGGCATATTTTTATATCAGTATCTCGTTAATGCAGTAATTTTTACGGCATCATAATTGAAGGATATTTTTATATCAGGGGGAAAGACATTATGAAGCCAAAAAAAGTCCGCTGCGGTATATCCAAGCAGAACAGCGGTTATTGAAGACATTATTATGCATCCTGACAACCTGTCTTCAACGGATTTTTTCTTGTTTAACAGGTATTTGTAATTATCGTATGTTGTATTGTTAACTTCATCGTAAATTTTGTTATAGTTATTTATTTGCATCAAATAATCACTCCATAAAAAAGCCGTTAAACCGGCTGATATTGAGTCTGAAATTATCAGAATTCCAGCGGGTATATTGTCTGAGGGAGTGCTTTCATAAACGTTGCTGCCTGTATTTGTGACTCCGGCTGGAGAAGGTTTAAACGAGTTAATAATGGCGTCAATTATCGTGCCGTTTGATTTGGAATCAGAGGCGGCGTTAATTGTGGAGGAAACAGGTTCTGTCTGCGCTGTTAAAGTTAAGGCTGCAGGCACATTTTCTGAATATATCAGCGAAACAGCCGCCAGAAATATGAATGCGGATAAAAAAACTTTTTTCATTTTAGACTCCTTAAAAAACAAACTCCGGGTAAATTTTTACCCGGGGTTTTTATTTTTAATTTTTTTATTTCCAGTTATAAACCAAAGCCACACCCTGATTTAAATCAACAGATGCATTTGATATGAAATTAGGCCCTGTTATAAATATTTCAGGGTTAATATACATATCAAGCCTTAAATCGCCTATTACGCCTGTTAATCCGAATGCATAGGTCATAAAAGGTTCAATAGTCTGTGAATCAGATACAGAATCAAGAGTGAATTTGGTTGTTTTGGAACCGTCTGCCGCCTGGTAGCCGTTTTTATAGCCGTCAAGGTTAAGAATATCCATCCCTGCGCCGGCATTAAACGACCAAGTTTCATTAAGCTTGCCTGTTACTGCAATATTTAAAGGAACAGAAACAAAGGAATACTGGTCATAATCATCATTGTAATAACCTTTATAGTTATACACAAAATCTTCATAATAATAAAGCGGCATTGTTCTTCCCATAAGCGACAAACCGGTTGCAAGCCTGACTTTTAAAGTGTCGCCCGCCTTAATTGTTTTTCCGACAAGCGCTTTAAAATTAAGCTCGCTGTTGTAATAAACATTCTGATAGTCGTCCCACCATTGACTGGTTCTTGTTATGTCCCAGCCTTGAAGCCAGTTGGCCATGGCAACAACATAAAGGTCATCGGAAAAATTCAATCTGCCCGCAATATCAAAGTTCATTTTTGATGTTTCATAAGTATATGTTGAATTCCACTGTGAAGAACTGTTGTAGTAATTGTCTTCCTCAACATTGTTATAAAACATAAACCCAAAAGCAAGGTCAACAGGCATCCCTATTTTTAACGAAGACCCAAGTCTTGCGCTGAAATACTGGGAATTGTCAAACCCGTCGTGCGGCTATGCGCTGTAATTGTTAAGATAATCATAACTTGAATTATTACAGCCGTATTGAAGGCCTGCGCCTACAGGAATACCCCCAAAAGTATTTGCATACGAAAGACCGACAATATTGCTTAAATTGGTTGAACCTATGTAAATAAGCGGATACAAAAGTGTTGGCTGAACAGAAACGCCTATTACGCCAAGGTCTGTATTCAAGGTCACTGAACCTGAAATATTATCTCTTGTGAATGGATCATTGTTGCTATCAAGATAAGTATAGAAATCATAGATATATTCAAACATTACCGAATTGCCAAGAGACGGAAGATTTGAAACAAACACAGAAACATCAGAAACGCTTCCGGGAATAAGCACACCGGGATAATGCGCTTCGGCAGCTTCCTGTGTAAGTGTCCTTATTCCGCTTTCGGCAACGGGCTTGGCTGCAGCGGCAAATACGGGTGCTGCCGCAAGAACAGCCGTTAAAAGAATGGCCAAAATCTTTTTCATTAAATCCTCCCGTTGTTTTATATCACCCGCCCGGTAAACGGGCGGGTGATTTTACCGCTTTTTATTTCCACTCGTAAACGAGCGCTATGCTGTTGTTAAGGTCATCGCTGTAATTGGAAATAAAGTTAGGACCTGCCATCAGAATTTCAGGGTCAATGTACATATCTATCCTGAAGTCGCCGATTTTGCCTGTTAAACCGATTGAGTAACCAAGATATGGTGATATATTTATGTCTGTATGTATGTTATTATCTTTGTAAGAAGGCTTCTGTGTATTAGGATTTTCGCTGTATTTTGTTACATAATTATTAAAGTTTATTGCGTAGAAGCTTGCGCCTGCGCTGAATGTCCATGTTTCATTAAGTTTTCCTTTTATTGCAATATTTACAGGAACATAGCAATAAAATTCATTCCATGTTGTTGTTTCATATGTTTTTACGCCTGTGTTTTTATTTTCTGTAACCTTGTCATCGGATGCTGTTACATTTCCCAAAAGACCTGCTGAAAGAAGGACAGAAAGTGTGTCAGTTGCTTTTATTGTTTTTCCAATAAGAGCGGAAAAATCAAGCGCATTGTTGCTGTTTGTAAAAACAGAGTTTGTATCGCCTGCATCCGTAAAATCGCCGTCATTGTTTGCGTCTGTTTTTGTAATATTATTTACTCCGCCGTTTTTAAAACCAAGCCCTGCGCTTACAAGAAGGTCTTTGGTGAGCGCAAGCCTTGCGTCAGCTCCAATTCTCATATTTCCATAGGATGTGGAGCTGTCACCAACTATTGTTCCTGATGCATTTTTATTTTTTGTGGCATCGCCGGAATTTATTGTTCCAAAGTTAAGAGCAAGGTCAAGACCTGTAAGGCCAACAGTTCCTTTTAAACCCAAATACTGATAAAATTTTGAATATTTATCAGACGAGTTTGATGCATAAAGGGCAGGATTCTTGTTTTCGTCATATAAAGAATTAACACCATACAAAACAGCAACACCAAGTTTTCCGAAATTCATGTCTCCGGCCCATGCCAAACCAAGCACCATGCTTGGATAGTCCGGATCTATTCCGTCAAGATAAATATATTCGGTATGGCTTGCTGATACTGCAAATGTTCCCATGTCTGTTTTTAATGAAACAAGGCCTAAAAAGTCTCCTCCGCCTAAGTCTTCAATTAAAGCCGAATTGCCAAAAAGAGCGATGTCTGTTACAAATGTGTTTGCGCCTGTAAGGCTTCCGGGATTAAGAACGCCGGGATACAAGGCCATTGATGATTCCTGCGTGTAGCTTGTAATTCCTGCGAATGCGCCTGAAGTTAAAAGCGCAAGTACTGCAAAAACAGCCAAAAATTTCTTCATTACGAGTACCCTCCAAATTTTTTTTTGCGGGACTGATTGACTTTTAGGTTCCGGTTTGCCCCATTTATTCCGGGACCTTTTTTCGCTTACTTTTCACCTCCCTTTTGGGGATTTTAATGAAACATAAAGCTAAAAAAGTTTTAATCAGTATTTCCGGTAAGATTATTCCTCAATTCCCAATATGAAAACATATTATCATATGGCTGAATGGCTGTCAAGGATATGTACAGTATAAAATTCATCAAGGTATTGATATGCAGGGTGTAGATGTGTTAATATTTGACCGGATATAAGGGATAAACAGTAAAAAATTTCAGGAGGCAAAACAATTATGGAAAAAGGGCTTAAACTTTTACTTGCAGGGGTTATAGCGGGAATAATACTGTTTGTTGCTGCAGGTATATCTTATAGGTATACTGGGGAAATAGTTGACCCTTCATTAAGAGCTCTTTTTAGGGAAACGGTTTCAATGAAGTGGTTTCATAAGCTTCTTTTATTAAACGCAGGAATGGGGATTATGATGGCGGTATTTTTTGCCCTTTTGCAGAACGGTATACCGGGTCAGGGCATGGCAAAAGGGATAATGTGGGGTTTTATAATATGGTTTATAATTGTTACCCAGCCTCTTATTTTTCAGCTTGTAAACGGACAGTTTTCATCAGAAAAACTTTTAACATGGCTTACACAGGGTCTTGTAAGCTATGTTGCCGCAGGGCTGTCAATATCCTTGATTTATAAAACAGGAAAGTGATGTTTAAAAAAGCAAAGGATATTCTTTTTTCACTGAGGCCTTCAAGGCATATACATTACACTGTTTTATTTATAATCGGATATCTTGCATATAATGGTTTTTCTTTTGAAAATAAATGGCGCTTTATTCAGGGCATTGCTGTAATAAACCTGCTTTTTGCTTCCGCGCTGCTTGTTAACAGCATCTATGATGCTGAAATAGACGGAATAAACAGAAAACCAAACATGGTGAATATAATAAAAAGCCATGAAAAAAACTGGTTTACTCTTTACGGTTTTTTGCTTTTTATTCTTTTTGGAATTTCTCTTTTAAACGGAATAACACAGTTTATTGTTTGTTTGATTCTTTCTTTAATGTCTTATTTTTATTCCGCGCCTCCTTTAAGATTAAAAAAGATTTTCATTTTAAATCTTTTGATTATTGCTGTGGCTGCAACAGGAACGGTATTCTTGGCATATATATGGACAGAGCCTGAAAAAGCATTTCCCACTTTTAATTTTAAAGCCGCCGTAATGATGACAATTCTTCTTGCGGCGGCTTTCAGCGTAAAAGACGTAAATGATTATGAAGGCGATTTAAAAGGCGGCATAATTACCATAATGACATTGTTCGGAGAACGTAAAGGAAGATATATTACGGCCATTCTTGCGGCAGCGGCTTATTTTTTAACGCCTTTTGCAATAAATAAATTTAATTTAACGCCTTATTCTTTTGCCGCCGGCATATTGACTTTTTTGGCGGTAATTTTTGGGAAAAAAGTAAACGAGACTTTTGTTTTTATTGTTTTATATGTTTTTCTGGGTATATATCTTTTTTTTAATCCCATTCAACCAGAAATGCAATACCGCCCGTAAAATCAAGTTCGGTTACCCGGATATTTTGGGCGCTTGTGTTGACAATGCCCTGCTTTAGCCATCCAAGCAGCCTTTTTGAAACAAAACGGTCATCTGGAAATCCGGAAAAAAACATTTTAACTTTGTTGTCCCTGATATGTTCTATGCGCACCGCCGCTTCCGTATAATATGAAGAAAGAATTGCGGGCGCGGTATTTATCAAACCGTAAGGCGGCATATTTTTAAAAAGTCTGTGTGTTGTTTCCATTGCCTGGTTTGCGGAATATGCCCCGGTTTCTTCCGATATTCTTCCGTCATTAAAACCGAAATATTTTTCAACTTCGGCAAGAAGATAAATAAATTCTTCAACAGGAATCCATTCAAGAGCGTTTGAGGAGGATAATTTTTTGATTTTAGATGCGGAGTTGATAAAGTGATTTGTTTTTTCGGTTCCGAATTTGTTTTTTAAAAAATTGAATGTGTTAACAAAAAGAATGCCTTTTGCTTGCATTTTTACCGCCGGCCGGTTAAAGTTTTAATATCATAATGCCTGAAAAGATTCCGGCAGAAAAATAATATCACATAATATTTTGGAAGTCAAATAAAGCCGTTATTCGGCTTTAATTTTTTGGAAAAGGCCCTCTCCCGTTATTTCTTTCATTTCCTTGATGGCGCAAAGTTCGCCGCACATTGTGCAAACTTCATTATTGCCGGGTTTTGAACTTTCTCTCATTTTTCTTGACAGGGCGGGATTAATTGAAAGGGATATTTGTTTTTCCCAGTCAAGTGCTTTTCGCGCTTTTGCCATTTCATTGTCCCATTCAATTGCGCCCGGTATTCCCTTTGCGATATCAGCGGCGTGAGCGGCAATTCTTGAAACTATAACGCCTTCCCGCACTTCTTCTATATCTGGAAGCTTCAGGTGTTCTGCTGCGGTCACATAACACAAAAAGTCGGCGCCGCTCATTGCTGCCAAAGCGCCCCCTATGGCTGATGTTATATGGTCATATCCGGGCGCTATATCGGTGACAAGAGGCCCAAGAACATAAAAAGGCGCGTTATTGCATAATTTTTTTTGTATCTGCATATTTGTTGCTATCTGATTTAAAGGCACATGGCCGGGGCCCTCTATCATAACCTGCACATTTTTTTCATATGCCCTTTTTGCAAGTTCGCCGAGAGTTATAAGTTCTTCAATTTGCGCCCTGTCGGTTGCGTCAGAAAGGCAGCCGGGGCGCATGCCGTCCCCTAAAGACAGTGTTACATCATATTTATACGCAATATCAAGCAGTCTGTCATATTGTGTAAAAAGAGGATTTTCGGTTTTATTTTTCATTATCCATACGGCAAGCAGTGTTCCTCCGCGGCTTACCATATCAAGCATTCTTCCCTGATTGATAAGTGTGTCTATTGAACGCTTTGTAACTCCGCAATGGACAGTTATAAAATCAATTCCTTCTTTTGCCTGATTTTCAATTGCCGTAAACAGGTCTTCTTCCGTCATTTGTTCAAGTTTTCGGCCGCTTTTTATTACATCGATAACCGCCTGGTAAACTGGAACAGTGCCTATTGGAATTGTTGATTTTTCGGTTATTTTTCTTCTTATGTTTGTAATATCACCGCCGGTTGAAAGATCCATTACAGTATCGGCCCCGGCTTCCGTACAAACACGCAGTTTTTCAAGCTCATTTTCAACGGAACAAATATATTCCGAACTTCCTATGTTGGCGTTTACTTTTGTTTTAAGCCCCCTGCCAATACCGGTTGCTTTTATATTTTTATGATTTATGTTTTTTGTTATTACTATTTCCCCGGCGGCAATCCTTTTTACAAGCTCGTTAATATTAAAATTTTCATTTTTTGCAACTTCCGCCATTTCAGGCGTTATTATGCCTTTTTTTGCGGCTTCAAGCTGTGTCATATATTTTTACCCGCCTTAAGCATGAATTTTTTCTCCAAAACATATGTTTCATACCGTAATTCTTTAAAAAGAAAGGAAGCTTTTTTATTTATAAGTTTTGATATTTCTTCAAGAACACGAAGGCTTTCCTGCGACCTTTTAAAATTTGAAAGAATTATATCGTAAAGATTTTTACGGTTAAATTCCGATTTTTGTTTAATATGTCTTCCTTTATCCGAAGCGCTGTTTCTTGATTCCAGATAATCTGAAATTTCATGACCAAGTTTTTTTGATGCAAAAGTTATTCCGTGCCTTATTTTTTTACTCATTGAAGTAAGGGTTTTATCTTTAAAAATAAACCTTGATATGTCTTCTGTAACCCGCAGCCCTTCCCTTGAACGGTTGACATTTGCGTCTATAACCGCAAGAATTCCTTTCTTTATCTCCATTTTCCTTCCTTAAGGCTTTTTATTGCTTCCGATAAAAAAGTTAAGGGTGAAATTCCTTCATCAAACCATTTGCCTATTATATATCCAAGAAGGCAGAATAAAAGGATAATAAGGGTTTTTGCAATACCGAATATTACAATCAGAAGCGATATGATAAAAGCTGAAATTATTCCGATAATTTTGCCTATATTTAAAAGCAGGAAATGCAGAAATTCTTTCATTGTTTATCTGTCTGCCTGACGAAAAGTCACTTTACTTACTATTACGGTTGGCTTGACAGGCGTGTCAATTCCAAGGGTGTTTCTTATATATCTTATTGTTTCTTCCTGTATTTCCTGTGTTACGTCGGCAACGGGCCTGTCTGAATAAAGAACAACCCGTGCAATCACGTCTATTCTTTTGTTTCTGGAATAAACTTTTCCTTTTATATCCTTGACTCCGGGAATAAGATTTTTAATGACCCTTGAAAAATCTTCAAGCGCGGACATCGAAACATAAATGTCGCCAAGGTCCGATTGAAGCACCACGGTCCTTTCAAGCCGGCGGTTTTCAATATTTCCTATTATTGTAAGAAGAGCGATTGCAACAAGAAAAACTCCCGTGATAAAAACAGCCACTCTCCAAGCTGCGGTGGCATTTTTCATATAGTTAATAAATGATTCCGAGGTTTTCATTGCAAAAGCATTTCCGGCGGTATTTACGCTTACAGCTATCATAAATATTCCCGCAATAATAAATAAAAGAGTGTTGATTATTATGATGATTCTGTTAAAGTATCTCATTCTTCTTCCTCCGTTATTTTGGAGGCCTTACACCATTAATATTTATATTAACTTTATCAACGATAAGGCCTGTCATTTTTTCAATGGATTTTTTTATTTTATCCTGAACTTTTTCCGCAACTTCCGAAACATCATATCCAAAACATATTATTATATTTATGTCAATGCTTACAATGTCATGGTTTAAATATACCTTAACTCCTCGCGTAAAATTTATTACTCCAAATGATTCTGCAAGACTTCCAAGAGCTCCGGAATCAATTCCCAAAACTCCTTCGGCGGATTTTGCCGCAACGCATGCAATTTCTCCTATTGCAGAGTCTGACAGTCTTATTGTTCCCAATCCTGTTTTTTCTTCCATGCTATTTTCCCATTTTTTCTATGAAAGATGTTGAATAATTATTGCTTAAAAAATGTTCATTATCAAGAATTTTAAGATGCAAAGGAATTGTGGTTTTTACGCCTTCAATTACAAACTCGCTTAAGGCCCTTTTCATTCTTACTATCGCTTCGTCCCTGTTTGCTCCCCTTGCAATAATTTTCGCAACCATGGAATCGTAATAAGGAGGGATGCAATAGCCTTTATAAACATGGGTGTCAACCCTTATGCCTGCGCCGCCGGGAACATTGTATTCGGTTATTTTTCCCGGGGAAGGCATAAAGTTATTATCCGGATCTTCTGCATTTATTCTGCACTCTATGGCATGACCGCGAAGCCCTATTTCTTTGTTTGGAGGCAGCGTGCATTTTTCGCCCGCCGCTATCCTTATTTGTTCCTTGATAAGGTCAAAACCAAGCACTTCTTCGGATACCGTGTGTTCAACCTGTATTCTTGTGTTCATCTCCATAAAATAGAAATTTTTGTTTTTGTCCATTATAAATTCTATTGTTCCTGCGCCTTCGTATTTAATATTGCGAATAAGCTTTTGGGCAACAGAGCACATTTCGCTTCGTATTTTTTCACTTATAAAAGGAGATGGCGATTCTTCTATAAGTTTTTGATGCCTGCGCTGAACGGAACAATCGCGTTCACCAAGAGTGTAATAAAGGTTGTGTTTTGGATCTCCCATTACCTGTATTTCTATATGACGTGGTTCTTCAACAAATCTTTCAAGGTAAATGTCAGGATTGTTGAAGGCTGTTTGAGCTTCCTGTCTTACTATGTTAAAAGCATTGCGAAGCGCGAGTTCTGTATGGGCAACTCTCATTCCGCGGCCGCCGCCGCCCGCCACGGCTTTAAGCATTATCGGATATCCGACTTTTTTTGCAACTTCAACACAGTCTTCTTCATCTTTTAAAACCCTGCCTGAACCGGGAACAGTGGGAACTTTGCTTAATGTTGCGGTCTCTATTGCTTTGGCTTTATCACCCATCATTCGTATTGCTTCAGGCGAAGGACCTATAAATTTAATATTGCATTGTGCGCATAATTCGGCAAAATGCGCGTTTTCCGCAAGAAAACCATAGCCGGGATGTATTGCTTCCGCATCAGTCACTTCCGCGGCTGAAAGTATTGCTGGAATGTTAAGATAACTTGATTTTGGGGAAGCCGGACCTATGCACACGGCATGATCGGCATATCTTACATGCAGCGAATTTTCATCGGCTTCAGAAAAAACAGCAACAGTTTCAACACCCAATTCCTTGCAGGCCCTTATTATTCTTAATGCAATTTCGCCCCTGTTTGCGATAAGTATTCTGTTAAACACTTTTTGCCCCTTTCGATTGCTTATATTTTTTCTATTATAATAATGGGCTGATTAAATTCAACAGCCTGGGCGTTTTCAACAAGTATTTCTTTTACCTTTCCTTTAACTTCGGATTTTATTTCATTCATAATTTTCATTGCTTCAATTATGCACAAGGTTTTTCCGGGTTCAACCATGTCGCCTACATTTACATAAGGAGCGGCATCGGGTGAAGGCGCACGATAAAAAGTTCCGACCATGGGTGATTTAACGGTTGTTTCATTTGGATTTTCGGTTTTTACAGGAGCTGTATTTTGCGCCGGAACCGGAGCCGCAGCAGGTGCTGATACGGCAGGCTGTGTAATCGCGGGCGCAGCGTATGTTACCGCTCCGGCGGGAACATAAGCCCCTTGTTTTTTTAAGGTTATTTTAAGGTCTTTTTCTTCGTAAACAAATTCAACAAGTTCGCCTTTTTCCATTACTTTAAGTGCGATATTAAGGGATTCTGAATCTATTTTTGTTTTTGTTTTTTTATCCGGCATTTTTTCACCTCTTTTTTATTTGTTAACCCTTTCAATATATTCTCCGGTTCTGGTGTCTATTCTTATTATATCGCCTTCTTTAATAAAAGGCGGCACATTTACAACCGCCCCTGTTTCAACTGTTACAGGTATTGTAATGGAACCGGCAGAATTACCCTTAACACCGGGAGGCGCCGAAACAACTTTTAAATCAACTTTTGTCGGAAGTCTTACTCCCAAAATTTCTCCCTGATACATAAGCATTGTCATCTGCATTTCTTCCATAAGAAATTGCGCAGAATCGCCAAGCTGTTCTTTTGTAAATTCGTATTGGTCATATGTTTCAACATCCATAAAATGGAATGTATCGCCGTCTTTATAGCTGTACTGAAGTTTTTTCTCGTCAAGATATACTTCTTCAAATTTGTCATCAGGGCTGAATGTGCGTTCAACCGTTGTGCCAAGCTTATAATTTTTCATTTTTATTCTTACAAGAGGTGCAAGCCTTGGTCTTTGAACATGTTGATATTGAACTGTTTCCCATATTATGCCTTCATGTTTAAAACATGTTCCAGGCCTTAATTCTGATGCTGATACCATGTAAAAAAGCCTCCTTATTCCTTAATTATTAAGTTATCATCAATTTTGTTAAGTTTTTCCGCTTTGCCGTTTTCGGCTGTTATCAGGTAATCGTCTTCGATGCGTATTCCGTACTTTCCTTTTATATATATGCCGGGTTCACATGTTACGGTCATTCCTGCCATAAATTTTGATGTTTCTTTCTTATTAATATATGGCATTTCATGCACTTCAATTCCTGTTCCATGACCAAGTGAATGGGTAAAAAGAGCGTCAAGACCGTGTTTCTTAAGGAAATATCGTGCTTTTAAATCAGCTTTTTTTATAATATTTCCGTTTTTATATAATTTAACAGCTTCTTTTTTCGCCTGCCGAACAATATTATAATGATTTTTAAAACGGGTGTCAATTATACCGAAGGCTATAACCCTTGTCAAGTCTGAACAGTAGCCCTTATATTTTACACCGCAGTCAAGGAGTATTATGTCGCCTTTTTTAAGTTTTCTGTCGGAGGGCATTGCGTGAGGGGTTGCCGCATTTTCTGAAAAAACGGATATTGTGGAAAAACTTACACCATCTCCCTTGTTTCTTTTGACGAAACTTTCAAATTCAATGGCAAGCTCATATTCAGTTATTCCTTCTTTGAGCAATGAAACACAATGAAGTATTGCATTCCCGTTTATTTCAGCGGCTTTTGATATAATATCAATCTCGTTTTTATCTTTTATCATTCTCATTTTTTTAACTGTGTCACAAATAATTTTTTGTTTATTTTTTATTGAAAGATAAACTGAAAGGGGTGTATCATTTGAAAACATAATACTTTTTGCGGGTTTAATAATTTTTGAAATGTCTTTTGCGGGTTCAGGTGAAATAATTATATCGGTTAATCCGGCTATATCAAGATTTTGAGCTATTCCGTCATATCGTTTGTCGGAAATAAAGTAATTTTTTCCGTTTAGCGATATTAATCTTCCGTAAGAGCCTGAAAAACCTGTAAGATAAAATAAATCAGAGAAAGAAGCGCATAAATATGCGCAGTTTTTATTAAGGCTTTCGGAAAGTTTTTTTATTCTGTTTTTATAATTCAATTATTTTTTCCTTATTATTGCCATATTATATTCAATTATCGGCAGATAAAAAGGTATCTTTTCGGCAATATCAGAAATTTTGTTTGTAAGATTGATTAAATGTTTGTTGTTTATCGGGCATACCCTTGCCGAAAAATGTTTTATTTCGTAAGGAAGTCCCGCGGAGGATACAAGTTGTATAAATTTTTTTTGTGTAAAATGCTGATGATTTTTCATTAATGTAAGATGAATATAAAAAACAGGATTATATCTGTTTGCTTCAAGCAATATTACAGTGTTTGAAGCCACGCGTATCATTTCTTTTAATGCGGCGAAAGGATCCGAAGCGTGATGAAGCATGTCCTTTTCCATTACCGTATCAAAAGAATTTGAAGGATAATCAAGCTTCTCCGCGTTTCCTTTTTTAAATACAATTCCGGTTGAAGCCAGATTTTTCCAGTTATCGCTTTCAAAAATGTCGGTTGCTTCCGTCCTTTCAAAATGTTCTGAAAAAGGCACGGTATCAAAACCGTCTCCGCAGCCCACATCAAGCAAAGAACTTCCGGTAAAATAGGGTTTTACATTTTTTAAAACCCTTTCCCTGTAAGCGCTGACATTAAGAGGAATTTTATTTGTCATATTTTTTAAGCGCAGAGACTATTGAAGCAAGGCTTTCCGTATTGAAAAGTTTTTTACCTGTTATTTCATTTGTAACAGCCTGATACATTGAAGCAATCAGCATTTTCATTTCCCGGGGAAGCGGCTCGGGTTTTTCTTTTACAAAAGTCTTCCAGTCATCGCCTTTTTCTTTTTTTGCTTTTTCAACTTCTTCCGCCCATTTTGTTTTTCTGTAAAACCTGCGTGCTATTTCTTTGCTGATATGAAAACCGTCAAGTGTGAACCGGCATTCATCCGGCGTGCCAAGCACATCAACAAGAATTATTTCTCCTTTGGCGTTTACGCCGAATTCAAACTTTCCGTCGGCGTTTTCTATTCCGGCCTTTTTTGTTTCTTCAGTAATTATGTTATTTATTGTAATAATCATTTCTTTAAGTTTTTTCATTTTTTCCGATGATAATGAGGATATTTTTTCCGCTTCATCCCATTTTATATAACGGTCAATATGCTCCAGTTTTGTTGAGACATCAAGAATGGGTTTTTCAAGGCGTTCACCGGGAACAGGTTCATGATCAAGCCCCAGATCTTTATATGTAATTGAGCCGTTTTTAAGTCTTTTAAATACGGACGCCCCTTCCCCAAGAGTGTTTCTGTATATCACTTCGAGCGGTATTAAATAATTTTCGCTTATACCTTTGTAAGATGAGTAATCATAAGTGTTTGAATCTTTGTTATAAAAAGGTTTTATTACTCTTAAAAGACTTACTTTCATTTTGGAGCAAGGGGCATTTATTTCCGAAAAACGCCAAATGCCTTTTTCATCAACCAGACCGCGGAAGTGGCTTTTAATGCCTTTTTTTTCAAGGACTTCAAAAAAATAAGCCGAAAGCGTGCAAAGTGCTGCGCCTTTTCCCGGTATATGATCAGGCATTTCTCCCCAGTCAAAAACAGAGTATCTGTCGGAGAAAGAAAAAATACCCTCTCCTTCCGAGCCCTCTTGAGCTGGTTTTATAACAGAGACCTCTTTAACGCTTCCCATTTTTCACCTCGTTTATTTTTTTATATGAAGATTTCATTTCCTTGATAAAAGTTTCATCTGCCATTGATTCGTTTGAAACAGAGCCTGAAGACACAACATTTCCGTCATAAGTAATAAACCATTTAATTTCGGATGAATCAACAACGTTAAGAGCGGATGTAACAGATTGTTTTTCACCAAAGTATAATATCACATTTTTTCTTTTCTCGGGTTTTGTTCCGTTTTTTATTGCGTTTTTTATCACGCCTTCAAAAAAAGGAATTTGTCCAAAAACAGCTATTTGATAATGGCATGAATCTTTCCCAAATAAGGAAAGATATGCATCAACGAAAGAATCAACGACCCCGTCTTTTGGCCTTGAAAATGTGTAAATATAAAGACAGTAATTTGTTTGTTTGTCAGGAATGGTTAAAGTATTGCCTGAGGCGTCTTCCGCTTGTATTAAAGGCAGAGATACCGCTGAAAATATGTATGAAGGCATAATAATAAAGACAAAAAGAAGTATTTTTAATTTCACAGTATTTCCACCGCCTTTTTTTCATAAAAAAATAAAAGTGTTTGAAGATATTATTTTCCGGGGAAACAAATATTTTGTCTTGCTCACAGTGTGATTTAAAAAGTTTGGCAGCGCTGAATTAACGGCCGGCGTGGCAAGCAACACATCGCCTATTGCACCGATTCTAAAAAACAATATGCGCATTTTTTCTCCGGCTACAGGTTGATTAAAAGCAGTATTCATAATATTATAATGAAGAATTACTGTCAATTAACAAGGAGTGCATTTATTTGAATAAGTTTGACATTTCATATTATGATTATGATTTTCCGGAGGAATTAATAGCCCAAAAGCCCGCTGACAGGAGAGAAGATGCGAGGCTTATGGTAATTAACAGAAAAACCGGAGCCATTTCGCATCATATATTTTCAGAAATAACAAAATTTTTTGAAAAATCAGATTGTCTTGTAATTAATAACACCAAAGTCATGCCTGCAAGGCTGAAAGGAACAAAAAAATCAACGGGAGCGGCGATAGAAGTTCTTCTTTCCTCAAAAAGTGGTATATTTTGGGATGCAATGATGAGAAATTCAAGACGAATCAAGCCCGGTGATATAATATATTTTAAGAATGGTCTGGAAGCGGAAATTATTGCAAAACACGGAAAGACAGTGACTGTAAAATTTAATAAATCAGGCGCCGAATTTTATGACATATTAAATAAAAGCGGGGAAATACCTCTTCCGCCCTATATAAAGGCCGATATAAATGATAAAGTACACAAAGAACGATATCAGACTGTTTATGCAAAGAATGAAGGCGCGGCAGCAGCACCTACCGCAGGTCTTCATTTTACAGGGGAGATCTTATTGCAATTAAAAAGTATGGGAGTGAAAATCGTTGAAATTACACTGCATACCGGACTTGGAACATTTGAACCTGTAAATGAAAAGGATATAAGGCGGCATAAAATACATACCGAACATTATGAAATAAGCAAAGATGCTGCGGAAAAAATAAACATGTCAAAAAGGGTGGTTGCTGTAGGAACAACATCTTTAAGAGCGCTTGAGACGGCATCAAATGAACAGGGTGTGGTGATGGAAAAATCAGGTGAAACAGGATTATTTATATATCCAGGTTATAGATTTAAAAGAGTTAATGCTTTAATAACAAACTTTCATCTGCCAAAAACCACTTTACTTGCTCTTGTATATGCTTTTGGAGGAGAAGAACTTATAAAAAAAGCATATGAACAAGCAGTCAAAAACAAATATAGGCTTTTTTCTTACGGAGATGCAATGCTTATATTATGACAGGAATGCAATAACATTTTCTTATATTGACATTGCAAATAAAAGAATATAGTATATTAAAAAATACCCTGAAAAGAGGTAAAAATGGGCGGAAAAAAGCTAATCTTACCGGTAATTTTAATAATTTTTACGCTTATTTCTGATTTAATTTCGGCACCACAAGCTGAACAGCCTCAAAAGATGTCAAATGTGGTTATTTATATAATTGAAGACAGCAGGGGAAATTATCAAATTGGGATTATGGATGCCGAAGGAAAAAATAAAAAAATATTAACTTCACAAGGCAATAATTGGGCCCCTGAAATTGACTCTTCCGGAAGCAAAATAGCCTTTTTTAGCGACAGAACCGGTCATGGAAATTTGTGGATAATGGACATTGACGGTTCGCAGCAGATTCAGCTTACAAGAGATGAAACATATATGCCGATAGATCTTTATACCAGAGGGCAAATAGCTTGGACCAAAGAATCTGATGAAGTCTTTTTTATAAAAAACGGAGATATATGGAGCATTGATAAATCAGGATTGTCTTTAAATTCTGTTACGAAAACTCATGATATAGTTTCATTTAAATTTTCGCCAGAAAAACTTAAATTGGTATATGCAAGAGAGAAAACAAAAAAAAATATAGGTTATTGGCTTATGAATCCTGACGGGACACAAGTACAGCAGATTGCCCAAAGCGACATACGCACAGCCGCTTATGATTGGATTGACAATGAAACTTTGGTATATTTTACAAATAACACACTTACCATATTAAAAGTGATTGGTTTTGAAAGAAAAAATATAATATCAATAACTTATCCCGCCATAGAACTTACATGCGGTTCATCAAATGACGGAAAAGAAAAATTTATTGCTTATGTAAATTCAACTGATGGCAGTAGCCAGGATTTATGGATGATAAAAGATATAAATTCAAAACCGGTAAAAATCACTTTTGAAGGAGCTTTAAATCCGGATTCAATTTACGGAGATCCAAACGTATATTATGTTAAAGACAACGATATTTACAGTGTAAATGCATTTAAAGGCGGTTCAAAAAAATTAACACATTATTTCAAATCTTTTTATCCTGTGGCTGCCAGAGTTAAGGAATACGGTACAGAAGAGCGGCATGAACAAACAGGCGGAAAAAATGACAAATCATAATAAGCTATTTTTAATCCTTTTATTTACAATTTTATTTTTTCAGGCATGCGACAAAAAAAGCCCTGTTATAAAAGTTTTTCCAACGGCAACTCCGACGGTAATACCGCATATAGAAAAAATTGTATATACATATAACGGTTCTTTATTTATGACAGATACAGAGGGAAAAACAAAAGAAGAGCTTTTTGCTGACGGCAAAAGCAAATGGTATCCTTCGGTTTCGCCTGACGGATGGTATATTTCTTATTGGGCTTTTTCTGAAGGAAATTATAATTTATGGGTTGCTGATTTAAGAAATAAAAAAAATGTGCAAATTACTTTTGACAACGCTCCCATAGAAGGCGATATCCAAAATTTTATGATTAATAACAGCGCTTCATGGAGCGGCGATTCAAAGAATTTAATTTTTTCAAGAAATAAAGATATCTGGAAAATAAGCTTTGAAGGATATAATTTAATTGCTTTAACGGAAAATCGTAAAAGTATTGCCCCGCAGCTGTCAATGCAGGACATATTGTATTTCACTGTTATAGAAAATAACAGCACACAAAATATATATTTTAAAAATATTGATCAACATCAGGAATATAAGCTCACGAATTATTTTATGAAAAAGGCTGTTTCGTTATCTGTATCTCCTGACGGTAAAAAGATTATTTATTCGCTTATTGACGGCGACAGCGTTAATATATATCTGTATGATACGGATAAAAAAACAGATATGCCAATTACAAATGACGGCAGAAGCATGTCGCCGCAATTTTCAAAGGATGGAAAGAGAATCATATTTGTTTCCACAATCAGCAACAGATTTCAGCCTGATATATGGATAATGAAAGCGGATGGCACAGACAGGCGCAGAATTACAACAGACGGAGGAGTTGCACCATCATGGCTTTATGCATTAACAGCGGAGATGCCTATATTAACACCCACGGTTAATGTTAAAAGCATAGAAAAGCAGATAATTGTTCCCACAAGCACGCCTAAAATAATAAATTCCCAAAAGTCAATAACCCATACTTCGGATATACAAAAGCAGCCTGAAAATATAACCGAAATGGCCGCTGATATTAAATTTGATATTGAAAATGAAAATATAAATGCCAATTCAGAACCTTTAAAGTCAGCAGAAAAAACGGATTATAAAAATAATACTTTTAATTCAGTTTCTTCCGGAGCAGTAAAAGCAGTTACAGCTGTTAAAGTAATCAAACAAAATACAAAAAATAATAATGTTCAAAATAAAAATGTAATTACAGGAAAAAATGAAACAGTTACAGCAAAACCAATCAATTCATCAGAGACCCCAAAACCAACCTTTACACCGGTAAAAGCTGTCCCTTATAATTCGGGCAGTGGAAGATCATCTTCCACATCATCTTGGTAATTTTTATTTAATAACAGAACCGTCAGCATTATATTTTACGCAGCGTATAAGCACACCTTTATTATAAATTCCTTCCAATTTAATTTTACCGTTTTCATAATAGCTTGTGTAAGGACCGTCTGATATGCCTGAGGAGAAAATTTGTTCAACATGAATTTTACCAGAAGGGTAATACATTTTAAAAAGTCCTTCCTCTTTTCCCTGTTTCATTGCGCCTTCAACTTTTAATTTGCCGTTTTTATAATATAATTTATAATATCCTTCTTCGATTCCTTCTTTATATTCCCCCTCCACTTTTAATTCTCCGGTCTCATAAAAAAGGCAGTATGGACCGTTTTCTTTTCCTTCGGTATAATTGCCTTCCAATTTTATGGAACCGTTTTCATAATATATGATAAATTTTCCGTTTTCTTTTCCGTTAATAAAAGCACCTGTCATTTTAAGATTTCCGTTGGGATAATATTTTTGAACAGGTCCGTTTTTAATTCCGTTTTTGTAAGTTTCTTTAACACTTATTTTACCGTCTGGAAAATATAATTTATGAACACCTTCTTCTTTGCCGTTAATATAAATACCTTCCAGTTTAACTTTGGAATCCGGATAATAAAGTTTGAACATACCTTCAGGCTTTCCGTTTACATAATTGCCTTCAAGTTTTATGGAACCGTCTTCATAATAAGTTTTATATGGGCCTGTTTTTTCACCGTTTTTAAAAGATTCCAAAAGTTTCAAGTTGCCGTTTTCGTAATAAACTTCATTTTGACCTGTCTCTGAAGCAGGATCAAATTTACGAATTATTTTGGGATTCCCGTTAAAATAGTATGATTTAAAATTCCATTCAGGTTCCCCGTTTTTGTAAAAGAACTCACGGGCTATATTTCCGTTTTCATATTTCCAAATTACTTGACCATCGGCTATATGATTATCGGTATATAAAATTAATGCTGTTTGTCTGCAGCCGGATTCATCTTTATAAACGGAAGAAACATAACCGTCTATAAAATCACCTTCTTTTGAGATGCTTCCGTCTTCGTTGAATGTCCATACGGCGGCGGTAAAATTTGTATCTTTGAAAAAAGTTTCGGTTTTTTCTGTTTTAATACTGTGATATTTAATAATCATTTTTCACCGACATAAGTTTTTTTTATATTATCAATGTAAATAAAATTAATCAAACAATAAATATATTAACAATAAACTTGATTTTGTGTTCAGCTCTGCCATAATTAAGTTATGAAATGTAATGCAGAACATATAATTAAAGCATTAACAGAAACCAAATATAAAAACAGCGAACAATTGGCAAACAAATTACTCATTTACGCAAATGAGCTTATTAATTGGAATTCAAAATTTAATTTAACATCCATAAAAGAAGGAATGGAAGTAGCCCTGAAACACATTGCCGATTCAATTATACCTTTGTCGAACGGAGTTTTTGAAAGGATTAATCAGCTTGCAGACTGCGGAACAGGAGCAGGACTTCCTGGCATACCCTTGGCATTGGCTGAAAGTAATTTAAAAATTTCACTTATAGAATCAAACGGAAAAAAAATAAAATTTTTACGACATATAAAAAAACTTTTGGATATTAATAATATCAATATAATACAATCACGAACAGAAGTAATTTCACATTCCAAAGAATTTAGAAATTTTTTTGACGGAGTAACCATGAGAGCATTTGCAAATTTTTCTTCGGCAATGGAATTAACTGCTGAGCTTGTAAAGCCGGGAGGTAAAATTTTTTATTATGCGTCAAAAAATCAAGCTGAAAATATAAACGGCACAGAAAAAATTTTAAATGAGATGAAACTGTCAGAGCTGAATAAATTTTATTATAATTTGCCGGATATGGCGGGAAGCAGGGCCGTAATTATTTTAACCAAAACAAATAAAGCGGATATTAAGTATCCAAGACCTTATCAAAAGATAAAATCAAATCCTTTAATTTAATTGTTCCACGTGGAACAATTAAATTTCTGATAAAAAGTTTTTGAACAAATGAAAGATTTAAGATGCTTTTATGAAAATTAAGGAGGCATATAAGTTTGAAGATAAAAAAACTTGCGCTTATAAATTTTCGAAATTATGAAAGTTTTTTTATGGAGCCTGAGGACGGAATTAATGTTATATATGGAAATAATGGTACTGGAAAAACAAATATTCTTGAAGCAGTTTATTGGATGTCATTTAATAAATCTTTTAGAACATCTGAAGATCAAGCTTTGATTAAACATGAAAATAATTTTTGCAGCGTTAAAATGGACTGTGATTTATCCGGAATGGAAAAGACTTTTGAAATCAGCTATGACAAAACTACAAGAAAAAAAATTATCAAAATTAATGAAAACCGATTAAAAAAGCATTCTGAAATTATAGGTAAAATTCCAACTGTTTTGTTTTCGCCGGAAAATATTATGATAATTAAAGGCGACCCTGTTTTAAGAAGAAAACAAATTGATGAACTGGTATCACAAATATATCCCGGTTATTATGATTTGCTTATAAGATATTCCAAAGAAGTCAGCCACAGGAATTATTTGCTTAAAGGAATAAAAGAGGGCAGGTTTAAAAAAGAAAGCATAGAAGTATGGAATGATCTTATAACTGAAAAAGGAACGGAAATAGTATGCAAAAGACAAGAAACGCTGATAAGCCTTAATGAAATATTGAATGATGAATTAAATTATAGTGATGCAAAGATCAAATTAACATACGAATCGAAAAATTATAAAAGTACAGATATTGATTCCATAAAAGAATCTTATAAAAAGCATTTTATTGAAAATTTTAATGAAGAGCTGGCCAGAGGATCCACGACAATAGGTCCTCATAAAGATGATATAAAAATTGAATATGACGGCAGATCGGCAAAATTATTTGCTTCTGAAGGTCAACAAAGAATAACTGCCATAATGATTAAGCTTGCGGAAGGATTGTTTCTTAAAAAAAGAATTAACATATATCCGGTTATTTTACTTGATGATTTTTCATCAGAGCTTGATGAATTTAACAGGGATATAATAGGAAAAACATTTTCCGTTTTCAGACAGATTTTGGTTACAACAACATCCCTTGAAAATTTAAAAGGATTATCGCCTAAAAAAACGTTCCACGTGGAACATTTAATAAGTTAGAAAAATATATAAAAAGTTATATTAATAAAACAAATAAATGTTTACCATGGTTTGACCGACGTGTTTTGGTGTGCTAATATCTTTTTGTAAGGGACGGAAACACAGGATTTTTGGAGGATTGTATTGAAGATTAAAACGCAGATGTTTATAGTCACTTTAATTATAATTTTCATTTCTGTTTCAATAACCACTTTGGTATTGATGAAGGATGCGTTATATGTAATTTCAAATGAAAGTGTTGATAAAGGAAAAATACTTGCGGCATATATTGCAGGATCGGCCGCGGATTCTCTTGCGTTAAACGAGGAAGTTTCACTTTTGTCGTATATTAATGAAGCAAGCAAAATGAGCGGTATAAGCCTTGTTTTAATCACCGATAATAACGGGTTTATTAAAGCAAGTTCCAATATTGATGATTTAAGAAAAAAAGTTTCGGATATTTATCCCATGCTTCCGAATAAAAACGGATTGATTTCATTGGAGATAGCAGGCAAAAAAAATGATCTTATTATGTTTATGCATCCTGTAATAATTAAAGACAAAACAAAATCTATATCTGTGGGAAGGGTTTATATAGGACTTGATAATAATTTTATTAACAGCAGGCTTAATGGATTTATAATTAAAAGCACATTTGTTGCGGTTGCGGTATTAGTGTTATCAGTTACCATTGTGAGTATTTTTACGTCGAGAATAACAGGGCCCCTTAAAAAACTTATAGAAGGCACAAAAATCATTGCCGGCGGAAATTTAAAACATAAAATAAAAGTCAATGTAAAAAATGAATTTCAGATACTTGCCAACAGTTTAAATGACATGACATTAAAGCTTTCTGATTATTATGACGGAATACTTTGCGCTTTTACTGCGGCTGTTGATGTTAAAGATAAATATACCCCGGCGCATGCAAAGCGTGTTGCCAGATTATCCGTTAAATTGGCAGAGAAATGCGGACTTTCAGGTAAAAAAATTGAAAACTTAAGAATTGCGGCTCTTCTTAAGGATATAGGAAATATAGGAATTGAAAGGAGAATTTTAAAAAAGAAAGATCCTTTGACTCCGGATGAAATTATTGAAATACAAAGACACCCTGAAACAAGCGCAAAAATAATAAATAATATTGAAGCTCTTAAAGAAGTTGTGCCGATTATATTACAGCATCACGAGCGTTTTGACGGTTATGGCTACCCTTTGGGTCTTAACGGTAAAAATATCAGTATAGAGGCAAGAATTCTTTCCATTGTGGATGCTTTTGATGCTATGATTACCGAAAGGGATCACAGACAGGCAATTAAAAAGGAAGAAGCCATATACGAGCTTAGGCTTAACAAAGGCAAGCAGTTTGATCCCGATCTTACAGAAAAATTTATAGAGATAATTGAAAAAGAAGAGGCGGCTTGATGAAAAAAAACAAAAAAAAGGGCGTAAAAATATCGCTTGGAACAAAATTTAGTTTTATTGTGGGGCTTTTGCTTACCGCAATAATGATAAGTATAACCGTATTTATATATAATCATGAAAAAGAAGTTCTTGGAAATGAAGTTAAACAAAGAGGTCTTGCCATTGCGATGAATGTTGCAAACAATGCCTCGGAAGCATTATTAAATTCTGATATTCTTACACTTTCCATTCTTGCAAATGAAGTTCTTCAGTCTCCAATGAAAGAAAAAACAGATGCTCCTTTGTTACAGCAGGTTATTATGTCATTGAAGGATGAATTTATCGGAAGAAAAGAAAAAGAAATAATAAAAAACGAAGGAATTGTTGGAGCCGTTATTGTTGATGCCAACGGTTTAATGATGGATCCGAAAAAAGCGGAACAAAAATATTATCCGCCTTCAGGGGTAAAACCGCTGGAGTTGGGACAGGATTATCTTATACAAGAATATCAGTTTAACGGCAAATCGTATTATGACATTGCAGTTCCAAGCATTGAAAAAATAACTGAAAAAAAAGTTGGTGAAGTTCATTTGACAGTTTCACAGGATGTAGTATCAAAAACAGTTTTAACGGCTGCCGTTAAAGTGCTTGTTATAATGTCTGTTGCGCTTATTGCAGGAATAATTATTACAATTGTGCTGGTGGCTTTTATGGTAAAACCTGTACAGGAGCTTGTTAAAGGTGTTAATGCAATCGGACAAGGAAACTATGATGTTCAGATAAAAATTAAAAGCCGGGACGAGTTGGGAGAATTAACGGAAGCATTTAATGCCACCGCAAAAAGTCTTAAAGAGAAAGAGCTTTTAAAAGGAGCTTTTTCCACTTATGTTTCAGGATCAATTATGGAGCAGATATTAAAAGATCCGGGAAAACTTTCACTTCATGGAACAAAAGTAAAAGCTACAATGCTTTTTACAGATATCAGAGGTTTTACTTCGATGTCTGAAACAATGGAACCCGAGCAGGTTGTTTCTATAATTAATGAATATTTGACATTACAGACAGATAAAGTATTTAAATGGAACGGACTTCTTGATAAATTTGTGGGCGATTGCGTGATGGCTGTTTATGGAGTGCCTTTTGCAAAACCTGATGACTCTTACAGGGCCGTAAGAACAGCCATGGATATCAGAGAAGGCGTTGAGAAAATGAATTCCATCAGAAAAAAGAAAAATTTGCATACTGTAGGCATAGGGATAGGAATTAATACAGGTCTTGTGGTTTCTGGAAATATGGGATCACCGCAAAAGATGGATTATACAGTAATTGGGGATAATGTTAACCTTGCAGCCAGATTGGAAGCAAATGCCCCGGCCGGACAGATTTGGTGCAGTGAAAGCACATATCTTGAAACACGTGATAAAATAGAATATGAGGAATTGCCCCCGATTATGGTTAAAGGAAAAAAAGATCCGGTAAAAGTTTATCTGCCGGTTAAATTGAAAGAAGGTGTAATGTAATAATGGAGGACAGGGCTGACATATTAAAGACAATAACAAGGCTTGCTCAGGCCGGTGAATGGCAGAAAGTTATTGCTGAATATTCAAAAATACTTGCCAATGAACCCGACAATCCAACTTTGCATAATTCCATGGGGGATGCCTACGTTAAGCTTGGTGATTACAAAAAAGCTTTTGAACACTATTTAAAAGTGCTTGAAGATATGCAAAAAAAAGGAAATACATCCAAACTTGTTTTTTTATATAAAAAAATAGCAAAACTTGATCCTAAAAAATTTGATCTTGAAGGCAAAACATTGCATGAAACTATTTCAAAAACTGTCAAAGCCCGCGAATTATATGAAAGCGGGGATTATGAAAACGCTTTGCCGGTTATTAAAGAAGCAATAAGACTGGATAAAATGAACCCTGATTTATATATGATGGCAGGGGATATAGCCGAAAAATCAACTGACATAGGAAATGCGGTCGAAAATTATGTAAAAGCACTGCGTATTATGGTTGAAAAAAACAAAAAGGAAGAAGCCATGTGTGTGGCGGAAAAAGTTATAAAGCTTGATCCGGGAAATGTTGACGCCGCAGCCATGAAGGCCGAAGATCTTTTGCTTAAAGGAAACAAACAGGAAGCCGAAGATATTTTTAAAGAATTATTGATTACGCTTGCCGAAAAAGAACTTGTTGCATCGGGAAAAGAAATGGCTTACAGGGCCATGCAATTAAATATTTCTTACGGCCCTCAATTTTACGCATATTTTTTGTTTAAAGACGGGAAATTTGAAGAAGCAAAAAAAGTTCTTGAAGTTAAATACGATCTTACGACAGAAGAAAAACTTCTTTTAGGAAAAATATATTATAAAACATCAGAATTTGACAAAGCAAAAGCTGTTCTCTTGTCTTTGGATCCGGATGTAATTAATGAGAATGTTGAAATACTTGAACAAATTGGAGATGTTTATCTTAAACTGAGAGAACACAGACAAGCGTCCGCTTTTTATATGAAGGCTGTAAGGAAGCTTAAAGAAATTAATGATTTTGACCATATAATAATGATGGCCAATAAAGTTCTTAATGTTGATGCCGACAATCTTGAAGTTCATGAAATAATGCTTGACGTTTTTAATAAAAAAGGCATCAAAAATAAAATAATTGACACTCTTATCAAATTGGCAACATTATATGAAATTAATAACAGACCCGAAGATGCCATAAGGATAAAAAATACACTTGCTAAAATGAAAATGGTGCAATGAACGCTTTTGTTTGCGGAGTTTGCGGATTAAAAAGCGATATAAAAGACATGTGTTTGAAATGGGGCTATAACCCTCAAAAGAAAGAAGCTGCCGGTTTTATAATAACACATGCGTTTGAACCATGCATTAACCATTATTTTGAAAAATCCGATTTTTTAAACAGAAAACTTGAACTTGAGTATGTATTTAAAAACATGCCGGAATTTATATATTATATGCGGCGGCTTAAAATTAATGAGAGAGAGCTGAAAGCTGTTGTTAATGAGATTGAAAAAGGCAGATCTTATATAAGACGTTTTAATGTAATAAAAAAAGAGGTAAAAAAATTGATTATAATGCTTGAAGGTTCGGGTTCAAAAGATGGAATGTGCTGATTACAGAAAAAAATTAAAAAATTATGCGGAATCTTCATTAAATTTTGATGAAAAAGAGAAAATAGAAGCTCATATTGAAAAATGTCCTGTTTGTCTGAGGGAATTGTCAATGTGGCAGGAAGTTATTGAAAAACAAAAAAAGATTGCAAATTTCAATTCGCAAAAAGGACTTGCAGACAGAATAAGGGAAACGGGAAAAAAGATGGAAAGAGAAATTTATATGGCGCCTTCTGCAAGACGACTTAATTATGTGGCAAAAACATTGCGTTCACCCGTTGGCTTTATAATATCAGTGACAACAGCTGTTATTATGGGTCTGGCGGTACTTTTTATTTTGATAAAAAAACAATTAAGCCCTGCATTTTATATTTTAATGATAATAGGAGGTTTTTCACTTATTTTTGTTTCCATAAGATTATTTTTTTTAAGAAAAAAGTAAAATTATCTGTATATTGTGCTCTCAATCGTAACTTCTACACGTCTGTTTTTTAATCTTCCTTCGGCTGTTGAATTATCGGCTATCGGAAAGTCCTCGCCATATCCTACCGTTGTTATGCGTTTTTCATCCATTGAAAGCAGGTTAACCATAAAAAACTTTACGGCTTCGGCGCGCGCTTTTGAAAGTTCTTTGTTGTTTTTGTATTTATCGCCCTTTGGCTGAACATTATCGGTATAACCCGCAACGGTAATTTTTGACTCTGGATATTTATTAAGAACTTCTCTCATTTTTTTCAGTTCAGAATAAGCTGATATCATTACATCAGCTTTTCCTGTTTCAAATAAAGCGTCGGAATTAAAAGACAATTTAATTTCTTTCAGCAGAACAACAACAGCTTCAGGTTTTGTCTGCCCGCGATTTCCCAAAGTGTCTGTTGATATCAGAGAATAATAATATATTTCGCCTGTATTTATATAAGAGCCGTTCAGTCCCTGTCCGTCCCATATAAAAGATAACGGAGGTTTGCCTTTGCCTCCGGTGCTGTAAAACAAGGATTTATTTTTATCCAATATTACAAATTGCCATGAGGACACATTATTTTTATCATATGCAGAAAAAGTGAAAGTTGCAGGTATTACGAGGGAATCAAATTGACCGGGTTTTAACAATTTTGGTTGAGCATTAATTTTCATTGAGGGAGGGGTGTTGTCAATTTCTATTTTTACTTTATTGGACTCCGCTTTGCCAAGATCATAATCAGCGGTTGCCTGAACAGTGTAAACGCCGTCAGGAAGTGTGATACCCGAAATTTCCCCGGAAAATTTAAAATTTTTGGTGAGCGGATTAAAATTGAAGGAATTTAATATTGTTTTTTCAGTCATATCTAAAATTAAAATTTCGGAAGAATTAACGTATTCTTGAAGTTTATAAACAGGCTTTATTGTTGTAAAATCAAGAAAACCGTCTTTGTTGGGAGAAAAAACACGCGGAGAAGCCGATATTTTTATTGAAGGGACTCCCCAGGAATATAAAAGTGTTACTCTGTGCGCGGGGCCAAGTTCATCATATTTTACATATGCATAATCAATCTGCCATGATGAAAATTTCAGTCCTCCGCCATATGTCATATGTTCAAATCCGCCGGTTTTGTATCCGCATCTTAATGCAAATGTATTGGCAAACAGATATTCGGCCCCAAGCATATATATCGATTCATAATCAAATTGTATAATTGCCTGTGCGGCCGCAAGCATCCTGCCTTCAAAAAGCCTGAAAGAATCAGATATTCCGGTTTTTATAATTATTGGAGATCCAAAGCCAATTGACTCCATTTTGAGTTCAGGTCCAATATTTGATACATCAAAACCGATTTTAACGGTGCTGTCAGGCATTGAATGTTTTAGCATAATTCCAAAATTTGCGGTAATATTTGAACCGTTGAATTTTTCAATATTTTCGGAAGTAAATTTTATTGATGTTCCCGCAGAAAAAAAAGAATTCAATTCCTTTGAGTAAGCAAGTATGGCAGAGTAATCGTATGGAGCGAAAGATCCGGTGATATAATCCGAAAGATTTACGGAGTTAAGGTAAGAATTATCATATGAAGGAAGTGAAGTTGAGGAGTTTTGCCTGTCAACTTGAAACCAGGCAAACGCAGCACCTATTTTGTCTTCTTCAGAAAAAGGCGATGGCGTTACAAGAGCAAGAAATTCATAGTTCATTTTTTGAAACCATGCAATATGCGATGCCGATAATTCATAGCTTACGGTTGAAACCATACCGGCAGGATTATAGTAAATTCCGGATGTGCCTTCCGATACCGCGGCATAAGCTTCGCCCATACCGCAGGCGCGAGCGAAAGGGGGAATCTTTAAAAAATTTGTGGCGGTTGTTCCAACCTTTTCGGAGCCTGCCAATATTCCGACAGGCATCAGGCACACTGTTATAATTGATATAAAAAATAAATTTTTCAAAATATATCCCCTTTATTTATTTAAAAATTATAATCGAAAAAATAAATTATTTAAATACCAAAATAAATATTACGGGAATTTCAGATTGTAAAATAATGTTGACAAAGCTTAATTACAGGATTAAAATTTAATAACGTTTTCATTTTTTATGAGGGAGTCGTTATGCAGGATGATATTTCAAAGCTAAGATCTATTCTGCAGAAAGTTGATTTTTTCTATTCGCTTAATTTTGCCGAAATTGACATGCTTATAAAAGCATTGAAAAAAAGAAAAATAGCATCCGGTACTGAAATAATAAAACAAGGAGATACCGGGGATGCTTTTTTTATGATCGCATCAGGATCCGTATCGGTTTATACAAAAAAAGGAATGACCGTGAAAAAAGTTGCAACTCTTTCTGAAGGAGATTTTTTTGGAGAGATGGCGCTTGTTACATCAGAACCAAGAAGCGCAACCGTTACAGCGAATGAACCATGTGAACTTTTTGTGCTATACAGCAAAGATTTTAAAAAGATTTTAATGGCAAATCCAAAGATAGCTTCAATGATAAAAGAAGTTTTGGCAAAAAGGAAAATGGCAAACAAATAAAATATTTCTATAAAACAGGGCGGCGCTGAAAGCTCCGCCCTTTAAATTTTAAAAAGGAAGTGAAATGAATGGCGGACATTACATTACAAGACGGAGACAATCTTAATAAAGTTTTGGAAGGTATTGATCAAAATGTACGTGAAGGCATACTTACGGCGCTTGAATTTTATGCAAGAGAAAAGTCGGAAAACGGGAATAAAATAGAAGATGTGGTAAAAGTAAACAAACTTAGGACAGAATATAATAAACTTGTTACCGCGCTTGTTACCACACGGCTTAACGATCTTAACAGAAATCAAAAACTTTTTCTTTGTACAGGGGCAATCTGCGATAAAGCCGTTATTAACGGCAATCAGGTTAATTTGTTGGAAAGCGATATTTATTACGCTTTGCTTGAAAATTTTGATAAAAGAGAAGAAGACAGTGAATTTAATCAGTTTGTTTTTAATCCTCTTGACAAGATGAAAGCGCTTGCCGAGGGCAAGCTTGAATTAATAGACACTTCCGGAAAGAAAAAAAGAAAAAAAGACGACACAAGGGACCCCAAAAAGGTAAAAGCGGAGCTTGAATGGAAAAGAAATGACAGCTTAAAAGCAGGTGAGAATTTTATAAGAAATCTTGGAATTAACCTTGAAAAAATAATGCAGATAAATCCTGCAAAATTGACCATTTTAAAACAAAATTATGATTATATATCAAGGTATTTTGCAATACTTGCCAAGGGCGAAAAAATAACCCCGGAGGAAAAAAAATTAAAAGACGCTCTTGCTTTAAGAATGGATAATTGTGCAAAAATACTTGCTGATTTCACCAAAATGTATTCGGAAAATTTTGCACGCGCCAATGAATGCACCGTTGGTTTAAAGGAAAAAATGGATGAAATAAAGGAAAGAGATGCGGAGCTTGCGCGTGTTAATGATGTTGCCTCCGAAGAAACAGAAAAATCCGTTGATGAATTTAAAAATGACCATGTTGATGTTGTAAAAAGAGATATAAGCATAATTAACAGTTTTATTGTAAGCGCTTCAGAAAAGTCACCAAACAGGGTTCCGTATTCCGGCGCAAGAATTCTTCTTACAAATCAGATTCCCGATGTTCCAACAGCCATGGAAAACTATCTTTGCACACCTTATAATGTTACAAAATCATTAAAGAAAATACTGTCTTTTCATGTCAATGCATTTCCAAAAGATGAAGACGGCAACTGGAAAATACCGCCCATTTTAATTGAGCCAATCAGAAATTATTGTGATTTTTTGGAAGACAGATTTATAATGGGTTTCATAAGCGGTGAACCTGCCAAAAAAGGCGCATATGTTTCCTTTAATCCCATTGATATGCAGGTATTGCGCGCAATAGGGATGTATCTTGCAAAAGATCCGGTATATGATTATCGAGGAGAAATCAACGCCGGAACTTTTATGGGTGATTATACGGGAAAGGTTGAAAAAACCGCGCAGGTAAAATGGACCGGTCAGGATAAAAAAATGAACATGGTTATGAGCGCCGAACTTGTTGATGCCGCGTCACGAGATGACGCCGTTAATGATTATATTGCATTTCTCTTTAACGTGTTAAACGGTCAAAACCCGCCGCCAAAGATGTCCAAGAGGAAGATTACGGTACTTTTAACTTACGCCATAATTAAGGATGTTGAAAACAATATTAAGCTTTTGCTTCAATATGTTGCACAGTCGGAGCCAATTGAAGTAAGAGAAACAATACTTAAATTCACCAACCGCAGCGCCGATGCCGCAAGAGATATTGTAAGAAAAATAGTAAAAGAAGACCAAATGGTGCAGAGGACACTTGGCAATAATCCGGAAATGGTGGTTAAAAAACTTTTTGGCGGATAAATAATATTAAAAAATTAAAAGCCCTGTATATCAGCGCATATACGGGGCTTTTTTTTGTTTAAATTGCAGATAAAAGAATTATGAAAGAAAGAATTGTGTTTAAAAAATGCTGTCTGTAATTCTTATTTTTTGCCGTAAAAATTAAAATTATCGATAAAACCGCCAAAGAGGAATACATAAAAAGGTTTTTTTGGAAAAAGACAGATGTCATACCGTATAAAAAAATTATAAAAAATTTGCCTAATAAATTATCTTTAAAAGACATGTAATTAAAATAAACAGCCAAAAAAATAAACAGGCAAATCATTGTTTTTGACAAAGAAAAATAAGGGGCGGATAAAGAAACGGCATGCCCGGAAATATATGCCGCAGGAAAAAAAATAAATTTATACAAAAAATTTGTTTTTTCGTGAAGCAGTTTTTGACCGATTAATATACCCAGAAACTGAAGAGTACTCATTAAAAAAATTACGGTAAACAAAAAGGGCACAGAAACCGAAGAGGAAATGATCAAGACCAGCAAAAATAAAGGAAACAAAATTTTTTTGTTTATATTTTTAAAATTTAAAACAATAAGCAGTATGATTAAAGAAATTAAAAGCTGAACGGAATAAAACAAAGGATTTAATTGAAATGAAGCGCCGGAAGCGATAAAGCCGGCAAGTAAACAGGAAAAAGTTAAAAATGAATCGGAAAAATTAAGATTTTTAAAAATTTTTAATGTATTTTCTTTTCCATAATATATAAAAACTGCCGAAAAAATAACCGGGATAAGATAAAAACTTATCATAAGAGCAACCCTGTTTATAAGAGGAGAATTTATACTTTTAGAAAAAAAAATGATGTTTATTAATTCTTTATAATCGGAAAAAAACGGGAAAGCGGGAACGGATATAAAAACAGGGAAAGCCATGGATGATACTGCAAGAAAATAAACGGATAAAGAACATGCAAATGTTTTAATAAAAGAATTGGTTTTAAAATAAACATAAATTCCGGTTATTAAGAATGCCATAAAAACTTCTACTCTGATTCCGGGACAAACTCCGGCATCTTTCCATGGAATAAAAAAGGTTAAAAGAGCATTAATGTAGCCGTTTAAAGAATATATATAATCAATATGGCATCCGGAGGGAAAATTTAATAAAAGGTCAATAAAAGGCACTGTAATTATCAAAGGAAAAAATAAAACGGAAGTTTTTAAAACAAATAATATGGGAATTTTTGAAATAAAAGAAACAACAACTACTATTGACAGAAAAAGAGCAATCCATTCCAGATTAAATAAAACACCCATTTGGAAAAGAGCAGTGTCATGCGCCAAAGATGTTCCTATGGTGCGTGAAGCGCCTATAATGCCTTCGGTATAATTTCTTAAAAAAGCTGTTGCCAGAAAAAATAAAGAAAAAGTTATGGGATTAAATTTTATTTTTTCGGTTTTAGATATTAAATCATTAAGGATTGAACTTCCATTCATAAGAAAGCTCCTTGAAAATAATAATTTTATATTGTGAATCATCTTTTTTAAAAGATGACCCGTTTCCGGAAAAATTTTCAATTTTAAACAATTCAGGACAAAGGTATTTTGCTTTTGTAAAATGAAGCTTGGATTCTGTTTTTAATCCCGATAAAAGCGCCGTAAGACCCGCATTATAGTTCATATCGGCCGAATTATATATACGTGAAAGTCTTTCAAAATGGAAATATGAAAGAGATACATTTCCTTTTTTGAGAAGGTGATCGGCCAATAAAAATCTTGATTTGTAAGAAAAAGGATCAATTGATAAAGCTTTTTTGATAAAAATTTCCGAATCTGGTTTTGAGGAATAATAATTTGAAACCAAAGAACCTGTACGTGAAGAAAATAAAACAAGAAAAACAGAAAAAAGAATTGCAGCAGCAGAAAAAGCGTATAAATTAAATCCAAAATATTTTTTGTTTTTATCATAATCTTCGGAAGCAACTGTTCCCAAAAAAGCAAAAAACATTGTTGATGAAGGCATGATATATAAAGGAAAATTAAAAAAAGATTCGGTTATAAAAAAAATAATTGAGCATGCGGCGGCAAGTTTAAAAAGAAAATCATTACGCGGTATTAAAGAAGCGTTTTTTTGAAATGAAAATGACACGGAAATTAAAAGTAATAACATTAAAAAATTTCCAAGCAAACCTGTTTCGGCGAATGTCTGCATATAATCATTATGAGAGTAAGATGTGTTAATAAAGGGCACGGAATAATTGTTTTCCCTTATGTTTGCAAGTTTTTCCTGAATAAAAGTCCGTACAGAGCCGGGGCCTTCTCCGAAAACAGGATTTTTTGAAGCAATGAGAAAAGAAGCTTTTGCCATAAATATTCTGTTAATAACGGAAGAGGAAGAAAAATCAGAAGCTGATTTAATACGGTCCAAAAGAGCTGTAAAGGAATTTTTAAAAACAGGAATAAATAAAATAAAGAAAATAACAGCAAATATTGTTATCAAAGAGCCGGATGATTTTTTAAAATTTTTAAAATTCCATTTAAAGCCGAATAAAACAAAAATCAGCGCGCTTAAGATTAAAGACAGCAGAGGGCCTCTGGATGACATAACCATAATTGATATAATTCCAAGAAAAATATTTATTAATGAAAAAACAGAAATTGGCTTTTTTAAATGAAGCCCAAAAAGGATAAAAGGGAAAAGAGCTCCCAAAAATTCGGAAGAAAAAATCGGGTTGCCCAAAAAAGAATATGGTCTGCTGATTCCGGAAAATAAATGCTGATATAAAGACAGTATTGAAACCGTTGAAAACAAAAAGTTAATTAAAAAGCAGAATTTTATTTTTTCTGGTTTAAAAAAATAAAAAAGAAAAAAAATGCACGGAGAAAGATAAACGGCTTTAAAATAAAAAGGCATTATATGTTCTGAGAAAGAAACCCTGATTGAAAAATATAAACATAATAATAAAGCGGGATAAAAAGCAAAAGACATTTTTTCTTTTTTTTGTTCCGAGAAAAGCAACAATAAAGAGAAAAAAAACAGAATAAGAAAAAAGGCAAAAGCTTTTGGATGCTGATAAGAATCATAAGCGTTAAAATCAAAGAACAGAAAGCTTAAAAAAACAAAATAAGGCAAAAGACCCAATGTTTTGGAGGCCAAATTATTCATTTTAATAAGGATACGGCCCCGGCGTGGGAACTAAATAAGTTATTTCGTTAAAGCTTACAACTTCAATTGATTGGCCTTGAACTCCGAACAAATTAAGCCCTCTGTTATAATAAACAAAAAGAGTGGGAGTGTCATTTACGGTATCCAAAGTCAAAGATCCAAGCTCTCCTATAAATATTGTTCCATATATGCAGACATCGGAATTATAAATAATTCCGGAACCGCTTCTTGGTCCGCCGATTTTTAATTCTCCTCCCGTGTAAATTATACCAGAATGTTTTACATTGGTAAGTTTTCTGTTTGTATAGCTGTAATGATAACCGTCATTTCCCTGCGGGAAATACCAGTTATCCGGCGGGTTTATACCGGCAATTTCATCCGCATTTGTGCCTGTGGCGTATCCATAAGTCCAGGCATATCCGCCGGTATTTGTAATGGCGGAAGGATCGTTTCCTATTATTTGCAGCGGGCCCTGTACAAAAACAAGGCCGTTTGTCATATATTGATTGGTATTGTTTACATAAAATTTTAAAGTTGAAGTTGCTGTTACCGTCAATGTTCCGGTATAAGAGTTACAAGGATTTGCCCTTAAAGGAAGACCGTCCGTTGTGTCAATAAACAGAACCGAAGAAGGGGAACGCAATTTTGCCATTATGGTTACTGCATTGGCATTCGTTACATCATTTACCACGCCCGGACCCGTATAATTGTCATGTTGGCCGTCATTAATGAAATATTTATTTACTCCGACTCCGGGAATGTTGGCGGGTCCGTAATATGCATTAAGTTCTTTTGCTCTTTTCTTATAGTATTCAAGGTCTATATCCGGAAATACGGCGTATTGTGAATAAGGATGCGCGTGAGCCGTGGGGCTCATGTCATCATATGTTGAAGCAAAATAATAGCCGCCGGATCTTCCGCTTGTATATCCCACCGCCGTATATATGTCGCTTTTTGCATATACCTTTGGAAGCCATTGTTCCCTTATACCCGTAATTCCTCTGGCAACTCTGACAAGGGGTATTCTGCAATAACCTGTATTTGTGTTTGAAGAATATATATCGCCCCAAAAGAAAAAAGCGTTGTCAACATAAGCGTCGGTACAGGGAAGATCAATTTTGCCGGCGGATACCAGCGGACCTCCCAAAGATTTTTTTTGTATAACCGCATAGTAATTTCCGGTACAGGCTGTTTTTGTTGTTTTAACCTTGATTCCTATGGTTCTGTATTCGGACTGAGCCTGTCTTGAATATGGATCATTAAGGTTTGTCATAAAAAGATTACCCGGCGCTATATGAATTGAATAATAACCGTTTTCTGTCCGAAATTCGTTTAGATATCTGTCGTATTTGCCTCCGCTTTGAAGGGGAAGCATTGCCCAGTTATTTTCCTGCTGCAGTTTATACATGACATGCTCAAGGGCAATGCCGGCTATTTCGGTCTTTTTATTCATACAGTCAACTCTGACCATTGCTTTATTGCTGTAAATCATTAAAGAAAGCATTGCCGAAGACAAAATTGAAAGCACACCGGCAACAATAATAACCATCGGAAAAGACTGTCCTTTTTGTGAATTTGCAATATTTATTTCAAAAGCATATTTCTTTTTTGCCATTGCCCACCTTCGATAATTTTAATTGTAATAATATCCGGCCGAATGCATATGTTTAACCACTATTGATTCTGAAACAGAATATGTAACGGGCGGTTTTGTGCCCAGCGGTTTTTTTGAAAATCTTGCGTTTACCACCACAACGGTTCCTTTTTTTGAGTCTTTTAATCCAAAGCTGAGAGATTCCAGGTTTGCGGAAATTGTCACTGTTTTATAGTAAGTGTTTGCCTGAACCGCGGCGCTGTCTGTCAAATCAGTACCCGGTCTTATTACGGGATAAACGGCAAGAAGGCTTGAACCTTTTCCCGAAACAGGGTATTGAAAAATCTGAACAGGAGAACCTTTGCTTCCGACTGTTGTTACATCGGTTGTTGATCCGCAGCCGCAGCGCTGCTGGGTTGTTGTTATATATACGGTTTCCAAAAGTATTGCCCTCATATAACTGAAAGCCGGAGCATTGCTGTTTAATCGCGATAAGCTGATAGTTGATCCCTGGCACTCCTGTATAATTCTTTTTGTCATAGACATTGCAAGCCTCGCTTCTCCTGTTATTGCAAGCTTTGCTGTTCCCATATTCCACATATAGATTCCGTCATTTAACAGCCTGAAAAAGCCTATGCTTACTATGCCCATTATTGCTATTGAAATCATTGCTTCCATAAGAGTAAAACCTTTTTTATTTTTAAGCATAATTAAACCTCAATATGAAGTCCAAGTTGAAAGCGCGCCTGAAATATTAATGTTGGAACCCGGAGAAACATTGTTCTGCGCTTTATAATATTTCATTAAATTTCTTATTTCGTATCTTGGATTGCCGGTATATGTTGATGTGTATGAAACATAAGAATAATATGCATAAACATTGTAATTTGTGCCTAGGGGAACACTGAGTTTAAAAGTGCCGTCTTCCTGTGAAACGATACAGGAATACGGAAAACGAATTTTTTCCCTTCCTGCATAAAGATTTCTGAAACTGTCAGGCGAAGGGTTTACATAAGTGTGAGGCAAAACAGTTACTGAAGACGGAACCGCTATAAGCAATACGCCGTCTTTAAGAAGTGTGTTGTCAATTGAAAGCGTTCCGGAAATTGTTCCGTAAGCGCGTTTAATCCTGAAATTATTATTTGCAGATGTGGTTCCCTGTATTACATTTACAGAAGAATATTTTTTATTTGCCGGGAATGTGCATTCATAATCAGAAGAAAGCTGCGGGTATACCGTATAACCTGTGGCAACAGGTATGTTTTCTATTAAAAAGCTGCCGGAAGAATCCGTAATGCCTTCCCCTTTCAGAATATTTGCGCTGTTTTTTACTTTTATATCAATGTTGGGTACAGGGTCTCCCGTATATTCATCCGTAACTTTCCCCGATATGTTGCCCACGGGTATAAGATAAAGATTATTTACATTATTAAGACCCGGATTAATTGTTGTTGTAATGGCGTTGGTAAATTGATATCCGGGAGCTGAAGCGGTGAACACATAAGTTCCGGGCGTCGGCGCTATCATTGTATAATTGCCTCCTCCGGATGTAACTGCGGTCATTGTGACGCCGCTTGAATGTCTCATATAAACATCAGCCGGCACAACAGGAAGATTTGAAACCGAATCAAAAACAAAACCGTTTGCCGTGGGAAGTCCGGAAGCTTCTTCCAGCCAAATGTCCAGGTATGTTGTGGAGCCAATCGTAACCGGAACGTTTGAAAGGTATTTATAATAAGAAGTTCCGTTGTAATAAAAAGTTGCAAGAACCGTCGTAACGCCTGTTCCGGGAGCTATGTTTGTAAGCGCATATGAGCAGTATGAAGATGTTGTTGTATTTGAAATACCGTCCAAAGACCTTACCAAAGTTCCGTCAGCACAGGGTATAGGCGTGTTTGTGGGAGTGGCGTTTGGCGTAAAAGTAAAAGTGGGTGTGTTCATGGGTGTGGGAGTTGGGGGAACTATAATATAGCTTACCGTAATCCATACTGCATCAACATATATTGTATAAGAAGAAGTATTTGATTTTAATGCAATTCCCAGATTGTTTACTTTTGTCCAGTCCCATGAAGAATACAATGAAGTTATGTCCGTGTTTGTGGTGCTGTAGCCGCACAAAAGACAGGGTGATGTAAGAGAAAAATATGTAACAGTCGGGGGTGAAGTTATTGTCCATGCCTGGGTATTTGGATGCGCCAGATTGTTCCAGTTTGTTCCGTTGTTATTTGTCATATAAACTATCGTCCCGCTTGAAACGGAAGCCAGAAGTCTGCTGCTTATGTGTTTTATTGAAAGAGTCACGGAAGTTATTACGGAGTTCGCCGGTGGCGTTGCATTTTCAAATTCGGAATACAAAAATCTTCCTGTTGCACCGGCATTATCGGCCGTGCTGCCGTCGTTTATAAAAATGTTTGTCGGATTTGCCCAGTTGTTTGTTTTTCCGGTCATACTGCCGGTTGCCCTTAAAGTTATTGTGCCGCTTTCCGGGGTTGGTGTTGATGTAAATATGTTTGTTGCTGTGGGTGTTGGAGTGTTTGAGGGCGTAAGCACAAAACCTATATAAACATTGCCTGTTATTGAAGCGCCGTCAACTGCCGGGCATATTATGTCTATGCCGGTTACTGTTTTAACTGTCTCGGTAATTATAAGAGGATTGCCCGAATAATAAGTCTGTTCAATACCTGCACCTTCGGCGTAAAGTGTGTAAGAGCCGGGCATTATATTGTTTATGGTGTATTGTCCTGTTGAGGCGTTTTGAATGGCAGTATATTCCGGATAGCCTACCACATACACTTTTGCGCCTGATGCGCTTCCCGGATTAACGGGAGTTCCGCTTGGAAGCAGTTTTTTAATCGAGCCTGAAACAACGGCTCCGGACATTGACACTTCTTTGTTTGTTATATAAGAAGTTTCCGTTGTTGTTATTGTAAGACCGTTTGCATAATAAGTGACCACAACGGAAAGATGTTTTAAATTAAGTTCTGTTCCGCTGCCTATATCGGCCTGTTTTACGGGAACTATATTGCCGTCACTGTCTTCCTGTGCGTATTGAACAATTTTGTATATTGTATAAGGCTGTCTGTTATAAATTACGGTTTCAACCGGATAAATTGACTGCGAATAAAGGTTTGAAAGAGGCATGGGAAGACTTGAATCAGGAATAACACTTAAATTATTGAAGCCTTCTTCTTTAAGCAGCTCCATTTGCTCTGAAGCAAGACTTAAAGCATATGTTTTAAGCTGATTTGAAGTTATTCCTTTATAAACTCTGCTCATAAGATTAAATGTGGCAAGAATTACCATTGCGATAATAACAGCGGATATCATAGTTTCTATAAGCGTAAAACCTTTGTTTTTTGTCATACGCACAGAATTCACCCACATTATTTTTATATTTATATTATATAAACAGAGTTATTTTTTGTCAAATATTTTGGTAATTATTGGTTTTGTATTGTAAAATTTTTTCTTAATAAATAAGCTGTTATTGAAATAACAATTATTACAATGGATATAATTTTAATCTCAAATGACTGTATCGGGTTTTCGTGCCATCTGAAAAAGTCAATTAACAGTGAAAAAGCACTGTATAAAAAAGACATAATTATTATTTTTTCACCGAAAAATTTTATTTTTATGCTGTTTATTATGAAAAAAATTAAAAGCCATGATAAAGCGCTGTATAATTGAACCGGATGAAGCATCTGCCAGGGATAAATGCTTCCTGCGGCGGAATAAGGCTGAAAAAAAGTGCCAAGAAAAAATTTTTCATTACACGGCATCCCAAAACAGCAGCCGTTTAACAAACATCCGAGTTTTGAAAAAAAACCGCCTATTGCGATTGAAGGCGCAAAATAATCGGCTGTTTCCCAGACATTAAGTTTTAGAAATTTCGCAATAAAAAAAGATGAAACAGTTGCTGTGATTAAACCCCACCAAAGTGAAAAACCGTTAAAAAGACCGCTTGTTTGGCATGAAAAGTTATGCTCAAAAAGATAACCAAGCCTTGCGCCCGCATAAAAAGGAACAAAAATAAGCAATGCAAATAAAAGTATAAGATTGGATTTTTTTGAAGATAAATTATTTTTTTTTAGATTTAAAAACAATACAAAAAAACCTGCGGCAATGCCCAATAAAGCCATCACCCAATAAGATCTTATTTCAAAACCGTTTATTTCAAATAATATTGGATACATGATTAAATAATAACATATTTTTTAATAATAGTGATAATATTGATAATACATTGAAATCTGCCAAAAAAACTACTATAATATAATCAATAAAATATTTCTTCAGGATGGTTAAAAATGAGAAAAAATTTCCTTTTTCTTTGTTTGGTATTTATAATTATTTTTTCTTTTGCCGCACTTGCCGAAGTAAGCAATGTTCAGGTTGTAAGTCTTGTGCCTCCTGCGCCAAATGCTGGAGATTTTGTGACCTTAAATTTTACATACAGCAGAACCACTGATTTATGGAATAACAGCCATTTTCTTGTTGCGGTTTCAAATGTTAATACATTTCAAAGCAGCAATACATTGGGCCAAACTTTTAAAGTTGCGAACGGAACAATAAATATCGGAGGGGCGGGTGACGGAGCGGCCGCGGCAACAAGCGGATATAATATAGGCGACGGAAACGGCAATTCGCTTGTTAATGCGCCTTATTCGTTTTCTTTTAATATACCAAACACTCTTGAAGGCGGAACATATTATGTGATAGTCGGCGGAAGAAAGGATTTCGTTGATGGCGGAGGCGCGATGCCGGTTTCGCAAAATTATATTGCGATAAACATTCCTCTTCCCCCTGCGGCCGCAAGCATAACAAAAACAGCGGAAAATTCAACGGTTCAGCCAGGAGATTATATTCTTTACACAATAAGTTATAGATTTGTAAATACCAATAATTTTGTGATAACAGACGTTGTTCCTCCAAACTGCACGCTTGTTGAAATGAGTCCGGGAGGGATAAATTCCGGAACAGCACCTGGTTCTTCGCTTACATGGAATCTTGGAAATGCGACTTCAACAAAAAAAGGAAATGTCTGGTTTCTTGTAAAGGTTGACAACAATCCTTCTCTTGCGGGAACATCAATCACAGGCGCGGCTTCATGGTCTTATATTGACACATTAAACAATCCCGCAAGCGGCGTCAGCAACAGTCCTGTTGTTGTAATTGATCCTCCTTTTGCCCTGAAGAAAAGCCAGTCAATATCTTCGGGAGCAATAGGAGACACTGTCACTTACAGTTTTGATTTCAGTTTAAGCGGGCTGAGCTTAAAATCATATGATTCTTTTGACAACGGAACAATTTCAGGATTTACAAGCACAGGCGGAACATGGATTTGGGATGACGACCCGGCCGGAGGAGGATATATACTTTCTCCGCAGCAGGGTTCATATCCGCATCTGCTTAAAGATACTCCGACGAATTTTGCTTTTGGCCAGATTATTGCGGATGTCTGGATTGGAAGCGAAATAACGGCCGGCGCAAACAACTGGGACGCTCTTGTTGTATTCAGGGATAACGGACTTTCAGGCGCTTCAGGAAAAGCTTACGGAGTGGGAATATCATCTGACGCCAATCCTGCAAGCATGTATCTGCAGGAAGTAAATCCGCCTGAAACCAGCTGGTCAGTAAGGGCCTCTTCAAACGCCATATCGGTTTCAAACAGAACATGGTATACAATTAAGATACTTGTTACGGATGCAGGCGGCGGAAATGTAAGAATAAGGGCAAAAGCATGGCTTCGCGGAACGGAGGAACCGGTCTCATGGATGATAGACTGGACAGACATGTCCGGCTCAACCCCTCCGCCGGGAAAAGTTGGGTTTCAGGGGCATGAATTTAATCCCAACCTTTATGACAATTTAAAAGTATTAATGGCGCCTGTTGAAGCTACAGATGCCGTCTTGTACGATACGGTACCGGCTGAAATTACATACGCAGGCGGAAGCGGCGCGGATGCGTATCACGGGGCGGCTTCCTACTCATTGGGCATTGTAAGCTGGAATTTTCCCGGTCAGGTGGTTGACTATACGGCACACATTGAATGGTGGGGAACAATTGTTTCATGCGGAACAATTATAAATAAAGGTTCATTAAAACCAAATACAGTAACAGCTCCAATTGATTCCAATTCTGTTACGCTTGACGCACAGTGTCCCGGTACTGCAACAATAACGCCCACAATTACTCCGACCGCAACACAAACAATGACACAGACAATAACGCCCACAATTACTCCGACGGTCACACCTACAGTAACCCCGATATTCCCGCAATTGTCTGTTGTAAAGTCGGTTTCACCCGCAAGCGGAGAGGCGGGAACGACGGTAAACTATACAATAAGGGTTACAAACACCGGTCTTGTAAACGCAGCGAATGTTATTGTATGGGACACGCTGCCGTCAAAACATCAGTATATTTCCGGAGGATCTTATGACAGCATAACCGGCATAATAACTTTTGGACCGACAACTATAAATATCGGAAACTATACAGACTATACATTCAGCGCGGTGATTCTTGATACAATCAACAAAAATGAAAAGCTGTATAATACGGCAATGGCGGGATGCGATTTTGCTTTGGAAAATTTTGTTTCAAATCAAAGTTCTTTTTCAGCCGTTGTTCCGGAACTTGTTTTAAAACCGGAAGTTACTGTTCCAAATCCAACAGACGGTCCTACAACAATAATTTACAGTCTTTCCGTTAAGGCTGATGTGACAATAAAAATATTTACAGTATCGGGAGAACTGATAAGAACAATAGACAAAATAAACGGCGTAAAAGGCATAAACAAAACTTTCTGGGACGGACTCACCGATTATAATCAAAAAGCCGCGTCGGGTGTTTATATTTATAAGATTGAAGCGGTTTCCGGGTCGGAAAAAAAGCACGCATTCAGCAAGCTTGCTGTAACGCGCTGATACGGGGAAAGCTTGAAAGAAAAACGCTGCCTTGCTCTTTTCTCCGGCGGGCTTGACGGAATGCTTGCGGTTCTTCTTATGGAAAAACAGGGAATAGATGTTGTGCCTGTAAATTTTAACATTGGTGTGTTTTTCAGAAAATATCTGCGTGACGGAGAACAGCTTACCTGGAAAAAACCTGTTCCTTTTAAAAGACCGGTTAAAGTTGTTGATATATCCGAAGATTTTCTTAAAATGCTTCAAAATCCGGGACATGGCTACGGCAAGAATATGAATCCTTGCATAGACTGCAAAATAATGATGATGAAAAAAGCAAAGGAAATGATGAAAGAATACGAAGCCGGATTTGTTGTGACAGGGGAAGTTTGGGGTCAAAGACCCATGACACAAAATATCAGATCAATGAATGACATAAAAGAGGAATCCGGATTAAACGGATATTTATTGCGGCCTTTGTCGGCAAAATTACTGCCTGAAACGGAACCCGAAAAGCTTGGATGGGTTGACAGGGAACAGCTTCTTGATATACAAGGCAGGGGCAGAAGCAGACAGCTTGCGCTTGCCCGTGAGTTTGGAATAATGGATATGGCGGAATCTCCCGGGGGAGGATGTCTTTTAACGGATGAAAATTATTCAAAAAGACTTTTGGATATGCTTAAAAATAAACCGGCTGATTATACAATAAATGAAAGGGATATGTTTCTGCTGTCAACAGGAAGGCATCTTCGTATTAACGGAAAAAAATTTATAGTGGGAAGAAAAAAAGAAGAAAATGAAAAATTATTGAGTGTAAAAGAAAATGCAACAACATTTGAACTTGAAGATATGCCCGGCCCTTTGGGCATAACTTTTGATAAATTGTCCGAAACGGATGAAAATATTTTTGCATCAGTGCTTGCGCATTATTCAAAGGCAAAAGCAAAGGGATTGGCAAAGGTCAGAATGCATACAAACAGCGGTGAAAAAATTATTGAAACCGCGCCTGCATCAAATGAATTTTGTGAAAGCGTAAGGGTTGACAGATGAAAATAATTATAGACGGATATAATCTTCTTCCAAGGATGAATATTAAAGGTGTTTCTTTGGAAGAGAAACGCAATAATATGATAGAACAGCTTAAAGAATTTTTGGATGTAAATAAAGCGGAAATGACGGTTGTTTTTGACGGAACAAGACAGGAATCGCTTCACAGAGGCGCAGAAAAACGGGGCTTAATAAAGCTGATTTTTTCGGCGCGGGGGGAGACTGCGGATGAAGTGATTGTGGAATTGATAAAAAACAGAACAGGAAAAGCAAGGGAACATATGGTTGTCACTTCCGATAACAGAATAATTAAGGCTGTTTCGGAATTAAGCGTAAAACATATGAAAAGCGAGGATTTTGCGGTGTATTTTGAATAGATAAAATAAAAATGAAATTTATTTAAATTCAGGGGGAATATTTTGAAGCTTACTTTTTATTGCGGCGTATGCGGAAAAGTTGAAACCATATTTTTAACCGACAAATCAAAAACATATCTTATTGGAAGAGATCTGGACAATCTTGATGTTAAGCTTTGCACTGATGAAAAGGGATCTCTTTCCAGGATACAGGCATATATTAAATTTGACAAAACATCCTGGAAAATATTTGACGGGTGGCCTCCTGAAAATTTTTCCAAAGCAAATCAAGTTCATATAAAGCCTTCTTCATTTGCGGGCACTTTTATCAAAAAAAGCAGAGATTCCGAAATAAAAAATATTGCTTACGGTTCAGGAGAGGAAATAAAAGGCGGGGAAATTTTGTATTTTGTTGCAACCGCAAAAGCAAGGGCTGCGGAACGTTTTATAAAAACTTCAGGGGCGGACTTTCAGGCCGCTTTTTTTAAGTATGACGGGTTTGTTTTTCATACAGATCATGAATACTATGAAGGGTTTAAATATAAGTGCGAAATCAGCAATGAAGAGGCCGATAAAGGAAGGCCAAGCAATATGTTTGCTCCGGCTGTTTCGGAAAATTTTGTTTCCGGAAAGGAATATTATAACGCCTGTGTCGGGCTGGATATAAGATCCTCAACCGGCGCCGACCTTGAAACCCAGCAGGATTATTGGATACCTCAGTTTAATTCAATACTTGATTCTCTGTTAAGGGATCAAAAGAATTATTTGCTTATACTTTTAGGTGACGGAGCTTTTGTGTGTTTTCTTGGAGACAGGGAAGACATGGATATTAATTTCACTTTTGGACTAAAATTTATGGACAGACTTAACAAGGTTAATCTTGAAAATAAAGCAAATAAAATACCCCAATGGCAGGTAAGGCTTGGCGTAAATACAGGAAGAGACAGACTTGTTAAAGTTGATATTGCTGGTCAGCAGGCTTTTAATGTTTATGGAAACTGCATAACAACAATGTCAAGATTGATGGCTCATGCAAAATCAGCCCCCGGTGAAATTATAACTGGTGTGCCTTTTCATCAGGAATTTAATAACAAAAAATTTTATAAAAACGGGTTTATACAGGAGCCTTTTGAGGTAACTGACAAGAACGGCATATTGCATCATTATTATATTTACAGGAAAAAATAAAAGAAACAGCCTAAGGTTGACTTTTCCAATATAATGTATTATACTTAGCCCTGCCTAAATATTAAACAAACTTACCAATGTTAAAAACAAGGAGATTTTTATGCATCAGGAAACTTCGGCTATAATGGGGGAAATATTAAGGGTAATAAGAGCCATCAGAAGCAATAAGAATATTGCAATTTTTCAGGGGGAGATGAAGGAACTTACAATGGCCGAGATTTTTGTTTTAAACTGGCTTTATGATCATGACAATGCCACAATGGGAGAACTGGCAAGATATGCAAAAGTAAAAATGCCCACAATGACAGATACAATAACCAGGCTGATTAAACACGGATATGTAAAGCGCAGTCAGGACATAAAGGACAGAAGAAAAGTATATGCTTCAATAACCCCTTCAGGAAAAAAAATTATAGAAAAAAACAGGGAAAGAAACATGGAAGATATACAGTTCTTTTTGGAAAAAATGAATGACGATGAAAGAAAAACCATATTAAATGCAATTGCCAAATTCAGAGAAGTGCTTGAGTCTCAGACGGGAAACGGCAAGGCGTAAAATTAAAATGAAAAGCAAAAAAAATGTTTCACCAGACATGGGTTTTAAGCCGAAAAATTTAAAAATCGCCGGAATTATTTCGGCGGCTGTTTTTTTTGCCCTTGTCTTATTTCAGATAACCGTAAAGATTATAAAATCATCAAAAAATATTCCCGAAACCGTATATACCGTTAATGTGGTTAACGTAAAAGAAAAAAACAATTTAATTTATACGGATTTTTCTGCGGTGGCACAGGGGGTGCCGCAAATTAAAATCTTTTCTCCGGTTGCGGGAAAGTTCATCTCGGCTTTAAAAGAAGGAACTGCGGTTAACAAGGGAGACGCTGTTGTATGGGTTGACAGGGATATACCCGGAATGGATTATAAAGCTGCATTGGTAACTTCGCCGATATCGGGAATTGTTACAAGGATATATTTTAAGGACAAAGGAGAAATTGTAACCCCGTATATGCCTGCAGCTGAAATTTCGGGCATGAACGAGATTAAAACAATAATAAGCGCCGGAAGTTCTTTTATGTCCGGGATAAAACCAGGAAAAAAAGCGGATATTATTTTGGGTGAAAAATTTATACGCGGAGAAGTGACTTCAATTACGCCTTTTATAAGCAAAGATGATATGGCGGTTAATGCGGCGGTAACGGCAAGAAATGAAAGTTTTTTAATTAAACCCGGAGAACAGGTTAAAGTAAGAGTTTATATTAAAGAAAAAAAATCCATATTTATTCCGGATTCGGCTCTTTTTAATTCGGCAGCCGGAGAATATGTTTTTGTTATAAAAGATGAAAGAGCGGTTAAAGTTTTTTTAAAAACAGGCCATATTTACGGCAGATTGGTTGAAATTACAGAAGGTTTGAAAGAAGGGGATTTGGTTGCAACGGAAGGGAGCTTTAAACTTATGGAAAATGCAAAAGTAAAAATAATTAAAATACAGGAATAAAAAATGAACATAGCCGAGCTTGCAATAAAAAGGCCAGTTTTTGTAATAATGATTGTTTTGTCATTAATTACATTGGGGATAATTGGATATACAAGCATGGGAGTTGACATGTTGCCTGACGTGGAATATCCCACCATTTCTATTATAACGGTTTATCAGGGGGCGTCGGCCGAAGAAATGGAAAATCTGGTCACAAGACCTTTGGAAGACGCTTTGGCTGTTGTTGAAGGGCTTGAAACATTGTCATCAAGTTCACGCGAAAACATTTCGGAAATTGTTGCACGTTTTGGTCTTGGAGCCGATGTAAAATATGCGGAAACAAAAGTAAGAGATGCCGTAAACAAATCCAAATGGAAACTTCCGGACGGAGCCGATGAGCCGAATGTTGTAAGATTTTCGGCCGCGGAATGGATTCCCGTGGTTGCTCTTGCGGTAAAAGGAAACCGGGATATGGCAACATTAAAAGAAATAGTTGAGGACACAGTAAGGCCTGAAATTGAAAAAATACAGGGTGTGGGCAGAATAGAACTTTGGGGAGGCAGGGACAGGGCGGTTAATATTATCATAGATAAAAGAGCGCTTGCCGCAAAGATGATATCATTTTCAAGCATTGCGGAAGCGGTTGGAAAAGAAAACATTGATTATCCTTCGGGAAACATTGAAAAAGACGGCAAAATAACCGGTGTTCGAGTAAAAGGAAAATTTTCTTCAATAGAAGAAATTGAAAACATTAATATTTTGTCATACGACGGAAGAACGGTCAGACTTAAAGACATAGCAAAGGTTGAATTTGGATTAAAAAAGGAAACAAGACGGTCAAGAATTAATTCTCAAAATGCCGTGCTTTTTGGAGTTTATAAACAAAGCGGCCAGAATACAGTGTCAACGGCAAGAGCAATAAAGAAAAAAATAGGTTTTATAAAAGAAAAACTTCCAAGCGGTGTCAATCTTGAACTTTTTCGCGACCCAAGCATACATATTGAAGAGAGCATAAAGGGGCTGCAGGAGGATATTATTCTTGGAGCGCTGGCGGCAATGTTTATAGTTTGGCTTTTTCTGGGAAATTTACGTTCAACTTTGATAACCGCAATAGCCCTGCCAAATTCGCTTTTGGGAGCTTTCTTTTTTATAAATGCCGCCGGCTTTACAATAAACATGATGGTGCTTTTGGCTCTGTCTCTTTCAATCGGACTGTTAATAGACGATTCAATAGTTGTAAGGGAAAACATATTCCGCTACCTTGAAAAAGGCATGAAGCCAAAGGACGCGGCTGTTAAGGGAACCAATGAAGTTGCGCTTGCTGTAATTGCAACAACGCTTTCCATAATGGCCGTGTTTATTCCGATATCGTTTTTACAGGGAGTTGTGGGACAGTTTTTCAAAGAGTTTGGAATTACCATAGCATTTGCGCTTTCAATATCTCTTCTTGACGCATTTACCACTGCGCCGATGCTTTCGGCTTATTGGTGGAAGAAAACCGAGGAAAAAAAGAATCATATCTTCCGCCGTTTTCAGGAAGCTTTTGAGGTATTTTATGAAAAGTCAAAAACAGCATACACAAAACTCCTTGAAGCTGCGCTTGACCATAAAAAAATTGTGATAACATCAACGTTTGCCCTTTTGGCTGCAAGCATTGGGGCCGCTTTTTTTATAGGAATGTCGTTTATGCCGGATTCGGATTATAAAGATTTTGAATTTACAATGGAAATGAAGCCTGGAACTTCAATTGATACGGTTGATGCCAAATTGAAGCAGATAGAAAATTATCTTAAAACGGTAAGGGATATTGAAATATACTATACCGTTGCGGGATGGGGCGAAATAAACAGGGGAAGGATATATTGTTCAGTCAAAAAAAATGCAAGAAAAAGCGCCGTTGTTTCTGACGAAGTGTATTCTTACATAATGAACAATATGGGAACAGACATCGTCTTGACAAAAGAAGACAGCGGCGCGGGCACAATAGTTTCCGGAGGCGGAGACACTTTTCCCGTGACCATAAATATAACAGGATCTGATATAAAAATTCTTGAAAATCTTGCAAATGAAATAAAAAACATTGCTGCATCTGTGCCGGGCGCGGATTCTCCTGACACTTCTTTCAGGCCCGGCATGCCCGAGATAACCATTCAGCTTGACAGAATAAAAGCCGCACAGCTTGGCATATCAACATATCAGGCGGGACTTACTCTTAACACACTGATAAACGGAAGGGAAATATCAAGGTATAAAAAAGATGACAAGGAGTACGGAATAATATTGAAGCTTGACGAAAATTCTATTGGGGGGCTTGATGAATTAAAGGATATTATGCTTACGGGTACCGGCGGTGTAAAAGTTCCTTTATCCGCAATATCGCGTTTTACAACCGAAGCGGGTCCTGTTGAAATAAAAAGAGAAAATAAAAAAAGGATAATAAAGGTAACCGCAAATATTAAAGAAGGTTTTGCCATAGGCGATGTTGTGAACAGGATAAGGGACAGGATTAAAAAGGAAATAAAAATGCCGGCAGGCTATGAGTACAGTTTTGGCGGCCAGGCATCCCAAATGGAAGAAACAATGAAGCAGATGGCGCGGGCCATGCTGCTTGCTCTTTTATTCATGTATATGATACTTGCATCACTTTACAATTCGCTTACCCAACCGCTTATACTTATGCTTTCAGTTCCGCTTGCAATAATAGGAGCTTTCTTGGCGCTTTTGGTAACAGGGCAAAAAATGGATATAATGGCAATGATAGGACTTTTAATGGTTCTTGGGCTTGTTGCAAAAAACGGAATACTTTTAATAGATTTTACAAACCAAATGAGAAGCAGGGGAATGACCGCCCGTCAAGCTTTATTGCATGCCGGACCGATAAGACTTAGGCCGATATTAATGACGACATTTGCCATGATATTCGGAATGCTGCCGCTTGCAATAGGCCTTGGCGAAGGCGCTCTGCGCACAAAATCAATGCCTATTGCAGTAATAGGCGGACTTATTACTTCCACATTTCTTACTCTTATAGTGATACCGGTTGTTTACGAATGGGCTGAAACCCGCCGGGCTAAAAAGCCGCCTGCAAAATAATACTCTTGACCTTCGTTGTTTCAGGACGTATACTTATTGAGACTGAGTATCAATAACGGAGGATATGTGAAACCAAAAGAAATTTTTGACAGCTATTTAAAGAAAAAATCCCTCAGAAAAACAAAAGAAAGGGATGTTATTTTGGAATTAATTTGCGGTATTAAAGGTCATTTTGACGCGGATTCAATAAACGCTCTTGCAGCAAAAAAAGGGGAAAAATTGTCCAGGGCATCTGTCTACAGAAATATATCAGTATTAACAGATGCCGGTGTTATAACCGAAAGCATAAGAAAAGACGGCCGGGCAGTATATGAATTAAACGAAGACCGGGAGCATCATGATCATCTGATATGTTTAAAATGCGGCAGAATACTTGAGTTCACGGACAATACAATAGAAAAACATCAGGAAATGATAGCGAAAAAATTCGGTTTTGTAATGCAGCAGCACAGGCTGGAAATTAAAGGTATATGCAGCGACTGCAAAAGGAGCAAAAAATGAAAATGTCAGATTTAAAAGGCGGAGATAAAGCAGTTATTACCGCTGTTGATGCAAAAGGAGAAGTGGGACAGAGGCTTCTTGATATGGGTCTTGTAAAAGGCACGAATTTTAAGGTTATAAGAAAAGCTCCGCTTGGAGACCCGATACAGATAAAATTAAGAGGCTTTTTGATGGCATTAAGACTGAACGAAGCAAAGCTTATCACGGTTGAAAAAATCGGGGAAATTGGAGACGGCATACCTATGAGAAAAAGCAGGGAAAAAAAACATGGCTAAAAAAATAACAGTTGCTTTTGCGGGCAATCCTAATTCAGGAAAAACATCGCTGTTTAATGCAATAGCCGGAACGCATTTGAAAGTTGGCAACTGGGCCGGCGTGACGGTTGAAAAATATGAGACGGAAACAGAATATAAAGGATATATTATTAATTTTATAGACCTTCCCGGCACTTATTCATTGACTGCATATTCGCCTGAAGAGACAATTGCCAGAGATTTTATAAACTCAAGGCAGGCTGATGTTATAGTAAATGTTGTTGACGGCACAAACCTTGAACGCTCTCTTTATCTTTCTGTACAGCTTCTGGAATTGGAACCGCGGACAATAATGGCGCTTAACATGTTTGATGAAGTGGAGAAAAAAGGCATAAAAATGGATTTAAAAATGCTGCAAAAGCTTTTGGGCTGTCATATTGTTCCCGTATCCGCCGCAAAAAAAACCGGCATTGATTCTTTGCTTTCGCATATTATAAGACTTTATGAAGGCGAAATAGCCCCTCCGGAAGGGAAAATAACATACAGCCCGGAAGTTGAAGATTCAATTGATAAGATTGAGGCAATGGTAAGCGAGGACGCGTCAATCAGCGCAAAAGTAAAACCTCGCCTTGCCGCCATAAAACTGCTTGAAAATGACGCTTATATGTATAAATTGGCAAGACACAGTCCTGTATGGATAAGGCTGGAATCGGAACTTCCGGTCATCATGAAAAATCTTGAAGCAGCCGTTAAAACAGGAATTCAAAGAAAAATAGCCGAGGACAGACATGCTTTTGTGCGCGGAGCCTACCGTGAGACAGTAAGGGAAAGAGAAGAAGATAAAAAGACGCTTACTGATTATATAGATGCAATATTGATTAACCGTGTCTTGGGCCTGCCGATATTTATTTTTATAATGTGGCTTATTTTTCAGATGACTTTTAAACTTGGCGAGGCGCCGATGATATGGATAGAAAATCTTTTTTCCTTTATCGGAAGCTCTGCCGGAAAAATGATTACAAATTACACTTTACGTTCTGTTATTGTTGACGGGATTATTGCCGGAGTCGGAGGTGTTTTGATATTTCTGCCGAATATTTTGCTGCTGTTTTTGGGTTTGTCATTTCTTGAAGCAACAGGTTATATGGCGCGAGCCGCTTTTGTGGTGGATAAGATTTTTCACAAAATTGGCCTGCACGGAAAATCATTTATTCCGATGGTTACGGGTTTTGGATGTTCCGTGCCGGCTTTTATGGCTTGCCGCACGTTGAAAAACCGCGGCGACAGACTGGCAACAATGATGGTGATACCGTTTATGAGCTGCGGGGCGAAACTTCCGGTATATGTTCTTTTGGCAGGGGCATTTTTTCCAAAAGAGACGGCGGGTAATGTGCTTTTTTTTGTTTATTTGTTGGGCATTGCGGTTGCTGTTGTATCAGCCAAGCTTTTTAAATCAACAATTTTTAAAGGACAATCAGAGCCTTTTGTTATGGAGCTGCCTGTATACAGGCTTCCGACGCCCGGATATGTAATTATGCAGATGTGGATTAAGGCATGGATGTATATTAAAAAGGCCGGCACAACCATACTTGCCGCATCATTAATAATTTGGTTTTTGTCAAATTTCCCGGTTAATAATAAAATTATCGCCGAATACGATCAAAAGATAAAAGCTGTTCAGGAGGATAAATCAATTGGCGAAGAAGAAAAAATTTTAAAAATAAAAGAGCTTAATAACAAATTGAAATCACTGGAACTTGAATATTCTTTCGCGGGAAGATTTGGGAAATTAATGGAGCCGGTTATAGCTCCGATAGGATTTGACTGGAGAATAGGAGTGGCTTTAACAGCGGGACTTGCCGCAAAGGAAGTTGTTGTGTCAACAATGGGCACAATATATTCAATAGGCGGTTTTGAAGAAGATTCGGTGCCTTTAAAACAAATGCTTAAAAATGATCCTGCTTACAGCAAGGCTACTGCGATTTCTCTTATGGTTTTTGTGCTTTTGTATGTGCCTTGCATTGCCGCAACATCCGTATTTCACAAAGAAGCCGGAAAACTTAAAGTGACGCTTTTTTACATAGCATATTCCATGACAACGGCATGGGTGATGGCTTTTGTAGTTTATCATCTTGCGCTTTTAACTTTTTAATTGCATAATATATCTGCGTTTAAAACCAAACCGACAGAGGTATCATGGAAATTTTTATTTTTTTAATGAATTATGTTATACATTTGGACGACAATCTTGTTGAATTAATTAAAAATTACGGCAATCTTGTTTACCCTATTTTATTCATAATAATATTTGCTGAAACAGGGCTTGTTGTGACTCCTGTACTGCCAGGGGACTCACTATTGTTTGTGCTTGGAGCACTTAGCGCAAGCGGGGAATTAAATGTATGTTTTATTTCAATTCTGCTTTTTGTATCCGCTGTTTTAGGCGACGCGATAAATTATTCAATAGGAAAGTTTATCGGGCCAAAAGTATTCACCGACGGGCACAAAAGATTCTTTAAAAAAGAACATCTGATGAAGGCACATGAATTTTACGAAAAATACGGCGGAAAGACAATAATACTCGCAAGATTCATTCCTATAATCAGAACATTCGCGCCCTTTGTTGCAGGCGTGGGAATAATGAGCTACAGAAAATTCTTTTTATATAATGTGATTGGCGCGGCCTTATGGGTTTCAATCTGCGTTGCGGCGGGCTACTTCTTTGGTAACATTCCGGTGGTAAAAGAAAACTTTACACTTGTTGTCCTGGCTATTATATTTATTTCCGTTCTGCCGATGGCCTTTGAACTATTAGGCGGCTACCTGAAAAAAAACAAAATCGAAACAGGTAAATAATGAAAATATACAGCGGATTAATATTGATTATTATCCTGGCTTTTTTTGTTTTATCTCCAATTGTTATTTTTGGCTCTGCAGAGCATGCCGTGTACCCTGAGGATAAACAGGCTGCAGATATACACGGACATGACGAACAGTCACACAAATTTGCGGAAAAACTTGAAGCTTTCAGAAACAATAAAGCTCATGGCCTTTTGTTTGGAGTTCTTTCTCTGGTTTTTTTATACGGCATATTGCACGGTTTAAGCCTTGCGCACGGAGGAAGCGTGATATCCGCGTGGGTTCTTTCTTCCAGACAGAAATTCAGCAATGTTGTAACGGCATCGGTTCTTACAGGATTTTTTCACGCTTTATCCGCAACTGTTGTCGTGTTTACAACTTGGTTTATTTTGCAGGGGCTTATGCCCCATGAAAAACTTCAGGGTTTTATAAAAAATATAGCCGCTGTATTTATAATCGCAACGGGAATATCAATGATATACAATTTCATAACGGCAAAGATAAAGGGAACCTGCACCCACTGCCACGGTCACGGGCATGAAGAAAACGGCATGAATCCGATAGCCATGGCTTTTATGGCCGGCATGATGCCTTGCCCCGTGACATCAGTAATACTTGTAACAAGTCTTGGGCTTAATATGCCTTATCACGGGCTGATTTTTATGGGTGTGTTCGCTTTTGGAATGGCTTTGGCAATATTTGGGATAGCCGCAGCGATATGGTTCTTAAAGGAAAAAGCCGAAGGCTTAAAAATGAAGAAAATAAGCGAGACAATTGAGAACGTACTGCCGGTGGCCGGAGCCTTGCTTTTTATTTTTATAGGTATTTTTCTTCTTGTTAACGGGGAAATTTAAAAAAAGAGGGGAACCTTTTTTAAACCTAAAACGTCAAAATATCATAAAAAATTCAGGAGAAAGTTTAATGAAAAAGGTTTCTCTTTTGGTTGTTGCGGCAATGTTTGCGGCAATGTTTTCATACACAAAATTACAGGCATATTCAGATATTAAACAGCTTGAAGCTGTTAAAATTGCAAGCGCTTCCTGCAATAAAACAGACCATATAAAAGCAGGGCACAAGAAACATCATGTTTCCGGTTTTGACAATAAATTTACCTGTGAATATTTTAATGATAAAGAACACACAGCAAAAAGAAAAATAGAAAATATTTCCAAAGAGGAAAAATTCCAAAAAGACTGTATGAAGTTCAGGAAAAACCCTGAAAATCATACAGATACATCAATATTTTCAATTATCAGCCCCAGAAAATAGACCCCTGCCCTTTATTTAGAAATAAAGGGAGGGTAATATATATCTTTTGAAGCAATTAAATTATTAAAACCAAAATTAAAAAAGGAGAATATTAACATGAAAAAAATAACAATTATAATTATGGCAATGGCTTTGGCAGCATCAATGGCTTTGGCGGCTGAAACAAAAACAAAAGAAACAGTTAAGGCAACGGCACCTGCGGTTGCATCCGAAGGCTCTGCAACACAAGTTACTCCTGCAGCTGAACCTGCAAAAAAGGTAAAAAAGGCAAAAAAAACAAAAAAAGCCCCGGTTCAGGAAGAAAAAAAAGCCGAAGCACCGGCACCTGCGGCAAAATAAGTAAATAAGTACTTCTTAATAAATAAAAGCCCGGCTACCCTCCCGGCCGGGCTTTTTTATTTGATAAAAAAAAAACTTGACAATATGCATATATTAATATATATGTATATATACAGATATATGAATATACGAATATTTAAGGAGGATGTAATTAATGGAAAAGAATGTTGAAATTAATGAAAGTTTGTGCACAGGCTGCGGAGCATGCATAAATATGTGCCCCGCGGGTATACTTAAATATGATGGCAATACGGGGAAAGCTGTGGTAACAGACCATATGCAATGCGACAGAATTGGAAGCTGTATGTATATATGCCCGACCGGAGCGATAAAAGTAAAAATGCAGTCAAGGATGAGAAATTATTTTGGATTTAACTTTTAAGGAGTGGTTATCATGAAAACCGACGTATTGATAATGGGAGCAGGTCCCGCGGGAATTCAGGCGGCAATACATGCTTCCCGTAAAAAGGCAAATGTCATAGTGCTTGGAAAGCCGGAAAAAAGCGCCATCAGCGAAGCGTGGGTTGAAAACTATTGCTGCACTGAAGACAGTTTGTACGGCAAAGAAATGCTTACAGACGGAAAAACTCAGGCCGAAAAATTTGGAGCGGTATTTATTGAGGAAGATGCCATAGAAGTTCAAAAGGAGCAGGGTGTTTTTAAGGTTAAACTTGAAAGCAACAGGGAAATATTCGCGCATGCGTTAATTCTTGCAATTGGCGTTACACGGAATAAAGCAAATATAAAAGGGGAAATTGAATATCACGGACGCGGGGTAAGTTACTGCGTTGAATGTGATGCCAACTTTTATAAAGGTAAAAAGGTGGCGGTTCTTGGTGACGGTTCCGCGGCGGCATCAGGTTCAGTTCTTTTGACAAAATATGCAAAAACAGTGACATTAATTACTCACCGCCTTAAAGTTGCGCAAGAACTGCGCGAAGAAGTTGTCGGATCAGGCGTTGAAATGCGCGAACAAAGTTGGATAAAAGAAATAAAGGGAAACGGATTAAATGTAACTTCGCTTTTGTTTGATGACGGTACCGAGGAAGATTTTGACGGAATATTTATTGAGCTTGGAGCAAAAGGTGCGGTTGAACTTGCCGTGGGCCTTGGAGTAAATCTTGACAGTGAAAAATTCAAGTATATTGACACCGATAAAAAGCAGGCAACAAATGTTCCGGGTATATATGCCGCCGGAGACATATGCGGCGCGCCTTTTCAGCTTGCAAAGGCGGTTGGCGAAGGGTGTGTTGCCGGAACAAATGCAGCGGATTATGTAAGGACATTAAGAAACACTGACAAAAAAACTTCGGAGGTATGAAATGCCTGAAAAAGTTGTGGTACTTGGTGCAAGCAATAAACCGGAAAGATACGCCTATAAAGCTCTTGTTGAACTTACAAAACACGGTCATATTGTTATACCTGTAAACCCTGCACTTAAAGAAATTAACGGCATTAAGGTCATAAATAAGCTTTCGGATATTAAAGAAAAAGTTGATACGGTTACGCTGTATGTCGGGCCGGAAAGGCTTGAAGCAATGATTCCCGAAATTATAGCCCTGAAGCCAAAAAGAATAATAAGCAATCCGGGGACAGAATCGGCTTCAATGCGTTCCGCTGCAAAAAACGCCGGCATTAATTATGAAGAAGCATGCACGCTTGTAATGCTTTCAACCGGCCAATACTGAGGATTTTATGTTTGATAAAATCGGGAAACAAATAATTAACAGTAGATTTGCAATATTGATTGTTCTTGGTGCGACAGTATATTTTTTAACGGCGCAACTCCACATATCTGTTTGGTACATAATTTTAGCAGGAGTTGTTTCCGGCATATTGTTCGGAAAAGTATTCTGCAGGTGGGCGTGCCCGGTAGGAATAATAATGGAAATAATGATGTCATCATCAGGAGATGTTAAAACCAGGCAACTTTATCAATATCATAAATTGGGATGCCCGATTGCCTGGGTACAGGGTTTGTTAAACAGGGTTTCTTTGTTTAAAATTCATAATAAATCCAAAGAATGCCGTGAATGCGGTATATGCGACAAAAAGTGTTATATAGTTGCCGTGGATCCTGAAAAATACAGTTTGTTCAAAGAAGGCAAAAAAAATCCGGCTTTAAGTTATACCTGCTCCCGTTGTTTAAGCTGTGTTGCTTCGTGTCCCGCAGGAAGCCTTAAATACGGGGTTAAATTATGAAAATCATGGTTGCCGCAAGCGGAAAGAATGTTGCCCGTGATTTCAGCATGGCAGACCGTTTTGTTGAAGGCATTTTTACCCCGGGCAAAGGGTATGAATTTATTGAACATAAAATCGGCAAACCGACCAAGGCGTCTTTGAAGAAACTTTTTAAAAAAACAGACTGTATGTTTGTCATTACCGGCGGAATTGACGCGCAATATATAAAAATATTGGGTGAATTAAACGTTGTTCCTGTAACCGGCATTGATGACGGCGTACAGGAAGCGGTTAAGAATTATTTTCAGGGTGACTTGTTTGGCGGAGGCCCGCGCTGCTGCAGGGCATAAACTTTGCGCTAAATGGCGCATTAAATAAGGAGGATTTATGGAAATTAATGTTGATTCAAAAAGTTTTAAGAAAGAGGTTTTGGATTCCAAAGAACCTGTTCTTGTTGATTTCTGGGCGCCGTGGTGCGCGCCGTGCAGGATGGTTGCGCCTTCTCTTTCGCAGATTGCAAAAGAGTATGAAGGCAGGTTAAAAGTGGCAAAGCTGGACGTTGATGTTTCGCCGGATATTGCGGGGCAGTACAATGTTACAGGAATACCCACGATGGCTGTGTTTAAAAACGGAAAAATGGTTGAGCGAATTGTGGGCGCATACCCGAAGCAGCAGATTATAAACATCATTATGCCGTATCTTGCGGCAAAGGTGTGAAGTGAATAAAATAATCAGACTTGCTAGAATTTCTGCGGGCATTATTTTGTTTACTGCAGGTTTTTTTGCTGTATATCCAAAATCTTTGATTGTTTGGGGTTTTGGAGCAATGCTCTTTTGGGCAGGCATGACAGGAAGATGCGGTTTTGGAGCAACTCAATGCGGAATATCTTCCGAGAAAAAAGATAAAACCTGAAAAGTTAGGGAGACAAAAATGTTGATTGAAGTGCAAAACCTGGACCATTTGAGAAAAATTGCCGGCCATGGTTGCAACGGGGCAATTATAGGTTTTTTTGGGAATTTTTCGGAAAAGGCCGTGGAAATGAAAAAAGTATTTGAGGAAGTATGCAGGGATTTTTCGGAAAAAAACGCATATTTTGTTGATACCGGAAAGGTTAAAGACGTTCATGTTTTGTTTGGAATTACATCTGTTCCTTCTGTGGTTGTTATTGAACAAGCAAAAGTCTCAAGAGCCGTGTACGGTACAGCTGATAAAAAGCAATATGAAGAAATTTTTTCAATCTCAGAACATGATGTAAGCACAAAAAGCAAGAAAGAAGAAAAACCTGATGTAACAGTATATTCCACGCCTTCTTGCCCGTGGTGTGTCAAAGTTAAAAATTATCTTAAGGAAAAAGGGGTGAAGTTTAAAGATGTTGATGTGGCGTCCGATGAAAAAAAAGCACAGGAGCTTGTTAAAAAAACCGGACAAACAGGAGTTCCTCAGCTAAAAATCGGATCTTCATATGTTGTTGGATTTGATAAAAACAAAATAGACAGCCTGCTTGGCTTAAAAAATTAAAAGGAGGAATAATTATGTCAGTTCAACCGCTTAATGAAAGAGTGCTTGTAAGACCCGAAAAAACCGCAGAAAAAAAAGTGGGTGGAATTTTTATTCCTGATACAAATATGGAAGGACCAAATGAGGGGGTTGTTGTTGAAGTTGCACCTGAAGGGGTAAAAAACGTGAGAAAAGGCGACAGGGTTATTTTTAAAAAGGATTCCGGTGAGGAAATAAGCGTAAATGGTGAAAAGCTTTTAATTGTTGAATCACAGGACCTGATTGCCAAAATTAATGAAACAGATGCCATACCGGCTTAAGGAGACATAAAATGACGCTTCAGACAAATTTAAAGCATTTACAGACCGCCAAGGAACTTGAGAAAACCACAGCAGAGAACGAAAATGTGATGGTGTGCTGCGGAAGAATGGGACCGATGTGCATCCCTGTTTACGGCATAATGGAAAAACTTGAAAAAGAATACACAAATGTTGCTTTTCGTGACTTTCTTTTTGACAGCCCGGAAGCAGCGGTGATAAAAAACCTGCCTGAATGCAGGGGTTTTATGGGGCTTCCTTTTACCGTGTATTATAAAAATGGTAAGGTGGTGAAGGCAACTTCAAGCATTCAGACGGAAAAACAAATAAGGGAAATTCTTGATGACAAGTTGAAATAAAACGAATAACGTATATAATTGAAATATAAACTTATGGAGGTGTGTTATGTTTAAAGTCAATGAGGGGAAAGTTGACAGGATTATAAGGGTTATTCTTGGAATCGGGCTTGTTACGGGCGGTTTTTTTGCGTCAGGAGTTCTTGCAATTGTGCTTTGGGCGGCGGGTGCTGTTTCAATAATCACAGGCGTAATCGGATTCTGCGGGCTTTACGCGTTATTGGGAATAAACACCTGCGAAATTCCGAAAAAATAGAAAATGGATACAAAGGATTTACTGCGTAAAACAGAAATAATAGTTTTTTGCGGCAAAGATGAAAAACTCAAGGACTTTTTGTCTTTGTATTTTAATGTTTCCGGCGGTTATGCGGTTTGCGGGAAATCCGTTCTTGTTCATTCGGATAAAATCACAAAAAATGACTTAAAACGCGGATGTAATACATATTGGAGTGAAACTTTGGTTGATGAAGAAACCCGTAAAGCATTGGACGGATGTGTTTTGATTGAGGGAATCAGCATAAGGGACGAATATACGAAATATTTCTTGTCTTCCTGCAGTGCATAAAGATTTGACAAAGTTATTTTTGATGGCTATACTTTTGACATGAAAAAATTTTCTAAATATAACAAAAAAGCCGCTTTCATAATTTTGGTTTTTTTTGTGTGGTTTTCTATGTCGTCCTATTTTCATCATCACGAAACTTGCCATGAAGAACATGAGTGTTCGATTTGTTATGTGATTCATATGTTTTATGAAGCACCACAAAAATTTGTTTTTGTTTTTGCTGTGCTTGCCGCGATTTTTATATGTATAAACAAATATTTATTTAATAAAAAACATACAGATCTCAAAATATTTTTAAGAGCGCCTCCAACGGTTTAAAAAAATAAAATTTTAATTATTAAAAGGAGGCGCTTTTATGCGCAAAATATTAAATTTTATGTTTTTTGTTTTCTTTGTTTTGCCGTCCATATTTGCATCAGGTAATGATAAGGTTCTTTGTTCCACTTTTCCGGTATATATTATTACTATGAATGTAATGAAAGATACAGGCAATAGTCCTGAGTTAATGATACCTGCAAATATGGGCTGCCCTCATGATTACACACTTACAACTTCTGATATGAAAAAATTGGCAGAGGCGAAAGTTCTTGTTATAAACGGGCTTGGAATGGAAGAGTTTTTGGGGGCGCCTTTAAAAAAAGCAAACAAAAAAATTAAAGTTATTAACAGTTCGGAAGAAATAACGGATTTAATTTATTTTTCTAAAGAAGACAGCGAAAAACATCAGGAAAATAAAAAGCACAAGCATCATCACGAAGGAATAAATCCGCATATTTTTTCAAGTCCCAGAATTGCAGGAGAAATGGCAAAGTCAATAGCAGGTCAACTTTCTTTAATCTATCCTGAAAATAAAAAAATATATGAAAAAAACGCCCAAAAATATTTTAAAAAATTAGAGAAAATAGCGCTTGAAACAAAAAATGTTGTTAAAACTTTAAAAAACAATAAAATTGTGACTCAGCACGGTGCTTTTGATTATTATGCGCGTGATAACGGACTTGAAATTATTGGTGTTATTCAGGCACATGGAAAAGAAGAACCGTCAGCTTCTGATGTTTTTAAGCTTATAAAAAAAATAAAAGAACAAAAAGCTGGCGCGATTTTTGCAGAACCTCAGTATCCTGATAAGCTTGCAAAAAAAATATCCGAGGAGGCAAAAATACCTTTTGCGGTTCTTGACCCTTGTGCAAGCGGCCCTGAAAATACAAAAGCCGATTATTATGAGGTTGTTATGAATAAAAACATTGAAACGCTTAAAAAAGTTTTGGGAAATTAAAATGTCTGTTTCGGTGGAAATTAATAATGTATCTGTAAATTATAACGGAGTTTCTATATTAGAAAATATTAGTGCAAATATACCCGGGGGCAGCTTAACCGCTGTCCTCGGCCCTAACGGAGGAGGAAAAACAACACTTTTAAAATGTCTTCTTAATTCAATAAAGTACAGCGGGAAAATTGTTTATAAAAGTTTAAAACAGGAAAAAATTAAAATAGGGTACGTTCCACAAAAAGTGGAAACAGACAGAAATATACCCGTAACAGTTTTGGAATATCTTGTATCAGGTTTTCAGACTTTGCCTGTTGTGTTTGGAGTTTTTTCAAAACACAAAAAGGAAGCCGAAGAAGCTTTGAATATGACAGGCGGATTAAAGCTTATAAATAAACAGCTTGGTAAGCTTTCAGGTGGAGAAATGCAAAGGGTTCTGCTTGCGCTTGCATTAATGCAAAAGCCCAATATGCTTGTTTTGGATGAACCTTCAAGCGGAATTGATATGTCAGGAGAGGCTTTGTTTTGCGGGTTGATATCTTCTTTGAAAAAGCGTCTGGATATTACTGTAATTATGGTTACACATGATATTGAGGTTGCACGCGCTCACAGTGATAATATTTTATTGTTAAAAAAAACAGTGAGAGGATCAGGAAGTCCTTCAGAAATGCTTAAAGATCAAAAATTAAAAGAATTGTTTGGCTTTCATCATAAAGCAGACGATAATTGCCGGGGTTAACAAGGAGATAAAAATGGCAGATATTGCTTTTAATTTTATTGGAAATGTTTTTCCTTTTGAAATTATGCAACAACGTTTTATGCAGCAGGCGATGTTAGCGCTTTTAATAATTTCTCCTATGACATCAATTTTGGGAGTTCTAGTTATTAATTCCAAAATGTCATTTTTTTCTGATGCCATAAGCCACTCTGTTTTTGCGGGTGTGGCTTTTGGTCTGATATTTTCTTTTAAACCAGAAATAACAATGCCTGTTTTTTGTGTTTTAGTCGGAGTTTTAATTATATTTTTTAGTGAGAAAAGTGCTTTGTCATCTGACACGGTAATAGGGGTTGTTTTTGCCGCTGTTGTTGCAACCGGACTTGCAATAGTAAGCAGAGACAGAAGTGCGGCAAGAAATGCCCAGCAGTTTCTTTATGGGGATATTTTATCTGTTTCAAACACTGATATTTTATTGCTTTTTATAGTTTTTTTTATATTTATCATTATTCAATACTTCTCTTTTAACAAATTTATAACTATAAGTGTTGACAGGGATACAGCCTCTGCCCATGGTATTAAAACAAGCATATACAGATATATGTTTGGATTTATACTGTCTTTGGTTGTGGCTTTTACTGTAAGAGCGTCAGGTGTTTTGTTGGCCACCGCTATGCTAATAGTTCCGGCTGCAGCAGCCAGAAATATTTCCAAATCCGCAGGAGCAAATGTTTTGTGGTCTGTTTTAATAGGTTTAATGTCTTCGGTTGTTGGGTTAATAATATCTGCACAGGAATGGGCAGGCACCGCATCAGGTGCAACTGTTGTGCTTACAGCATTTTTATTTTTTTTGATCAGTTTAATTTATTTTAAAATGAAGAGATAAATATGAAAAAAAATTTTTTTAAAAATATTGAAGTGTTTTTTTTGATTTTAGTTTTTTTTGTAAGTTTTTATCTGTTTTATACCGGAAACTTAAATAAATTTTCGTTGGTTTTTTTTAGCATTGTTTTGGAAGCTCTGCCTTTTATGGTTATCGGCTCTGTGATTGGAGGAATAATTGAAGTTTATATGAAACCTGAGACAGTTACCGCAATTATTCCTAAAAACAAATTGTTATCAGCATTATTTGGGGCTGCATTGGGTATTGTTTTTCCTGTTTGCGAATGTGCAATAGTTCCGGTGACTAAACGGCTTGCCATAAAAGGAATGAATCTACCAGCTGTTGTGGCTTATCTTCTTGGAGGACCAATTGTTAATCCTGTAGTGTTTGCCTCCACCGTAATTGCCTACGGCGGAGAATGGAAAGCGGGTCTTATTCGTATTGTGACGGGATATGCAATAGCTGTAATTACAGGCTTAACTGCTGGTTTTTTATTTAAAGAAAAGACAGCATTTATAAATTTTAAAGAAGAAAAAAGTATTTGTCCTTGCTCGATTGGTCATGAAGCAAATGATAAAGCGGTCAACTGCTGTGATAATCAAAAAAATATTTTTTCTTTTGAGAAAAAAATCAATAATGTTTTTAAACATGCTTCCGAAGATTTTTTTTCTGTGACACATTATTTGATAATAGGAGCGTTTATTGCGGCGCTTTCTCAATTTTTGATTTCAAGAAGGGATTTTGCGGAATTTTCGCACGGTGTTTTTTTTGAACCGCTTGTTATGATATCTCTTGCTGTTTTGTTAAATCTTTGCTCCGAAGCGGATGCTTTTATAGCCGCATCTTTCAGGGGTGTTGTAAGTTTTCCTTCACAAATGGCTTTCTTGTTGACGGGTCCTATGTTTGACCTTAAATTATTATTGATGTATAAAAAACTTTTCAAACCTTCAATGATAAAACTTATAGCCGTCTCTGTGATAAGTCTTGTTTTCATTTCTTCTTTAATAATGTGGTTTTTGGGGCTTAAAACATGACAGATAATAAAATAAAAATAATTGTTTTAACATTATGGACAGGCGTGTTTTTTTTAATTTTATTGACGGATAATTACACAAAATTTTTAAAACCATCTTTTGGATGGGTTTTGTTAACTGGTGCTGTTTTTTTTCTGTTTATGCTTAGAATGGTTTTGTCTGAAAAGGCTAACCATAAAGAAGAATTTTTTAAAATTCGCAGTTTAATTATAATATTGCCGGTTATCTTTTTTATTTTTGCCAGGGAAGGATCTTTGAATTCGGATACTTTTAAAAAAAAGAACATGTATGATTTGCCGGGTTCTGCTGTTTCCACAAAAGAAGATAAAAAAACACAGGAACAATATAAAGAAATTCCAGAAGATCCGGAGGAAGACGCATACGGGTTACCTTCCCCGGTCATTCCGGAAAAGGAAGTTAAAAATGTTTTGGAAAAAGAAAAAAAATTGGAAGAAAATATTTCTGCTGCAGAGATGACAATAACAGAAGTTCACAGACTTCACAAAAAGCTTATTGGAAAAAAATTAATGATTATAGGAAAAACAATGAAATATGAAAAAGTAAGCTCTGCTTATGGTGAAAATGCAGGACTTGTTTACAGGTTTGTAATAACTTGCTGCGCAGCGGATGCAATGCCGCTTGCCGTGGTAGTTGTACAAGAAACTCCTTTTAAATGGGAAAATGATGTATGGGTTAAAGCAGCAGGAGTTTTTAAGGAAGATAAAAAAGATGGCCTTGATGTTTATATACTGGACAAAGCAGTGTTAGAAAAAACAGATAAACCAAAACAGGAATATGTGTGGTAATATTAATTAACAATTTAAGTGAGGAGGATTTTATGCATATACCTGAAGGATTTTTAAGCAATGGAACATGCGCGGTTTTTACGGTTGTATCCGCATCAGCCGTTGGCTATGCTGCGTATAGAACGGCAAAAACAAATGACAAACAGACAGCATTAAAAATATCGGCTGTGTCTGCCGCCGTTTTCGGGCTTCAGATGCTTAATTTTACGGTAAATCACGGAACGTCCGGGCATTTTATGGGCGGTGTTTTGGCGGGTCTTCTTCTTGGTCCGTGGGCGGGGCTGCTTTCGATGGCAGCGGTACTTTTTGTGCAGGCGTTTGTCTTTCAGGATGGGGGTATATTGTCTCTTGGAGCCAATATATTTAACATGGGAATAATTGGGGCCGTTGGAGGATATTATCTTTATAAATGGCTGTTAGGTTTTGTAAAAAATGAAGCTGTTTCATTGTTTATGGCATCACTTATTTCAATAGTTGCCGCCGCTTCGGCTTGCTCTGTAATGCTGGCATTGTCAGGTACTGCGCCGCTTTCTAAAAGTTTATATAATATGGCGTCTGTACATTCTGTTATTGGCTTGGGAGAAGGTGTTATAACAATGCTTGCGTTCTTTGTGCTTAAGGCAACAGGGCTTAAAACAGCACAGGAAAGAGCTTAAACATGAGCAGGGCAAATATAACAGTTTTATTTGTTATTGCATTGGCAGCCGTAAGTTTTTCTTTTATTGCGTCTTCACATCCGGACGGTCTTGAACGTGTTGCTCAGGATTTGGGTTTTATTTCCCGTCAGGAAGGAAAAGAAATTTTTAAATCCCCTGTAGCGGACTATGTGTTCCCCGGAATAAAAAATACGGCTGTTTCTTCCGCTTTGGCGGGATTAGCAGGGATATTTTTAATATTTATCGGGATTAATTTATTTTCTTTCTTTAAAAAAAAGTAAATATATAAAATTATTTTTTTAAAAGCCGGGTTCTAATACCCGGCTTTTTTGTTTTGTTTACTTGACTTTTGTTTAACCATAGTGTATTATTGAAAATGATTTTCAATAAGGAGATTTATGAAAAAAAGACAATGCTTAAAAAATACAAGAGTGACGGATAATTGCGGCAATCCTTCGTTCAGCAGGTTGCACGGACGGTTTAAAAACTGCGGCTACAGGATGACGTTGGCAAGGCAGTCGGTTCTTGATGTGCTTGCCGATTCAAAAGAGCATTTAAGCGCGGATGAAATTTACAGCCTGGCAAAAAAGAAAAATCCGGATATAGGTTTAACCACAATATACAGAACCACGGAAATTTTATCCAGGCAGGGTTTTCTGCACCGCTTTGATTTTGGAGACAAGCGTGCCCGTTTTGAACTTGCGGAGTCCGGCAAAGGGCATCACCACCATCTTGTGTGTACTGACTGCAATAAAATAATAGATTATAACGATTTTATTGAAGATGAGATAAAGCTTTTAAAAACAATGGAAGAAAAGCTTTCCAAAAAATATAATTTTAAAATAGAAAATCATCTGATTCAGTTTTACGGGAAATGCGAAGAATGTAAGAAATAAAATTTTTTGTTTTTTAATGAAAATGATTTTCAATAAAAAGAATATAAGGAGGAAAGATGGAAAAAACGGATGTTCTTGTAGTCGGAGGCGGACCTGCAGCGATAATTACGGCAATAACCGCAAGAAACCATTATCCGGAAAAAAGCGTGATGCTGGTTAAGAAAAATTCAAAAGCAATGGTGCCTTGCGGAATACCATATATTTTTGGAACTTTAAATGATGTTTCCAAAAACATTATGGGCGACGCACCGCTTGAAGCTGCTGGCGTAAAAATACGCGTAAGCGAGGCGGCTAAAATAGAAATTGATGCAAAAAAAGTCATATTATCGGATAAAACCGAAATTATTTATGAAAAACTGGTGCTGGCCACGGGTTCAACAACATTAAAACCTTCATGGCTTGATGGGAAAGATAAAAAGGGTGTTTATTATGTGGAAAAAAACGCCGATTACCTTCAATCCATGTTTGATGATTTAAAAAAATTAAACAATATAGTTGTGGTGGGAGGAGGTTTTATAGGGGTTGAAATGGCGGATGAACTTGTAAAATCCGGAAAAAAAGTTACAGTTGTTGAGAAATTACCCCATGTACTGATGGCTGCTTTTGATGCTGATGTTGCAAACAGGGCGGAAACCCTTCTTGTGGAAAGAGGTGTTACCGTAAAAACAGGTTCAGGCATAAAACGAATTACAGGGAATGAAAAAGCCGATGGAGTTGAACTGGAAAACGGAGAAAAAATATCCGCTGAAGCGGTGATTCTTGCCATGGGATATTCTCCCGAAGTTTCTTTGGCCAAAGAAGCGGGACTTGAGCTGAATAAATTTGGCTTTATAAGGGTTGATGAATATATGAGAACTTCTGCTGATTCAGTGTTTGCCGCAGGAGATTGTGCCGAAAAAAGGGATTTTATAACAAGAAAACCAAACAGAATAATGCTTGCTTCAACGGCAACGACAGAAGCCAGGATAGCCGGCATGAATCTTTATAAACTTTCCGCCGAGAAGTCTTTTAACGGAACAATTTCCATATTTGACACGCGTTTTGGTACGAGCGGATTTGGCGTGGCCGGGCTTACCGAAAACACTGCAAAGTCCGAAGGGATGGATTATGTTGCAGGCGAGTTTGAGGGAACAGACAGGCATCCCGGAACGCTTCCGGATACGGGCAAACAGTTTGTTAAAATTCTGGCTTTGCGCGATACAGGTACAATAATTGGCGGAGAAGTGTGCGGAGCCGCAAGCGCAGGTGAAATAACAAATTTGATAGGGCTTGCAATACAGAATAAAATGAATGTTTATTCAATAATAACTGCGCAGATAGGAACCCACCCGCTCTTAACATCTGCGCCTACAAATTATCCGCTTATCAAAGCGGCAGAAGCTGCCGCTAAAAAAATGAAAAACAAATAAGGAGGAAGAAAATGCCAAATTACGACAGCACAGGACCGTACGGAGAAGGACCAAGAACAGGAAGGGCAATGGGGAAATGCGGAAGAGGAGCAGGGAATGGTTTTCGCGGGACAGGTTTGGGCAGAGGTTTTGGACGCGGATTTAATAACGGCAGAGGAAGGCTGGACGGTAATTCATTGCTTGAATCTGAAATGCAGAATCTTCGTTTAAAGACTGAAGCAATAGAAGAAAAACTGAATGAATTGCTGCAAAAAAATTCATAAGGAGAACAAAAATGAGGCTTGGAATAACCTTGGAAGACGGGCTTGGCCTTGAGAGCAATGTATCATCGCATTTTGGTCAGTGCCCTTTTTTCCTTATAGCAGATATTAAGGAAAAAGGCCTTGGAGAAATAAAAGTTGTAAAAAACAGCGTTCAACACGGCGGAGGCGGATGCCTTGCGGTTAATGAAATGCTTAAGTACAACATTACCCATGTAATAGCAGGCGGAATGGGTATGAACGCGCAAATTAAATTTAAGAATGCCGGTGTTACAGTCTATGGTTACAGCGGGAAAGTGAGCGACGCCGTAAATGATTTTATTGACAATAAAATCGGAGGGCTTGAAAGCTGTAAGGAACACGGGCACGGAGAAAACGGGTGCTGATATGAAAATATGCATAACTTCAAAGGGAGATAATATTGCATCGGAAATGGATGAGCGGTTTGGCAGGTGCGGATATTTTATTTTTTATGATACGGTTACAAAACAAATAGATGTGATGAAAAACATATTTGCAGAGTCCGGAGGAGGCGCTGGTACAAAAGCGGCTCAGTTAATGGCGGAAAAAGGCGTTGAAACTCTGGTTACAGGTCATCTGGGTGAAAATGCTTCTGCGGGTATAAATGCAGCGGGCATTAAAGTTAAGAATGAAACAAATAAAAAAGTAAGTGAAATTATTTCGTCTTTTTTGGAACAAAAATGAAAATTGCTGTTGCAAGCGGAAAAGGCGGAACCGGAAAAACAACGGTGGCAATAGGGCTTTTTAAAGCTGCTGAAAACTCACAAATTATTGATTGTGATGTTGAAGAGCCAAATGTCAACCTTTTCTTAAAAGAAAGTTTAAATAAAATCAAAGATGTTTCAATTTCAGTCCCAAAGGTTGATGCTGACAAATGCCTTTATTGCGGAAAATGTGCAAGGGTCTGCGAATTTGGAGCAATATCTGTTATTCCGCCTGGGAAAAATGTCGGCGGCAAACTTATGGTTTTTGAGCATCTGTGCAAAGGATGCCTGGCCTGTATAAAACTTTGTCCGAAGAATGCTCTTTATACTTATGAAAAACATGTAGGCACAATAAGCAAGGCACAAAATGAGAAAAGTGATTTTACGGAAGGTCGACTTGATGAAGGTTCTGTTGCAGCCCCTTTATTAATCAGAAAGACGCTTGCAGACATAAAAAACAAGGAAACAGCTGTCATTGATTGTCCTCCGGGGGCTTCCTGCTCAATGACAGCCGCTGTAAAAGGCGCTGACTTTTGCGTTCTTGTGACAGAGCCCACACCGTTTGGTTTAAATGACCTTGAAATAGCGGTTAAAGCGCTGGAAGAAATGAAAATTCCTTTTGGTGTTGTTATAAACAAATCCGGTAACGGCTATAAAAAGGTTAATAAATATTGTGAAGATAAAAACATAGAAGTGCTTATGGAGATTCCTTTTGATATAAAAATAGCAAAGGCGTATTCTTCCGGTGAAATAATAACGGATGCTTATCCTGAATATAAGGAAAAGTTTTTGAAACTTTTGGAAAGGATTGTCAATGGGAGTGTTTGACGACAATGCAAAAAGATATGACGACTGGTTTGAAAGGAATAAAATTGCTTTCAAAACAGAAGTTGAAGCGTTTAAGGCGGTTGTTCCCGAAAAAGGCAAAGGGCTGGAAATAGGTGTCGGGACAGGAAGATTTGCCGAGGCGCTTAATATTGGAACAGGAATTGACATATCGGAAGAAATGATGAAATATGCCGTTAAAAGAAATATTGTTTGCATAAAAGCGGACGCGGCCTGCATGCCTTTTTGTGACAATGTTTTTGATTTTGTCCTTGTTACAACAACAATTTGCTTCCTTAAAAAACCCGTTACGGTTTTAAAAGAAGCCTGCAGGGTTATGAAAAAATCAGGAACAATGGCGGTAGGATTTGTTGACAGGGAAAGTTTTTTGGGAAAGGCATATGCCAAGAAGGAAAGTCCTTATTATAAAGAAGCGGTATTTTATTCTGTTTTGGAAGTTAAAACAATGCTGAAAAAAGCCGGATTTAAAATACAAAAAGTTATAAGAACAATGACAAAAATGCCCGAAAAAATAAATTCTGTGGAGTACCCTTTAAAAAAAGGAAACAAAGGCGGTTTTGTCGTTATAAAGGCGGTTAAAAAATGAAGCATAAAATAAAAGATATTAAAGAAGCTGCCAAAATTTTGGGGCTTTCTTTATATGAAACATCAAAGAGCGTTGAAAAAAAATACAAAGAATTAATCAAGCTTTATCATCCTGACGTTAATAAGGAAGACAGTGCAAAAGCAAACGAAAAGGCGTCGCAAATCAACAGGGCTTATGAAATCATTAATGACTATCTTAATGAATATGTGTTTTCTTTTGGGAACGCGGAACTTGAAAGATACAACCCGCATGACGCGGAGCTTGAAAAAATGAGGCGCGATACGACCTGGGGCGCATAATTTATTGGAGGAAGAATGTTTTGTATTAAATGTGTTTTCCCGTAAAAGGCAGCATGTAAAAAAAATAAAAAATTAAAAAGGAGATAATATGAAAAACATATTTATTGTTGTAATTTTTGTTTTGGGTTTCGTTTTTGGAATATTTTTTACAGGAATAACTCTTAATTTGACAGCACAAAATTTTCTTATTAAAGAAGTTGTAAGCCCGTATGATTTTGAAAAAACCGTAAATGTTATAACGAACAGAATTAAATTAAATCCCAATTGGCATGTTGTGAATATGATAGATCAGGATGCTGAAGTTCAAAAATATGGAGGCAAAGCTATCGGAAAAACAGCCATAATACAATACTGCAGCGGAAAATATGCTTCGGAAATGCTTTTGGATGATTCAAGAAAAAAGATGGCTATATTTATGCCCAAAACAATAGCGGTTTATGAAAAAAATAACGGAAAAGTTTACATTGCTCTTTCCAACGGTGCTTTTATGGGGAAAATATTCAATGAAAAAACAGGAGATATAATAGAAAAAGTTTCCCTTGAAGTTGAAGGAATAATGAATTTTATGAATTTTAAATTTAATGCTTTTTGAGGAGAAAAACATGGAAAAAATAAAAAACCTGCCCGTTACAATGTTTTCCGTTGTTATGGGATTGTCCGGGATGGCCATTGCTCTTTATAAAGCGTTTCATCTTCAATGGCTGCCGAAGTATTTTTATTATACCGTTTTAACTATTGCTGTTATTGTTTTTTTGATGCTGATTGTATTTTATGGAATAAAGACGGCATTTTTTACCAAAAATGTTGTTGATGAATTTAATCATAAAATTAAAATCAGTTTTTTTTCAACAATATCAATATCTTTTATGCTTTTGTCTATTGCTCTTTACTCCCGTTTTCCTGTACTTTCTGTTCCCCTTTGGTTTATTGGTGCCACAGGACAATTGCTGTTTACTGTAATTATAATAGAATTTTGGATAAAAAACAGTTTTGACATAAAATTGATCAATCCCGCCTGGTTTATTCCAATTGTTGGAAATATGCTTGTCCCTGTTGTCGGTGCTGATATGATGCCTCAAATTTTTAATGTTTTCTTTCTGGCAACGGGCATATTTTTTTGGATAGTGCTGTTCAGCGTTGTTTTTTACAGAATGATATTTCATGACAGGGTTGCTGACAAATTTCTTCCTACAACTTTTATTTTTATTGCACCACCCGCGGTTGGTTTCATATCTTATATGAGACTTTTTTTTAGTGCGGATATTTTTTCGGAAATGCTTTTAATGATAACGTTTTTTTTCGTGCTGTTGGTTTTCTTTCTTGGAAAGAGTTATCTTAAAATCAATTTTTTTATTTCCTGGTGGGCATATACATTTCCGGTTGCAGCTTCTGCAATAGCCGCAATAGCTGCTTATCAGATATTCGGGTTCGCATGGATTAAATATGCCGCGGTTTTTCTTGTTGCTTTGGATGTGCTTGTAACCGGAATTGTAATGTTTTTTACTTTTAAAAATATTATGAAAGGGAATGTCTGTATTGAGGAGGAATAGGTTTATAAATGAAACAAATACTTGTTATAAGCGGCAAGGGCGGTACGGGCAAAACAATGCTTGCATCTTCTTTTGCGGTGCTTGATGAAAAAAAAGTAATTGCAGACTGTGATGTTGATGCCGCGGACATGCATCTTGTTCTTGCCCCGAAAATTATTGAAGAAAAAGATTTTAAAGGGGGAAAGAAAGCATTTATTGACACGGGCGCATGCATAAGCTGCAAAAGATGCAGGGCAGAATGTGTTTTTGAGGCGATTTCTGAAAATTATGAAGTTGACGAATACTTGTGCGAAGGATGCGGGCTTTGCGCCGGAATTTGCCCTGCAAATGCGGTGACACTTAAAAACACGGATGCAGGGAAATGGTTTGTTTCGGCTACAAAATACGGAAAACTTATACATGCGGAATTAAAACCCGGCGCCGACAATTCGGGAAAACTGGTGACACTGATAAGAAAAGAAGCCGAGAAAACAGCGGCTGAAGAAAAAGCCGATTATATTATTATTGACGGCCCGCCTGGAACAGGGTGCCCCGTAATGGCGTCACTTACAGGCGTTGACACAGCAGTTGTCATTACGGAACCGAGTGTTTCCGGCGTTCATGATTTTAAAAGACTTATGCAAGTGATAAAGAATTTTAAAATTAAAGCCGGTTTGGTTATAAATAAGTATGATATTAATCCGGAAAAAACAGAGGAACTGGAAAAAGAAGCTTTAAAAAACGGAGTGCAGATTTTCGGAAAGATTTCTTTTGATTTGATGGTAAATGATTCGATTATTCAAGGCACAGCGCCTGTTGTCGGCGCATCGGAAAGCACAAAAAAAGAAATAAAAAACATATGGAATATAATAAGGGAGATTTAATGAAAATAACATTTTTGTCCGACAACTGTGCTTTTGGCAGGGGGATTCTTGCCGAACACGGTTTTTCGGTTCTGATTGGGGACAGCGTTCTTTTTGACGCAGGACAGGGTCTTGCTCTTAAAAATAACATGAAGGTTATTGGGATAACCCCGCAACAGATAAAAACCGTTATTTTAAGCCATGGTCATTATGATCACACAGGTGGTCTTGCGGTTCTTATGAAAGAAAGCAAAAACAAAACTGTCTTATATGCTGGCAGCGAAGCTTTTGAAAGCAAGTATAATTGGGAAGGAAAAGAAATTGGGACTCCTTTTAACAAAAAAACAATAAGCGAAAATTTTAAAATTATAACCGTGAATAAGCCGGTTTTGATTAAAAACATAATAATTTCAGGCAGTTTTGAAGGAAAAGCTGCGGGATCGTTTCTGAAAATTGGCAGACACGGAAAAGTTCATGACAACATGGATGATGAAATTTTTCTGATATTAAAATCTGAAAAAGGTTATTACGTTCTTACCGGGTGCTGTCACAAAAAGATTCCGGCAATGCTGAAGCATGCTTTTAAACTTACCAAAGGCGCGCTTATTAAGGGTATAATAGGCGGTCTGCATTTGTTAAAAGCATCCCTAAAAGAACTTGAAGAGACTGCTTTTCAAATGCGTGAATATGGTGTGGAAGAAATATATGCTTCACACTGTACGGGCGATATGGCGGTTTCGTATTTTAAAAAAAGATGTTTTACGGTTAAAAAAACACATGCAGGCAGTATAATAGAAATTTAAAAAGGAGATCAGGAATGAGCGCAATTGATGAAATAAGAAACGGAGCAAAAGGAATAAAAAACATAATTGCCGTTGCAAGCGGCAAGGGCGGCGTCGGGAAATCAACGGTTACGGCAAATCTTGCGATTGCTTTTGCAAAAAAGGGTTTTAAGACGGCGGTTGTTGATGCCGACATTTACGGGCCTACAATACCGTCTTTCTTTGGTGTTTATGAAAGACCAAAAGTTGAAAACAACAAAATATATCCTGTTGAAAAATACGGGGTAAAAATAATGTCGCTTGGGCTGATGCTGGATGATTATTCTGCGGTAATCTGGCGCGGTCCAATGATAATGGGCGCTTTAAAACAGTTTTTTGCGGATGTTGAATGGGGAGATGTTGATATAATGCTGATTGACCTGCCTCCGGGTACAGGCGATGCGCCGCTGACCATTGCGCAGGCATTGCCTTTGAAAGGAGCGCTTATTGTAAGCACTCCGCAGAATGCCGCCGCAAAAACAGCGGCCCGTGCCGCGGATTTGTTCTCTAAGATGAATGCTCCGGTTTTTGGCATTATAGAAAATATGGCTTATTTTAAATGCGAAGGCTGCGGCAAAGAGACAAAAATATTCAGGGACAGCGGTACCAAGCTGCTTGAACGTGAAACAGGGCTGCCGATTATTGCCAATTTGCCGATATATGACGGGCTTATGGAGGAAATAACTCCGGGAGACATAAGTAATATTGAATCAAACGGCGAGGCACGCAAAGCTTTTATGCAGCTTGCCGAAACAATTGTTTCAATGGCAAATCTTAAAGAAACTACCGGACTATAAAATAAATATTTCTTGAATATAAATTGTTTTGGTAGCATACTTAATTGATATTATAAGCAGGAGGAAGAAAATGGCAAAAAAGAAAAAGGCAAAGAAAATATCTGTGAGTAAAAAAGAAATACCGGTTGAAGTTAAAACCGCGCCTGCGGATAAAAAATTCCCTGTTATTTTAGCTTTTGCGGGTATTGTTTTGGCGGTTGCCGCTTTTGCTGGAGTTATTGTTTTCAAAAAAAACAATGATAAAGAGGCAAAAGACAGCTCGCTTTCGGTAAGTACCGTTAATGAAGAAATTAAATATGAGGTAACGGCAACTCCGACTTCGGCGCCAAAACGCGCCGGATATTCAATACCCGAAAAGTACAAGGACCTTTTCAAGGCGCATGCAAACAGGGAAGAAATACCAAAAATTCACATTGAAGAGGCAAAGGTTCTTTTTGAAAGCGGCAAAGCATTGTTTGTTGACGCGCGCGGCGTGGGTGAATACAATCAATCGCATATTAAAGGCGCTGTATCTATACCGGCAGGAACTCCGCCGGAAAAAATAAAGGAAATGGATAGTTAGCTTAAAGGAAAAGTTCTTGTTTCATATTGTCACGGGGCGGGATGCCATCTTGCGGATAAAACAGCCAACGCTCTTTTTGATGCTGGATACAGAAAAGTAATAATATTTTTCGGAGGATGGCCTGAATGGACACAGGCAAACATGCCTGTTGAAGCGTGGCAGCCTCCTGCGGAGCGCGCGCATCTTTTTGCGGATGTCAACACTCTGTCTGATATAAAGGAAATAACGCTTGATGAAGCAAAATACCTTTACGATCTTGGAGTGGCGAACTTTATTGATGTTGACGACATTAACACTTTCAGCACAATCAGGCTTGAACGATCACATTCCATGCCTTATGACAAACTTGATGAAATGATACCCGGGTTTATAAATTTCATAAAAGAAAAGCCGGCTGTTATTTACTGTCAGGCGGACAATGCAAAGGCTTTAAAAGCTGCCGAAAAAATGTACACAGCAGGGGCAAGGAAACTGCTGATATTTAAAGATGCCATAAAACAATGGGAAGCTGCAAATTACCCAATGTATAAAAATCCAAGGTGAAAAAATGAAAAAAGCGGGAATAATTGGCACAGGATATTATGTGCCCGAGAAAATTGTTAAGAATTCTGATTTTGAAAAAATGGTTGACACTTCGGATGAGTGGATACGCACGATGACAGGAATTGAGGAAAGACGTTTTGCAAAAGAAAATGAAGCCGTGTCTGATATGGGATTTATTGCGGGATTAAATGCCATAAAAAACGCGGGATTAAAAAAAGAAGACATAGACCTTATAATTACTGCCACAATAACTTCCGATTATCCTTGGCCTTCAGCGGCTGCTCTTATAGGCGCAAAACTTGAACTGCCGGGAGTGCCTGCCTTTGACATATCCGCCGCATGTTCGGGTTTTGTTTACGCGCTTTCCATTGCAAAAGACATGGTGAATTCCGGTGCTTATAAAAATATCCTGGTGGTTGCCGCGGAAAAACTTTCTTCAATTACCGACATGACGGACAGAAACACTTGCGTGCTTTTGGGTGACGGCGCGGGAGCTGTTGTTGTTTCAATGTCTGACACATCGGAAATAATGACAACCGCAATACACGCGGACGGTTCAAAAGTTTCAATGTTATATCAGCCGGGAGGCGGTTCTTTGATGCCGCCAACGGTTGAATCGGTCAATGCAAGGCAGCATTATCTTAAAATGAACGGCAAAGAAGTCTACAAACAGGCTGTTGACAAGATGCCTTCGGTGCTTGAAGAAGTTATGGGAAAGGCGGGATTAAAACCGGAAGACATTGATTATGTGATTTTTCATCAGGCAAACTTAAGGATAATAAATTCAATAGCAGAAAAATTCGGATGGCCGCCTGAAAAGAACATAGTAAATATTCAGCGGTATGGCAACACATCCGCCGCAACAATTCCGATTGCACTTGCCGAGGCGCTTGAAAACGGAAAAATAAAGAAAGGAAGCATTGTTGCTTTTTCGGCTTTTGGAGCCGGGCTTACCTGGGGCGGCGCAATAGTTAAGGTATAAAATTTTCGGATGAAAAGAGTAACCATAAAAGATATTGCCAAAGAACTTGGTCTTGCATATTCAACCGTTTCAATGGCAATAAATGATGACAAAGAAATCAGCCAAAAGACCAAGCAAAAAGTAAAAAAGGCAATAGAAAAGATGGGGTATGTTCCCAATCATACAGCCAGAAGCCTTGTTAAAGGCAGAACACATCATATTGCGGTGGTGACGCCCGGGCTTTTTTCCCTTTACGAAATGCATATTGTAAGGGGCATTGAGGAAAAAATGAAAAAAAGCAGGTACGATATAGTCCTGCATTCCGCAAGGTATGACTGGGCTGAAGCGCAGAATGAAATGAGGAAAGTGCTTCATGAAAGGGCCTCGGATGCCGTAATAATAATTGGTGTCAAGCTTGAACAATCTGTAATTGATGAATATAAAAAAGCGGCAATGCCGGTAGTTATAATTGACGCCGGAACCGGGAAAAAAGGCTGCTATCTTAATATAGACAACAATGAATGCGGGAGGCTTGCGGCGCAAAGGTTTATCAAAATGGGAAAAAAAAGACCCGCCATTCTTCTTGGAAACACTGAGTATGCTTTTTCTCAGGCGGAGCGAAAAAAAGGTTTTTTGTCGGCTTTTTCCGGAAAAAATTATAAATCTGAAAATGTAATGGTTATTGAAAGCCCTGTTTATCTTCCTGAAGACCTGAAAAAATCCGGTTATGAAGGCGCAAAGAAAATGATAAAAGAAGGCGCTGACTGTATTTATTGTTCAAGCGGGGATTTTGTTGCACTGGGGGCATATAAATATTGTATGGAAAAGGGAATAAAAGTGCCGGAAGAAGTTTCCATAATAGGAACTGATGATTTTGATGTTGCGGACGCGCTTGAACTTACAACCATAAGGCAGCCTTTGGTAAAAATGGGGGAAAGGGCGTTTGAGCTTGCGGAAAGCTGCGCTGAAAAAGGAAAGTCTTATAACAAGGTTGAATATTTTACGCCCGAGTTGATAATAAGAAAAACCTGAAATCTTTGTTGACAAAAATAAAAAGATTATGTATATTTTAATTAAACCTGAAAAGTTTCAGATATTATCAAAAAATCTTTTGAAACGTTTCGGAACGTAAAAGGAGGTCTTAAATGAAAATAAAAAGCCTGTTTTGGATTTTTGCCGCCTTGATTTTTAATCAATTTATTTTTTCGGCAAATATCACCGTTGATTCCGGCGTAACAGTAAATACAAACACCTGTGATGTCATAAACTGGACGGATTCTTCCGGTCTTCAAAGAAGCGCGGCCATTGTGAGGGCAAACGGAAATCCTTACGGATATAAAGGAGGATATATATCAAAATATACATATATGGACGGCGCAACAACCGTAAATCTAAATGAAAGCAACCCTAACCCTGCAGGAGACCTGTCGGGCCTTGGTTTTATGATTAATCATGTCATTTATTTGAAAGCCGGATATACAGGAAGGGGCTGGATAAATTCAAAACAGGACGGATTTAATGCCGTAACCAATCTGGTTTTTCAGGGAGCCAATCACGCCATTTATGAGACCGAAATGGACATTTACGGGGATGATGCGGACCACGCAAAAGGTTCTTTTAAAGCGAAATGGATGTATATGATAAGAACTGGAAATGACTATATTGTTGATTCAATAGGATATGATTTTTCTTCAAAACCGGCCGGCACATGGGGTCATGACATCCGTTCACCTTACTGTGAAATTAACTGGACGGGAACCGGCGCTTCAAACACGCTGACAGAAAGCATAGACGGAATTGAATTCAGCGCGACGGACAGCAACGGGGTTTCCTGGATATTTAAGACAGTCGGTTCTTCACCGTTTTCTGGAGGATACACATACAATACTCCGGGAAAAAATGTTCCATATACACTACAATGGAAAAACACGCCAGACAGGGAAGCCGCTTATATTTCAACTTTTGATTTTACCCAGCAGGCGGCTGCTGGCGGGTTTTTATCGGCTCCCGTTAATATAGGAGGAACATCTTCAACGATGCCTCCAAACTGGGGCATCAATTATCAGTCAAACGGATTTCAAAATTGGTACGGAGACAAGATGACATGGCAGATGCCTTACGGGGCTGCAGGCGGTGAATCAAGCCAGGACGGAACCGTTCACAAATCAACGGTTCCGGACTGGACATGGAGAAAAGACTGGCCCGCGTACCCGACAAACGGATTTACACTGCTGATTCACTTCGGTAAAAAAACAGATGACAACGCAAGAAAACTTGTTAATGAATCTTCCGACATTCATTCCCTTGTTTCGCCTTTAACGGCTTCGGTGGGCACGGTTGTGACAACAGGCAGAATGAATTTATACAGCACAGCGGGAAGCTTTACGCTTAAACCGGCCGGATATAATCATATATACCATGCGTGGGAAGTTAACTGTTCTTCGGATAAAGCCGATATAAATCTTTCTCTTGGTTCAAAAACTTTGAAAAATCAAACCTTTATTTTTAACAATTACAATCTTTCCGCTGCTTCAGAAATAAGGGTAAATTCAACCTTACAGAACGAGGGGGTTGACATGTTTACATCGGTTGATACCGTAAACAAAAAGCTTTATGTCACTTTCAATAAAACTTTTACCGGAACCACCAACATAACTCTTGGTATAACTTCAGCCACCGCAACATATACAAACACACCAAACCCCGCATGGACGGCAACTTTTACGCCAACACCAACGGCAACGCTTCCCGCAGGAAGCGACTGTGTAAATTTTAATATTGACCGCTCTGCGGTTCCTCAAATGGTATTTATGAAAAAACTCACCCTTAAGGTTCATGTGGGTAATTGTTCGGGCGTTGTTGTTTATTCTGACGGAGTTGAAATCCCTTCAAATTACAACAGTTCCACTGGAATTGTAATGTTTACAACCGAAGGAAACTTTATATCAATAACCAGGCTGGGTTATTCGGGAGGCGGAACAGGAGCTGTTACCAAGGCAACTTTATATAATGACAAAAAGTGGGCTTATTCTTTTACTTTTGATGACGGAAGGCCGTCCGTTAACACAATAGCGCTTGGTATATTCAACAATTACGGATACAGGGCGGGTGTTGCGCTTAACACTCAAAACATGATGGAATCAGGCGACGGTTATGTAATGAGCTGGCAGAGCGCGGATAATTTAAGGGCAAACGGATGGAGTTTCTTTGACCATAATTACAGCCACCAGGTGGTGACATGTGACAATATAGCAACGGAAACTCTTCCGGTAAAAACAGCAATTGAAGCAAGATGGCCGGGTTATTTGTGCACTCATTTTGTCTATCCTTATGTAAACACAACAAATTGGACATGTATAAGGGATTCGGGACTTATGCTTACTGCGGAAAATTTTACCGGACTTAATTACGTTGATACGATGATTGCCAATCCTTTTATAATCAACAGAAACGGTTTTATGGGAACAACTGATGTTTCCGGCTATAATGCGGCAATAGATGCGGCTGCGAACGACAGCAGGAACCGCTGGCACATTTTCTTTACGCACAATATAGAACCCGGAAGCACGACGCCCGGCACTTACGACACAAATCAGGCTGTTCTTACGGCGCACATTCAGTATTTGTATAACACATACGGCGCAGGCGGTCTTGATAATGTATGGGTTGCTCCTTCCGATGAAGTTGCACAATATGTGTTTACCAGGCATTATTCGGTTATCGGGCCTGTAAGCACGGGGGCATGTGTTCCGTATGTAAGCCCAACATATACAAACACGCTTATTCCGGGAGCAACAAGTACATATACGAACACCGGAACACCCACCCCTGTTTATACACAATGCCTGCTTGATGACCTTGAAGACAATGACGGCGGAAATCTTTACGGAGGATACTGGTATACTTATGTTTCGGCAGATCCGTCAAAACCGGGTGAAACAGTAATATTTCCCGCAGCAGGGGCAGCAACGTGCCCGCCCGCTGCAGGGGGAGCAAATTGGTCCGCATATGGAATGAGAATTACGGGAACCGTTGGCGCAATTGTTGCCGCCAATGATATATATCCGAGCATAGGCATAGGGACACAATTAAGCGCATCTGCAGGCGCGCCTTCGTATTCTGAAACAGATATAAGCCAGTGTGTCGGCATCAGTTTTTATGCAAAAGGCGACGGAAAATCATATATGATTAAGGTTCCATATACAAATTCTTCGGGCGCCACTCTTACTGGATATGATGACTATAAATGTTTTTTTAACGCTCCCGCTTCCTGGACAAAGTTTGTACTGCCTTTTTCTTCTTTTACACAGGCCGGCTGGGGTACATCCGCTTCTTTAACGACGGTGCTTGCGCATGCAAAAGAAATACAGTGGCAGACAAATTTTAACGGTTCTACAGGCAATCCTGCTTCGGCGGAACTTTGGCTTGATGATATTTCAATTTATGGCTGTCCTGTATGCCCGTCTTCTCCGGCTTCAACCGCAACTTATACTTATACTCCTTCAAATACCGCAACACCGGCTTCGACATATACTTTTACCAATACAAATACACCCGGCGGACCGACAAGCACATTTACAGGCACACAGACAAATACATTCACCCCGACACCAACTTTTACAAGCACAAGGACAAATACGCCTGCTTCCACAATGACATTTACTTTCACTTCAGTTTTGACAAATACGCACACTCCCACCCCCACGCATACAGTAACCGCATCTTATACTGTTACTGCGCCAAATACAAACACACCCACACCTGATATTTCAAGAGAACTTGAAATTAAAGATGTTTTTACATATCCATGTCCGGCCAATGTGAACAAAAACGGGGCAATAAGGTTTAAGTTTACGGCAAGCAGGGCTTATAACAAACTCACACTTAAAGTTTATACTGTAAGTTCAAGGCTTATCAAGAAAATTGACATTGGGCCGGGTGCTGCCGGCGAAAATACGGTTGCCATATCAAACTCAATTTTCAGGGAAATGGCCGCCGGAACATATTATTTTATGATTAATGCCGAAAACGACACAAAAGCGGCCAAACTGGATAAACTGATAATATTAAAATAATTTAATTTACAGTTTTATCCTGCCGCTATCAGTTTTTCCGCGGCTTCGTGCATGTTCGGGAATAAAGTTCCCGGTACTTTTTCTTTTCCCAAGGCCATGCACACTTTGTAGCGGGCGCAATTCACATAATCGTCTTTACAGTACCTGTTTTTGTAGCTTTCGGCTGTTGCAGGCATATTGGCCATTTTGTCGTTGAAAAACGGGCAGCCTGCAAGGTTGGGACAATCCGTCATAAAAACCCCCTTAAAGATTTATTTATTCTTATTTTCGGCTGAACAGTTCTTGATGTTAAGTCTTTTTTGTTTTTTTCTTGCAACAAGAGAATAACTGCAGCCGCAATAGTCCTGCCTGTATAGCCCGTATTTTTTTGTAAGTTCAACGGATTTTTTGTATCCGTCCTGTTTTTTGAAATCAGTGTCAAGATAATTTACTCCGAATTTTTCTGCGGCTTCACGGCCTTTTTTGTTTATAAGAGCCGCATCTTTTTTAGGGGAAATCGTAAGAGTTGTTGCAAAAATATCAAAGCCGTTTTCTTTTGCATGCATTGCGCTCATATCCATGCGTATTTCAAAACAAACTTCGCATCTCTTGCCGCGTTCCGGCTCGTTCTTAAATTTTTTGGCCGCGTCAAACCACGCTTTTGGGTCATAATTAATGTCAGGCGCAAGCTGTGCGTTGTTTTGTTTTGCCAGCTGTTTTAATGCATCAAGGCGTTTTTCATATTCAGCCTTTGGATGAATATTGGGATTGTAGAAAAAGCATACGGGTTCATAACCGTCCTGTCTTAATTTTTCTATGGAGTGCGTTGCGTCCGGCGCGCAACACACGTTTAAAAGTATTTTTTTTGCCATAACTGTAATATAATTAAAAAAAATACACCTGTAAATAATATTTATAAAAAACGGAGGATAAAATGAAAATACTTATAATAGGCGGTGTGGCCGGCGGTATGAGCGCCGCGGCTCGTTTAAGAAGACTTGACGAGAAATCTCAGATAACGGTCATTGAAAGAGGGGGCTATGTTTCTTTTGCGAATTGCGGTCTTCCTTATTATATAGGAGGGGAAATAACCGAAAGACAGAACCTTTTATTACAGACACCGGATTCTTTCAGGGCAAGGTTTAATGTTAACGTAAAAGTCAACTGTGAAGCGGTTTCAATTGACAGGAAAAACAAGGAAGTAAAAATAAGAAGCACTGTTTCAAAAAATGAATTTATTGAGAAATATGACAAGCTTATTTTGTCGCCCGGCGCGGAGCCGATAAAACCAAATATACCCGGGATTGAAAGCAAAAAAATATTTACATTAAGAAATATGGAAGATACTGACAGAATATATTCTTATATAAGAGAAAATTCACCAAAAAAAGCCGTGGTTGTTGGCGGGGGATATATCGGGCTTGAAACCGCGGAAAACCTTAAGCGCAGAGGGATATTTACAACAGTGATTGAAGCAATGCCTCAGGTTATGGGAATTTTGGATTTTGAACTGGCGGCCGTTGTGCATCAGCACCTTAAGCAAAAAGGCATTGAACTTTACCTTGGCGACGCCGTAAAAAGTTTTTCCGAAGAAAATAACAGGATAAAAACATCGCTTTCAAGCGGCAAAGAGCTAAATTCTGATTTTGTGATTTTTTCAATCGGTGTAAAACCTGATATAAAACTTGCCAAGGAATGCGGTCTTGAAACAGGGCGCGGGATCTTAGTAAATGAATATATGCAGACATCGGATCCTGATATATATGCTGTGGGGGATGCCTGTGAAGTTTTAAATCCGGTTACGGGAAAAAAAGTTTTTATACCGCTGGCCGGCCCCGCAAACAAACAGGGGCGTATTGCGGCGGACAACATTGTTGAAGGAAACAAAGTAAAATACAGGGGCACAATAGGAACAGGGGTATTAAAAATTTTTGACATTACGGCCTGCGCAACGGGAATAAATGAAAGGCAGGCCCGGGAAGCGGGAATAAAATATGAAAGTGTGATTCTTCATCCGAACAACCATGCGGGATACTATCCGGGAGCAACGCAGATTTCTTTAAAAATGATTTTTTCGCCTGAAAGCGGAAAAATATTCGGCGCTCAGGCTGTTGGTTATGAAGGGGTTGAAAAAAGAATAGATGTAATATCGGCTTTTATGCAAAAAGACGGAACGGTTTATGATCTTCTTAATTTTGAACACTGTTATGCTCCGCCTTTTTCCTCCGCAAAAGACCCTGTTAACATGGCGGGATTTATTGCCGAAAATATAATTAAGGGCAGGGTTAAACAGATAAATTATGAAACTTTAAACAGTAGCAAAGAATCTTTTTATATAATTGATGTCAGGGAAAAAGAAGAAACGGATCTTGGAACAATACCGGGATCTGTTTTGATTCCTTTGAACAATTTAAGGGAAAGACTGCACGAGATTCCAAAAGACATGAAAATTCTTGTTTACTGCAGGGTTGGTCTCAGGGGATATATTGCCGCAAGAATTTTGATGAACAACGGATTTGACCAAGTTTATAACTTATCAGGGGGTTATGTGACTTATTCCGCGGCAACCGGCAGGCAGTCCAATGAAGACATTTTCGACGAAAAGCAGGAAATGGGAATCAGAAAACCTCAGGACAGAAGGGAAAATTCGGATAATGCAGTAAAAATAATAAATGTAAATGCCTGCGGGCTGCAATGTCCGGGCCCCATAATGAAATTAAAAAAAGAAATTGAATCAATAAGAGCGGGAGACAGACTTGAAATAAAAGCAACCGACAGCGGTTTTTATAACGATGTTGCGGCATGGGCCAGGGCAACAGGAAACACGCTTGTTTCATTACAGTCGGAGAAAGGCGTTATTACCGCTGTTATTGAAAAAAAAGACAAAATAAATACGGTTTCACTTTCGGGTGATACAAAAGACAAGACCATTGTTGTGTTCAGCGGAAATCTTGACAAAGTTATAGCGGCTTTTATAATAGCAAACGGCGCTCTTTCAATGGGAAGAAAAGTCACAATGTTTTTTACTTTTTGGGGTTTAAATGCAATAAAAAAGCAAAAACAGCCGGCGGGGCTTTCAAAAAATATTGTTGAAAAAGCTTTTGGTTTTATGATGCCGCGCGGTTCAAAAAAATTAAAATTATCCGAAATGAATCTCGCGGGAATGGGGCCTGCGATGATAAGGACAATAATGAAAAAACATAATATAAGCTCGGCGGAGGAGCTTATTGAAAACGCGATGAAATCAGGCGCTAAAATTGTTGCGTGTCAAATGACCATGGATTTAATGGGCATAAAAAAAGAGGAATTAATTGACGGGGTTGAAATTGGCGGGGTTGCATCAATGCTTGAAGCGTCGGAAAGTTCCGGCACCACATTGTTTATTTAAGAACAGTCTCCGCGGCACATCCGAAAAAATAAAGGAGAGCATGTGGTCGCGGTATGCGCCGGCTCTCCTTTGGCCCATCTGTAAAAGCGGGTCTAATAAAATTATATATTCTGTTTTTTGAAAATCAAGTGCAGGACGCAAAATAATTTATTTTACATTTTAACTTATAATTAGTATTATTAAATTAACAAGAGTTTAAAAAAGGGAGTTTTAATTGGAAAGTAACAGCGTTGGAATAGTAAAACCACAGCATTTTACAATTGACGAACTCTCTCTTGACAGCGGGGAAAAACTTTCTCCGGTAACCATAGAATATGAAACATACGGCAAACTGAATAAAAACAAAAATAACGCAATCTTAATACTGCATGCTTTGTCAGGAAGCGCTCATGCGGCGGGATATCACGAAGGACAGGACAAACCCGGCTGGTGGGATATAATGGTTGGACCTGGCAAAGCAATGGACACAAACAAATATTTCGTTATATGCAGCAATGTAATAGGAAGCTGTTATGGTTCAACGGGACCTTCTTCCATTAATCCAAAAACAGGAAAACCTTATGGAATGTCTTTTCCCGTGGTTACAATATCCGATATGGTAAGGGCGCAGAAAAAACTTATAGACCATATCGGCCTGTCCAAGCTTGTTGCGGTAATAGGCGGATCAATGGGAGGAATGCAGGCGATAGAATGGACTCTTGCATATCCGGAAGTGCCGGAATCCGCGATAGTCATTGCAAGCTGCGCCGAGCAGTCGGCGCAGGAAATCGCTTTTGATGCTGTCGGGAGAAATTGTGTGACATCTGACCCGAACTGGAATAACGGAGACTATTACGGAAAAGGAAAAGAATTAAAAGGTCTTGCGGTTGCCAGACAGATGGCGCATATTACATACTTGTCCGAAGAAGGCATGGATAAAAAATTCGGCAGAAAACTTCAGGATTCAACAAAGTTCAGTTATAAGATAGCCGACTACGGCCCAAAACCCACATGCGAAGGAATGGAATGCAGTTTTGAGAGGGAGTTTGCGGTTGAAAGCTACCTTGCTCATCAGGGGAAAAAATTTACCGAACGTTTTGACGCAAATTCATATCTTTATATAACAAAAGCAATGGATTATTTTGATGTTGCGGAAAAATACGGCGCAGGATCGCTTGCGCGGGCAATGAAAAGGGTTCAGGCGGAATATCTTGTAATATCGTTCACTTCGGACTGGCTTTATTCTTCCAGCCAGTCAAAGGCAATTGTTGAAGCAATGAGAGTTAACAACAAGGATGTTTCTTATATGGAAATTAAATCAAGCTATGGCCATGATGCTTTTCTTTTGGGAAACAAAAACGTTACAGAAAATAAAATTTTGACACAGGCAATACGCAATTTTCTGTCACACGCAAAGGTGGAATGATGAACAGAGAGCTTGTTTATAATGAAATAGCAAACATAGTTGAACCCGGATCGCGCGTATTGGATTTGGGATGCGGAGACGGCTCGCTGTTGAAAATGCTTATGGACAGAAAAGATATTTACGGACTTGGAATAGATTTCAGCACCGAACAGGTTCTTTCCTGCATTAAAAGAGGGGTTTCCGTAATCCAGGAAGACATTGATGAAGGCCTTGGAAAATATAAAGATGAATCTTATGATTATGTCATACTTTCAGAAACTTTGCAGACGGTTAAGAGACCGGATTTTGTAATAAGCCAGATAGTAAGAATAGGTAAAAAAGCAATTGTCGCTTTTCCAAATTTTGCGAACTGGAAATTAAGGACAAAATTTTTTATTACCGGAAGAATGCCGAAATCCGACGCTTTCCCTTATGAGTGGTATAACACGCCAAACATACATCTTCTTACAATAAAGGATTTTAAAGTTTTCTGCAAACAAAGCGATATTAAAATATTAAAGGAAACATTTATCGTGGGAGACAAGATAAGAAACAAGTATATGTTTGGAAATGACAATTTTTTTGCCGAAGAAGCGATTTTTACAATAAAAAAAGGATGGCTGTGATTTGGTCCGGCGCAGTATATTCAAAAAACCCCAAAAAAACAGCCATTTTGATGTTGACCGACGGATTTATGTGTGATATAAAGGCATTATCTTAAATTATTGGTGCGCAGGAGTTTCTGAAAAACAAAGTTTGGAGGGAGTTATGAAGAAAATAACGATAATTGCCGTAGTTTTATTAAGCATTGTTGCTGCATTTCCGTTGTGGGCAGAGGAAAAAAATCAGACCGTTTCGCCTGAAAATGTAATCAGCGTAAACACTTATCCTTACCTTATGGCGCTGTTTAACGGTGGTTATGAGCGTAAAATTATTGATAATCTTTCCTTAAGGGCAAGGGGAATGTACTGGGGTTTAAGCCAGAACGGATGGAGCATATACGGATTTGGAGGAGATTTTTTCTTTTATCCTCAGACAACGGCATGCAAGGGATGGTATTTTGGCCCAAGGTTTGATGCCTGGATGACAACTTATTCAAAGGACGGATTATCGGCAACTGCGGTGCTTTATTTTGTGGGAGGACAAGCGGGTTACAGATGGCTGTTTGACGGAGGATTTGCAATGGCACTGTCGCTTGGCGCCATAAAAAATATTGCTTTAACAATTTCTTCGCCGGATTCGAATTTTAACGAAACCCCGCCTTTTAAAGAAGTTATGCTTCCCACTTTTGATTTTGAACTTGGTTATGCATTTTAAAACAACCCATATATAAGGAGGCAGTAAATGACAAAAAGCCAGATGATTGCCGAAATTGCGGAAGAAGCAAAGGTTAGCAAAAAAGAAGTAAATGCGGTGCTTGATGCTTTTAATTCAACAATTATCAAGACACTTAAAAAGGATAAAAAGGTAAAACTTCAGGGTCTTGGCATACTTGCGGTTAAGATGAGAAAAGCCCGCATAGGCCGCAATCCAGCAACAGGCGCGGAAATAAAAATACCCGCAAAAAAAGTTGTTAAGTTCAGGGTTGCTAAAGACCTTAAGGAAAAAGTTCTGTAAAATAAAATTTAACATAAAAAGCCCCGTAGACTAAAGGTTTACGGGGCTTTTTTATTTAACTGAAACTTAACAATAACGCCTTCTTTTTTATGTATAATTAACAAAGATTTTAATATTTTAAGGAGGCATGAAGTGGAAAAATTAATAGCGGTTGTTGATGATGAGGAAGATATAGCGGAGCTTGTTGAAGTAAACCTTGTTAAGGAAGGATTTAAGGTAAAAAAATATTATGACGGAAAATCATTCCTTAAATCACTTTCAAAATCAAAACCCGATCTTGTGCTGCTTGACATAATGATGCCCGAAACGGACGGCATTACCGTATGCAGACAAATGAAAGCAGACAAGCAGTACAGCGGCATTCCTGTAATATTTCTTACTGCAAAAGGCACGGAAACAGACAAAATTTTGGGTCTTGAATTCGGTGCGGATGATTATATAACAAAGCCGTTTTCAATAAGGGAATTGGCAGCGCGTGTTAAAGCCGTGTTAAGGCGGCACACAGGCAGGGAAGACGGCAAAAAAACAAAGCTCCACGGTATTACAATAGATGCGGAACGGCATCAGGTATTGGTAAAAGGTGAACCTGTTGAATTAACCGCAACGGAATTCAGAATACTTCAGATTCTTGCTTCAAAGGAAGGCGTTGTATTTTCCAGGGAGCAGCTTCTTGATAATTTGTGGGGAAATGAAAAAGTGGTTGTTGACAGAACAATAGATGTGCATATAAAACATCTGCGGGAAAAACTTGGGTCTATGGGAAAAATTATCAAAAATATCCGCGGAGTAGGATATAAAATAGAGCAGTAATGAAAAAAACAATATTTACAAAGATACTTATCGGCTTTATTGTAACCACAGCCGCATTATCGGCGGCTTTTGCGTATTTTTCTTTCAGAACCATCAGGGCAAGCTATCTTGTAACTCTTGTTGAAAACATGGAAAATCTTGGTCAGGCGCTGATTCCTCAAATTAAACCTTTTGTTGAAAACGGAAAATATAAAGAATTGGAGCGGTTTGCCCGCGATACCGAAAAAAAAATAAACGCCAGAATAACTGTTATAAGACCTGACGGCAAAGTGCTTGCGGATTCGGAAAAAGACCCCGCAATAATGGAAAATCATATTCACAGGCCTGAAATTGCGGAAGTTCTTAAAGGCGAGGGAAACCGGAGCATAGGATACAGTGTTCGCTTCAGCAGCACAATGAGGGAAAAAATGCTTTATCTTGCAATACCGGTTACTGACAGCGAAAATAAAGTAAAATGGATACTTCGTTTAAGTCTTTTTATGCGACATGCGGATGCTTTAATTAAAGAATTAAGGGACAGTATATTAAGAATAACGGGAATAATTCTTGTTTTTTCTTTAATACTTGCATTTTTTATTGCAAGAAGGCTGTCAGAACCGGTGCGTAAGCTTGGTTCTGCCAGCAAAAAACTGGCTTCGGGAGATTTTGATGCATCGGTTATCATAAACAGCGGTGATGAAATTCAGGATGCCGCTGATTCTTTTAACCTAATGGCGAAGCAGATTAAAAAGCTGTTTACGGAAATTTCAGCACAAAAAGAGGAGTTAAATTCCATTATAGCTTCGATAAGAGAAGGTCTTATTGCTGCCGACAGCAAAGACAGGGTTGTGCTTGTTAATGAAAGTTTGAAATCAATGCTTCCGGAAAATCTTAGACAAAATGTTGTTGGAAGACCGTATTGGGAGCTTATGATATCGCCGAGGTTTAATGAACTTATGGAAAAAGCGGGCAGGGAAAAGAGGGGAATTACCGAACAAATAGAAGCATCCGGAAGATCTTACCTTATGAGTGTAAATTATCTTTCACATTCACAAACAAGGACAGCTATTCTTTATGACATAACAGGGATAAAAGAATTCGAAGAAATGAAAAAAGATTTTGTCGCCAATGTTTCCCACGAACTTAAAACACCTCTTACGGCGATCAAAGGGTTTACCGAAACCATTGCGGCGGAGACGGCTGATGAAGGATCTAAAAGATATCTTGCAATAATCAGCAGGCATACAGAACGGCTTATTAATATTGTTGAAGATCTTCTTGCGTTGTCGGGAATAGAAAGGGACAGGAACAGGGCCGAGTTTGAGGAAATAATGATGGGTGAAATTGTTAACGGAGTTGCCAGGATGTTTGATTACAGAATGTCAGAGAAAGGCCTTTTCATGAATCTGTATATTCAGGAAAATCTGCCAAAAATGAAAGGCGACGCTTTCAGAATAGAACAGATGCTGATAAATCTTATAGACAATGCTTTTAAGTATACAGAAAAAGGCGGGATAACCATATCGGTTTCCTCTTCCGGAAACAATATTATCGTTGAAGTTGAGGATACGGGCATAGGCATTCCGCAGGAAAGTTTACCAAGACTTTTTGAACGCTTTTACACGGTTGACAAGTCAAGGTCAAGAAAGATGGGCGGAACCGGGCTGGGCCTTTCAATAGTCAAACATATTGTACTTATGCACGGCGGGGAAATAAATGTAAAAAGCGAGATTAATAAAGGCACCAAATTTACCGTAACACTTCCTTTGATTCCCGCTTAACAAAAACTTAATTTCCGTTTAATCCCAAAATAACAGTTTTTTTTCATACTTTTTTAAAAAACAAAAGGTAAGGTATGAAAAAAAAGGATACTGTAAATTCAAACATGGGGCTTATAAAATCGATAGCGGAAAAATACCTTCATTACGGCGTTCCTTATGAAGAGCTTTTAAAGGAAGGCGTAAATGCGGTAATAAAAGCCGCGGAAAAATTTGAACAGGGCAGAAACGCAAGTTTCAGTGATTTTGCCTCTTATTTTATAAAAGGAAGCATTCTTGAGTATTTAAGAAGCAAAAATCTTCTTAAAAATGTCTCGGGTGAAGTTTTTCCGGAGAAGACGGCTGAAAATAATGAGATAAAAAAAAGGATAGTTCCGCCCGAAGATTTTCCGGAAATTGAACGTTTTGTAATAGAGCTTCATTTCAACAGGGAGATGACGTTTAAAGAAATTGCCGCAAAGCTTAATGTAAGCCGGGAGCGCGTGCGCCAGGCAAAGATGAAGGCAATAAGGCGCCTTAAAAGCAGGGGTATCTTCTTAACAGATAATTAACCGATGTTTAAGTTTAAATTAATAGCGGTTTATTAACATTACACGCGTAAAACAATCGGGCATGTAATAAAGATTGAAAGATGAAAATAAGGAAGTTGAAATAAAAAAACTTAAGGAGGAAACAGAAGGATGAAAAAAGCAATCGCAGTACTGGTTTTTGCGGCAATGGTTCTTGGCTCTGCGGTTTCGTCGTTCGCGGCGGATCCGGAAACAAAGATTTACGGCTACAACTGGTTCAGGTACACGTTAGGGTACGACAATTTCAAGGAAACCAGCAGTTTGTTTGAAGTAAAGAGGACTTACGTAAGGGTTAAGGTAAAGGCGGATGACTATGAAGGCTCTCTCACTCTTGATTATGAGAACGCTGCGGAACAGTCAACCGTTTATTACGGAACTTGGGTGAAGTACGCTTATGTTGATTTTACGGCAATCCCTTTTCTTAAAGATGCCGAGATAAAGCTCAGAGCCGGTGTAATTCCCACAAACTTTGGAACAATAGACACATGGGAATACCCTCTGATTGAAAAAGCTCTTGAAGACTACTTAAAGGTTGTTGACAGCGCAAACCTTGGTGTTGCCGTTATGGGTTACCTTCCTATGGCTCTCGGAAATTTTGAAATCAACTATCTTAACGGAAACGGATATAAGAAAAAAGAAGACAACCTGGATAAATCGCTTGTTGCAAGCTTAAATGTTGTTCCTTTTACGGGGCTTTATGTAAGAGGATCTTACATTGGCCACAGCATAGGTGAAAACCAGATCAGCCAGACAACAGGGCAGCCAACCGCTCTTAACAAATACAGGGACAGAAAAGCTGTTGTAATCGGCGGAGCAACAGGCCCGATTGAAGGTTTTGTTGAAGGTCTTGAAACAAAAGATGCTAAAGCATCGGGAAAAAGCGGAATAGGACAGTCTGTGGCGGCGTTTCTTAAATTAAAGGTTGTTGACGGAATAGAGCTTGCGGCGAAATATTTTGCGGTTAATCCCGATACATATGTAAAAAGAGACGAATATAATGTTTATATGGCGGGCATAAACTGGAAAGTTGCAAGCAAAGTTCTTCTTCAGCTTAATTATGAAATGAAACAGGATAAGTTTGGCGGCAAGTCAAATGCAACCACAAACAACCTGTGGATGGCTCAGACAAAGTGGGAATGGTAATATAATTTAAGGATTTTAAGGAAAAATAAAAATAAATAAAAAGGAGAATCACAAAAATGAAGAAAATAGCGGCAGTAACACTTGCAATAGCCATGCTTGCGGGTTCTGCGTTTGCGTGGAACTGGCCATGGGCTGCAAAAGGCGGAAACAAGCTTGTAATCACAGGTTCCACAACTGTTCTTCCGATAGCCCAGAAAGCTGCGGAAGTTTATATGAAACAGAATGCAGGAGTTGACATCACCGTAAAAGGCGGCGGTTCCGGCGTAGGTATTGCGGCATTGATTGACGGATCATGTGACATAGCTGATTCTTCAAGGGCAATTAAAACAAAAGAAATAATCACCGCAAAATCCAAAGGCGTAAATCCGGTTGGTTCCGTTATTGCAAAAGACGGAATGGCAATAGTTGTTCACAAATCCAATCCGATGACTGAAATCACCATTGACCAGCTTCAGGGAATATACAGCGGAAAAATAAAGAACTTTAAAGACATTGGCGGCCCCTCAACACCCATTGTTTGCGTATCGCGCGACACAACATCAGGCACATATGAAGTGTTCAACGAGCTTGTTCTTCGCGGCGCAAAAATGAGAGAAGACGCCATAATGACTGTTTCCAACAGGGAAGTTGCCGAGAACGTAAAGACAGCCGAAGGCGGCATCGGCTATGTAGGAATTGCTTTTGTTTCCGATGAACTTAAAGTGTTAAAGGTTGAAGGCGTTCTTCCTTCCAATCAGACTGTAAACAACGGCACATACAAACTTGCAAGACCTCTTTATATGTACACAAACGGGGATCCTTCCGGAATGGCAAAGCAGTTCATTGATTTTGTAATGAGCGCGGAAGGCCAGAAAATAGTTTCCGAAGTGGGATACGTTCCTGTAAAGTAAATTTTACAAACAGGCAATTTTAAAAAGGGGCCCTTAAAAGGGCCCCTTTTTTCTTAACACAATATTAACAAATGTTTAACCTTGGGCTAACAGCGTTTTTGTATCATTGAAATGCAAATAAAAAAATAAGGAAGTGTAAAGTGGCCGTACATGCAGGAATGAAAAAAAATTTTATAGAACGAATACTGCCTGTTGTTTCGTTTATGTCCATTCTTTTTCTTTTTGGAATAGCGCTTACTTTGATTTTAACAGCCATTCCGGCTTTCAGGGAAATCGGAGTAATAAGGTTTATTTTCGGACAGCAGTGGCTGCCAACCGATGAACCGCCGGTGTTCGGTATGTGGCCTTTGATGCTGGCCACTTTTTATACAACAATGACGGCCATCATAATAGCGGTTCCTTTTGGGGTGGGAAGCGCAATTTATCTTTCGGAAATAGCTCCGCAAAAAGTGCGTGAAAGCGTAAAACCGGCGCTTGAAATTCTTGCCGGAATTCCTTCGGTTGTGCTGGGTTTTTTCGGAATTGTGTTTTTGTCACCTGTAATAAAATCAATATTTGGTCTTGATACGGGATTAAACGGTCTTACAGCCGGAATTTTGCTTGCCCTTATGTCCCTGCCTACAATTGCAAGCGTAACAGAAGACGCAATCTCGGCGGTGCCAAAAGATTTAAGGCATGCCTCGCTTGCCTTGGGCGGCACTAAATGGGAAACAATAACAAAAGTGACCGTTCCTGCCGCAAAATCGGGAATTTATACGGCGATAATTATGGGCATAAGCCGCGCCATAGGCGAAACAATGACTGTGTTAATGGCGGCCGGCGGGGCGCGCGGAATACCTGAAAGCATACTGTCTCCGATGAGGCCCATGACGGCATGCATAGCCGGTGAAATGGGTGAAACAGTTGTTGGAAGCACACATTATCATGCTCTCTTTGCGATAGGGCTTGTTCTTTTTATTTTTAACATAACTTTTAACCTGATAGCCGAGCACATTAAGAAAGGAAAAAACAAATGACGGAAGAACAGTTTGTTTCTGAAAATGAAATTATAAAAAGAAGGTATACCGAGCAAAAAACAGGTATTTTGCTGCTAAAGATATGCATGCTTATAGTGGTTACAAGCCTTATAATTGTTGTGGGCTTTATTGCTTTAAAAGGTTTTGGAGTGTTAAGCTGGGATTTTTTAACTAAATTTCCGGATAACGGAATGACAGCCGGAGGAATATTTCCCGCAATACTGGGTACATTTCTTCTTTCAACGGGGGCAATATTGTTTGCCCTTCCGCTGGGCGTATTTACTGCTGTTTGGCTTACAGAATACAGCCAAAGTCCTAAACTTGTAAGGCTCTTAAGGGTTGGGATTAATTCACTTGCCGGGGTGCCGTCGATTGTATTTGGATTGTTTGGCCTTGCTTTTCTTGTGAAGTTCATGCAGTTTGGTGTTTCCCTTTTGACGGGATGTATAGTTCTTGGAATAATGGTTCTGCCGACAATAATATCAACAGCGGAAGAAGCGCTTCTTACAGTGCCAAAATCTTTTAAAGAAGCGTCTCTGGCGCTTGGGGCAACACGCTGGGAGACAATGTATAAAATAATTCTTCCAAATTCAATATCAGGAATAATAACGGGTGTTATACTTGGGATAGGAAGGGCGGCAGGTGAAACAGCGCCCATTATGTTTACAGCCGCAACATTCTTTACCATAAGACTTCCAAACTCGCCCTTTTCGGAAGTAATGGCTCTTCCTTATCATATTTATGCTTTAATGACGGAAGGCAGCCAGAAGGGACAGCTTGAAATTGCATACGGAACAGCGCTTGTACTGCTTATGCTTGTTCTTGCGATAAATGCCGCGGCAATAGCAATAAGAATAAAAGCAAGGAGAGAGAGAAAATGGTAGAAACCAATGACAAGATAAGGGCGAAATCCTTTAATTTTTATTATGGCAGCCATCATGCGCTGAAAAACATTGACCTTACTGTTCCAAAAAACAAGGTTATGGCAATGATAGGGCCTTCAGGCTGCGGCAAATCAACTTTTTTAAGATCAATTAACAGGATGAATGATCTTATAGAAGACACAAGGACCGAAGGCACACTTGAGTTTAACGGGCACGATGTATATGCAAAATACATTGATGTGACAAAATTAAGACGCGAAGTCGGAATGGTTTTTCAAAAACCCAATCCTTTCCCAAAATCAATATTTGAAAACGTTGCGTATGGATTAAGAATAAACAGACTTTTTAAAACAGAAGCCGAATTAAACGACAAAGTTGAAAGCAGTCTTCGCGAAGCCGGTCTTTGGGATGAAGTAAAGGATAATTTAAATAAAAATGCATATGATTTGTCCGGAGGGCAGCAGCAGAGACTTTGCATAGCGCGCGCCCTGGTAATCAGGCCGGAAGTTATATTAATGGACGAACCAACCGCTTCGCTTGATCCAATATCAACGGCAAAGATAGAAGAATTGATACAGGAACTTAAAAAAAATTATACAATAATTATAGTTACCCACAACATGCAGCAGGCTGCCCGTGTTGCGGATAATACGGCTTTCTTTATGCTGGGAGAGCTTGTTGAGTCAGGCCCCACATCCAAGATTTTTACTAAACCGGACAAAAAAATAACCGAAGATTACATCACAGGCCGTTTTGGATAGGCCGAAAAGGGGATAAAATATGGAACGCCATTTTGACGAAGAACTTAACGAACTGAAGAAAAACATACTAAAAATGGAAACAATGGTTGAAGAGGCCATAGCGCGTTCAATCAAATCCCTTGTTGAAAGGGACGCAGAACTTGCAAGAAAATTGATTGAAGACGACCAGGCAATAGACATGCTTGAAATTGAAATTGACAGGCAGTGCCTGGAACTTCTTGCAAAACGCCAGCCAATGGCTGTTGACTTGAGGGTAATAACTTCCCTTCAAAAAATTAACAGCGACCTCGAACGCATTGCGGACCTTGCCATAAATATCGGATATGCTTCCATTTACTTAAGCAAGCACCCTCCGTTAAAGCCTCTTATTGACATACCGAAGATGGCTGATGAAACAAGGCAGATGTTAAAAGACGCCATGCTTGCAATGGTTGATTCAAACGCCGCTTTGGCCCGTGAGATATGCCAGAAAGACAAGGAAATAGACACGCTTTATGTTCAGAATTTCAGAGAAATACTTACATATATGATGGAAGACAACAACAACATAAAACGCGGTATAAGACTTATTCTTGCGGCAAAACACATTGAAAGAATGGCGGACCATGTTACCAACATAGCGGAAGACATTGTTTATATGATAGAAGGCAAGACAATTAAGCATCATCTTGAAGAACTTGAATCAAACAGAACCGGCGGTGATGAAAAATCTGCGGAAGACTGCGCCTGCGATTGATTTAATATATAAAAAAAACAAAAAGCCCGGCGGAAAAACCGGGCTTTTTTTATTCCTGTTTAATTTTTTCGGGTCCAAGAATCATCACAACATTATCCCTGAAGCCCCTGTAGCCGTGCGGTTTGTTTATATAGCCTGCGGCGCCGAGTGTCATGCACTCGCTCACTATTTCCTCGTCTTTTAATGAGCTGCACATCAACACGGGAATATTCATTATTTCGGGATTGTTTTTAAGATTTTTAAGTGTTTCTATTCCGTCCATTTCGGGCATTTCTATGTCCAAAACAATCATGTCGGGTTTTTCTTTAAGAGCCATTTCTATTCCTTCTTTGCCGTTGTTTGCGTGAAAAGTTTTTATTAACTCCGCTTCAAGATAAAGTTTTGCCAGTTTGTGCTGAACTCTTGAATCATCAATAATCAAAACACGGATATCAGACATTTTTTTCCTCCTTTTTTGATTTTATGTTTTGTCTGAAAATATTTTTTACAAAAACAACCATTTTAAGCATATAATCGCTTATTTTGTTTATAAATTTCATTTTCTGACTGTCGCCGAGAAGAGCGATAAGTTCGTCCACGGTTGAATTAAGTTTGCTTGATTCGGAAGCCAGCAGCCTGCTTTCGTCAAGCGTGAGATTTGAAGAATATGTGACTTTCTGGGTAAGTTTGTCCATATCTGCAATTAATGAAGAAATTTGAGCTATTGCGGAAGACTGCTCTTCCGATCCTTTTGAAACATCCCGTACTATGTAAAGAAGTTTTTCAAAAGAAGCGGAAATACCTTTTAAACCTTCTTTTACCTCGGAGCTTAAAGCAACCGTGCCTGAAACACTTCCTTTTACCTGATCAAGAAGCTTTCGTGTGTTTCTTGACGCAACAGAACTTCTTTCGGCAAGATTTCGTATTTCTTCGGCAACTGCCGCAAACCCGCGGCCGGCTTCACCGGCTCTGCGGGCTTCTATTGAGGCGTTTACCGCAAGAAGATTGGTCTGGAAAGTTATTTCATTTATAGTTTCAAGTATCTCAACGGTTTCGTCTGTGACCTGTTTAATTGAGTTAATTGAAGCGAGAGTTTTTTCCACACGGTCAAGACCGCTTGCTGTTATCTTGGAAGTTTCAATTGCCATGTTTTCCGCGGCTTTTGCGGAGTCCGCATTGTTGGCCGCGGTTCCGGCTATTTGTTCAAGAGAAGCCGCAGCTTCTTCAAGAGAAGCCGCCTGATCCGAAGCGCTGTCTGCAAGCTGCTTGCTTGTTTTTTCCACTGTTTCGGAGGAATTTGCCACCCTTCGTGAACTTCCTATAAGAGAGGATATGGAGTTATTTATAGGAGCGCTTATTGATGCGGTTATTATAAGAGCCGTTATAACAGTAATAATAAGGCTTATTATATTTATGGCAAGAATTGAAGATTTTGTTGCGTTTAAGAAAGGATATGCACTTTCTCTGTTTATTTCGGCGATTATACCCCAGTTTAACATCGGAAGGTTAAGCGGGGAATAACTTGAAAGAACCCTGGTCCCGAGATAATTTTCCGTTTCAATTGTTGAAGTCCTTCCGTACTTTGTTATGTTTTCCGCGGGTTTTGTATTTACCCCGTTTTTTTCAACGCTTCCCGCAAGTGAAGCCTTGATTGAATGTCCTTCGGGATCAAGGAATGAGTTGCTTCTCATTTTTTTATCCGGACCAATAAGATAGATTTCCCCTATATTTGCACCGGCTTTTGTTGAACCGCTGCTTTCAACGGATTCCCTGAATATGTCTCCTTCCTGCACCACTTTGTTTATCTCGCTTGGTGAAAGAGCCGCAACAAGTATCATGTTTCCCTGAAAACCTTTTAAAGGCGCAGAAATGAAAAGAGCAGGTTCTCCGGTATGCTGCAGCAGAACAAAGTCTCTTACATAAATGCTTTCTTTGCCGTGTTTGTAGACATCGGAAAGACCAGCCAAATCGTATGCATAAAGTCCTTTAAGGGACAATTCCGATGAGGCGTAAATTATCCTGCCGGAAGAGTTTATAAGAAGAAGATCTGAACATTCGTATGTATGCTTAAAGTCGGAAAATATGTTTGACGCCCTGTTGTCACCGGATTGAATTGCGATGGCGGCTTCATAAAGACTTTTATCCCTGGATATCAGTGAAAGATAGTTAACTTTTTCCCGGAAAAAATTTTCAACATTTTTTTGTTTTATCTGGCGGATGGATATTATGTTGCTTAACGCAAGACTGTTAAGAGAATCCTGCATTCTTCCTATGCTTACCGCAGTTATTAAAAGAGCGGGTATTAAAGCGCACAAAAGGAAAAAAAACATCAGCTTTGCGGCAAGAGGCGTTTTATTTGACATGACTGTTAAACCTCCTTGGTTTGCTTGAAAATATCAATTAAGTAAAGTTTTTTAATGTCAAAAAGCATGGCTGTATCACCTCTGTATTCAAATTTTCCTTTAAAAAGATGGTCCTGCAGCGGCAGCAAATCATAAGACTTTCTTGCGGCGCCGAGATATTCGCCAAAGTCAAAAGCCGCAATAGGTTTATCCGTGCCCGTTATCGCACAGGAAAGATCTTTGCGGTGTTTTCCGGTTAAAATAAAATCAAGACTTATTACGGGAAGTATAAGACCGCTGCTGCTTATAACTCCGGAAATATAAGAAGGCATAAAAGGCATAAATGAAGATTTATAGGGAGATATAATTTCAGATATAAATTCCGTTTCAAGAGCAAAATATTTTCCTTTGATGTTAAAAACGGCAAGCTCTGCGTTTTGCATGATGGTCTCCTTGTTTTTTTTTGCCTGCAACAAATTAAACATTTTTTTTGTTAACGTTTCATTAATGAAATGTTTTTTTAGAGAGTAAAATCTTTTATCGTTTATTAACCGTTTATTGTGTTTTTTTTAAACAGGAGGATTGTATTATTCCGTAAAGGAGAATTTATGAAAAAACAGAATGATTTTGAATTAAGCACCGAACTTGTTGAAATATTTGTTTCCGAGTGCAGGGAAAATATTGACATAACAGAGCTTTTTATTAAAAACGGAGCCGATAAAAACGCGGTTAATAATGCTTTCAGGGCGTTTCATACAATCAAAGGGGCTGCGGTGGGTTTGGGCCTTAAAGCTTTCATTCACCACGCAAGAAAAGCCGAAGAAGTTTTGTCTGAATGCAGAAAAGCCGGCACGGGACCGTCAGAAGACGGAATAAAAATATTGTCGGAAAGCATTTCGGCCCTTAATGCTATGCTTTCGGACATTTCAAAAGACGCTTCGGCAATATTAAAATACAAAGAATTTTTACCGGAAGAAAAAAAAGCCGGAACAGACAATATAAATCTTGATTTTGCCGACGCGGTAAAAGAGATAAAGATAAGCTCTTTGGAACTTGACGCCATTATAAATATGGCTGCGGAAAACGCGGTTAAAAGCGAAACAGCGGCAAGATTTTTTTATAATAACGGCGAAGTTTTTTTGGAATCGGCCAAATCAATTGCGGTTGAGATAAATTCAATATCAAGGACAGCCGGAGCGCTTTACAGGTCTTTGTATGCTTTAAGAACTGTTGATCTTAAATCGGTTGAAAACAGGCTTGCATCACTGATGCCTTCTCTTTGTGCTGCAACCGGCAAGAAAGCAAAGCTTGTTTTTGAAGGGGCGGATACAAGAGTTGACAAAAGCGTTGTTGAAAAATTGGGCGGACCTTTGATGCATATATTAAGAAATTCAATGGATCATGGAATTGAAGCTCCCGAAGAAAGAATTAAATCCGGAAAAAAAGAAGAAGGACTTATAAGAATTATATTTTCATCATCTTCGGGAAAAGTGAATATAAGCATAAAGGACGACGGAGCAGGGGTTAATATTGATAAAGTTCTCAAAAAAGCCGTTGAAAAAGGATTAAAAAAGAACGTTGAAAAAATAACAATGGAAGAAGCGTGCAATCTTATATTAATGCCGGGATTTTCGACGGCTGAAGGTGTCAGTGATATATCCGGAAGAGGAGTGGGGATGGATGCTGTCAAAAAGTATGCGGAAACACTTCGAGGCACGCTTGATATTTTGTCCGAGAAAGGCAAAGGCACCGAAGTTAAACTTCAGCTTCCTTTGTCAATGTCCGTTATTAATGTGATTGTTTTAATTGCTGATTCCGGCGAATTCGCATTTGACGAAAGCTATGTGGTAAAAGTATGCGGCAAAGGCAAAGATACTTTTTTCAGCTCTCAAGGCAGGCTTTATCTGCGACTTGGTTCGTCGGTTATACCCGTTTATGACTTTGAAAATATTTCTTTTGAGAGGCCGGAAAAATTTGAAGGCAGCGGTTTTATAACCGTTATCAGAGATGAAAACGGATTTGAAGCCGGATTATATACAAAAAAGGCCCCCAGAACAGGAACCGTTATTTCGTCTGGTTTTGGCATTGTTGACGAGTTTAAGACTGTATATTCGGGCGGCTATATGGGAGCTTCCGGAGAACCTTGTTTTTTAATTCATACAGGAAGATTTATAAAAAAAATAACCGAAAAAACCGCAAAGGGGGAATTGCCTGATGGAAGACAATTACAGAATAATGCTGAAGCACGCATATGATTACAGGGACAGGCAAAATATGCTTATTGAATGCGCCCAAAAAATAGCTTTTCTTGCCGATATAAATGAAATAATGCCTGAAGTCATTAATTCCGCAATAAAGCTTACGGATTCGGCTATTGGAGCGGCCGCGCTTTATAACAGAAGCAACGTTGTTTTTTCGAGCTACAGAACAAAGGAAAGAAGGCTTCCGATAGAATTTAATTTTAAAAGAGGCATGGGAATATCAGGAATTTTGATGGAAACAAAAAAACCTTATGTGTGCAACGGAACCGAAAATCACAGGGAAATTCCAAGGGAAATACATGATGATCTTAAAATAGAAAATTTTGTTTCAATCCCGCTTTTAAATGCTGCGGGGGAATTTCTTGGTTTTTTTGAGGTTTATAACAAAAGAGACTTCATTCCTTTTAATGAAATAGATGTCGAGCTTTTGGAAAAACTTTCCGTTTTTGCATCGGCCGCGGTTTCACACTCTTCAATGCTTAATGAAATTGAAAAATTCAGCGCCGAACTTGAGGCGCTTGTAGGGGAACTGCAAAAATGAGTGTTTTGGGAAGAGAAATTAAGGTGAGCAGCATAATGGTTAAGGATGTATTAACCGCGCCTCCTCATGCAACCGCAAGCGACATAATGAAGCTGCTTCACCGATACAGGGTTGGAGCCGTGACAATAATTTCTGATTCCGGAAAAGTGCTTGGGATTGTGACCGAAAGCGACGTGCTGTCTGCAATAGTTGAAAAGGGCGAAAAAGCTTTTTTTCTTCCTGCTAAAGACATTATGAAAGGCGAACTGATAAAGGTTCAGCCTGAATTTGACATTGATACGGCTTATATGATGATGAATCTTAATATGGTAAGAAGGCTTCCGGTAACAGATTCAAGCGGAAGACTTGAGGGAATAATAACCCTTCGTGACATAGCAAATACATGGAGAAAAAATTCCGCTCTTCTTCACAGAAAGACAATAAGCCTTGAAGACAAGGCAAGAAGAGACCAGCTTACGGGGGTATATAATAAAGTCTACGCCGTTCAGACAATTGAGACGCTGCTTTTAAACGGTGAAAACTTTTGTGTAATGTTAATTGACATAGACAAGTTTAAACAGATAAATGATTTATACGGACATCTTGCGGGAGACCTTGCCATAATGGAAACCGCGGAATTTATAACTTCACGCATACGCTCCGTGGATATGCTGGCGAGATACGGAGGCGATGAATTCGTTCTTATATGCCCGGTTTCAGACCTTAAGTCGGCTTCCGTTGCAGCGGAAAGATTGAGGGAAGAAGTTGCTTCAAAAAAATATTATTTTGACAGCCGCGAATTTCGCATAACTTTAAGCATAGGAATAGCCGAAAGCAACGAGGATATGAAAAATGCAAGGGAAATTATAAGGCTTGCCGATAATTGTTTATATGAAGCAAAAAGGCGCGGAAGAAATAATGTTTGTGTTGAGGGTTTTTCCGTAAAAGCGAAATAAAAAGCCCGGCCGCCGGGCAAGCAGCCGGGAAAGAACGGAGGGTACTAAACGGCTGTAAGAACAGCCGCTTCTTTTTTTAACGCGGATTTTTTGTTGCAGAACGTAAGCTCAACAAGAACTTTGTCCCAATTAAAATTGTTTACTGCATTTTCTCTTGATGCTTTTTTCATGGCTGCATAAAAATAAGGTTCTTCTTCTTTGCCTTTTATAAGTTCAAGACAGGCATCAGCCCACTCTGAAGGATTTTTTGTGTCAAGACTCATGCCTGTTACGCCTTCGTTTATTATTTCCCTGGGACCGCCGGTTTTTGAAACAATTGCCGGAATTCCGCAGGATTGCGCTTCAAGAACAGACATGCCGAAAGTATCGGTCACGCTTGGAAATAAAAGGGCATCCGCCGAAGAATAGATAACAGGCATTATGTTTTGGGATTGTCTGCCTGTAAAAATAACCCTTTTATAATTAAAGCATTTTTCTTTCAGTTCTGATGAATACGGGCCGTCTCCGGCTATAACAAGATTGATTGAAGGATTTTTTTCATGCATTATTGAATATGCTTCAATAAGAAAATCAAGATTTTTGTCTTTTGAAATTCTTCCGCTGTAAACAAAGCACGGCCCGTCGTCCGGCAGTCCGAAAGTTTCTTTCATAAACTCGCGTGCTCCTGATTTTGGGGAAAAAAGATCATGGTCTATACCGCGTTTAAATACCGTCATTTTTGAATTGTCATACCCGCGCGATGAAAGCAGAGAAATGTATTCCGAAGTGGGAACCTTAATTTCGTCCATACAGGAATAAAACCAGCGCAGTCCGGATTCAATAAGCGATTCCATGGAAGCGTCGTTTACAATTCTGTTTGTCTGCGCCGAGAAATCAGTGTGATAAATTCCGTTTGCTTTGACATTAAGAACTTTTGCGGCAAGAAGCCCCAAAAGACCAACGGGGCCGGGTGTTGATATAAATATTTCATCGGGAGCATATTCCTGAATAAGTTTTATTGATTCAAGAATCGAGGGTATTTTAAGATTATAATTTTCATAGTACGGAAGGCTGAAATTATAAATAAAAGGAAGCTTCATAAGGCTTGGCGGAAGGTCCCTGTTTAGTTCGGATTCATCAAGACAGCAGGCAATCATTACAGGGTGCCTGCCGATGTGGGACTGCCATCCTATGTTTTTAAGAGTAACAGACACTCCGTTTAAATCATTTATTGTGTCGGTGAACCACAACAGTTTTTTTCTTGCTTCCACAGGCTGATCTCTTCGAAAAACCGTGCTTATTTCGTTTAAAAGAGGCCTGTTGGCGTTAAAATGGCGAAGTGTGGTGAAAAACGGAAGGGAAAGAAAAACTCCCGGAAGCGAGGAGCTTATGTTTTTAATTATTCCCGAAAGGTCGGCTTTTTTGATGTCATTTTCAACAGAACGGAAAAAACTTTTCATAAATGTGTCGCTTATTCCCGATATCTTGCTGTAAAGCAGGGATAATTTTTCCTCTGCGGGCATTTTTCCGTTTTCCGTGAAGGTTTCTATCATATCCAAAATTCCGGCATTTACCTCGTTGCCTGTTTTTTTAACCGAACTTCTGAATTTATTTACTTTAAGTTTGTCCGTGAATGTCATTGACTGTTTGTCAAAAATGAAAGAACTAAGCTCGGATAAAAGATTTCTTGATTGCGGCGAACTTTTTGTTTTTGAAAATTCATAAGCTATTTTATATATTGCAAAAACAAAAGAATGATAATCATTGTGTCTTCCTCCGGCAGATGTTTTTCTGTCACGGAGATTTTCAAGGAATTCGGAAACTGAAGCCGCATGGGTTGTGGTATATGTTTTTCCTATAAAAAGTCCAGCATGGTCATCAGATCCCCCAGTTGTGCCTTTAATCCAAGGGTTTGAACTTGCTGGCTGAATTCCGTGTTTTGAAATCATTGCCTCAAAATGCGCGGGTGTAAGACCAAAAAGCGCATTTTCCCATATTGTGTTGCTGTTATTGTCGCGGGCGCCGTTTCTTGCTTCAAAAATGTCAAACAGCAAAAGAAGTTTTTCTATATGAGACATTGAAAGCTTGTTATTCACGGAATAAGTTGCATGGGCAACCGAATAAGCAAGCTTTTCTTTTATTATAAAGTCCCTGAATTTGTATATGTTTTCTCTTAATTTTTCTATTTCTTCAAACTGCCTTCTGTCAAGACCAAGAACAAGAACATGCACTTTGCAGCCGTCTTCCGGAAAGTATACGGTTGCTTCGGTGCCGGTAAAAGCTCTGTCCGGAAACATTTTGGCAATCATTTCGGAAGCCCGCATTTCATTGTGATCTGTGACGGTAAAATAATCCATTCCCGCCTCAGATGCCGCCTTAATCAGGAACTCCGGTTCTGTGTATGATTCAGAAGTGCCAAGTTTTTGCAGGAACCACTCTGAAGGCCGGTCAGAATATTTGGTATGCACATGCAGGTCGCATTTTTTCACTGTTTGCCTCCTTGGCTGTTTTAAACAATTAAATAATCTGATTGTTTTAACCGGGTAAAAAAAAAATTAAATTATTGTTAATGAAGGTTAATTAAAAACTTATTTAACTTTAATGAACCGTTAACACAAAAAAAGGAAAATTGACAATCAAAAGGAAGGTGTCTGATTGGAAAAATTAATGTGTGTTGAAGGCATAGCGCCTTTTAGTGAAAAAACAGTCATTGATTTTTCATGGAAGGAAAAGCAGCCTTCGGAAAAAGACAGGGAACTGTTTAACAGGATAATTTCAACGGAAATAAGCATGGAAGTCAGGCAAAGGCTTGAAACTCCGGAAAAGAAGGTTTTGGGGGTTAAAAGCGTGCTGGGCGTTCACTGGCATCCTGAATTTATTCCGCTGGATATTTGTGAAAAAAGAGTTCGTCTTATGTTTCCCGAAAGCACGCTTAATCTTATTATACCGACACAGCATAACGAAATAATGACTCTTGGCCGATACAGCGGAGCGGAAGTTGACTGTTATTCGGGAGAGTTTAACAGAAAAATACAGCTTCTTTTGCATTTTAAGGACATAAAAAAGGAAAAAACTTCAAAATTAAGGTCCATGATATCCCATACTTTTAATTACAGGTCATCACAGATGCATGAGCTTTTAAATGCTTTGTGCGAAGGAAAAAAAGGAATTATTTCAAAAAAAGCCGCGGAATCCTGCGGCGCTTTTGAAACGACGGTTGATTTTGCCGCGGCTTACGCGGCTAAACTTGCGCTGCTTTTGGCCGAAAAAGAGAAATTAATTGACAAGTCAATTATAAAAAACAAACTGGTAAGAAATTTTTTTGACGAGCTCAGGGAAATTTATGAGCCGCATCTGATAGATCTTTGCCAAATCTATATAAAAGCCGTAAAAGAAGAAGTTAAAAAAACATTTTCAAACGATTATTTTTTCGGAACAAAGTCCGTTATTGAAGAAGCCCGCGCCGCAGGAGCGGGAATAGTTGTGCCTCATCCGGAGCAGTTTTGGCCGGTTTTGCTTGCTGATTATGATGTTGACGGCTATGAGGTCTGGAATCCCCAGTCAAGGCAGTTTACGGAATTTATGATTGATGTTGTAAGAAGAAAACAGGGAAAACGCAGAAAGCTTATTTTTATGGGCGACGACACTCATATGGGCGAAAAAGCAAGGCCTGTTGAACTGCAGGACAGGGAAAAAGCCGAAAGAGAAATAGGTTGGCAGCCTGCATGGAAAGATCCGGAAGTAAAAAAAATGCTTTCTGTAAGCGGATTTTCAAAAGAAATGACCATAAACGAATACGAGGCAAGGCTTTAAAAAGGAGGGTATATGGCACAGGCAAACGACGAATTTAAGTACGAATCGCTTCAGGACAGGGAAACAATAGTCAAATATTTAAATGCACTAAAAGACGGGTTTATAAAGGGGAAAATATCTTTGGGAAACAAAGAGAAAAAAATAGTTCTTGAACCAAAAGGCCTTCTTTCGCTTGAAGTAAGGGCGAAGAAAAAAAATGACAGGGTAAAAATAGCGCTAAAAGTCAGCTGGAAGACCGGAACAGAAGAGAACATATTGAAAATAGACACCTCGGGGACAAACAATAAATGACAACAAACATTTCTTTTGAAGGAATTAAAGGAATAGAGGAAAATCTTAAATTTTTAACGCTTGAAACAGCAAAGCAGATAATTGAAGTTGGAAAAATTCTTGACTGCGCCGAAAACTGTGAAAAACTTATAGAAAAAGTTGAATCCAAAGATGATTACATTGACAACATGAAAAATGTCATTGAAAGCAAAAGCAATTCATTCCTTGCCGGCAATGAAACAAGAAACAAAACTGTTGTGGGCTATACAAGAGCCGCAACGGTAATTGGGGGAAACCTTGAACATATAGCCGATCATGCGGTTAATATTGTAAGGCAGGTCAGGCATCTTAAGGACAAAGAATTTATTAAAGGATATGATTATGCCAAGTGTATTGATGCAGTATATTCTTCAATATCAATGGTGCCGAAGGCGCTGGAAAAAAGAAGCATTAATACCGCCCTTAAAATATGCAGGGCCGAGACCGAAATAGACGCTGTTTACGGCGCGACAATAAAAAGGGTGATAGAGGAGCTTAAGGAGGGAAAAAGTCCGGAAAATCTTATAACCACACTTTTTATTTTTCAATATCTTGAAAGAATGGGAGATTGTCTTTTGAATATCGGCGAATCAATAATATCCATAGCTTTGGGCGAAAGGATTAAAATTCATCAGTATGCGGCGGTCAATGAAGCAATAGGAATGTCTGAAAACGGAATTGTAATGGAAGGTGTGGGCGAGACCCGTTCCGGCACAACAATAAGAAAAGTTTATGACGGAGGAAAAGGCGAAAGCGCACGCTGGGTTATTTTTAAAGACGGAAGCCCGGAGAAATTAAGAAAAGAAAAAGAAAACATGGAAATGTGGGAAAAAATTTCACCGGGTCTTGTTCCGAAAGTAATTGCTTTCAATGAAAACGCAAAAAGCTGTTCCATGGTCGTTGAGTATATTAAAGGAATGACATATAAAGACATGATAGTAAACGCAAAACCCGTTTTGCTTAAAAAAGCAATGACAGCGCTTGCCGTTAATACAAGAAATCTTTGGGTTAAAACAATGGAAAAAAAGATTTCAAGAGGGAATTATCTGGGGCAGCTCAATGAAAGGCTTAATGACGTTTATGCGGTGCACCCTGAATTTAAAAGAACCGGGGGCATAAGCATAAACGGTCTTGAAGTGCCGTCTTTTGAACAGATGGTTAAAATTGTGTCGGAAAAAGACAGACAAACTCCGGCGCCGTTTTCGGTGATGATACACGGAGACTGTAATGCGGACAATATTCTTTATGAACAGGATACAGGAAAAATTCATTATATAGACCTGCACCGTTCAAGAAGGGCCGATTATGTTCAGGATGTTTCGGTTTTTCTTGTAAGCTGTTTCAGGCTGCCTTTGTTTGAGGCAAGGATAAGGGAAAACATAGAATTTGTAATCAAAGAATATATGTCTTTGGCTTATTCCTTTGCGTCGGAAATGAATGACACCACATTTGATTTCAGGCTGGCTCTTGGCCTTATAAGATCTTTTACAACTTCAACAAGGTTTGAATTAAACGAGCAGTTTGCGTCGGTTATGTTTATGAAAGCGGTTTATTTGATGGAAAAAATAATTACAAATACGGATGGACCGGATAAATTCAGGCTTCCTTCCGAAATACTGGATTATTGAGGTCAAGCATGAAAAAGATAGGAATAATAGGGATAAAGGACGGTTGGTCTTCGCGATTGATTTATGAAAAAGTAAGGGAAAAAACCGGAGAATCTGCTTTGTTCGACATGAATGACTGCGTTCTTGAACTGGATCATGATACGGTTATATGTGAAGGGCAGGATTTGTCGGCATATGACGCTTTGATATTGAAAAAAATCGGGAAAGATTATTCCCCGGATTATCTTGACAGGCTTGAAATGTTAAGGATTCTTAAAGTCAGGGGGGTAAGAATTTTTTCGGATCCCGATGTTGTTATAAGAATGCTTGACAGGCTGAGCTGCACGGTCACTTTAAGGCAGGGAAGAATACCGATGCCTCCCACTGTTGTCACGGAAAATGTAAAAGAGGCGGTTAAAGCCGTGCAGGATTTTGGCGCCGCGGTTTTTAAGCCCCTGTATACTTCAAAAGCAAAGGGGATGATGGTTATAAAAAGCGGTGATCCTGAATTTACGGAAAAAGTTTATGAATATGCGTCACATTACAGGTTTATGTACATACAAAAAATGCTTAACATAAGGGAAAAGGATTTGGGTGTGTGCTTTCTTGGGGGTAGGTATATTGGAACTTATGCGAGAAAAAAGAATCCTGATTCTTGGAATACAACAACAAGGGAAGGCGGAAAATACGAAAAACACGAGCCTTCCGAGAAAATAATAAGCTTGGCGCAAAAAGCGCAGGATTTATTCGGACTGTCTTTTACCTGTGTTGATATTGCCGAATCTGAAGAAGGAATTTTTGTGTTTGAAGTTTCGGCTTTTGGAGGATTCAGGGGGCTTCTTGAAGGATGCGGCATTGACGCCGCCTCAATGTATGCTGACTATGTGATAAAGGAGATAAGCAAATGACGGACACAATAACAGCGGCGTCTCTTGCCGAAAAAATGACAAAGACATCGGACATAAAAGTTTTAAGTTCGTTTAATTTTTCGGGGTGCAAAATTAATCTTTATACAAATTCCAGAAAACTTTCGGAAAAATTGCACAGGTATTACGGGCACTTTGCATCGGTATATGAAGGCGATCCGGACATAAAAATATATGCAATAGAAGGGGAGCCGCCGGAAATAGATGTTCAATTTATAAAAAAAGCCCCGGATCCCGGGAAAACAAAGGTAAAGGAAGAATATGCGGACTTAATTGACGGAAGAGTTATAAGAAAAATAATAACCGGCATGATGTTTATTACCGGAAAAGACATAAATATAGCTTCGGGGAACTGCGTTTTAAATGACAATCAGGTAATTAATTTCATCAATAACCGGTATATAGAATGGATGTTAAAAAGCGGCGGGCTTCTTTTTCATGCCTCGGGAGTCACCACCAAAGGAAGGGGAATGGTAATATCCGGCTTTTCCGGCGCCGGCAAATCCACAATGGCGCTTAACATGATGAACCGCGGAATAAAATTCGTAAGCAATGACAGAATAATAATTAAGAAAGGCAGGGAGGGGCTTACGATGCACGGAGTGCCCAAGCTGCCGCGAGTTAATCCGGGAACGGTTCTTACCAACCCCCGCCTGGCCCCTGTTATACCCGAGGAAGAAAGGGCTGATTTTTTGAAAGTGCCGAAGGATGAGCTGTGGAATCTTGAACATAAATATGATGTTTATATTGATGAAATTTACGGAAAAGACAAGTTTGTTTTAAGCTCTTCCATGGATTCCATAATAGTGCTTAATTGGAAGCGCGGAGAAAGATCCCCGGTTAAAGCCGAAAAAGTTGATTTATACAGAAGGCGTGATCTGCTTCCCGCTTTTATGAAGTCAACGGGATTGTTTTTTCTTGAATACGACAGCGACCCCCATTATGTGGACAGTGAAGAGGCCTATCTTTCAATGCTTGAAAGAGCGGACGCCTATGAAATAACCGGAGGTATAAACTTTGATGAAGCTTCTGAAATACTTATGGACATTCTTGAAGGAGAATATTGAAAAAAACATAAAACATGAAAGGAGGTTTGATGCCGTGTCAAAAAACGAAGTAAAAATTGAAGCGCTTATGGATCTAAGAAAGGTTGCGGATTATCTTGAGAGCATTCTTAAAGGAATCAGGTCCGGAAAGATAATAATACAGACTTCGGATGAAATGGTTACCGTAAGACCTGAAGCAATGGTTGAGTTTGAGCTTGAAGCGGTTCAGAAAAAAGACAGGGAAAAGATAGAAATAAAAATAGCATGGGACAGAACGCCAGAACCCGGTGAACTGCGGATAACTTCAAAAAATCCGGCTGAATAGCCGAAAAACAGGAGGCAAACATGTCAAAGAAAGAAGTCAGCATGGAAGGGATGATGGAATTAAGCGCCGCGGTTTCTTATCTTGAAGGGCTTGTAAAAAGCCTGAAAGAAGGAAAAGTTGTGGTGCAAAAAGGGGATGAATTTGTGGAGCTTACCCCTGAAAAAAATGTTTATTTGGAGATAGAAGCCAAGCAGAAAAAGGAAAAGGAAAAAATAACGGTTGAACTTTTCTGGGGAAAAAAGGAAGAGGAAAAACCGGAAGAGGAAGAAGCCGTTCCTGAACTGAAAATATCGTCAAAAGCGCCGGAAGCATAAAAAACAAGGGTTGGTAAGGGGAAAGGCCGGGGCGGAATTCCGCTGCCGGCCTTTTATTTATGTTAAAATATATTTAAAAAAATAAGGAAAAAATGAAAAAAAAACCAAATACCAGGCTCGGGATTGAAGAAAACGCCGCAGGAGCACTCTGCTATTTTTTATGGTGGGGTACAGGTTTATTTTTTTTAGTCTATGAAAAAGATAATAAGTTCATAAAATTTCATGCGCTGCAGTCGATATACAGTTCTATTGTTTGGTCAGGAATTGTTTTCTTAATAAAACTTATATTTCCAAAAATAGCGTATACGGCTTATGTTTTTTTGCCCATGAGTGCAATTGCATTCGGGATGTGGCTGTTTCTGATGGCACAGGCTGCGCAGAATAAAATGTTTAAATTGCCTGTAATAGGTTATCTGGCAGAGAGTAATTCGCTGGGGTAGAATAAAAAATGGCGGAAAGAAAAATGAAAACAGGTATTATTGAGATTGAAAAAGACTTTGTTAAATTGATATTTTCCGCTGACAGCACATGCGGCATAATAAATATTAGTTAACAGACTTTACTTTATGAAAATCCCCTTTTTTTTCTGCTATAATCAATTAAAATATACGCAGGGGTGGTAATGAAGAGAGTTTTAATTTTAATCATAATTCTGGTTATGTCGACTGTTGCGCGTGCCGGCATGCTGAATCCGGATGTTTTAAATACGCCGGGCACAAGAGGCGCCGCAATGGCCGGAGCTTTTTCCGCGGTTGCCGATGATTATTCTGCGGTATTTTGGAATCCGGCCGGCATTGTTCTTTGCGAAAATATATCGGTCGGAGGCAGTTTTGACCGGGTGTACTCGGGATCAAGAAACAATTTTTTTTGGGGTGTTGTTGTTCCCACTGATGACGCGATGTCTTTTGCTTTATCATACGGGCATACGGAATTTAATCCAAAACATTTTGACATTGACACTTTGTATATTTCTCTTGCGGCTTATCCGCGGGAGGAAACAAATCTTGCAACAGGACTTACCTTTAAAATTACGGGCATAAGCGGCAGGGAATGGGGGGTTAATGCCTCCGCGTTTTTGATTGATGCAGGATTGATTTACACGCCTGAATTTCTGGAAAGAAAAACAAGATTTTCCTTTACAGTGCATGATTTTGACGGATATATGGAATGGAATACTGGGGAAAAAAACAGGCTTCCAACAACTTATTCTTTTGGAAGCGTTTATTTTTTTGACAATACAGGACTGGCCGCATTTGATGCCGGAATTAAAGAAAAAGGATACGGGCAGCATACGGCGAGCGTTTCTTTGGGTGCTGAAAAATATTTTAACCATCCTCAGTTTGGTAATTTTGGCATAAGAGCAGGAATAAATTACGATCATGCATATGAGCCGGGTTTTTACGGGGCTTTTGGCATGGGATATAAAAAAGATTTCATGTCTGTTGATTATGCCTATGGGCCGGATTTCAGAAAATTCGGGGAGACTCACAAAATATCCGCGGTTTTTGTAATCGGACCGCAAATTAAAATTAAGGATATAATTAAAAATGTTCCTGTCAGAAAAAAAGAGAAACCGTTAACCGACGCCAAAAGCCCCGATTATCCCGAGATTAAATTTACGGCAAGTTCAAAATATCTTAATCAGCAAAAACCCGTCACTTTTATAATTGAAAATCAGCCCGCCGCCGTTGTTTCAGCTGTTACAAAAATTCAGATAATTGATTCAGCAGGAAAAGCAGTAAGAACAATTACTCATACCGGACGTATACCAAGAGAACTTTCATGGGATTCTTTGGATGACAAAGCGCTGCCTGTAAAAGACGGAGATTATGACGCGGTCTTGACAATTACGGAAGGTGAAAAGCTTCTGTGGAAAAAAGCAAAGGTGATAACGGTTGACACATCTGCGCCCGCTTGTTCGATATCGGTGTGGCCAAAAAAATTCGCGGCAAGTCCGGCAAGTCTTGTTAAAAATGCAGTAATTACAATAGAACCGCAGCCTTACGACACGTCAAAATGGGAGCTGAATCTTTTTGATTTAAAGGGAAATGTAATCAGAAAATTCAGCGGCGAAGGCGCGCCGGGTAAGATTTATTTCAACGGAAAAGACGCAATGAATGAATATTTAAAGGACGGAGATTATGTTTTTGTATTTGATATAGAAGATTTTGCGGGAAACAAATACAGGTCCAAGGAAAACATAAGAATAACCTCTGAAACAGTAAAATTTAAGGTAAGCGTTGAAAACAGAATATTTACACCCGGAGTAAACCCTGTTGCAATAGGTCCGGTATTTAATGACGTTACGGATGCCGCTTTGTGGAACCTGCAGATTGAAGATTTAAACGGGGATTTAATAAAGGAATTTAAGAATAAAGTTCCGGGAACTGCGCCGGTTTCCTGGGACGGAACCGATGAAAACAATCAATATGTAAGCGAGGGCTCGCTTTACAGGTATAAGATAATTGTGATTCAAAAATCGGGAATGCAGTCTTTTGCCGAAGGGTATATTCAGTCAACACTTCCTGAATTTAAATCAACAGGCATAAATCTTATTTTGGCCGCTGTTAAATTTCCAAAAAATGAAAAATCGATTCCTGTTGAAGAATATAATTCTTTAAGTCAGGCGGCGGCAGCCATAAAACAGTATGCAAAAGATTATATTGTTTTTATAAAGTCTTATTCATCCGATACGGGTGACAGCGCCGCCAATTTTAATTTATCTGTTGAGAGAGCTCTTCAGGTTTTGGAATATTTGGCTGACGGGAAAGATATTCCGCGGTCCAGAATAAAAATTTATGCGGTGGGCGACGGCGTTTTTGCGCCGGGCGCTTCTGCACAGCAGGAAGCGGCTGAAAAAGGTGCAAGAGTGGAAGTGGAGCTGCTTTCCAGATAAAAGATTTAAAAGCGGTCTTAAAGACGTATTGATTTTAATATTTCTTAATAATATAATAAAAATATACAAAAAAATGTAAAAAAAACGGGTGAAATTTGGACGCGGATGAAAGAAAACTTAACGTAAAGCTTGCATATGGTTATTACCAGAACAAGGACTATAAACGTGCCGCGGAGCTTTATGAAAAGCTGGCCAAAGAGGACGGCGAGGACGTCAATGTTTTAAGCATGCTTGGGGATGCGTATTTCAAAAACAATCAAAGCAGCAAGGCTTTGGATGTTTTTGTGAACTGCATAAATCTTCTTGAAAAAAAATCGGAATTTGAAAAAATCATAAAACTTGCAAGAAAAATATTCAAGGCTTTTCCCGATGAGCCAAGAGTGAAAAACAAGGTAAAATCCGCAATAAGATCATTGATACATAATGCTGAAAAAAAAGCTTACGAGCATGATTATTCCGGTGCGCGTGAAATTTATGAAAGCCTGCTTGAATGGAATTCTGATGAGTTTCCGATAAACATGAAAATTAAAGAATTAAACGATGACGAAGCAAGATATCGAATGAATGAAATGAAAATAAAGCAGCAGGCGGAAACCCCGAAAAATGATCACAACAGCGAACTTGTTGAAAAATTTGACAAAATGGCCCAGAATTACATTAATAACGGTGATTTTGACGGAGCGGTTGAAACTTACATAACCGCCCTTAAACTTTCCCCCGGAAACACGGAGCTTAGAGAAAAGCTTCATAAAATTTATGCCATGGTTGCCGCAAAGACATCCGGCGACAGAATTTGGGAAAAATTGGACAAATCGCCTGCTGACAAGCTTCAGGAGGCCAAACAAAAAGCAATAGAAGAAAGGCAAAAAAGAATCCTTGACGAAGAACATGAACGCGCAAGAAGGCTTTTGGAGGAAGAAGCAAAAATACAGGAAGAATATGAAAAGCAGGAGTTTGAAATAATACAAAAAGCGGCAATGGAGCTTAAAGCAAGACTTGATGCCGCCCAGAAAGAGCAGAAGCTGAAGGAAGAAGAGATACAAAAAATAATGCAGGAGCAGGAGGAAAAGAAAAAAGCTCTGCTTGAAAAATTAAAACGTGAAGCAATAGATAAATTTAACAGGCAGAAAGAATTGATACGCCAGCAGGCAGGCCTTAAGCCTGCATCTTCTGTTTTTTCCGCGGAAAGCGAAAAGGAAAATGAAAAAAACTCCCAATCCCTGCAGGCAGAGAATAATTTTAAATTAAAACCAGTTAATGAACCAAATGCCCCGCTGTCTGATGACAGAAAAAAAAGTCTGTTTGACGCTTTAAAAGGCGCGTATGCAACTCCGGCAATAAACAAGACGGCAATGGAAACCGCAAAAGAGGTAAAAGAAAAAGAAAATATGGCGGATGCAAATGCCTCAAAAAAGACCGGATTAAACCGTATAGAGGAAATAATAGGCGAATCAAAAACGGAAGATGACATAAAAGTAAACCCTGAAACACTGGATTCTCTTATAACAACGGCTTATATTTATATAAATCAGGATATGGTTAAAGAAGCTCTCCGCATAGCGAATAAATTGTCGGAAAAATTTCCGGAACACCAGGAAGTCAGGCAGCTTATCGAGGAAATAAGCAAAAAACAGCCCGGTTAAGGAAAATTTTAATTGGAAAAATTCAAAATACGCACTTCTTATAAGCCCGAAGGCGACCAGCCTGAAGCAATAAAAAAAATAGTGGAAGCCGTTAAGAAAGGCGCAAGGGATATTACTCTTCTTGGGGTGACGGGCTCCGGGAAAACCTTCACAATGGCAAAAGTAATAGAACAACTTAATGTCCCCGCATTGATACTTTCGCACAATAAAACACTTGCGGCGCAGCTTTATATGGAGTTTAAGGAATTTTTTCCTGAAAATGCGGTTGAATATTTTGTGTCTTATTATGATTATTATCAGCCTGAAGCATATGTTCCCCACAAAGATCTTTTTATCGAAAAAGACAGCGCTGTTAATGAAGAATTGGACAGAATGCGTCTTGCGGCCACATATAAACTTTTGACAAGACGAGACACAATAATAGTTTCAAGCGTAAGCTGTATTTACGGAATAGGTTCTCCGGAAACATACAAACGCTCCGACATGTATCTTGAGGAAGGAATGAATTTTTCCCCGGAAAAAATTGCGGAAAAACTTGTGGCAATGCAGTATAAGAGGAACGAGTTTGAATTTTTAAGGGGAATTTTCAGGATAAAAGGGGATGTGATAGAAATTTTTCCTGCATATTCCGAAACCGCACTTAGAATAGAATTGTTTGGGGATACCGTTGAAAAAATCACTGAAATTAATCCGGTGACAAAAAATGTGATTAACAGGCTTAAAAGCGCGCTTATTTATCCGGCCACCCATTATGTTGTTGCGGATGAAAGCATAAGGGCTATAACAAAAAAGATAGAGGCGGAGCTTGAAGAAAGGCTTAAGGATTTTAAAAACAAGCCCGTTGAATATGAGAGACTTCGCTCCAGAACAATGTATGACATAGAGATGTTGAATGAAATGGGATATTGCAAAGGAATTGAAAATTACTCCAGGATAATTGAAGGAAGAGCTCCGGGCACACCTCCTTACACCCTTATTGATTATTTCCCGGATGATTTTATATTGTTTGTTGATGAATCCCATGTTACATTGCCGCAGGTTCACGGCATGAATGCGGGAGACAGAGCAAGAAAAAAGAATCTTGTGGATTACGGGTTCAGGCTTCCCTGCGCTTATGACAACAGACCGCTTACTTTTGAAGAGTTTGATTCAAAAATAAAAAGAGCGGTATATGTTTCCGCCACACCATCCGAATATGAACTTAAAAAAAGCGGTCAAAATGTCGTGGAACAGATAGTAAGACCCACAGGCCTTGTTGATCCGGTGATTTATGTAAGAAAAACAGACGGACAAATAGACGACCTTATGACTGAAATAAAAAAGCGCGCCGAAATCAATGAGCGCGTGCTTGTCACAACTCTTACAAAAAAAATGGCCGAGACACTTTCTTCTTATCTTACGGACAAAGGCGTTAAATGCAAATATCTTCACAGCGATATTGACACGCTGGAACGCGTGCAGATTATAAGGGAATTAAGGCAGAAAAAATATGACGCTTTAATAGGCATAAACCTTCTTCGCGAGGGTTTGGACATACCAGAGGTGTCCCTTGTAGCCATACTTGATGCCGACAAGGAAGGTTTCCTGAGATCCGCAACCTCGCTTATACAAACAATAGGCAGGGCTGCAAGGAACGTCAACGGAACAGTGATAATGTATGCGGACAATATTACCGATTCAATGAAAAAAGCAATTGACGAAACAAACAGACGCAGGGAAAAGCAGCTTTTATACAATAAAAAACACGGGATAACGCCAAAGACCATAATAAAAGAGATAAAGGAAATAGAGGGAAACACATATAAAATTTCGGAAATGGATTATTTTACGGTTCCGGTGAACGAGGAGACAATTGAAATTGAATATAAAGACAGGGATGATCTTATAAGAAAACTTGAAGCTGAAATGTTAAGAGAGGCCGAAGCCCTTAATTTTGAACGGGCTGCAATGCTGAGAGACAAGATAGAGGACATCAGGGGAGGAATGAAAATAAAGAAAGGAAAGAAAGGCTATAATTTTAAAATATGAACAAAAGACTTAAAAATTTTTTTTTGTCGGGGCAAGAAGGAGTTTTTCTTTATACTCCAAACAGGGGGAAATCTTATTTATTTACAAAACCGGTGCGTGTAATCAGGTGCGAAAAAATTGAAGAAGTAAACAGACATATTGATATTATTGCCGAAGAAACAAAAAAAGGGCTGTGGTGTGCGGGATATATTTCTTATGAAGCGTCTCAAGGAATTCTTAAAGGTCTTAATATAAAGAAAAAAAATAAAAAAGAAGGCAAAGAAGACCTTTTATATTTTGGAGTATATAAAAAACCTTTAGTTATAAAAAACTGCACTGTAAATTTTCAAAAAGAATACGGTTTTTTAAAAGGAAAACCAAATGAAAGTTTTAGCTCTTATTTAAAAAAATTTAGAAAAATTAAGGATTATATAAAAAACGGGGATGTTTATCAGGTAAATTTTTGTTTGAATTTTCCCTGCTGTTTTAAAGGGGATGAAATTTCTTTTTTTTCGGCTTTATGCGCCGTGCAGGAAGTGCAATATGCCGCTTTTATAAGGTTTGGCGGAAAAAAAATACTTTCAATTTCTCCGGAGCTTTTTTTTGAAATAAAAAACGGAATAATTACAATGAAACCGATGAAAGGGACGGTTCTTAAAAGAAAAAAAGCCGGGTTTTTAAACGCTGTGGAAAAACTTAAAAACCAAAAGGGTATTGCGGAAAATCTTATGATAACAGATATGATAAGAAACGACCTTGGAAAGATATGCAAAAACGGCAGTGTTAAAGTTCCGGAATTGTTTTCAGTTGAGGAATACTCAACATTGTTTCAAATGACATCCACCGTTACGGGAGAACTTAAGGAAAACATCGGAATAAATGATGTTTTAAGGGCTGTTTTCCCTTCGGGTTCTGTTACGGGCGCGCCGAAAATAAGCGCAATGAACATTATTGGCGGGCTTGAAAAACAAAAAAGAGGCGTTTATACGGGCGCTATCGGTTTTGCGGCAAAGGACAGGGCTGTTTTTAATGTGCCGATAAGGACCATTGAAATAAACGGTACAAGGGCAAAAATGGGCGTGGGGAGCGGCATTGTTTATGATTCAAAAGCAAAAGAAGAATATAAAGAATGTCTTGGAAAGGCATTTTTTACCGAAAAAGCCGGTCAAAATTTCGGACTTATAGAAAGCATGCTTTTAAAAGACGGAAAAATATTTCTGCCGATTGAACATTTAAAGAGGATGTGGAATTCCGCAAAATTTTTTGGCATGAAAATTGACATTCACAAGGCGGAGCATATCATAAAAAAAACGGCAATGAGGCGCCAAAAGGGTGAATATAAGCTTAGGTTGCTGTATAAAGGCGGAGATTTCAGCGTTTCTTGCAAACGCTTAAAAGCTTTGCCTGAAGGAAAAGCGGTTGTTTCAAAACGCATAATGGATTCATCCGACATATTTTTAAGGCATAAAACAACATTAAGAAGTGAGTATGATAATGACTATAAAGAAGCGCTTAAAAATGGATATGCCGATGTTATTTATGTAAATGAAAAAGGAGAGCTGACTGAAGCTCATTCTTCAAACATATTTATAAAAAGCAAAGGCAAATTTTACACGCCTCCGGTATCATGCGGGCTTCTTCCCGGCACTTTAAGAAACCACCTTTTAAAAAAACAGCCCGTGAAATTTAAAGTAAAAAAAATTCTTTATAAAGAAATAAAAACAAAGAAAAACATTTTTCTCTGCAATTCTGTAAGAGGCATAAAGAGGTTAAGCTTATTAAATTTAAAAAGAGCCTGAAATTGCAATGCCAAATCTTATTGGAAGAACTATTGATGCTTCTGATGTTGTGAATTCCCAGCCGTTCCAAATAAGACTGTCAAAAGTTAAAGATTTTGATGTTTTTTGTCTTGCGCCGTCAAAAAACAGGCTGATGGAAATGGTTTTTTCGTTTTTGGCGGTGAAATTAAAATCAACACCCAGCAAAGGAAAAGATATAAGGCCAAAATCAAAACCTGTTTTTACATCCGAAAAAAGTTTTGTCTGGTCTTCGTTTGAAAATTTGACCGTCCATGAAGCCGCGCCAAAAGCCAAACCCGCCCAAAGTTCAATGTTTTGATTTATCGGCAATATTCCCCTTGCGCCTATTCGTAAATAAGTTGAGTTTGCAGTATAGTAAACATCATCAGGCAGAGGAGGCGATTCGGAATACCCCCCGCTTTCGTTCCAAACCCAATTTCCTTTTAAAGTGCCGCCTTTTGATCCTATCAAAAGGGAAGATTTATGGTAGTTTCCGTCAATGAAAAAATCAAAATTTTTATCGGGCCTGTAAAAGAAACCGACGCCAAAAAAATATCCTTGGGCAACTTCCGTATCCGTTGAATTTTGATAAATTCCGAAAATGTTTTTGGCCGTGGCAAACTCTTCTTCGCTTGTAAGCCCGCCATCAAACCTCATTGATATGTCATTCCACCACTTTTCGTTTTTTGTTTCGGCGGTTATTGTTAAATCTGAAGGGGATACTGTTTCCTGTGAATAAAGAACAACGGAAAAAAGAAAACAGAATGCGATAAAAAATAACTTTTTCATTTTTGCTCCTTTAACCAAAATTTAAAGATATTTTTACATAAAAAAAATTTAAAGTCAATATTATGCTAAAAATTTACAGAAAATCAAAAAGGACAAAAAATGCTTAACATGTATTATAATCCGGAAAGTTTTGGCTGCGGTAAAATTAACGAAAAACCAACGCCGGAAGATGAATTAAAGTTTAAAAAGCACACTTTATTTATGTCTTTAAAACCTCTTATAATTTCACAGGTATTTATTGCTTTTTTTATAATTTTATCAATCGTTTTTGAAATTTACCTTAAAAACTGCAGTGTTTACAATTTATGGACGGATTATTTTCAGATTGCCCTTATTTTGGCTGTTTGCGGAATATATTTGTATGTGCGTCCTCAAAAGGAGCAGGATATAAAAAAAATTCACGAAATTCTTGTTTATTTAAATATAGCAATGATAATGCTCTATGGAATGGCAACCGCGCTGACGGCACAGCAGGAAGGAAAGCCTTCGGTACATTTTATGCTGGCGCTTATACTTACTGTAATGCTGGCAAACATAAGATTTGGCCATATGGTTATAATTGTTGCTTTATCCGGAGCGGTTATGTTTTTTTTGACTTTTATTTACATGCCAAGAAACGGCATAGATCCTGAAATGCTTGTATTAAATGCGGCCGCGGTATTTATGACTTTTTACATCGGTTATGTAAAATACAAATATTACAGAGAAATTTATTTTCATAAAATGCTTTTGGAAAAACAGCAGCTGTTTATGTCAAACATCAATCGAGAGCTTGAAAAAATGCTTCATGATCAGCTTGACACAATACTTAGAAGTGAAATGCTTGCAAGGTATCTTCCCCCTGAATTGGTTGATGTAATATTAAACGGCAAGCCGCCTGAAAGAACGGCGGAAAAGGCAAAGCTTACGGTGTTTTTTTCCGACATAAAGGATTTTACCAAAACAAGCGACATAATGGCGCCTGAAGAATTGGCGCGAATTTTGAATGAATATATGGATGAAATGATAAAAATAGCGAAAAAATATCGAGCCACCCTTGATAAGTTTGTGGGCGATGCAATAATGATTTTTTTCGGCGCGCCCGAAAAAACAAACGATAAAGACCACGCTGTAAGATGCGTGAAAATGGCAATTGAAATGCAGCAAGCCATGAAAATACTTCAAAAAAAATGGTTTGATGAAGGATATGAAAAGCCTTTTTCAATAAGAATAGGCATAAATACAGGCGTGAGCATCGTTGGAAATTTCGGCTCTTTGGAGAGGCTTTCATATACTGCCATAGGAAAACAGGTTAATATAGCCGCAAGGCTTGAACAGGCATGCGATCCCGGAAGCATATTGATAAGCCATCCAACTTATGTTCTGGTAAAAGACCAGATAAAGTGCGACGAAGGCGCAAAATATGCATTAAAGGGGCTTTCGGAAGAAATTACCGCTTATAAAGTGATTTTTTAACACATTTTTGTTAGATTTATATGTTAAAAATACAAATAAAGGAAAGTTAAAATGGAAAATGTTTCTCGTTTTGATAAAGAGGCAAAAGACTGGGATAAGAATGAAGAGCGCGTAAAAATGGCTTCGGCAATTGCCGATGCGATAATGAAAAATATTCACATTGATGAAAATATATCTGTTGCGGATTATGGGGCGGGAACAGGATTGATTTCCTTAAAGATTGCCGAAAAAGCAAAAAGTGTTACCGCAATGGATTCTTCTTACGGAATGATTGAGGTTCTTGGGGAAAAAATTGAAAATTCGGGAATTAAAAATGTCAATACTGAAATTTTTGACTTGCAGCGCGCGGATTGCAGGCCTCTTGAAAAATATGATCTGCTTGTGTGTTCCATGACCCTTCATCATATGGAAAACACGGCAAAAGCCGCAGGATGTTTTTATAAAATGATTAAAAAAGGCGGGCATATAGCCGTTGCGGACCTTATGCCTGAAGACGGATCTTTTCACGATGACAAAAGCGGTACGGCAAATTTTGGTTTTTCCGAAAAACAGGCAAAGAATATATTTATTCGTGCGGGATTTGTTTCGGTTACTTATGAAAAAATTTATGAAATTGAAAAAAACGGAAAGAAATACGGCATATTTCTTCTTATAGGCGAAAAAAGCGGCTCTTTGCTTAAAACAATAATTGCCATAACGGGACATTTGTTTCTTGCTTTGGGACTTATGGCTTTTCTTGTGCCCGTAATTCCGTCGGTGCCTTTTTTATTGCTGTCTGCCGGATGCTATCTTGCAAGCAACAGGCGTCTTTATGCATGGCTTATAAATCACAAATACATGGGTCCGATTTTAAGAGATTTTCTTGACAAAAAAGGTCTTAATGTAAAGGTTAAAGCGGCGGTTTTATTTTTTGCATGGGTTCCGGCTTTAATCACTTCGTTCGTGCTGCTGAAAGAAACAGGACACAGACTGCTTATGATGATTTTGCCGGTTTTAATTACTGCATATATAACAGCGGTTCCGACAAAAAAAGATTAGTTTTCTTTTTGTTTTAACAATTCGCCGTTTGGAAGAAGGTTATGCGGTATTTCCATTATTTCTTCCGCCATCATTCTTTTTCTGCGTTCGCAGTTTTCAAATTTTCCCGCGCAGTATCTGAGTATAAAAACTTTTTTGCTTGATTCATTTTTAAAATAAGGATAAAGAGGACAGTTTGTCATACTTGGGCAGCATTCATAATTTCCGTATGAATTTTCACTCATTATTACACCCCGCATTGATTTTTGGAATATATTAACAGCGCTTAATAAAATAAGCAATACAAAAATTAGCACGCACTAACAATATATTTTGTGCAAATGTTGTCTTGGTGTTTTTTATCTGCTATATTATTAAAGGGATGAGGAGAAAGACGGTGTTTTAGTTGGAAAGATTAAGTTTTGAAAAGCTTGGCTTATGCAAAGAGCTTTTAAAGGCTCTGTCAGAAATTGGATTTGAGGAAACAACACAGATACAATCGTCTGCCATACCCGCTATGCTTGCGGGTCATGACATAATAGGTCAGGCACAGACAGGCACGGGAAAAACCGCAGCATTTGCGCTTCCTATAATCCAGAAAATATCCTTGAATTTAAAAGTTGTACAGGCTCTTGTTGTTTGTCCCACCAGAGAGCTCGCATGTCAGGTGGCTGATCAATTTGTGCTTCTTGGAAAATATATTAAAGGTCTTAAAGTGGTTCCTGTTTACGGCGGACAGCCAATAGAAAGGCAGCTTAAACTGCTTAATAATTTTCCGCATGTTGTTGTTGGAACTCCGGGCAGGATTCTTGATCATCTGAAAAGGAAAACATTAAATCTTGAAAACGCAAGAATGGTTGTGCTTGATGAGGCCGATAAAATGCTTGATATGGGTTTTATTGAAGATGTTTCATATATATTCAGATATTTGCCGGAGGAAAGGCAAACCGCGCTTTTTTCGGCAACCATGCCGAAACAGGTAATTGATATTTCAAAATATTATATGAAGTCACCCGTAAATATTAAAGTAACCCCTGATGCGCTTGCAGCTTCCACCATTATCCAGGAATATTTTGTGATAAAAAAAGGGACCAAACTTGATGCAATAACAAGGGTTCTGGACGCAAATGATTTTAAAAGCGTAATAATGTTCTGCAACACAAAATCAAAAGTTGACAGGATAGCGGAGCAGCTTCGTTTAAGCGGCTACTCCGCCGAGGGCATTCACGGCGACAAATCACAGGCAAGACGTGAGAAAGCGATAGAAATGTTCAGAAAAGGAAAAATAGACATTCTTGTTGCAACGGATGTTGCCGCAAGAGGCATAGACATTATAGGAATAGATGCCGTAATTAATTATCATCCTCCCCAGGATAATGAATATTATGTGCACAGGATAGGCAGAACCGGAAGAGCCGGAAGACAGGGTTATGCCTGCACATTTGTTTACAGGGACGAAGAGTACAGGATAGCGGAGCTTGAAGCGTTTGCAGGCAATAAGATTAAACTTGCCAGGGTTCCCGTATTTGAAGAAAATGTAAAAGAAAAAGACTGCAAAATTTTGGAAGCCGTTAAAAATGCCATAGAAGAAGGCGGCATAGCAGAATATGTTCAAAGAGTTGAAAAAATGGCTTCGGAAGAAACAGACCTTCTTCATATTGCGGCGGCTCTTCTTAAAATATTTTCAAAGAACAACCAGCAGATAAATGATCTTAACCATGATATTCAGGAAGAAGTAAAAAGGATACAAGAAATGGTGCCCGTTGTTGTCAATCTGGGTAAAACAGACAAAATACAGCCAAGGGATATCCTTGGGGCATTTACCGCAAAAGGCATTGAACCCGGCATGATGGGAAAAATAGAAATAAGCGAAACGCACACTTATGTGAATGTTCACGCTTCAATTGTTGATTCCCTTATAAAAAACATGTATGACGGAAGCATAAAAGGAAAAAAAGCAAAAGTCGAAAAAGCTCAGTAAATCCTGATATAATGGCAATATGGAAAATGAAAAAATAAGATCCCTGCCTGATAAACCCGGTGTTTATATTTACAGGGATATAAACGGAACAATAATATATATCGGAAAAGCAAAATCCCTGATAAAAAGGGTTCGTTCGTATTTTGGGGAAGGTAAAAAAGACCTTAAAACATCGCAGCTTGCGGGAAAAGTTCATGATATTGACTATATAGTCACAAAAAATGAACTAGAAGCATTTATTCTTGAAAACTCTCTTATTAAAGAACATTCCCCTTATTACAATATTATGCTGAAAGACGACAAAAGCTATCCTTACATAAAGGTGAGTGCAAACGAAAAGTATCCCGGAGTTTACCTTACACGCTCTTTAAAAGACAGGAAAGCGGTTTATTACGGTCCTTATTTTGCGGCTGATGCAAAGCGTGTAATTAAAATGATATACGAAATATTCAAGGTAAGGCAGTGTACCCATGATTTTGAAAACAAGCCTTTAAAAAGACCGTGTATTTTTTATGATACCGGAATGTGCAGCGCTCCTTGTGTAAGGTTCATAAGCGAAGAAGAGTATTCGGAAAGCGTAAGCGGGGTAAGAAAATTTCTGGGAGGAAAATATAAGGCGGTTGAGGAAATTTTAAACAAAAAAATGAATTTGGCCGCAAATGAATTTAAATATGAAAAAGCGGCGGTTTACCGTGACGCAATAAAATCGGTTAAAGAGCTTATGGCTGACCAGGAAGTTGTATTAAATGAAGAACGTGACATTGATATAATATCACATGCTCAGCATGATGACGAATGGTATGTATGTGTTATGAATATAAGAGGGGGAAGACTTTTGTCCAAACATATAGAGGTATTCAAAGATACAGCCGGCGATGAAGAGCGTCTGGCGGTTTTTTTATATCAGTATTATGGAAGGGGAGTTTATATACCAAAAGAAATCGTTCTGCCAAAAGACGCGGTTTTAAAGGAAGAGCTTGAAATTATATTTAAAGAAACGGATGTAAAAATAAGGAATATTCCGGCGCTTCTTAAACTTGCTGATGAAAATATACATGAGAAAATTAAAGAAAACGTAAAACTTAGGGAAAAGCGTATTAAGAATGCGGAGGAATTTGAATCAGCAGCGGAACTGCTGGCTAAAGAATTGGGGCTTAAGACAAAGCCTTATATAATTGACGGGATTGACATATCGCATCTGCACGGAGAGAACACTGTTGCTTCGGCTGTTGTGTTTGTGGGCGGAGAACCGGACAGAAAAAAGTACAGAAGATATAAAATTAAAAGTGTTAAATTTATCGATGATTATTCAAGCATACGTGAAATCGTGCTTCGCCGCTACGGAAGGATAATTCAGGAAGAAGGCAAAATGCCTGATTTGATACTGATTGACGGAGGCATCGGTCAGGTTAATGCCGCAAAAGAAGCTTTGGATTTAATCGGGATTAATGCCGCGGTAACAGGTATAGCAAAACGGGAAGAACTTGTATATGTTCAGGGAAAAAATTCGGGCATAAAACTTTCCGATAAAGCAAAATTTCTTTTGATGAGGATACGGGATGAAGCCCACAGATTTGCCGTATCTTATCAGTTAAGTCTTGCAAATAAAAAACTTGAATCGTCTGTTTTTGACAAGGTGGAAGGCATAGGTGAAAAGACGGCAAGAGAAATATACCGAACTTTCAGAAGCACTGAAGAGCTTATTGAGGCAATTGAAAAAAAAGATTCAAAAGCGGATTTTATCAATCAAAAACAGAAGGAACAAATACTGAAGTATTTTAAGGGTATTTAATATATAATTTGTTTAAAACCTCTTGGCGAGGCGTTAAATTTGAAAAAAATCAGCTACAGATTAAAAGTGTTTTTGTGGTTTACCGTTTTGGCGTCTTCCGTTGCTGCCGTATTCGGCTTTGTGAATTACACCGTAACGGAAGACGCTTTATCCCGAGGAATGGAAAAATCCCTTATTGCCGCGGCAAAACTTTGTGCGATGCAGGTGGACACAAAATCAATCCCCTATCTTAAGCTTAAAGGCGCTGTGAATGCCGAATTAACCGAAAAGCTGAAAGTTATATCGGATTCTGCGGGTTTAAAGGATATAATAATCATTGACATGAAACTGACACCTGTTTACAGTTTTTCAGGCGGCATGGAATTTGTTTTGGCAGGTCTTGACAGCTATGAAATAAGAAAAGCGCTTTCCGGAAAAGAAATTGCCACACCGCTTTTCAGAACACAAGAAGGCTATTTTAAATCCGCTTATGTTCCTGTTATAAAAGCGGGAAAAGTTGAAGCGATAACAGGTGTTACCGCAAGCGCGGATTATGTAAAGTATATAGAAAAATACAGACGCGCAAGCATTACGGCATTTATACTGATAATTTTTGTTTCTGCAGGCATATCCGTCATTCTTACTTTTGGCCTTACAAAAAATTTAAGGAGGCTTGTGGCCGCGGCTTCCGCCATATCAAAAAGGGATTTTGGCGCGGAAATAAAAATTAATGCGGAGCCTGAAATTGCCGGTTTGGCTGATGCAATGGAATCAATGAGAAAAGAAATATACACATATTTGAATGAACGTGAAAAAATGGCAACTGCGGGGGAATTTGCGGCCGGAGTTGCTCATGAGATAAGAAATGCCCTTGGTTCTTTGCAGGGCAGGGCGGAACTTTTATTGGAGCGCATTTCGGATGAAAAAATGAAAAGGGACGCAACTGATATTATAAGCGGCGTCAGAAGGATGAGCGGTTTTTTAAATAATTTTTTGTTTTACACGAAAGATTTTACACCAGAGCCCGCGAGAATGAACCTGAAAGAATTTGTGAAAGAAACCGTTTTGGAGCTTGCTCCGGAAATTTCTTCCTGCGTCAGATTTGTTGGCGATGAGAAAGCCGAGGCCGTGTTTGATTTAAATCTTATGAAAATCGCGCTTGGAAATATTGTTATTAACGCATATCAGGCCGCAGACAAGGACAAAAAAATAATAGAGATCTATTATGAAAAAGACATGATATGCGTCTCCGACAACGGGCCCGGAATAAGGAAAGAACAAAAAGACAATATATTCAAGCCTTTTTTTACGGGACGTAAAAACGGAACAGGACTTGGACTGGCAATTGTTTATAAAATAGTTAAGGATATACACAAAGGGGAGATAATTACAGGCGAAAGCTCTTATAAAGGTGCAAAATTTACAATTAAATTTTCGGGTGAAAACAAATGACGGAAATACTTGTTGTTGAAGACAATGACAGTCTGCGGGAAGTTATAAAAGAAGCGCTTTGGTCTGAAAAAAGAAATGTCACGGTTTGCTCAAGCGCTGAAGAAGCATATGAAAAAATAAGAAATAACATCTATGACCTTGTTATTACGGATTTAAAATTGCCTGAAGCCGACGGAATATCGGTGCTTGATGCGGTAAAAAAAGAATCTCCGTCAACCGAAGTTATAGTAATAACCGCCTATGGAACGGTTGAGACAGCTGTTGAAGCCATGAAGCGCGGGGCATCGGATTTTTTGACCAAACCTTTTTCAATAGGACATATACGTGTTTTGGCGGAAAAGGCGCTTGGAATCGCAAAATTAAAGCGTGATAATGCGGAATACAAAAAAAATATAAAAGTCAGATTAACGGGAAATTCTCCGGAATTTTTAAAAGCCGTTGAACTTGCAAAAAAAGCCGCAGCAACAGAAGCAACTGTTCTTATAACAGGGGAAAGCGGAACGGGCAAGGAATTGATGGCCGAAATAATCCACGGAAACAGCGCAAGATCAAACATGCCGTTGATAAAAGTTAACTGTGCCGCTCTTGCTCCCGGAATTCTGGAATCAGAATTGTTCGGGCATGAAAAAGGGGCTTTTACAGACGCTTTGCACATGAAAAAAGGGCGTTTTGAACTTGCCGAGGGAGGCACAATATTTCTTGATGAAATAGCGGAGCTTGGAAAAGAACTGCAGGTAAAACTGCTTCGTGTTATACAGGAAAGAGAGTTTGAAAGGGTTGGAGGGGAAAAAACAATAAAAGCCGATGTAAGAATAGTTGCCGCAACAAACAAGGACTTAAAAAAGGAAGTTTCCGAGGGGAATTTCAGGGAGGATCTTTATTACAGGCTTAATGTAATTACGATATCAGTTCCGGCTTTAAGAGACAGGAGGGAAGATATAAGACTTTTAAGTGAATATTTTATACAAAAATATGCCGAGTTCGGGGGATTCAGAATTAAGGGGATTAATGAGCGGGCAATTAAAATTTTGGAGTCATATGATTTTCCCGGAAATATAAGAGAACTTGAAAATATAATACAAAGAATGCTTGTGACATCTTCAAAAGAAAAGGAATTTCTTGACGAAAACGACGTTCCGCTGGAAATAAAAAGCGGTTTAACCTTTGGCGAAAAACGGCAAGGTCTTAAATATGCCCTTGAAAGCCTTGAAAGGCGTATGATTAAAGAAGCGCTGGAGGCTTCCGGCGGAAACAAACAAAAGGCGGCTGATATTTTAAAAATAAATCGAACCACTTTAATTGCCGCAATAAAGAGGCTTGGAATTGAATAAGTTTTTCAGAATATTTTTGTTTTTGTTTTTTATTTTAACAATATGTTCTTCGGCTTATATGAAAAAAGCGGATATGGCAGTTTCAAAACTTGAATCCGCAAGAAAAAAATATGAAGCCGCCGAAAAAAAATATACCGAGTCAAGGATAAAAACGGACGTTTTAAAGGAAAAAAAGGAAAGAAAGTTTTTTGATATTTTGGCGATTAAAATTTCAATGATACGCGCCGGTCATATGATGAATGTTATGCGCGCCGAAAAAAAAGCATACGACGAACTTTACGAAGAAGCTTTTGCTTTGTCTGCCGCGGCGCTTGAAGAACTTACAAAAGAATTTATGCATGCCAAAAAACCGGAAAAGGAAAAAATCTTTGCACTCAGACAAAAATATGCGTCTTTTTTGATAAGCGGGGGAATTTTTAAAACAGACAAAGAGCCGGATCTTCCTTTAATAACAGGAAGCAGAAGCGCGTATGATGATATTGTTTCTTACAGAAATAAAATACGAATTCAAAAGGAACACAGGCTGCTTATTGCCAGGGAAGAAACAGAGGTTATTAAAGAAGCCAAAAAAGCGGGTATAAATGTTGATAAAGATTATGAGAATATTGTTTTTAAGGCAATGGAAGAATTGAATAATAAATAAAACAGTATTATTTTGACAAAAGCGTCAAAATAATGACGAAATAATTTCACAATATGGAAATGCACCATAAAAACCTTTAAATATAACATTCTTCTACGGCATAAATTATGCTTTATTTTAACTGAAATAAAAGTGAAATAAAGGTGATTTATGAAGAATTTTTTAAAACAGGAAGCCGCTGAATATTTGAAAGTATCGCTGACAACCCTTGAAAAATTTCTTAAAAAAAATTTTATACCATCAGACAAAGATGTTGTTGACGGTGAAAAATTAAAAAATGTCATAGAGAAAAAAAGTTTGCTTAATCTGAAAAACGGAGGCGGGAAATATGAAGATGAAAATAACCGGAGTTGATGAAGCCCGCCTTAAAGATTTTGTGGTTGCGGTAAGGCAGATAAAGCCCGCTGATTATGAAAAGTTAAGACGGGCGGTTTTGGATGCCGCCGGGGAGGAAAACAGCCCTGAACGCGAAGAAGGAAGGCGGATACTTATAGAACAGTATCTTAAGGATGTTGTTATGATAGCCGCAAAATACAGGGGTTCGGGTATGAGCTTTGCCGAGCTTATAAGGGAAGGAAACGTGGGGCTGATTTCGGCAGTAAGAAATATAAAAGCCGAGAATATAAACGATTTTGAAAACTTTATTTATGATGCGATAGAAGACGGAATAATCTCCGCGGTTATTAAGAACAAAAAAGAGGGGAAGGCGCGGAAATGACAAAGCCGGAGAATTCAATAAGCTTTGACGACATAATGGAAGTGTTTTCTTCCGTTGAAAACAAAAAGCTTGATCCTGAAAAGACCGAAGTAAAAATAATTTCGGAGCCTGAAAATGCTTCCTTGCCTGAGATTGAGGTAAAAAAAGCGGAGCAGGATAAAGCAAATGATTACGGAATTCAGGGCGCTCCGGGTGCTGCAGAATTGTTTAAGGCTTATAATGAAATCGGTGAAATTATAAGAAAGACGCTGCTTTCTTTTGTAAATGAAAAGGCGGCAAATAAAATGATGCTGGGCTCGCTTGAAAAAACGGCTCTTAATTATCCCGTTTTAAAGGGCACAAACTGGGACAGAAATGAAAAACTGCGTGAAGACGGAAGCATTGATGTTGATACGGCGGAAAAAAACGCGCTTAAAGACAATTCGGGCACCGTGGAAAATTTTTGTGAGGCGCTGTCTTATCTTACTTATATAAGGCTGAAAGCCGTTAAAACAGGAGCCGGCAGGGAAAGGTATGAACAGGTTAAAAATGTGCTTCTTGTAAGCCTTGAAGCTTCAACCGCAGGTTATTCAAAAGCCGTTGCTTGGCATATTAAGAACAAGGTTGTCATCCCTGCGGTAAAAAGAGGAGATGAGACACAATGAAAAAAATAGTTTTTTCTTTGCTGCTGCTTTTGTTTGTGTCAACTGTTTTTGGGGGAACGGGTTCAATTGAAGTCTATCCGAAACAGGTGCCGCGCGATTATTTTGGCGCAACAATAGAAGTTATATTCATGCCTGATTCGGGGGTTGTGTGGAATAACGGCAAACTTATAATTACAATACCGCAGGCATTTTATCCGGCGCCAACTTTAACCACAGGCGCGCAGGGCACATTAAAAGCTTACAGGATGGTAAGCGGTACAACACCTTTGGAGATTCCGCCGTCAAACATATTAATAGACGGATATATTGTAACAATAAATTCAATTGCCATATCGGCAAGTGACACAGTTAAAATAGTATACGGTTATTCACAAAGTGCGGGTGAAGGCGTACAGACACCGAACATTCCCGGGGATTACTATTTTGAATGTCTGGAAAACCCTACAGGAATTTCTTCAAATACTTTGGTTCCGTCAGGCAGGATACGGGTAAGTGATGTTGCAATAACAAAAACCGCAAACAAGGCGCAGGCGATTGCCGGAGACACAATAACTTATACAATAACTTTTTCAAACATCAGCCCTTATCATCCCAGCCAGGATGTGACGGTTTGGGACACAATACCAGACACTCTTGAATTAATTGAAACATCAAGCGTGCCTGCAAATGTATACGGCAAAATGTATGTGTGGGAAAAATCAATGCTTATGATATCCGATCCTGTAACAATGGCTGTTGTTGCAAAGGTAAAACCCGATGCCGTATATTACGCGAATACAGTCACAAATACGGCTGAAATTAATGCTTGGGATATGTACGGATATAATTACCAAAACGAAGATTCTGTTTCGCTTCCTGTTTACGGGGTAAAACTGGGATTAAATCTTATGACAATGCCCTCTTCTTCGGCTGTACAGGGCCAGCAAATCACGGTTATTTTGCGTGTTGAAAATACAGGCAACACATTTACACCTTATTGTACAGCGGCTTTAAATCCCACTAATGCGAATGTTATTATGATTTCCAACCCAAGCCCTTCATACAGATCAATTTCGCCTTCGGCTTTTGGAATGTTTACATGGGTGTATGAAGCGGCAAATCCCGGTATTGTCGCTTTCTCGGCTTCGGCCTCGGCGCAGTCCGGATACAGCGTGATTAATTCATCGCTGATTGTTTCAAACAACATTATAATATCCGGATTAACACCCACTTTTACAGGCACAACCATTCCTTCTTATACACCTACATCCACTTACACTGAAGTTTACACATCAACATTTACGCCAACTTTTACAAAAACCCAAACCCCGGTTAATACCGTGATATTTACGGGAACTGTTGTACCTTCTGACACAGCCACTTTTATGCCGTCTTTCACGGCAACATTAACCAAAACACCTGAGGTTCAGCCAAGTTTTACCCCTGTGCCTCAGCAGAGCCCTTTAAGGACCCCGGATATTCCTGTGTATACCGATAAAAATGTTTTTAATCCTGCAAATAATGAAAAAATAAATATTACATGCAGGCTTCCTTATTCTTCAAAGGCAAGGGCGTGGGTTTATAATTTAAACGGAGAGGTTGTTGCGGAGCTTATAAACACGGAAGCATCAGGAACTGTAAGCATTTTCTGGGACGGAAGAAATCAAAAAGGCGCTTTAACAGGCAGAGGCATTTATTTTATTCATGTAAAACAGGGCGATTGGCAGACAATAAAGAAAGTAATTGTTTTGAAATAATTAAATTTTTATTTAATGTGTTTTAACGGTTTTATAATTAAATTATAAGAAAAAACAGGGGGCGGTTTGTGCGGTATAAAATTTTTTTGACGGTTTTTTTTGTTTTGTTTTACGGAAGTTCTTATTCCGCGCCCGGAGCTGACTGGATTCTTGCAACCGGAAATGCCCAGTTTGAGGGAAGAGCAGGAACTTTGCTTCTGCCTTATAACGGCAGAATGTATCTTATTGCCGGAACCACGGGAGCGGCTCTTCGTGATGTATGGAGCAGTTCTGACGGAGTAAATTGGGTTCAGGAAACAAATTCAGCTTTTTCTTCAACAAGGGCATATCATACAGGCGTTGTATATAACGGAAAAATGTGGGTTATGTCAGGAGTGACAGGCTCTTATGATGATGATGTCTGGAGCTCAGATAACGGAAGCACATGGGTTCTTGAAACTTCAGCTGCAGGGTTTCCCGAAAGAGCGGGAGCCAAAGCGGTTGTTCATAACGGGAAAATGTGGATAATAGCAGGCCGTGATAATTCAAACGCATATCTTAACGATGTATGGTATTCAACAAACGGTATTGACTGGACGGCCGCAACAAGAAACGCCCAGTTCCCTCCAAGGTGGCAGCATGAAGCTCTTGTGTTTAACAATAAAATTTATGTAATTGCAGGCACAAATTCTTCGCTTCTTAACGATGTTTGGAGCAGCTCTGACGGAATTTTTTGGACACAGGAAACGCCTGCCGCGGCTTTTGAGGCAAGGCGGGGGATGGGAGCCGTTGTCTATTATGACGGAGCGGGCATGAAAATGTGGATTTACGGCGGACTGGGAGCTTCTTTTTATAATGATGTGTGGTATTCGTCGAACGGAATCACATGGATTCAGCAGACGGCATCTGCGGGCTTCAGCCCGAGGCTGCTTGGAGGCGCCTGTGTATTTAACAACTCAATGTGGATGGTTGCAGGCAATACCGGATCCAATATGAATGATGCATGGTATTCTGGAAATGTGATGCAGCCCTCGGAAACAGTCACGGCAACCTTTACATTTACACCCACTCCAACGGCAACTTTTTACGCCTGTTCCGACGGCCAGGCATTTGGCGCATTTTCAACGGCTGATTATGATGAGGATTTAAACGGAGCGTATGTTGCGGCAAGCAGATATCAGCTTCATGAAGACGGCTATATAAATGAATTGTCCGCATATATAAATTCTTCATCGGGCGGCACAATAAGGCTTGCTTTGTATTCTGACCAGGGAGGAGTACCGGGTATACTTTTGTTTCAAAGCCCGCAGAAACCTTGTGTGCCTGGATGGAATAATATTCCGCTGAATACACAGTATGCGGTTGAAAAAGACTATTACTGGATAGCCGTACAGGTTTCATCATCGGGCGATTCCATGCTTGATTATGACCCCACAGCTTCAATTCAGGGATATCTTGCCCCGTTTTTGGAAGCGCCTTTCCCTGCAATGTTTCCTTCGGGAAATTTAAACACCAAAGGATACAGCGTAAGGGCTTCTTACTGCCCGCAGAACAAATGGGTTGGATACAGGACAGCGTTTGAAAACGGAAGGCTTGCGCGTCTTGACGGAGCGGGCAAAAAAATTGCAATGAGATTCACTCAGACAGAGTCAAAAACAATATCTTCAATATATACATATGTCAATGCCTTAAGTTCTTCTCCTCAATACAGGGTTGGAATACAGGCGGCTTCGGGAAATTTTCCTTCTGGAACTTTTCTTACTTCCGGGCTTATTACGCCGTATGCGGCAGGATGGATTGCATGCACGGTAACCAATTACACACTCTCTCCGGGAGATTATTTTGTTGTGATAGAGCCAAACAACACTCCCACCGCCTCTTTATATTGCGAGTGGAAGGAAGGAAATATACCGGGCTGGAAAATAAGGCCCACAGACAATTATTATGACCCTGAATTTTACGCTTTTTCAAACCTTGGTGCAGGATGGAATCCTGATTCTTCGCATCCTCTTGTGGCGTTGAAATATTCGGACGGAACTGTTACAGGCAACCCTTATCATGCAAATGGAGCGCTTGCGCTTCATAACAATAACACGCCCGGTGACACAAGCGACGACCGTTTTGCCATGCAGGTTTTTGTGCCGGGACCCGGGGGCTGGAAAGTTGACAAGCTGGGAGCTTATGTTTATGCTTCAACAAATGCGCCGGGAGGAACTTTGGATTATTATATATATGATGAAGCCGCGAAAGTAACCATGACAAGCGGGGTTTTGGCAG